>NYSS01000105.1 GCA_002683135.1 Planctomycetota bacterium | reverse complement strand
TATTCCCGGTGATCATAGCCGGAGGGCCACACCCGTTTCCATTTCGAACACGGTAGTTAAGCCTCCGACGCCGATGATAGTGCCAAAAGCGCGAAAGTAGGTCGTTGCCGGGTTTTAATATAATGAGCCGCGTGCGTGAGCACGCGGCTCTTTTTTTGTGCCGTGTTCCATCGTCGGGTTTCTGGAACTTGTGCAGGTGCCTGGCGTCAAACGCTCCTGAGAGCCATCGAGCTCGGAGGTGCAGGTATGGGACGGACCGTGATTTCGGCGGCGCTGCTCGCGCTGACTACCTTGTTTGCGGGGACGGCGGATGACGTCCTGAAGAAGGCGGACGCCGCTTACACCGCTCACAACTACAAGACGGCTCTGCAGAACTACAACCAAGCCCTCAAGCGTCCGGCGCACAAGGCCCAGTTCGATCGCGTACGGCGTCGTGTGGGACAGTGCCTCGCGCACCTAAAGAGCTACGGGAAGGCGCGTACCGCGCTCGCGGGGGCCGTGGCGTCCGCGACGAACTCTCGTGAGAAGGCCCGTGCGCTTGTCGAAGCAGGGGTCCTCGCGATGACCATGCCCCAGTACTACTACGAGAAGGACGGGGTCAAGTACTGGGATCGATGGGTCCAGGGCGCCACCTATCACCACATGGGCTACGACTTCGTGAAGGCGGGTGTCGCGGAGCTCCAACAAGCACGTGCGATTTACGACGCGGGGTTCGATCAGGCGTTGGCTGGGGAGGCTGGGGCCAAGGCGGCCTACGCCCGTGAGCATCTCCGATGCCATCTCGAGCTCGCCTCCGCGACGGAGGTCGTGCGCATCACTTTTGAGGACCAGGTGAAGGGTGACCTAGGCCCGGAGGGGTACGACGCGCTCAAAACGTGGAACGGGCGCATGGCGTGGGCTTATGACCGTGCGATGGAGGTGCAGGAGCGCCTCGGCAAGCCGCAGGCACGGGTGATGGCCGGGTACCTGAAGGCGATGGCCTTCCGGCGCCTCATGGAGAGCTACAGGCTCGCGGAGTCGCTCGATGGGAGCATTCGTTGCCTCCGCTACTCGGGCGAAGCGATTTTCGTGATGCCTGACGGGTGGAATCCGCTGAAGATCCTGGAGTCGATCTGGCCGGTAGCGCAGAAGGGCAAGCTCGGGGACCAGGTTCTCTGGGCGCTCGCGACGATCCAACGGCAATTGAAGCTGTACGTGGATTCGGTCGCGACCTGCGAGCGGCTCATGGAAACATATCCAAAATCCGTGCTGCGGGACGATGCCCGGCTCGCGGTGGAACAGATGACGTTCCCGCGACTCCGCCTCGATGTCGGACGTGCGGTGCCTGTCGGGAAGGAGCCCGCAGCGACCCTCACGACCCGTAACGTCAAGGGCGTGTCGGTGCGGCTGTTTCGCTTCCCGCTCGCCGAGGTCCTCGGGCGAGATGGCGTCATTGACGATCCCGAGATCTCATTTCAGACGGCCCAGCAGTTGGTGGCAGCCTTGCGCCTGCCGCTCGGAGCCGATGCCGAGGTCGCTCGCGTCGAACATTTGACGAAGGACGCCGACAGACACCAGCGGCATCAGGAAGATATCCGCTTGCCCGTGACTGAGCGGGGCTGCTATCTGGTCGAGGCGACCGCCGGAGATCTCGTCTACCGGGATCTGCTCGTGGTTTCCGACCTCGGCATTGTTCGTCAGGTCGATGGTGACCGCACCTTGGTGTTCGCGGTCGATACCAAGACGGGGAGTCCGCTCGCCGGAGTCAGGGTCCTCGTGCGCCAGCGCTATCACGTCAAAGGCATCACCGGTGCCCGGTGGGTGGTGAAGCGGGAGTGGGGCGTTACGGATGAGTCCGGGGTCGTCGAGGTCAAGCACGCGGCGCCTTCCAGGCGGGACGGGCGCTACGTCTCGGTGTATGCGACGGACGGTGAGCGCAACGCACTGGTGACCTCGGATTGGTATCGACTCCGTCGTCGCGGAGTCGTGCGGCCCATGGCTTACGTGTTCACGGATCGACCCGTGTACCGGCCTGGCCACGCGGTGAATTTCGCGGCCCTTGTTCGCTCCAAGATCGAGGGCGCCTACAAGTCGGTGGCGGGCACCCCTCTGAGCGTGCGGGTTCAGGACCCGAAGGGGACCGTCATCTTCGATCAGGCCATCACCACGGATGACACGGGTGCGCTCGACGTCGCCTTGGAGCTTGGGCAGGAGCCTCCACTCGGCGTCTATCGCATCAACCTCCGGCGGGGCCGGGCCTCGGTGGGGTCGGGCAACTTCAGGGTCGAGGAATACAAGAAGCCCGAGTTCGAGGTCCTCGTTAACGGCCCGGACGATCAGGTCCGCCTCGGGGGCGGCTGCTCCGCCACCATTCAGGGGCGGTACTACTTCGGTGCCCCCGTCGCCGGTGCCAAGGTGGCCTACCGGGTTTTTCGTGAGCGCTATTGGTGCAAGTTCCGTCGCGACGAGCCCTATCGCGACCTGTACGGGGACATACCCCGGAACGTCGATCCTTCGGACCGTGGTCGTGGGCGTGAGCTCGTCGCCGAGGGCCAAGGGCAGCTCGACGAGGCGGGGCGCCTCGTCATTGAGTGGAGCACCCGAAGGTACGCGACGATGCGTTCCGATCAGGACAGCCTGTTCGTCGTTCAGGCGGACGTTACGGATGCGTCCCGTCGCACCATTAGCGGCGCCGGACGGATCGCGGTGACGCGTACCTCGTTCCTCGTGCAGATGGCGTCGCAGCGGGGCTTCTGGTCACAGGGCGAGGCGGCGACGTTCGAAGTCCAGGCGCAGACGCCGGCGGGGCGTCCCCTCGCGACGGTCGGTAAGGCGAGGGTCTATCGCGTCACGCAAGAGATGCGCGACGGCAAGGCGCACCGCGTCCTGACCCAGATCCTGGAAGAGGACGCGTCAACCAACGATCGCGGTATCGGGTTTTTCAGGTGGGTCGCCGATGAGCCCGGTCGCTTCGTCATCTCCTACCAGGCGAGAGATGCCTGGGGCGAGCTCGCACGGGGTGACATCCCCGTCTGGGTCCACGGCGCGGGTTTCACCGCGGATGGGTTCGAGATGAAGAACCTGGAGATCCTCACCGACAAGCGCGTCTACGAACCCGGGGAGACCGCGCTGGTCATGGTGAATTCGAATTACTCCGACAGCGCGGTCCTGCTGTGCCTCGAGGCTGAAGACCGGACGCTGCACCAGCAGGTGCTGCGGCTTCACGGGAAGACCGCGGTGCTCAGGCTGCCAATCGAGGCGACGTACGTTCCCAACGTACACCTCACGGCGTACGCGGTTCGCGATGGAGGGTTCTTCACCGCGGTCCACGAATTGCTGGTGCCTCCCACCGGCAAGCTCCTCGATGTCTCCATGACGTACGACAAGCCGGTGTACAAGCCGGGGGAGAAGGGTGAGGTGACGATCTCCGTCAAGGACAGTGATGGTCAGCCTGTCCCCGCCCACGTCGCCCTGACATGCCTGGATTCCTCCATCTTCTACATTCAGCAGGATCAGACGTCGGACATCCGTCGCTTCTTTTATGGCTTTCGTCGCAACCGTCGCAGCGTGGCGCGCGGCTCCTTGACGTTCGCATTCAACGGGTATGCCGCACGTGACGTGACGTGGGGCAAGTATGCCCCGTCTGGTTGGCGGCCCGCGTGGGGAAACCGACCCGGACGTGTGAGCAAGATCCTCGGCGCGATGGCGTTTGGAGAGGATGAACTGCTCGCGTTCGAGAAGGGGGTCAATGCCAGGGACGGTGAGGTCTCGGAGGAGTTCTCTGGGGCGGATGGAGCCATCGGCCTGGGGATAAGAGCGGGAAGCATCGCCGCTCCGGGGAGCCCTATGGGGCGCGGCGGCCGGATGATGAAGAACGGGGAGGCGGACAAGGAAGCTTCCTTCGCGACCGAGTTGGGTGATGACCGCGTCGGTGCAGGAGACGCGGCTCGCGACGTCGGGACGGACGCGGCGGTCCGCTCGGACTTCAGGGATACCGCGGTGTGGGCTCCGAACGTGATCTGCGGGGAGGACGGCATCGGCAAGATCACGATCCCCTTCCCTGAGTCGCTGACGACGTGGCGCGCGAAAGCAGTGGCATGGACAGGCGATACGCGGGTCGGGACGGCTGTCGCGGACGTGGTGACAACGAAGGACGTCATTGTTCGCCTGCAGGCGCCGCGCTTCTTCGTCGAGGGTGACCGGCTCGTCGTATCCGCCATCGTGAATAACAGAACGGACGCGCCATTGTCGTGCGCCACGAAGATCGTGGCGGAGGGCGGCACCTTGCGCCTCACGGGCGATGCTGATCGTGCCGTCGAGTTGCCTCCGAACGGGGAAGTACGTGTCGACTGGTGGTTCGATGTGATCGGCCACGGCGATGCCAGCATCAGCGTGTCCGCCCTCACGAGTCGCGATTCGGACGCCATGCGGATGTCGTTTCCGGTGCAGCCATGGGGCGCGCTGAAGACCGTCACCCAGACATCGGTGATCTCCGACGGGGGCCAGACGTCATTCGAACTGGACGTCCCGAACCGACGGCGGCAGGACGCTTCGGAGCTCGTGGTGACGCTGCAGCCCAGCCTGGCTCTCACACTCATGGATGCCCTGCCTTACCTGATCCGGTATCCGTATGGGTGCACGGAACAGACCATGAGCCGTTTCATCCCTGCGGTGGCGGTGGCGCAGACCCTCAAGAGGGCAGGGACCACGCTCGGCCAGATCGCAGAGGCCCGCAAGAATCTTCCAAACGCGGCGAAGCAGGGCGCTTGGGACGCAGTGCTGTCGGACGCCATGCTCGATGACGTCGTGCGTAGCGGTCTGCGGCGCATCACGGGAATGCAGAACAGTGACGGTGGTTGGGGCTGGTGGAGGAACGATCGTTCGTCACCGTACCTGACCGCCTATGTGATCACGGGGCTCCTCACGGCCCGCGACGCGGGTTATGAGTTCAGCGAGAGCATCGTCGCCCGTGGTACGAGCTTCCTGGCCAGTCAGGTCAAGCGCATCAAGCAGATCCAGACAGGAGCCTATGTCGGATACGCTCTGGCCAAGGCAGGGAAGTCCGACGGGGAGCTTCTGGCTCGCGTGTACAGGGCCCGCGATGACCTCGGGATCTTCGGCAAGGCGCTGCTGGCGTCGGCGTACAAGTCCGCTGGCGATGCTGGCCGCGCCGCTACGATCGTCCAGAATCTGGACGATTTCGTCTCCGAGGACCAACAGTGGGGCACGGTGCATTGGAACGCGGACGGACCGGGCTGGCGTTGGTGGAGCAGCCCCATCGAGGCGAATGCGGCGGTGTTGAATGCTCTTTTGGACGTCGATCCGGAGCACCGTTACGCGGCCCCCCTCGTGAAGTGGCTCGTGCGCAACCGTCAGGGCAATCGCTGGTCGAATACCCGCGACACGGCGCAGGCGATCCTGGCTCTGGTCCGTTATGCGCGGCAGGCCGGCGAGCTCGACCCCGACTACGAGGTGGATGTCGTCTGCGGTGGCCAGACCCGTACGTTCACCGTCAACAAGAAGAACATGATGGCGTTCGACAACCGTTTCGTCCTGAAGGGCGACGCGGTAACCACCGGCCAGATGCCGCTTCACATTCGCATGCGGGGCAAGGGGCGCGTGTACGTGACCTCGTCTCTCACGTACTTCACCCAAGAGGACAAGATCACGGGGGCAGGTCACGAGTTGTTCGTCAACCGTACTTATCACAAGGTCGAGGAGCTGCCCCACAAGAAAATCGAGGCTGGTCGCGAGGTCACCCGGCTGGTCGACAGGTTCACGCGACTCGACGAGGGGACTTCGGTCAATGCCGGCGAGATCATCGAGGTTCGACTCGAGATCGAAGCGAAGAACGACTACACCTATCTGCTCTTCGAGGACATGAAGCCGGCCGGTTTCGAGCCTCTTCAGCTGCGTTCTGGCGCAAGTTACGATCGCGGCATTTGCTCGAATGTGGAGTTTCGGGACGAGAAGACGGCCTTCTTTGTCACGTCGTTGCAGCAGGGCAAGCACACCTTGAGCTATCGCATGCGGGCAGAGGTTCCTGGCACCCTGCGAGCCCTCCCGGCCCGCGGTGAAGCGATGTATGCGCCTTCGTTCAAGGGCATCTCGGACAGCTTCAAGATCACAGTTAAGGAGATGGAGCGGCTGTAGCGCCAGCGCTGTCCGGCCCGACTACGACGCGACTCGAACGCGAGCGCAAAAGAACGGCGCGACAACCCAGGGGAGGCTGGGTTCCCGCGCCGTAGGGGCGTAAAGAAAGCTGTCTGTCCGTTGTCTGGTTCAGTACTGGCGCAGGACGCCGACCACCACTCCCTGCACCGTCACATCCTGGGTCGGGAGAACGATGGGCTCCATGGTGCTGTTGCGGGGCTCGAGGCGGGTCTCCTTCCCCATCGGGTAGTAGCGCTTAAGGGTCGCCTCCTGTCCGCGTACGAGAGCGACCACCGTTTCGCCCGGCTGAGCCGTCTGACGAGACTCGACGATGACGTGGTCTCCGTCACGAATGTGGTCCTCGATCATCGACTCGCCATGGACCTCCAGCATGTACAGATCCTTGTCGTCCTGAAACAGGTCCGCTGGGTCGAAGGTATCGCGTTCTGCTTCCGGGACGACGTCGATGGGTTGACCAGCCGCGATGCGACCGTAAATGGGGACACCGCGGGCCGCCGTGTTGTCATCGATCAGTTCGATGGAACGGGACAGGTGCCGTTCGGTGCGAATCCAACCCTTCTGCTCCAGAGCGCGGACGTGTTCGAAAACCGTGACGCGGTTTACCCCGAGTCCGTCTCCGATCTCGCCGAGGGTTGGCGCGAGGTTGTTCTCTGCGACGTAGTTCCGGATGAAGTCCAGGACGTGGGCCTGACGCTTCGTGAGGTTCTGTCTGCGGGGCATCGACAACCTCCTTTAGAGGAACGCGAGCAGGACGATTCCGACGAGGAGCGCGGTTTGTGTCAGCTCGCAAATCATGGCGTTGGTGTGGTTCATCTTGGGTCTCCTGACGCTGGGTCCTTACCTCACAGACACCAAACTTATACCGATCATTCCCCAATCGCAAGGGGGAAGTTAGGAATATGTATGGAGTGTGTTCGGGTTTCACTCATCTGACGCAGGTCCCGATGGGGTTCGGAGTTCCGACGTTTTGAGCGTTAGAATCGCCGGTGATGACCGCGTTTCCCTCCGGCCGCTGTGTACCCGATGTTCGAGTCTCCACTCTTATCATCGGAGCTGGTGTGGCTGGGTACCGGTCGGCCATTGAGGCGGCTTCGGGGGGCTCCGTCCTCATCGTCACCAAGGACGACCTCCGGGAGAGCGCGACCGCGTATGCCCAGGGCGGCGTCGCCGCAGTTCTCGGGGTCGACGACAGTCCGCAGGAGCACCGCGACGACACCGTCGCCGCCGGTGGCGGGATGTGCGACGCCGAATCTGTCGAGACGGTGGTGTCCGAAGGACCCGCCCGCGTTCACGAACTGCTCGAGTGGGGCGGGAATTTCGACCGGGAAGGGGACGCCCTGCACCTGACCCGGGAAGGCGGTCACAGCAGGCATCGCGTCGCGCATGCGCATGGGGATGGAACGGGGCAGGAGTTCGTCACCACCCTCGTCAGGGCCGTCCAGAGGACGCCGGAGGTGACCCTGTGGGAACACGCCTTTGCCGTCGATCTGGTCATCCAGGATGGCCGCTGTGCCGGTGCAATCGTCATCCGTAACGGTCGTTCGATGGTCATCGGCGCAGGGATGACGATCCTGTGCACCGGCGGGGCCGGACAGATCTACCGCGAGACGACCAACCCGAGCGTCGCGACCGGGGACGGACACGCGATGGCGTTGCGAGCAGGGGTGGCCATCGCCGACATGGAGTTCGTCCAGTTCCACCCGACGACGTTGTACGTGGCGGGGGCCGCCCGGCATCTCATCACCGAGGCGACGCGAGGCGAAGGAGCCCGTCTCGTCGATGAGAAGGGTGATCGGTTTGTCTTTCGCTATCACGCTGACGGCGAGATGGCGCCCCGTGATGTGGTCAGCCGTGCGATCATCCAGCACCTGGCGATGACCGAGGGCGTCTGCGCGTTCTTGGACCTGCGCCACATGGGGGAGGGGGTGAAGGAGCGCTTCCCGGGCATCCACCGCGCTTGCTCGCTGTACAACCTCGACATCACCGTCGACCGCATCCCGGTGCACCCGTCGGCTCACTACATGATCGGCGGCTGCATCACCGACCTGGACGGCCGCACGAGCCTCCCGGGCTTGCTGGCGGCGGGGGAGGCATCTGCGTCAGGAGTGCACGGCGCGAATCGCCTCGCGAGTAACTCGCTGCTGGAGGGCCTGGTGTTCGGCCGCCGCGCTGGCGTTTTGGCGCGGGAGGAGGCGGGTGCTCCGCCGGATGCGCTCGAGATCGTCGCGCCGGATCGCCCATTGCCCCCCACGGTGCTGAACGTGGCGGACATGAAGAACAGCATCAAGAGTCTCATGTGGCGATACGTAGGCGTCCTCCGTACAGGAGGCGGGCTCGAGGTCGCTCTCGAGCAGCTGAGGACGTGGCAGGCGTACGTGCACCAGGTGAACTTCGGCAGCGCGAAGGCGCTGGAGATGCAGAACATGCTGGCGGTGGCGGTGTCCGTTGTCCGCGGCGCGTTGTGGCGTTGCGAAAGCCGCGGCACGCACTACCGTACTGACTTCCCCGAGCGCGATGACGCGGCGTTTTTGGCGCGCGGCGTGCAGGGTGAGAGAGAGGGCATCGTTGAGAGGCCACTGGGACGATCGTGATTACGCGGCGGATCGCCGCCGCAACAAGGGCGAGCCGAGAAAGCGCGCGCGCGGCCGTACCATTGCCACGGATGCGGACGGGCACGTCGAGCGCGCAGTGCTGGTCGGTGTCGGCGCCGCGGCGTCGGTGGACGACCTGAACTTCCCCATGCTCGACGAACTCGCTGAACTGGCGCGCACGGCCGACGCGCGCATCGTTGACCGCGTGTGGCAGCGCCGTGAGCGCCCGCACCCGGGCACCTACCTCGGGAGCGGAAAGGTCGAGGAGCTGAAGCAGCGGTGCGAGGACTACGAAGCCAACGTGGTGATCGCCGACGACGACCTCACGCCTGCGCAGGTACGCAACCTCGAAGCGGCGCTCGACCTCCGGATCATCGACCGCTCTGAACTCATCATCCACATCTTCGCGACCCACGCTCGCACGCGTCAGGCGCGGCTCCAGGTCGACCTCGCGCAGATGAAGTACCTGGCCCCGCGACTGAAGCGCATGTGGACGCACCTGTCGCGCATCACGGCGGTTGGGGGCATCGGCAGTCGAGGTCCGGGTGAAAAGCAGATCGAAGTGGATCGGCGGATCATCGGTCGACGCATCCGTGACCTAACGGCCGAACTCGCCGAGATCGAGGGGCGGCGCGTGCGTCAGGTGCGGTCGCGTTCGGATGTGTTCAAGGTCGGGCTGGTCGGGTACACCAACGCGGGCAAGTCGACGCTGATGCGGCGTCTCACCGGCGCCGACGTGTTCATCGCGGACCAGCTCTTCGCGACGCTGGATACGCGGACCCGGCGGTGGACCATGGGCGACGGCCTCGAGGCCCTCCTCTCCGATACCGTCGGTTTCATTGACAAGCTGCCCCATCACCTCGTCGCGAGCTTCCATGCGACGCTGGAAGAGGTGCGTGAGGCTGATCTGCTGCTCCACGTCGTCGATTCCGGGGACCCGGATGTCGACGGGAAGGTCCGGATCGTGAGGGATGTCCTGAAGAAGCTCGGTGCGGGGGAGGTGCCCGAGGTCCTCGTGCTCAACAAGATCGACCTCTTGCCCGAGCCAGCTGAAGCCACCATCCTGGCGTCCCGTCTCGACACCGAGATGCTCACGTCCGCCGTCACGGGTGATGGCATCGAGGACCTCGTCGCGGTGGTCCGTGAACGGGCCACCCGGTCTCACGAACTCGTCACGCTCGAGATCCCGGTCTCCGACGGCCGAACGCTGGCGTTGCTGTCACGCGTCGGACGTATCCTCTCTCGGGACTACGCGGGAGAGGTGTGTCGCCTCACGGCGTCGGTGCCGAAGACAGCGCTCGGCGAGCTCGCCCCGTATCTCACCGACTGAGCGTCGCCGCCCCGAGCGTGGCTCGCGCCTGGACCTGCAGCCATGCGCCCGTTCACTTGTCCTGTTTTGCCGAGGACTTCCAGAGGTCGGGCGCAATGAGGTCGATGTCCAGGCGTGCCTGCCCATCGGCGAACACGAGATCGAGCTTCAGTTCATCGGCGCGCTCCAGGTACCAGCCGACGCGATCGAGGAGGGCGCCGGCTTGCTCGGCGGTCCGCTCGTTTCCCACGACCATCCGGGCGATGAGCGCGGCGCGCGCATCCCGGAGCAGTCGCCCGACGCCGGCGCCCCTCATGCGGAGGACGTCGCCCGGCTCGCGAGGTCGTGTCCGGCCTTCGACGGCGGCGTCGACCAGGTCGCGGACGATCGCAGCGTGACTGGCGAGGATGAGGCGCTCGCCCACGATCGCCATCGTCACCTGGGCCTGGTCGCGGTCGTCGTTCGGCGCCGGGGGAAAGCGCGCGATGTTCAGCTCCACACCCTTGTGGGCCGCTGTCGAGAGCTCCATCTGCGGCTTGCCTCCCTGTGACGCTTCGTGGTTTACCGCGCGGATGACTTCACGGAAGGTCGCGATCAGTTCGCCACGCAACTCCTCGTTCCTCACCTGGGCGACCAGCGCTCCGACGGGATAACGGTTGGGGGGCTGGGGGCCCTCGTCAGGCAGGCGCCCGAGGTGGACGTCGAAGGCTGTCCCCAGGCCCGAGCACGCGGCCTGCACCGAGCGCTCGCCGGTGAAGGACTCGAGGTTCGATCGGAGCTTGGTGAGGTCTGCCCGGGCGTCTTCAGAGACGAGCGTCCCGACGTGCTCCCAGAACGACGAGAGATCACGTCGCAGGGACAGGCGCGCCGTTTCGCTCAGTGTCGGCGCGAGGACATCGGGGGACGGTCGGGTCGGTGCGCAGAACTGACGGTCGGCGGGGAGTCGACCGACGGGCGCGTCGATACGGATCTTGAGGCCGCGCGAGAGGTCGGCGAAACCCGACAACTCGCGTCCACGTCCGGCCACGTGCAGCAAGTGAGCGAAGAACAGGGCGTTGACCGCGTCGCTCGGTTCGGCGACGCCGGGGCGCAGGGGGAGGAGCCCGCTGAGGTTGACGTGGAACCGGACGTCCCCGGTGGTGACACGCTCGCGGAACCGGAGGAAGTCCGCGCGATCGAGGAGCGAATCCTCGTCACCTCGGGCCACGTCCCTCACGTCATCGACCGTGTCCGGGCTGTCCGCGACGCCGATGAAAGGACCAGCACGGAAGACCGGCCGACCACTCTCCTTGGCGACGGCCTGCGCCTTCTCGTAGGCCGCGGCCTGGTCCTTGGCTTCCAGCAGGAGCACGAAGATCGTCTTGTCACGCAGGAACGAGTGGTCCATCCCCAGGGCGGCGCGCTTGAGGCCGGTCCCGTTGACGACCTCGAGGAGGTCGAGCACACGCCCGGGGACCAGGGCGGCGATTTCATTCCACGCGGCGCTCCGCTGGAGTCGGCGGAGCTGCTGGTCCGATTCGAAGATCTCCACGAAGACGGTCATGTCCTCGGGAATGAGGCGCCCCGGATCCAGTGAGGCGGCGGGAAAATCAGCGCCCGCTGTGGTCAGCGAGAGGAGGCAGATGAGCATGTTCACGTCAGGATTCTACCGGCGCGAGGCTGTCGGCTGGACGTCTCCCCGCCAGGAGCTTCAAATGGGGGACCGAAAGGACCCCCCCCCATGTGCAATCCACATCTCGCTCACCCGGCCGTATGGGCTCTGGTTTCATTGCTTGCGATCTCCGGTGCCGGACAGTCCACGTGGGCCCCTGAGCATCTCGAGCGAGCCAACGCGTTGCATGCGCGCGCGATCGTGCTCGACACCCATTCGGATGTGACGCCGAAGTTTCACAACGCTGAGTGGGATTTCTCGGTCCGGCACGAGACCGGGCACATGGACATCCCGCGGATGCGCGACGCCGGGTTCGATGCCCAGTTCCTGTCCATCTACATGGGCAGGAAGCCGGAGCCCGGGACCGCGATCAAGGAGGCCATCCGCCGGGTCGACGCGGTGTACGAGGCCGTCCGCCGGTATCCGAAGCAACTCGAGATCGCGTACACCGCCGCTGACGTCTTCCGGATCAAGGAGGCAGGGAAGATCGCGTGCCTGATGGGGATCGAAGGGGGGCACATCATCGAGGACAGTCTGGCGGCGCTGCGCATGCTCCATCGCCTCGGCTGCCGCTACATGACGCTGACCCACTCGTTCAATTCGGTGTGGGCTGACTCTTCGGGCACGATGTCCGACGTGAAGGGTGATTTTGACGGCCTCTCCGAGCGCGGGCATGAGCTGATCGCGGAGATGAACCGCATCGGCATCATGGTTGACATATCACACGTCGCCGACGCGACGTTCTGGGACGCTATCCAGCTCAGCAAGGCACCCGTCATCGCGAGCCACTCGTCCGTCGACGGTGTCTTTCCACATCGCCGCAATCTCTCCGATCCGATGCTCCGTGCCGTCAAGAAGAACAACGGCGTGGTCATGATCAACTTCTTTTCGGCCTACATCGACCCCGATTTCGATGGTTACCAGAAGGCCTGGGATGCTGAGCACAAGGAAGCCCTCGACGGCATGCGCACCAAGTTCAAGGCCAATCGTCGGGAGTTCCGCGGCGCCCGTCGGGAATTCATGAAGACCCATCCGATGAAGCAGACGCCTCTCACGGTCCTCGCGCGGCACGTGGAGCATTGCGCCAAGGTCGCGGGCTGGGATCACGTGGGGATGGGCGCCGATTGGGACGGCGTATCGGCCCTTCCTGAGGGGATCAAGCACTGCGGCGACACGGTCAAGCTCACCGCGTTGCTGTTGGCGCGGGGCGCCAAGGAGGCTGACCTGGAGAAGTTCCTCGGGACCAACCTCTTGCGTGTGATGGCCGATTGCGAGAAGTCGGCGCGGGAGTTGGCGGCGGGGAAGTAGCCTCCTCGCAGGCTCGGGGGGCGCGGTCGTCTAACCCGCGGTCACCGAGACGTCTTCCACCCGCACCGATGGCATGGTGTGGGTGCCGTTGATGACGCGGAACTCCTCGGAGATGCCGGAGACGTTCTTCCAGGCTTCGAACAGGTTGCCGGCGATCAGGGTCTCTTTGATCGGAGTCTTGGCGCCGCGGTGCATGAGGAACCCGCCCTTGACGACGCCGGAGAACTCTCCGGTGATCGGGTTGCAGCTTCCTGAGAAACGGGACACGACCACCGCGCGTTCTGGATCGCAGCAGAGGCGGGCGGACGATTGACTGCCCGGCTGGAGCACCAGGTTGGATGATCCGATGGACGGGGGGCTCGACGCGCTGCCTCTGGCGTGCCCGGTGGGCTGGGCGCCGGCGGCTCGCGCCTCGTAGGTGTCGTAGAGGAAGGCCTGCAAGACGCCGTTCTGGAGGATCGTGTGGGTCCGGGTGGGCGTACCTTCCCGGTCGAAAGCGCGGGTCGCGACGCCGCCGGGCTGGCGCCCGTCATCGATGAGCGTCAACGCGGGGGATGCGATCTCATCGCCGATGCTGTTTGCGAAGGGGCTCTTGCCCGTACGGATGGCGTTCCCCTTGAGCACGGAGAGCAAGTTGCCGACGAGGAAATCCGACACCACCTCGGGGGCGAGGATAACGGGGCCGCGAAACGATTCACCGTTCTGTGCGCCGAGCGCGCTGATGGTCTTGATGACGAATCGATCGGCCGCTGACTCGAGCTCGCCGCGGAGCGCCGCGACGGAGAGCACGTTATGGCCGTCGTGGTCGAACGAGCCGACCTCGTCCTCGGCGACGGCCATGCCGAAGAAGCTGCCTCCAGCGATGGAGCGGGCGTCAGAGAGGGCGATCCCCGTGCTGGTTGCGATCGCGCGTTCAGAGACGACCGCGTACACCTGTCCGGAGTCGGTGACGACCCGGGCGTCGCGTTTCTTGATGCGCTCCAACATGTCGGAGCCCAGCTTCACCAGCTGGCCGATCTCCATGGCCGCGATGGCGGGGTCGTGGCCCTGGTTTACGGGCTCGACCGACCTGGCATCGTCGAGCCCGTTGAGCTCATCAGGGGGTGAGGCGCTCGCCAGGGCGAGCGCCTCGGTGCATGCCTGTTCGATCTTGCCCGAGTCGTTGACGGTCGCGAATCCCATGGACCCGTCCTTGAAGACGCGGACGCCGAACGTGGCCTCCTCGGACGTGGAGGCGTTCAAGATGTCGTCCTTCTGAAGATCGACGCGTGTCTCACGGTCGTAGTCGCAGACGACCTCGCTCTGGTCTGCGCCCATGGACAGGGCGCGCTCGACACCCCGCTGGGCGGCCTCGAGCAACGAGGCTTGCCGATTCGAAGGCGTATGGGTCTGGGGGCTCACTGGCTACCTCCCAGCAGGACCTCGCAGCGGACGTAGGGCCCGCCCGCGTCCACCTTCGCGGGCTGGCCCTTGCCGCAATACCCGGCGCCCAGGTCCCATTTGAATTCGCTGCTCACTGCGTCGACGGTTTGCATGACGTCGAACGCGATGCCGCTGATCGTGACGCCGCGGACGAGCTCGCACAGCTTGCCATCCTTGATGCGCCACGCGCGTTCAGTGTTGAACATGAACTCACCGGTGGCGTCGGCCTGGCCGTTGCGTGGCCCGTCCAGCAGGTATCCGTCGGGCGTGTCGCCGATGATCTCTTCGAGCGTGCTCTCGCCGGGCTCGAGGTACGTGTTGCGCATACGGATCAGTGGAAAATCGCTGTATTCCCACGCCCGCGCCGAACCCGTCGGCGCGACGCCGAACTTCAATGCGGAGGTGCGGTCGTGCAGGTAGCTCTCCAGGATGCCGTTGTTGATGATGACGGTGCGGCTTGTCACCACCCCTTCGTCGTCGATGGGGAGCGTCCCGCCTGCGCCGTCTTGGATCTCGCTATGACCGGAATCGCACAGGGTGACGAGGTCCGATCCCACGCGGTGACCGATCTTGCCCTGCGCCACAGAACCTGACTGTACGAAGTCCGCTTCAACCGTATGTCCGATTGCTTCGTGTACGAGTAACCCGACGATGGACGGTGCCAGGATGACCTTGGCTCGTCCGCCCGCCGGTCGTTGGGCATTGAGGAGGTCAACGGCGGTCTTGGCGGCCTCGTCGCCGAGCCTCTCGGCGGGTCGGTCTCTAAACAGGCAATCCCAACCCCCGGTCACGCCGATGGTCCGCGACGAGATCTGCCGCTCTCCCGCGTCTTCGGCGACGGCCGAGACGCGGAACTCGGGCCGCACCAGCCGGAAAGAGCAGCGGGCACCGTCCGTCGTGACGATGGCCTTCTCTTCAGCGATCTCCCGATAAGTGCAGGTCGCGGTCGCGACGCGCTGCGCCGCGCGGCGAGTTTGCTCCTCGACCTCTCGGGCGAGGCCGATCTTCTCCTCCAGGGATCGGTTCAGGACGTCGTCGACGCTGTCCCCTTCGAAGTGGCCCTGGGCGAGTTCACAGGGCGCGAGCCCGGAGATCTTCTCCTTCTTGTGATCCGCGCTTTGGCGGGCCGCATCGCGGGCCCTCGTGATCGCGTTCTTGACATCGGTGGGGTCGGCCGAGCTGCAGGACGCGAACCCGAACACTCCGGATTCCAGTACGCGCACCCCGGTCCCGGCGCGATGCCGGACAGACGAACTCTCGACGCGGCCCTTCTCGACGGACACACCTCGGCTGGTTTTCTTGTGGTAGCGCAGCTCGACAAAACCATCCTCGTTGGCGATGCAATCGGCGAGGACCTGGGCCACGTCTTGTGGCATGGGGATTCTCCTTGTCGTACCCTCGCGCGTTTGCGGAGGGGCGGTGCGGCTGAGTCTACCGCCGGCCGAGGCATGCCGCGACCAGACCGTTGAACAGCGGGTGGGGCGAGCCCGGTTCGTCGCGGATCTGGGGGAGGAACGCCGCCGTCACGTGGAACGGGTGCCCCTCGAGGACATGCAGATACGGTCGACCTCCGTGGCGGTCCTTCGCTGCGGTGCGGAAGCCGACGTCCGTGAGTCTGGCTGCGTAGTCAGGGTTGAGGCCGCTGATGATGTCCGTCTGCTCGACGACGCGACCGACGTCTGCGTACAGCGGCCCGAGGAGCTCATCGCCGACGATCTCCAGCTCGACTTTGTGCATCGCGCAGGTGGCGCCGGGCAGCTCGTGGATGACCGGGTCCTGGACCGCCTCGTCGAATACCGCGCTCCCGGCGTGCTCGAGTCCGAGGAGAGACCGCGCGGCTTCGATGAACACCAGCCCGTGACTCTCGCCCGTTGCCAGGAACGGAAGCCCGGTTTCCCGTACCACGGTCAGCGCCGCGAGCATCGATTCGGAGAGGATGGCCGGTGCATGCTCTTGAGGCGGGGCGAGCACCACGGCGGCGGCTTCCGAGACCATGCCTGGGTACAGGGTCAGGTTGTCGGGCCCCATCCAGCGCGTGTTGAGGACGACCTTGTGGGCGCTGCCCGCCTCGAGGACGGCCTTGCGGGTCGCAACCTGGGCGGCGTTGTCACCCTCGTATTTCCCCAAGAACAGGATGGTGTTCTGCTGCATGACCACTCGCCTCCCTGAGGCGCCAATCCTCGGCACATCATAACGAACGTCCTCCCCTTACCCTGTGCCGAGTGCGGGTTTGCGGAGTTGAGGACGTTGACCGGCTCATGTCTCTATCGCTCGAGACGGGGGCTGAAGATGAGAGTGAGGGCGAAGGAGGGGGATTCGAGCCGTTGAGCCCCCTGCCTCCGGATCGTTAGCATGTCGCACCCCGCTGGACGCATCGAGTGCCCATGCCATGACTTTGGGAGATAGTGGCTTCATGGATCGACGGATCGACACTTACCTAAAGCCCCTGGTCAACGAGGACCGGTTCCTCTTCTTCGAAGAGGTCGCGCGCTACGCAGATGAGACCATCGCGCCCAGGATCTTGGAGTGGGAGCGGGCCCATGAACTGATCCCCGACGACGCCATCAAATCGATGGCCGATATGGGGCTGTTCGGGATCACCATCGAGGATCACTTCGGCGGTCAGGGGGGCCAGCACACCGATCTGGTGCTCATGGGACTCGCCCTCGGGTACCACAGCCATTCTGTGGCGATCACCCCGGGCGCCGCGACTTCTCTGGGCAGCAAGCCGCTCATGATGTGCGGCTCGGACGCCCAGAAGGAGGCCCACCTGGCGGCCCTCGCGCGGGGGGAGCGCATGTTCGTCTTTGGGTTGTCCGAGCCCGGACGGGGCTCGGATGCGGCGAACCCGGAGGTGGTTGCCACCAGGGATGGTGAGGGTTGGATCATCCGGGGGGAGAAGTGCTGGAGCACCAACGCCAAGTGGGCGAGCCACGTCGTCGTCCATGCGCTCACGGAACCCGGCGGGCGCCACGCCCACCGCTCCACGTGCTTCATCGTCCCGATGGACGCGGAAGGCGTTTCGTACAACGAGATGGGCGGCAAGAAGGTGTGGGAACAGTCGTCCACCGGATCCATCGGATTCGACGGCGTGCGGGTCGACGACGACATGATCCTCGGCGAGTTGAACGAGGGGTTCAAGGTCATGGTCACGACCCTGAATGGCGGCCGCCTCTTCATCGCCGGACTGGCCCTGTCGAGCCTGGCGTTCGCCCTGGACAAGACGCGACATTTCGCGCAGGAGCGCATTCAGTTCGCTGACAAGCCCATCGGCCGTTTCCAACGTGTCCAGGACGTCCTCGTCGATATGGACATCGCGCTGGAGCAGGGCCTGACCTGGCTCATGGAACTTTGCAGGCAGTACGACCAAGGGACGCTGGCTCGTGAGCAAGCGGCAAAGGTGAAGATTGAGTGCTCACGTGTCGCCAGCCATCTCCTCGTCGAGGCGATGGAGGTGTGTGGCGGGGTCGCGTGCCTGGACGAGTTCGGGATGATTCGCCACCACGATGACCTCTTCGTCACCCGTGTCGGGGAGGGCTCGAACCGGGCGCTGAAGACGCAGGTGGCGTCTCCGCTGGTTCCAGACATCCGTCGGCTGCTCGACTGATCGGCTCGGTATCCCACCTTCGGCAGCGGTGGTGGATTCGCTGCGTTGGTTGACGATCCGGTCAATGTCCGATGACCCGGATCGCGCGATCCTCGGTCTACTTGACCGGGTCGCTGAGGTAGTCCACGAAGATGTTGCCGCGTCGTGGATACCCGTGGTCGTCGGTCATCGAACCGTCGGCGACCTCCACGGAGATAAAGGTGATGATCTGGCCGTCGTTCATCTGGAAGCGGTTCTTCTTCCGCCGCTTGACCTTCGTGCCCTTGGCGATCTCGAACACGCGGCCTTCCTTCTGGCGCATCTCCCACGTGTCGTGGTCTCCGCGGGTCGGGGACTTGCCGAAGTGGACCCGCGCGAAGTTCTTGTAGTGTGAGATCTTCGGCAGGATCCAGGTGTCCCTGGTGACGGTTGAAATCCCGAAGTGGGGCTTGAGCGCGGGGTCGTGCTCGGAGCCCAGGCTGGGGGCGCCGCTGCTGTCGACAAGGGGAGCGCTCGGTTTGCGGGCGGGCTTCTTCGCCGGTGGCTGCCACTCCTCCCCACAGGAGGGGAGCAGCAGCGCTGCGAACACGAGGAGGGGCGCGAGTTTCATAGCCCACACCATAGTGTGTTAGCTTCCGGTTCGAGGTGGGTTTTTCATTCCTGGTTGCGGCTTTCTCCCGCGAGTCCGTATGGAGAACCCAGCTGCGAATGGAGGCAGATTGAGCTTATTTCCTAGATCGGAAAAGAGGGGCGAGGAGTCGTCGGCTCAATCTCCTGAGCCGCCGCTCGACGAGGGTGGGGCGAGCCCTGAGCGCGCCACGGAACCGCCCCTCCCATACCGGCGTTCGGGGGTGACGGTCTCGTTGCCTCGGGAGCCCCGGTTTCGCCAGGAGCTGTTGCCCACCGTTCAGGTCGTGGCGGGGGAGCAGATGCTCCGTTTCGCGACGGTGCCGGAGGGCGGCGAGATCGTCATCGGCCGCGATGCCGACGCCGATCTGGTCCTCGACCATCCGTCGATCTCGCGCAGGCACGCGATCATCGGCTACCCGGATTCGGGACAGCTTGGCATCGAGGATTGCGGGTCGACCAACGGCGTGGCGATCAATGGTTACAGCGTGCGCCAGAGCGCAGTGCGGCCGGGTGACCTGATCGAGCTCGGCGCGATCAGCCTGCGCCTCGACCTCTTCACCCCGGACGAGTTGTCCCACCTGCGTCGCGTGCAGGAGAAGCTGGCGTCGGCCGACACCGATCCGCTCACCGGGCTCAAGAGCCGCGCCTACTGTGAGGACGACCTCCCCGAGGCCCTGCAACGGTTCGATGAGAACGGTCACCAGGTGTCCGCCATTTTTATCGATCTGGATCACTTCAAGGCGGTCAACGACACCCACGGCCACGCTGTTGGCGACGAGGTCCTCCGCGCGGTCGCCAAGATCGTCCTCGTGGAGATCCGCGACGAGGACACCTGTGTCCGCTACGGGGGCGATGAATTGCTCGTCATGCTCCCGCGCACGGATCGCGACGGGGCTGAAGAAGTGGCGGAGCGTATCCGTTGCTCCTTCGCCCATCACGACTGGCAGCGTACCGCCGCGGGGCTGGGGCTGACGGCTTCCTTTGGCGTGGCGGAGCGCCGACTGGGGGAGCCCGTCGTCGAGTGGATCGCTCGCGCTGACCAGGTCCTCTACGCGGCCAAGGCGGGCGGCCGGAATCGGGTCGGAAAGTGACGAGGTAGGGAGCATGTGGTCGCACCCGGAAGGCGCATGGCCGACGGCTGACGACGCGCGTCAGAGTCGGGTCTTCTCGCCCGTACGGCTCGGCCCAATCTGGGCCCGCTCGCGTACCTGGGTGCCGGCCATGGTGCCGTGGCGGGCGACGGACGGGGGTAATGTCACCCCCGAGCTTCTCGCCTGGTACGGGCGCTTCGCCGACGGTCGTCCCGGGACCATCGTGGTGGAGGCGACTGGAATTCGAGATGTGAAGAGCGGTCCCTTGCTGCGCATCGGCCATGATCGGTTCATCCCGGGACTGCGGCGTCTCGTGGAGACCGTGCGGGAGCGGAGTGGCGGCGAGACGCGGCTGCTGATTCAGGTCATCGACTTCCTGAAGGTCCGGCGGCGTCCCGATCCGAAGCGCTACTTCGATCGCTATCTGGATCTCACGGCGCGGCACAGGGCGGCGCTCGCCGAGCTCCTGTCGGATGACGGCTGGCGCGACGCGACTGACGGTGATGTGCGCGAGAAATTGTCCGGGCTTGACGACGATGCGTGGGCGCAGGTGCTCGACGGCCGCGAGCTCGAGTCCCTGCGTCGGGGTCACCGGGAGCGGGTGACCGACACCCACCTGCCGCACATCGCCGAGCTGCCGAGGGTTCTGCCGGGGTCCTTCGCCGACGCCGCCGCCCGCGCGCGGCGCGCGGGATTCGACGGCCTCGAATTGCACTTCGCGCATGCCTACACGATGGCTTCTTTCCTGTCTCGCATGAACGACCGTACGGATGGATACGGCGGTAGCCTGGAGGATCGGGCGCGGCTGCCCCTGGAGGTCATCCGCTCGGTGCGGCGTCGGGTGGGGGACGACTGGTGCGTCGGGGCCCGCTTTCTGGGAGACGAGGCCATCGACGGTGGCAGTCCGGTCGAGGACGCGTGCTTCTTCGCGCGGGCGTTCGCGCGCGCGGGTGTCGATTTCCTGTCGGTTTCGAAGGGCGGCAAGTTCGAGGATGCCCGGCAGCCGGCGGTGGGGGCGGCGGTGTATCCGTACACCGGTCCATCCGGTCTCGAATGCATGCCGACGGTCCGTGTGGACGCGCCGGGGCCGTTCGGCCGCAACATCCCGCTAGCGGCCGCCATCCGACGTGCTGTCAGGGCGGACGGCCGGTGCGTCCCGGTCGTTGCTTCCGGGGGGCTGTGTTCTTTCGGCCAGATGGAGGAGATCCTCGCCCGGGGCTTGGCGGATGTGGTGGCGGCGGCCCGCCAATCCCTCGCTGATCCCGACTGGTGGGAGAAGATCCGGAGCGGCCGCGGCTCCGAGGTTCGTCGGTGCGCTTACACCAACTACTGTGAGGGTCTCGACCAGCGGCACAAGGAGGTCACTTGCCGACTCTGGGACCGGGAATTCGCACCCGGTGAGGGCGCAGAGTTGTCGCGGGATGGTCGCCGCCGCCTCGTGGCACCCCGGTGGGATTCCCGGCTCCCAAGCTCCGATGAAGGCGAGCGTTAGCGTCTGGCCGTGTGACCCGGGCGAATATTGGTAACGTGACTGCCCAAATCCGGACGTTGAAGGCCATTCATGCCCGACAAAGCAACGCTGAAAATCGGAGACAAGACAATCGACCTGCCGGTGGTGCAGGGTTCTGAGGAAGAGGTTGCGCTCGATATTCGCCACCTGCGCGCCGAGACCGGGGCCATCACCTACGACCCCGGCTATGCCAACACAGGGTCCTGCAAGAGCGACATAACGTTCATCGATGGTGAGAAGGGGATCCTGCGCTATTGCGGCTACCCGATCGAGCAGCTCGCCGAGCGCAGTTCGTTCCTCGAGGTCTGCAGCCTGTTGTTGAACGGCGAGCTGCCGAACGGCGATGAACTCCAGGCGTTCCAGCGGAGCGTCAGCCGTCACACCATGCTCCATGAGGACGTGAACCGGTTCTATCGGGCGCTCCCCAAGGACGCGCACCCGATGGCGGTTTGTTCGACCGTGGTCGCAGCGTTGTCGACGTTCTATCCCCACCTGCACGATCTCGGTAGCCCTGAGCGCACTCAGTCCGCGATCATCCGTCTCATCGCGAAGTTGCCGACCATCGCGGCGCTCTGCTTCAAGCACTCCAAGGGGCAGCCTGCGATCTACCCGGACAACGACCTCGACTACTCGTCGAATTTCTTGCGCATGATGTTCGCGACACCGTGCGAGTCCTACGAGCCCGATCCCGTTATCGCGAAGGCTGTTGACCAACTCCTCGTGCTTCACGCCGACCACGAACAAAACTGCAGCACCTCCGCCGTGCGCCTCGTGGGTAGCTCGCGGCCGCACTTGTTCGCCTGCATCGCGGCTGGCATTGGAGCGCTGTGGGGCCCGCTTCACGGTGGCGCGAACCAGAAGGTCATCGAGATGCTCGAGCGCATCGAGCGGGAGGAGGGCTCCGCGGCCAAGTTCGTCGCGCGAGCCAAAGACAAAGGCGACTCGGCTCGTCTCATGGGGTTCGGGCATCGGGTCTACAAGAACTACGACCCCCGGGCGAAGATCCTGCGCAAGACCGCGATTGAGGTCCTCGACAAGCTCGGTGTAAAGAGCCGGTTGCTCGATATTGGCATGGACCTTGAAGAAGTGGCCCTGAACGATCCGTACTTCATCGAGCGCAAGCTCTATCCGAACGTGGACTTCTACTCGGGCATCATCTACAAGGCGATCGGCATCCCGGTGCCCATGTTCACGGTCCTGTTCGCCATGGGACGTCTGCCTGGTTGGATCGCCCAGTGGGTGGAGATGCACCACCAGGACGACTTCCGGATCGGCCGCCCTCGCCAGGTCTACACAGGGCCGACTCTGCGCGACTACGTCTCGATCGAAGATCGGTAGCCGCCGGTCTCGGCGGGGGCCTCCTTGCCTCCCTACTGAGGGGCCCCAGATGCCCTCAGACGGACCGCGCGGGCCATCTCGTCTGTTTCCTCAAGGAGCACGCGTTCCAGGATCGGGGTCCCGCGTGCGCGCTCCAACGCAGCCTCGGCGGCAGCTATGAGAGCGGGGGAGGCGATGGCATGGGGGACCAGCAGCCGGGCGAAGCCCCGGGTGGCGTACTCCAGCTCCTGCTCCCGGACCACCTCGGAGAGGACCTCGAAATAGCGGAGGCCGAACTCGCTCGCGGACGCCGCCTGGTGGGGCTGAAAGAAGCTGCCCATGCCCGCCTTGAGCAGATCGGCCGAGTCTCCCGGAGCTGGCCGAACGAAGCGCTCGAACAGCGGGCGTTTGACGTCGAGGTCGGGTGCGGCGGCCTCAGCGGCGAACCGCGCCTTCACGCCACGATCGGAGGGGTCCCGTCCCGTCTCGGCTGACAGTAGGTCTGCGACGCCGTCGAGCGCGAAGGCCGACATGCGCGAGAGGATGCGCCATCGAAGGCCCTGGTCGACGGGCAACGCACCCGGCGCACCCCCGCTGATCCAGGTGGCGAGGTCCCGGGCCTGATGGGTGTCGGCGACGAATCCGGGTGCCGCGCGCCCCCACAGTAACTGGAGGTCGCTCCCCGTCGGGTGGTGTTCACAGGCGTCCTTGGCCGCGCCCATCAGGACCGCGCCCGCCGCGCTTTGCGCGCCGAGCGGGAGGTAGCGGCGCATGGAGACGGTGACCAGCCTCAGGTTCGTTTGGACGATCTCGGGGCGGGTCTCGTTTACGAGGAAGCGGGCGCCGAGTGCGATGTGGTCGGAGGGGGGGAGGGCGCCCTCGCGGACCATTTCCCAGAAGGTGCACCAAAGGCCCATTCGCACCAGGGGGTCGTCGATCTTGTCGAGAGACGACTTGACGGTCGCGAGCGAGGCGTCGTCGAGCAGGACGCGGGCGTAGGCGTGGTCGTCCTGATTCGGCCAGAGTACGGAGGCGGCCGTCGCCGTCGCCGTGACCGGGAGGGAGGCCTCAGCGCCTTCAAGCGCGACGGTCACGGATTCCGCCGCCGCGAGCGCCCCGTTCTGGTGGGTGTAAAGGGCCACCTCGAGATGATGGGGTCTCAGCACGGCGTCGCCGTTCCCTGGCTGTTGACGGAGAACCGACCCGTTGTCCGACGGTACCGCCTGGATGGTGTTCACGCCGCTCGTCTCGAGCCAGCGTTGCGACCAGTGGTTCAAGTCCTTGTCGGCGCCTTCACTGAGCGCGCCGAGGAAGTCGCCTATCGTCGTGTTACCCCAGGCGTGACGCCTGAAGTACAGCCTCAGGCCCTCACGGAAACCGGTGGCTCCCAGGGATGCGCGGAGCTGCTTCAAGACGGCCGCACCCTTGCCATAGGTGATGCCATCGAAGTTGAGGAAGGTCTGGTCTGTGTCGTCCACCGTACATGCGATCGGGTGCGTGGTCGGCTTCTGGTCCTCTCTGTATGCCCAGGTCTTGATCGATCCGAGGAAGTTCTGCCAGCAGTCCTGGAACCGCGTCGCCTCGGACATGGCGAGGAATGAGATGTACGTTGCGAAGCTCTCGTTCAGCCATAGCCCGTCCCACCACTTCATCGTCACGAGGTTGCCGAACCACATGTGGGCGAGCTCGTGGAGGATCACCTCAGCCCGGACCAGCCGCTGTGTCTCCGTCGGCGGATCACGGAACACCTGGCTTTCGTTGAACGTCACCGCTCCGACGTTCTCCATGGCGCCGGAGTTGTACTCGGGTACGAACAGCTGGTCGTACTTGCCGAACGGGTACGGCTGGTCGAAGTAGTCCGTGTAGAAGGCGAATCCTTGGCGGGTGATCTCGAACACCTCTTCGTGATCGAAGAATCGCTCGAGGCTCTTGCGGCAATAGACTCCGAGCGCGACCGATCCGGACGTATCGTGCTTGGATACGTAGGGGCCAGCGATCACGGCGAACAGGTATGTGCTGAAGGGGTCCAGCTGGGCGAAGTGGCGTCGGATGGCCCCATCGCCGACGGCCTCGCGTCGGTCCTCGGCGCCGTTCGCGACGACGACCCATGCTTGCGGGGCCGTCACGTCGACGTCATAGGTCGCCTTGAGGTCCGGCTGATCGAAGCAGGGGAACAGGCGGTGTGCGCAATACGGCTCGAAATCGGTGTAGAGGTACACCTCCCCGTCCTCCGGATCCTGGAACCGGTGGAAGCCGGATCCCGTCCGGTCATAGTCGTTGCGGTAGCGGACGCGGACCTCGTTTTCGCTCTCCAACAGCCGCGCAGGCAGTTCGATCCGATGCGAGTGGCGCAGCGCCAGATCGTAATTAGCGCCGTTGACGACGCATTCGAAGATCTCGCCGCCCGTGAAGTCGAGGAAGGTCGCCGATGACGGGTCCGTGCTCTGGAAGCGGATCGTGGCTTCGCCGTCGTACTGAGGGCGCTCGCCGTCGATGACCAGGGACAGGGCGTAGCTCACGTTCGCGACACGCTGGCATCGGGTCAAAGCTTCGGATTCTGTGAGCGCGTCACGCGTCATGCGCCGCGATCATAGCAGGCCGCGTCTCGATTAAGATGTGGGGCATGAGCAACGTACAGCCCGATCGTCGCCAGGTGTTTCTTGCCGCCGCGGCCGCGGTGCCTCTCGCGTGCCGGATCAGCGCTCCCGATGATCAGGAGGCCCCGGTGGACGAGATCACGCGGGCGACGATAGAGCAGGCCCAGCGTCTCTCAGGTCTCACGTTCGATGCTGATGAACTCGACCAGATGTTGCCGGCTTTGAAGAGGCAGCCGCAGGGGATCGCGGGATTGCGGGAAGCGCGGATCACCAACGGGGAAGCTCCCGCGTCCGTGTTTCGTCCGCGGCCGCGCAACCCACTTCCCCGGTCGGGGGGCAGCGGTGTGCCCCTGTTGCCGAAGGGCATGCCACCTCGACCGAAGACGGATACGGACCTGGCGTTCGCCCCGGTTCACGTGCTCGCGCGACTGCTGCGGGCGCGCAAGCTCACATCGACCGAGCTGACACGCGCGTGCCTGGCGCGGCTGAAGCGGTTCGACCCCACGCTCCATTGCGTCATCACGCTGACGGAGGACCTGGCGCTTGCGCAGGCGGCGCAGGCGGACGAGGAGCTCCGAGCCGGACGTTGGCGGGGTCCATTGCATGGCGTCCCGTACGGCCTGAAGGACCTGTTCTCGGTGAAGGGCTACCCGACGACCTGGGGAGCGAAGCCGTTCGAGCATCAGGTCATAGACGCTGACGCGGGCGTTTACGAGCGCTTGCGAGAAGCGGGTGCGGTCCTGTGCGCGAAGCTGACCCTCGGCGCTCTGGCGATGGGTGACGTTTGGTTTGGCGGAAAGACGCGCAATCCGTGGAACACCGCGCAGGGCTCGAGTGGTTCGTCGGCGGGGGCGGCCTCGGCGGTGGCCGCGGGGTTGTTGCCCTTCGCGATCGGGACCGAGACCCTCGGGTCCATCGTCAGCCCGTGTACGCGCTGTGGTGCCACGGGGCTGCGTCCTACGTTCGGAAGGGTCACCCGTCACGGCGCGATGGCTCTCTGCTGGAGCATGGACAAGGTCGGTCCGATCACCCGGGATGTTACGGATCTCGCCCTCGTATTCGATTCCATCCACGGCCGTGACGACCGGGACCCGGCGTCGGTTCAGGCGGCGTTTCGTTTCGCTCCGGAGAAGGACATGTCGGGATATCGGGTCGGCGCGGTGAAGGGCGCGTTCGGGGCCGGCCGGGACCGGGCGGTGCTCGATGTCCTTCGCGAGCGGGGGGCAGAGATCACGGCGGTCGAGCTACCGAAGATCGCGGCGGCGCAGCTCTACCCGATCCTCAATGTCGAAGCCGCGGCGGCGTTCGACGACATCACCCGTGACGGACGCGTGAAGGAGCTGGTCAGCCAGGGGCGCAACGCGTGGCCGTCGAGCTTTCGTCGCGCGCGGTTCTACCCCGCGGTGGAGTTCCTGCAGGCGACGCGCCTCCGGCAACGACTCGTCGATGCGTGGGAGGAGATGATGTCCGGGCTCGACGTGCTCGTGTCGCCGGGGCGGGGGGGTGTCCTGGTCCCGACCAACTTCACGGGGCATCCCACGGTGTGCGTCCCCAACGGGTTCGGGACCAGCGGCAATCGGCCGTCCAGCATCAGCTTCGTCGGGCGCCTCTTCGGGGACGGCCGTGCCCTCGAGGTCGCCTGGCAGTACCAGCAGGCGACCGACTGGCACCTCAAGCGCCCCAAGCTCGGCTGATGGCTCGCTGCGCCCTATCGGTGCTCGCGTAGCGCGCCCTGGATGTCGGCGGCGATCTCCTGCGGCATGCGCCCTTCGATGTCGTGCCGCTGGAGCATCCATTTCAGCTCGCCGCCCTTGAGCAGACCGATCTGGGGAGAGCTGGGCTGGTACGGCGCGAAGTACTCGCGAGCCGCGGCGGTCGCCTCGCGGTCGTTGCCGGCGAACACCGTGATGGCCTTTTCCGGGGAGGTGTCACCGGCGAGCGCGAGGGTCAGGCCCGGTCGGGCACCACCCGCGGCGCACCCGCATACGGAGTTGACGAAGACGAGGACCGCCCCTTCCGTTTCCTTGACGGCGGCATGGACTTCATCGGCGGTACGCGCCTCTTCGCAGCCAGCGGCAACGGCCTCCTGGCGCATGGGCTCAACGAGCATTGGATCGTACATGGAGGAGAGCACCTTTCAGTGTGGCACAGAGCCTAACCGAGTCGGCGGCGGGGACCCATCTCAGGAGCGTCCCGAGCTGGCTTTTTCGAACCTGCGCAGGTGCTTGCGCAGCGGCGCGAGCTTCGGGGACGTGGCGGGGAGGAGCCGCATGGCCTGCCTGATGGTCGCGATGGCTTGTTCCGGCTTACCAAGGCGGAATTGCGCCCGGGCGAGGAGCTGGAGGTGTCGTGGTGCGGCTCGCGGCGCGAGCCTGATCGCTCTCTCGACGGAGTTGAGAGCCTGTGCATAGAGCTCCGGTATCGGGTCACTCTCATCGAGAATATGGCGCGCGTACGCGAGATAGTGCTGCTCGCTGTTATTCCACTCCGCGCGGCTCCGTAATGCCGCGACCTCTGTGCTTCGGAGCCGGCTTTGCTCCTGCTCGCGCTTCGATTTCCGCTCCTCCGCGGTCCCGATGTCAAAGCGCTCCATCTCTGCCGCGAGCAGACGCCGTACGCGTCGCCCGCTGGCCTCGATGGCCGCGTTCAGCGGGATGATCCGGACGACCCCGTTGGCGAGACCTAGGGCGAGGCGGTTCCCCAGGGGCGACAGGTCCCAGTCCTCTACGTTGGCTGAGCCGAGGGAGAGCGCAACGCGACGTCGGTTGCGGGCGATGTCCCAGATCACCAGCTCGTCGCCGATGATCGTCACGATTCCTGATGCGTCTGGCGTGACGAGAATGCGGTCGATGCCGTCGGAGGTCAGCTCCAGTTGCTGGAGGATGCTGTCAGCGTCGACGGCGACGATGTGCATCGTGCCGCCGACGGGAGCGACCGCCAGGGAGTGGACGCCCGGGATCCACGCGGGGGGCGCCGCTACGGTTCTCGGTGGTGAGAGGACGGGGAGCAGGCTGACGGGGTCGGGTACCTCGAGGTCGTACACGAGGATACGGTGCCGGGAGTCGGTGAGGGCCAGGTAGCGTCCATCGGACGAGAAGCTGGCGGCGAGGGGCGTGCCTCGCAAAGGCCCGGCCACGCAGACGCGGAAGCGCCGCCCTTCGGGCTGGTAGAGGACGGGCGCATTCTTGGCCGACCAGACCAGGAACTCGCGGTGCTCGGGGCGGGCAACGACGACCACGCGCAGCGGGTCAGTGAGCTGTGGAAGCTCGTCGATGACCTTATGGTCGGACGTGCGCACCAGGCGGGGGAGCCCGCCGCCTCCGGTCGCGAGTACGAGGCTTCCGTCGAAGGTGGTCGCCATCAGCCCGCGCGCGTCACCCGCGGAGAGGTCGGCGCGGCCGCTTCGAGGCACGGCCCACTCCGTGCCGCCGTCGAGGGTGCCGCAGCGGAGCCAGGAGCGCCCGGTGGAGATGGCGAGGAAGCGCTGGCCGTCGGGCATGAATCGGGCACCGCGCAGGTCCGGGTCCGTCAGCAGGGTGGCCGGTCGGGCGTCGTCACCGTTGGTGTCGAGCACCCGGATCGTGCCGTCTCGGCAGCCGATGATCAGCGTGGATTCGTCCAGCGGCCACCATTCAACCGACGAGACCTCGCGCGGCAACGAGACGGCGAGGGCGTCGGTCTGGGACCGTCCGACGTGGAATATCCGGGCCGAGCCGTCGTAAGAGATCGTGAATAACCGGCGCGCCTCCGGATCGAACGCGACGCGGGTTACCCAGTCGGTGTGCCCCGCGTAGGTCTGCCTGAGGTCGCCCGTAGCGGAGTCGAGGATGCGTGCTCGGTTGTCGGCGGCGCCGGTCGCGAGCAGGCGCCCGTCTGACGACCATGCGAGATCGCGAACGGAGTCCCCGTGTAGCCAGGGTTGCCAGCGTTCCTGCTGCGTGGCGACGTTCCAGACCGCAGCCCGACGGTCAGTCGACCCACTCGCCAGCCACTGACCCTGGGGCCCGAACGCGAGCTTGGTGATCGTCTCGCTGTGCGCTGAGATCGGTGCGTTCCATATCGCTCTCGGAGCTGTTCGGAGGTCCGAGATCTCGAACACACCGATCTCCCCAGAGGCATAGCCGACGGCGAGCTGACGGCTGCCTGTCGCCGGTGACCACGCGAGGGCTGTCACCAGTGAGCCGGTCGACGGGATGATCGTTGGCTTCGGCGTGAACGGAGTCCAGATGACGACGCGTTGGGACGACACGTTGGCGATCAGCGGAAATTGAGGATGGGAGATCGCGAGCGGGGGGGTGCGTACGGCGCGGTAGAGGTCCTGAGTGCTCTGCCTGACGAAGCGTCCGCTGGCGCCGATGCGCCTCCACGTGGTCACGACGTCCCCCGCGATTCCCAGGAGGAAACGGTCGCTCGGTCCGAACACCGCCTGCTCGACGATCCTCGACGCCAGGAACGTTCGGTCCTGTGGCCGGAGTCCGGTCGCTGTCCCATCGCCCGCACCGAGGAGCTTGCCGCTGATCGCGTCGAAGACCAGCGCTGTGCCGTCCTCGCTCGCGGTGACGACTTGCTTCCCGTCGTTGCTGAAGCGGGCCGTGTAGACCTGGCCCCCGTGCGCGCCGAGCACCGAGCGGAACTTCCCGTTAGAGAGATCCCAGACGATGGGTAGGCCGCCCTGTCCCGACGCGAGGGTGACAGCGAGCCCCGCGCCCCAGTGCACGTCACCCGTGACCGGGACCTGTTCTCGGGACCGTTCAATGGTCGAACCGATACGTCGACGGGGGGCCGTGGGTTCTTGGTTTTGTGCGCCGTTCGTCAGAGAGTCAAAAGTCGGCGCGCGAAACAGTATCTCCTCCGGGGACGAGGCGAGGGCGATGCGGAGGGCTTGATCCGTTTCCACGGTCGCTTCGATATCGGCCGCCGCGCGTGCCAGGGCGATGGAGACCGCGGGCTCCGTCGTGGCGCGAGCGGTGGCTTCAGCCGCGAGCCGGAGCGCCTTGGAGCGGAGGAGGGCGAGCTCCCGGTCGCGCACGAGGGCCGCGTTGCGGTCCCGTTCGTCGCGGGCCAGATTCGCTTGCACCTTGGCCTCCGCGCGTGCCCTGTCCGCGTCCTCCTTGGCTTCTATGGCGGAGTTGCGTTCTCGCTCCAGTCGTTGCGAATAGAACCACGACTCGCTCAGCAAGATCACGAGAATGACGATGGCCGCGAGCCCGGTGCTGGCGACCACGGGGTTGCGCCGCAGCCACTTGCGGGACCGCAGGATCGGCCCGATCGGGCGCGCCGCGATCGGCTCGTGTGCGAGTACGGCGCGCAGGTCGTTCGCGAACGCGCGCGCCGTCTGATATCGCCGGTCCAGGTCCCGCTCGATTGCGGTGTCCAGGACGATGGAGAGGTCTCGTTCGATGAGCGGGTTGGCGGCGGTCGCGGGGGTCGGATCCTCGGTGAGTATGGAGCGGTATAGGCGCTCCCGGTTTGGGGCCTCGAACGGGCGACGTCCGATGAGCAGCTCGTAGAGGGTGACACCAAGGCTGTAGACATCGGTGCGAGCGTCGAGCGTCCCGGTGCCGCTCAACTGTTCGGGCGACATGTAGTGCGGCGTCCCCATGATGTCGCCGCTCTGGGTGAGGCTCGGTCCGTCCTCGCCGCCTTCGAGTGACCGCGCGAGTCCGAAGTCCAGCAGCACCGGATCGTCGTCCGGGGTGACCATGATGTTGCCAGGCTTGATGTCTCTGTGGATCACGCGGGCCTGATGGGCATGATCGAGCGCGCGCGCAGCCTTTTCGATGAGGGCCACAGCCCAGTTGATGTCGTCCCGCGTCGCCGTGAGGCTCGCGGAACTCCCAGAGTCTGGCCCGGTGTGGGACTCGCCCCGTGCGTCCTCGTTGAATGGCCGGGAGTGGTCGTCGATGATCGTGGCGGAGGCGGAGTCCATACCACTGTCGATGGTCGCGTGGCTGGGGGCGTCAAATTGGAAGCGGAACGTCTCGTTGGTCCCGGGGCCGTCCCGATCCGAGGCGTCACGCCGCCGCTCGCGGAGGACCTTGGAGAGCGGCTTGCCCTCGACATAGCGCATCGCGATGTAGGGGATCCCCTCATGGGAGCCCGTCGCGTACACGGCGCAGATGAGGGGATGATCCAGCTTGGATGCCGCCGAGGCCTCGCGACGGAACCGCTTGATGACATCCGCGGACAGGGCCCGGCCGCTGGGGAGCACCTTGACCGCGACGTTGCGCGACAGGCTGATCTGGTTCGCTAGATAGACGATCCCCATTCCTCCGCGACCGATCTCGTGGAGGATGTGGAAATCTCCCAGGGATTGTCCCTCGAGTGCCATGTCGGACTCACTATAGGGACAACCCGGAGGCGGGGCATCCGGGGTCGTGAGTCACGGTGCTTGGCTACGGCCGGAGCCCCGCCCAGCGTGGCTGGACGGGGCTCCCGTGGCGGCGGTGAACTCGGAGTTATTGGCCACTGGCGAAGAACGCCCGCGGGTTCACGTCGAACGTCGCGGTCTTGTCGCCACAGCCGAAGATGAGGATGATCCCGCCCTCGATGCGCTCGTTCTCGAACGCCAGAGTCGAGGTCGAGGCGGCGCGAGCGGAGACCTTGCCCGTCACGGTGTGTTCGCTCTTGTAGCGAGTCATTCCGGCGGCTTCTGCGTCGAGGGCCTTGATGGTCGCCTCCTCACGCTTGATCCGGTTGGCGAACCGGGCCTTCCCGTTCTCGTCCGCGTTCTCCATGCGCTTGTTGAGACGCTCCACGTTGGCCTTCGCGGCGGCCTTGTCGCGGGCGATGAACTTGGAGCGGTCGTTGACGAAGTGCAAGGAGCAGGATCCGCCGTCCACGGTGAGCTTCATGGCCCAGGTGACGGTGGTGCCTCGGGGGGAGATGCTGGCGGTGCCGCAAGCGAGCTTGCTCACCTTGCTCGCGCATGGAATGGCCATCACGTTGACCGAGGTCTTGATGCGGGCGAACTCGGTCTCCACCGGCTTGTGCATCTTCACGGTCTTGAAGGGATAGACGAGGTCGTGGGGGCCGAAGCGGACCTGCAGGGTCTTCTTGTCACCGAGGGTGATGGCGAGGGCGTCGCTGACGTCGGCCTTGTCACTGGACACGGCCGGGCCGATGGTCCAGGTCTTCTGCTTCTTGTTGTAGAAGCCGCCACCCTGGTAGATGGCCAGCTTCCACATGCCAGACTTCGTCTTCGCCATGGCGAGGCTGTAGTCGCCGGCGGGGATCGGGCCGCTGTCGGTGACGAGGCCGCAGGTGAGCTTCAAGCCGGTGGGGTCGTTGCTGCCGAGACGCCACGTATCGGTCTTCTGCATCTGAGCGGTGAAGCCGTCGCGCCACTTCGGCGAGCCATAATCGATGGTGACCTTACCTTCGTCCCACGTGGCCTCGGTCTTGGCCCGTTGAGCGGCGGCGGGGAGGGCGACGAGGGCGAGGAGGAGGAGGGAGAGCAGTGTCCGTTTCATCTTCAGTCTTCTCTTTGGAGGGAGGGTTCTCGGGGTCATCCCCGCTTTGTGGGGCACCCAGGATAACGAACCGAGGGACTTATAGTCAGATTCTGGCTCGGCGCCCATGGGCATGCCCGGAGATCGCGGCGCCGGGCCTATTCGGGCGGCGTGAGGAGCCGTCGGGAGAGGTCGGTCTGGAAGAGCCTCTCCGGATCCAGCTCGCGCTTGAGCTCAAGGAAGCGGGCCAGGTTCTCCGGGGGGTAGGCGGCCTGGAAGCCCTCGGGCGTGAGGGTGCTGTCTTTCGCGAGGTAGAACCTCCCGCCGGCGCCGATAACGACGTCGTCCATTGCGTGAGCGAGCCGCCACAGTCGCTCCCGTCCCCCGCGCGGCAGCGGCAGGTCGAGGGCCAGAGAGTAGCCGTCTACCGCGTGGGTCATCAGGAACGGGTCAGGCAGGTGCTTCTTCAGGACGCCGAGGAACGGCACGATCCCATGCTCCTTGCAGAGTTGGAGCTGCGCTTCGAAGGTCGCGACGGCGCTCTCCTTCGGCACGAACGTCTGATACTGGATGAACGCACCGGGCTTGTACGCGTATTTCCAGCGCGGCACGTAGTCGAGGAGGAATGAAAAACCGACGAGCGATTGATGGTACGGGCTGCGACCGGCGTGGCTGCGTCCCAGCCTGTACTTCAGGGCGTTGACGAGTCGCATGCCCGGCTTGTGGAAGAAGCACCACAGGCCCCACCAGATCCAGCTGCGCGGGATGATCCCGAAGAACCGCGGTGGCAGATCCTGATGCGAGGGCTCGAGCGTCTCCGCGGGGTTCGCGACCGCCCCTCGTTTGGGATACGACGCCTGGTGGACGAGCCCACGTCCGCCTCCGAATGCGTCGACCCAGCCCACGAGATAGTCGCAGGACTCGGACTGCTCCTCGAAGTGCGCGACCATCTCGCCCAGGTTCGCGCACGAGTGGGCTTGCACCTCGAGGTCGCCGGAGTGCACCCGTTTGAGCTGAAGCTCGATGCGGGTGAACGCACCGAGCATGCCGAAGCCGCCGATCGCTGCGCGGAAGAGTGCCTGATTGGTGTCTTCGCTGCAGGTCTCCACGGTGCCATCGGCGAGCATCAGGTCGAACGAGCGGACGTGGCGGCCGATCGTCCCGGCCTGGAAGTTGTTCTTGCCGTGGATGTTCATGGCCAGGCAGCCGCCGAGGGTCGGGAACATGGTCCCCGGGACGACGGGAGGCCACCAGCCGTGGGGGAGGGCCTCTCTCCACACCTGCTCGATGGTGACGCCGGGCTCGGCGACGAGTATTCCGCTCTGTTTGTCGAAGGAGAGGATGTGATTCCAGCGTCGGAAGTCGACGATACATCCGTCCGTAGTCAACGAGGCGTCGCCGTAGCTGCAGCCCGCGCCGCGTAGCCCTGCAGCCGTCCCCGCGTCGCCGGCCGCGCGGAGCGCGTCGCGCAGCTCGTCGACCGTGCCCGGTCGGAAGACGGGAGCGGAGCAGCGGGCGTTCATACCCCAGGCTTCGAAGGACTCGGGATCGGTCTCGAGGCGTCTGCCCGACGAGCCAGTCGTTTCCGACGGTGTCACACGTTCATCCTTCGGAAGATGAACGACGGGATGCAGCGGATGACGAGACCGACGAGAGCCCAGCGACGCAGGACGTAGCGGGTGTGCACGCCCCGCTCACCAGCGGACACAATGGCGCGCGCTGCCTGCTCTGGCTTCGCCACCCAGAACAGCCCGTCCATGCCCTCGGTCATGACCGTCGCGACGTAGCCGGGCTTGATCGTCGTCACGCTGACGCCGTGACGGGTGAGTCGGTTGCGCAGGGCCTCCAGGTAGGTGTTCATGGCCGCCTTGGAGGTGTTGTAGACGGGGTACCCGACGCGTCCGCGATCGCCGGCGATGGAGGAGATCCCGACAATCGACCCCGACCCCTGTTGCTGGAAGAAGGGGGCCGCCTGATTGAGCCAAGCGATGCACCCGAGCAGGTTCACGTCGATGACCTGCTTGTCCTTCTCGAGATCGTAGGTGTCGACGTCTATCTTCGGCATGACGCCCGCCGCGTAGATCACCATGGACAGACCTCCGAGGTCGTTCACGATCTCGGAGAAGCGGTCAGGAATGACGTCGAAGTCCGTCACATCATGGCCGTAGGTCCGTACGTGTTCCGGTGCGGCGGCGTGGAGGGACTCCAGGAGGTCCTCCCGCCTGGCTACGGCGGCGACACGGTAGCCACGTCGGACCAGCTCGGTGACGCAGGCGGCGCCGATCCCGGAGGAGGCGCCGATGACGAGGGCACCATGGGGTTGTGAGTCAGCGTTCATGGCGTCGAGTCGACAAGATCTTCCTACGCACCGTATGTGTCATTCCCGGGCGGGGCAAGATTGGGTAAGACTGAAGCCCATGGACGGCTCATCGTCGGCCCGCCCTACCGGACTCGTCGAGGCCCGGAAGATCGTCAATGACCTCTTCCGGCCGAGGCCCGGTTTCTACTGGCCCGACATGCTGGTGTCCGCGGCGATCGGATGGGTGGGGTTCGTGATGGCGAGCCGGGCATCTCCAGGGGAGCCCGCGTTCTTCTTTTGGCTCCTGCTCTCCGTCCTCGCCATGTACCGGGCCCTCCTGTTTATCCATGAGCTGACCCACCTGTCGAAGGGGGCGGTCCCCGGGTTCGAGGCGGCGTGGAACATCCTCATCGGGTTGCCCATGCTCGTCCCATCCCTCGCCTACACCGGCGTCCACACCGACCACCATCGGCGCACGATCTATGGGACCCCCGGCGACCCGGAGTATCTGCCTCTCGGTCGCGGTCCCCGCCGGCAGGTGATCCTGTTCCTCGTCGAGACCGTGTTGGCCCCGGCGGCGTTCTTTCTGCGCTTCGTCGTCCTGGCGCCGGTGGGTCTGATCGTGCCTCCGTTGCATGGTTGGCTGGAGCGGCGCGCGTCGTCCCTGGTGATCAACCTGGCTTACGTCCGCAAGGAGCTGTCGACTGCTGATCGGGTTCGGATGCGCTGGATGGAAGTCGGCAGCCTGGCGGTCTGGGGGGCGGCCGCTTTCTTGGTCGTAAGAGGCGTGCTGCCCATCCAGGTGTTCCTCGTCTGGTACTTGGTGTCGTTTGGCGTCGCCTTCGTCAATCAGGTGCGCACGTTGGGCGCGCATCGTTATCGGAATGACGGACCGGCGATGGACGTGGTCGGTCAGGTCGCGGACTCGGTGACCATCCCGGGCGCGTGGTGGACCGAGCTGTGGGCGCCCGTCGGGCTGCGGTATCACGGGCTCCACCACTATTTGCCTGACCTGCCTTATCACGCGCTGGGGCGGGCACATCGTCGGCTCGTGGAGGAGCTACCGAACGATGCGCCGTACCGACTCGCGGTGGCCCGTTCGCTACCGGAGGTCCTGTCGACGCTGTGGCGCAACGCTGGCGGCAAGGGCCTTCAGGACGCCCCCCTCGGCGGGTAAACTGGGGGAGCGGGCTCAGGTGCCCCACGGAGCGCAACGTGTCGTTGATCTACTTCCACCGTTTCCTCATCTTCTGCGCCATTCTCTTTGGCGCCTACTTCTGCTGGTATTTGTGGGTTCGTTACGACAGCACCGGTCACTCCTCTGAGTTGTGGGCATCCATCGGCTCCGGCTTGATCACCCTTGCTTTGGTTGCCTACCTGCCGACTGTCAAGGGTCGCCAAGCGCAGCGCCCCTAACCCGTCCGCGACGCATTCCCCTTTATCTCCGGAGTTTCCAGATGGCGCGTGTGTTGGTCCTCGCCACTCTCACGACCGTGATGTTGTGCGGTGTACTCGTCGGTTTCCAGAGCGGTCCGCCCTCCCAGATGACGGGCGCGCCCGGCAATTCCAACTGTACGCTTTGCCACTTCAGCTTCGCCCTGAACTCAGGGATAGGGTTAGGGATCGCCTCGTTTGACATCTCGGGACCTGCGACCACGCTGGATGTTCCGGGTTCCGGGGCCGCGTCGATCGTGGTCGGCTTCCCGGCCACGACGCGGCCGATCCACGGCTTCGAGATGACCGCCCGTGACGCTGCTGACATGCAGTTCAATCCTAGCTTCGCGGGCTCCTGGGACACTTCGAGCTTCGGCAACGACGCGCAGTTCGCGTACGGCGATCCGGAATACGTCAGTCATACGCTATCCGGTAGTCAGCAGACCTCTTGGTCTGTGGGCTGGCTCCCCGATCCGTCGCCGCCCTCCGGGCCCATGACGATTTACGCCGCAGGAAACGCGGCGAACGGCAACAGCGCTCCGACGAGCGATTACATCTTCACGGCGACGCACACCGTGTATCAGGCGAGGGTGTCGGTCGCGCAGACGACGTGGCCCATTGGTTCATCTCAGCCGATCACGTTGGAGGCGCCCACGGTCTCCGGGCACAGCTACATCCTCGTCGCTTCGGACGACGCGACGCCGGTTTCCCTCGGGGGGCCGTTCCTGGTGCCGCTCAACCCGTTCAGCGCTCTCGCCAACCTGACCCTGGACCCGGCCTATGCGTCGATCTTCCAGAACTTCCAGGGGTCCCTCGATGGCAACGGCAACGCGACAGCCCAGGTCAACGTCCCGCCCCTGCCGAACCTCTCCGGAATGGTCGCCCACCTGGCGTTCGCCACCCTCGATCCGCAGTCGCCGTCGCCGTCAGTGACGGAGCTCTCGAATCGAGTCACGGTGACGCTGCAGTAGTGGATCCCTACCTGATCAGCTGTTTCCACGACACCGCCGGGGCCTCGGGAGGTGCCTCGTTGGCGCGTTGGATCGCGAGGTCGGTCATCTTCTCGACCACCCAGTCGAAGTGGTCCCCGGTGAGCGAGTTGCGGTCGAAGTCCGGGGCGGTGTTGGTGAAGTCGATCGCGTAGGGGACCCCGTTGCGGATCGCGAACTCGACCGTGTTCATGTCATAGCCAAGCGCCCGATTGATCTCGCGCGCCTGCTCGATCATGAGCTTCTCCAGACCGTCTCCGTAGGAGAATGCGGCCTCCGTATAACGGAGGTGGTGCGGCTTGGTCGGGTCCCACGGAGCGATCAGGACCTCCTCTTTTCCGATGCACAGCAGGCGCGCGTAGGCCTCCCACTCGATGCCCTCCTGCAGCATCATGACGAGCTCCCCCGAATCGTCGAAGGCGTGCAGCAGTTGGGCGAGGTCATCGCACTTGCTGACTGACTTCCAGCCGCCTCCCGTCGCCGGCTTGATGTAGCAAGGGAAGCCGACTTCGGAGCCGATCCGCTCCCAGTCGACGAGGTGCAGGTTGGTGAGGCTTTGGGGTTTGATGTCCTGCACATCCTCCCGTTGCGGCAACAGCCGCGTCTTCGGTACCGCGACCCCGAGCTTCGCCGCCAGGACAGTGCCGAAGTACTTGTCGTCGGCGATGCGCCAGAACGGATTGTTGATCACGTGGGTGCCGAGCAGCGCGCACTGCTTCAGGAACATCTGATAGTAGGGGACCTCGTGGCTGATTCGGTCCACGATGACGTCGTAGGGGCGCTCGGATTCGTGCCGCAGCGCTTCGACCTCCACAGGCTCCGCCGTGACCCCCGCATCGCGGCCATTGACCGCGTCGCAGAAGGCCTCGGGGAACGTGCGCTCCTGGCCAAACAGGATGCCGATGCGCTTCATAATGGGGGCTCCCTGCCGCCAGAGAGAGGAGAGGGGGGGCGGCCGAGGGGGACCCTAGCAAACGGCCAAGGGCGGGCAACCTCGCAATGTCCCATCCTGTCATAGGATGGCGGCATGTCGCGCACCGTGCTGCACGTCCTGGATGGGACCGCTGCTCTTTTCAGGGCCTGGTTCAGCGTCAACGAGCGTCCCGCGCCGGACGGTGTCGAGGTCGGCGCGGTCTGGGGGTTCGGGCAGTGGTTAGGCAAGGTCGTTCGGCGGACCCGCCCCACGCACCTGGCCGTGGTGTTCGACGCTGGGATGTGGACGTTCCGCAACGAAATCTGGCCCGACTACAAGGCCAACCGCGGTGAGCCGCCGGATGACCTGGTGCCCCAGTTCGATCTCGCGTACGACCTCTGCGTCGCGTTGGGGTTTCCGTCCTTCCGCACCGACGGGTACGAGGCCGATGACCTGATGGCCACGCTCGCTCGGCGCGCCGTCGGTGCCGGTCTCGAGGCGGCATTAGTGACGCCCGACAAGGACGTCCTCCAGCTTGTTTCGGATGCGGTTTGCGTGCTCGATCCCAAGGAACTCGACGCCATCGACGGGCCCATGGTCAAGGAGCGCTTCGGCGTCGAGGCGTCCCAGCTCGTCGACTATCTCGCCCTCGCCGGTGATCCCACGGACAACGTCCCCGGAGTGAAGGGCGTCGGTCCGAAGACGGCGCAGGCGCTCATCGCCGCCTTCGGATCGGTGGACGGCCTGTACGAGGATCTGGACCGCGTCGCCACTCTCGATGTGCGCGGCGCCAAAGGCCTGGGTGACAAGCTCCGCGAGCATGAGGAAGAGGCCCGCCTCAGCCGGCGGCTGGTCGTGTTGGATGAGGAGGCGCCCATGGAACCGGAGATCCGCACCCTGGGGGACCTACGCCTTCGGGGGACGCCGGACGGGGCGGACAGGTTCTTCAGTCGGGTGGGGTTCCCTAGCCCCCTGGATTCCTGAGCTCCTCCCGCACGATGCGGAGGGCCTCGTCCACCCGCTCCCTGTGGGTGCGTAGGTGCAGAACGCACACCCTCAACCAGAACGTGCCGTCGATCTCTGTGGACGTAAGCATGGCGCGGCGGTGGTGGTTGATGCGCTCCAGGAGGTCCTCGTTCCTCCGGTTCTCCTGTTCGAGGGAGAGCCCCTCGAAGGTCTGGCGGAAGGCGAAGAGAGAGAGCCGCGGGGCGTGGGCGAGGACCACCCCCGGCTCCTGCGCGATGGCCTCCGCCGCGTGGATCGCTAGCTCGTGTTTCTCGCGCAGAGCATCCCTGAATGCCTGGATGCCGTGAAGCATGAACGGCAGCCAGAGCCGGATGCCGCGCCAGTCGCGGGACAGCTCGGGGGAGAGGTTGCAGAAGTCGACCTGCTCCTCTCCCTCGTTGAGCGGCGGGAGATAGGCGGCGTCGGCGTCGTGAGCCGCTCGAAGCGCCCGCAGGTCCTTGACGAGGAGGACGCCCGTTCCGTACGGGAGGAACAGGCCCTTGTGCGGATCGAGGACCAGGCTGTCCGCCCGTTCGACGCCGCGGAGGGGGGCTTCCAGCTCTGGCACCAGGCGGAACAACGCTCCGTAGGCGCCGTCTACGTGAAACCAAAGGTCTTCGTCCGCGCACAGGTCGGCGATGTCGGTCAGGGGGTCGATGGCGCCGGTGTTGACGGTGCCGGCGCTCGCGCACACCAGGAACGGCCGTTTGCCCGCCGCCCTGTCCTCAAGAATCAGCGCGCGCAGCGCGCTCGGGTCGAGACGGAACTGGTCGTCGACGGGGACGGTGCGGATGCCGGCAGAGGGGATCCCGGCCAGACGCAGCGCCTTCGTCATGCAGTGGTGGATCTCGGAGGAGACGTAGGCGCAGGCGCCCGTCAGGTCTTCTCCGAGCCGATCGTGGCGCGCCGCGACCGCCCCGATGAAGTTGGACAGGGACCCGCCGGTCGTCATCACGCCGAGCGCGCCCTTTGGCATCCCCATGAGCTCGCATAGCCAGCGCAGCACCTGGGTCTCGATCTCGACGGCCACGGGGGCCGCCGCGCAGACGCCGGCGTAGCGATTGGTGATCGCGGCGAACAACTCGGCGACCGCGGTGCTCGGTAGGCCGCCGCCCGGAACGTACGCGAGGTACCCGGGCCCGGCGGTGTTGAATGACCAGGGGACGACGTCGTCGATGAGGCGGTCCAGCAGCCCTTCCAGGGGACGCCCGGACTCCGGCAGGGGCTCGCGGAAGGCGGCGAGGTGCTCCGGCGGACACTCGGTGGCGTGGCTGGGCTGGTCCTCGAGAGTCTCGAACCACCGGAGGAGGCGAGGCACGGTTGCGTTCAGCATGGCCTCGAGGTCTTTCGCGGAGCTGTCTAGCGGGGCTGCCATGTGGGCATCCTCTCAAACGCGGTACGCGGCTGCACGAATCAGGGAAGGTTTACGATCTCCGCGACCCAAAGGAGATCCCAGATGAAGCCCATCATCCTCGCCCTCGTCATCCTCCAGCCGCTCTTGGCCCAGCACGACCCTTGGACAGGAGAGGACGTGGTCAGGCAGGAACGAATCGGGTCCATGGCCGTCTCGCCCGACGGCCATTACGCGGCTTGGATCAAGACGATCTGCGATCTGGAGAAGGACCGCTACGTGGGGCGCCTGTACCTGACGGATTTGGGGACCTCCAAGCACCGCCAGCTCGTGTTCGGGGATGGGGGGATCTCCTCGCCCCGGTGGTCACCGGACGGGACCCGCCTCGCGTACACGACATCGAGGACACCGGAGGGCGTGAAGAAGTTTCCGAAGGGCGCCCAGGTCTGGGTGCTGCGTATGGACGGTGGCGAGCCCCGTCCCGTGACCAAGCTGGAAGGGGGCGTCCGGGGGTTTCGCTGGCTCGACGATGGCGCGTTGATCGTCGGTGCGCGAGAGCGCAAGAGCCCCGCCGAGCGTGTCGAGGAGAAGCACAAGGACAAGAGCCGGGTAGTCGAAGACGTCACCCGGTTCCAGGAGCAGGCGGTCCGCTTGTTCCGTCTCACGTTGGGCGAGAGTTTCGGCGAGCTCGAGAGGCTGACCAAGAACCGGGATCGCGTGCAGGGGTTCGAGCCGTCACCGGATGGGACCAAGGTCGTGTATGTGCGCGGCACGAGCCCGATCACCACGGACACGAACTCACCGCCGCGGGTGTTCCTGCGGGACCTCGCCAGCGGGAAAGAAATCGAGTTGTTCGCCGAGCGGAGGAGCCGACCGTCCAGCTTCGTCTGGAGGGACGATTCGAGCGTCGTGTACGCCGCGGTGGCCTATTCCAAGGTTGACGGCGAGGCCAGCGGGTCGGTCACCCACGTCTACGCGGTCGACGCCCTCACTGGCGCGGTGGACCAGGTCCCGCTCCAGTGGGAACGCGGTATCGGGCGCGCGGGGTTCGCGGGGACCGCGGACGGTTTCATCGCGTTCTGCGAGGACGGGGTCCGCTATCGGCCCGCCCGTTATCGCATGACCGCGGCCGGGTGGTCCCGGGAGGCGATCCAAGGGGCGCATGCGGAGCGCATGTTCGGGCTCGCGACGGCGCGGGGCACGGATCGGGTGGTGTACGTCCACGGCAGCGCTCAGGACCCGGACCACTGGTGCTCTGGGAGGCTCGACGGGGCTCGGGTGCTGGGGGAGAGTGAGTTCCTACGCCCCAACGACGGGTTCTCACGGCGACGCATGGCCAAGCGTGAGGTCGTTCGCTGGATCGGGGCCGAAGGGGATGAGGTCGAGGGCATCCTCTACTGGCCAGCGAGCTACGAGCAAGGCAAGCGCTATCCCCTGATCGCGATGCCCCACGGCGGGCCCCACGGCGCCGATCGGGATCGTTTCTCGCAGCGCTACGCATATCTTCCACAGCTGTATAGCGAGCGTGGCTCGTTCTGTCTGTTCGTGAATTACCACGGCAGCTCTTCGTACGGATTGGAGTGGAGCGAGTCGATCAAGGAGCGCTACTACGAGCTCGAGGTCTGCGACATCCTCTCGGGCATCGATGCGCAGGTGAAGGCTGGGCGCGTGGACCCGGATCGCCTCGGGCTCGCGGGCTGGTCGAACGGGGCGATCCTCTCGATCGCGTGCCTGACCTTCGCCGACCTTTGGGCGCCCAAGTATGCGCATTATCGGTTCAAGGTCTGCGTGCCGGGCGCTGGTGACGTCAACTGGACGAGCGACTATGGCAACTGTGCGTTCGGTGTCCGGTTCGACAAGTACTACCTGGGTGGCGCCCCCTGGGAGATCCCCGCGCTCTACCTGAAGAAGTCGCCGCTGTTCTACGTGCAGAAGGTGGAGACCCCGACGCTGATCTTCTTCGGTGATCAGGACACGGCGGTTCCGACGGAGCAGGGCTGGGAGTGGTATCGGGCCCTGCAGCAAGTGGGGAAGGCGCCGGTTCGGTTCGTGTTGTTCCCAGGGCAGCCCCACGGGTTGAACAAGCCGAGCTTTCGTCGTCGCAAGATCCTCGAGGAGCTGGCGTGGGTGGATCGCTACCTGTTCGGAGCTCGTCCCGATGTGGCCCCGCCTCTGTCCGACGACAGCCCGCTCGCGCACGCGGTGGCGGCGGCGGGATACGGGAGACGCGCCTCCGCCCTCGGCGTGGTCTTGGCTGAAAGCGTGCTCGCCCCGGAGACCGTCCTGTTGCGGGGCCTCAACGTGGGGAGGTTCGAGGTGACGCGCGCTCAATGGCGGTCCGTGTTTCCGGACATCGCGGTGGCGCCGGGGGAGGAGAACTTTCCCATGGTTGGGCTCTCCGCCGACGACGCCAGAGAATACGCGGAGCGGCTCGAGCAGCGCACCAAGCGACCTTGGCGGCTGCTCACGGCCAAGGAGCACGGGAGCTTGCCGAAGGGATCTGACGAGAACACCCTGGACGCCTGGGTCGGGCACAAGCCGGCTCCAGATGATGGGCCCCGATATCGTGCCCTCGCGGCGGCTGTTCGCGGTTCGACCTCGCTACCGCCGCTCCTCCAGGCCGTGGGGTCGCGCCGGCCGGGCACCCGTAAGGTCGGTGCCTCGGTCGTGCGGATTCACGATGTCGGTGGAAACGCGGGGGAGTGGGTCGTCGGGGCCGACGGCGCGCTGCGGGTCGTCGGCCCGTACGCCTACGGGGCTTCGGACGAGCGCGGCGGANGTNGCGCGGTGCTCCCNGCNTACGCNGGGATCCGGGTCGCGTGGGAATGACGNCGGCCCTNGCGCCCGTGGGNCTGCTCAGGGGCTAACCCAGNCGGGCGACGATCACGANCTCACGNGCGGCNANGTNGTGGAGGTCNCCGAGGCGCCGGCCCGGTTCCTTGAGCCGTCGCGCGACGCGGATCGCCTCGATATCAAATCCCGCTGCGGCGGCGAGCTCGGCGCAGACCAGGTCCGCCGGCACATAGACCCGCTTGAGTTCCGCGCCGGCTACGACGAACCAGAGCGGAGCTCCGGGGCGCATGACCCGCGCGAGCTCGGCCATGACGTCCTGCATGTCGTTCCCGTANCCGCGGACGGCGGCGGNNTCCCGAGGNCGTCCNNCGTCNTCGAGTCGGCGGGCGGCTTCCTCCATGGCGGGGTGGACTGAGGGGGCATTGCCCGAAGCGGTGGCGGCCGATGCGGACAGTTGCCGTGCTCGGCCTTTGCGGCGGCCTCGCCCCGACCACAGCTTCTCCGCGGGGTCGTTGACCCGCGCGTAGTCGTATCGCGAGAGATAGGGAGGCGATGTGAGCGNNCCCCCNACCGANGCATCGGCGATNGGGAGCCGNCGCGCGTCGCCGCAGACGAGGCGCGCGAGCCCGCTCGGTGGTTCCATGGCGAGGTCTTCTTGCATCATCTTGAGGATGGCGTCCGCGTCCGGCGCATCTCCGCCGCGCCGCGCGTGCCCCTCTCCGTCGACCGTCGCTGCCGCGGCGAGGAGCTGGGCGGCGTCGCGGCGGTGTGTGTCGCTGACGTTGCCTCGCGCCGCAGCCATGAACGCGAGGGAGCCGACGACGTCGACGCCGATCCCGTTGACACCGCGNCGCGCGCACTCCGTCGCGACCGTTCCTGATCCGCTGAACGGGTCGAGGACGGGGCCATCGACGAGGTCCGCGGCCTGCAGGAAGCGGCGTACCAGTTCGGGGGAGAAGCCTTGGCGATAGCTGAGCCAGCGATGATACGGTTCGCGCTGGGCGTTCTTGGCGACGACCAGCGCGCTCAGGTCGGGCGTGGCTTCGAGTCGCTCCGCCCAGCCCCGCTCGAGCGCCTCGCGTGCGGCGGCCTCGTCGTGCTGCCGGGATCGGGCGCCACCACGGCCACGTCCGCGTCCCATGTTCAGCCGATCCTGTGCGCGGTCGCGCGCAGGCGGCTCCATAAGAGCGGCGCGCCGACGACGATGGCGATGACGGAGATCACCTGGGCCTGCNTCATCCCCGTGGGTGCAGCCCCGAGCTGGTGCGGTGTGGCGCCGCCGACGTATACGGGGTTGCCGTCCCCGCGGAAGGCTTCGGTGACCAGGCGCAGCACCGCGTATAGCAGCAGGTAGGTGATCAGCACCTGGCCCGGGAACCGGTAGCGCGGACGTACGCCCCACCAGAGNAATCCGAAGATCANNAGGTTGGCTGTGGCTTCGTACANCTGCACGGGATGCACNGGTACGCCAGCCAATCCCATGGTCTCTGCTGGGAANGTGACGGCCCAGTCCACATCCGTACGGCATCCGTAACAGCAGCCGGCGAAAAAGCACCCCGCGCGTCCGAACGCGTGACCTAGGGGGAGCACGTAGGAGACGGTGTCGANGCCGCGTCCGAACGGGATGTCGTACCTGCGCAGGGCGTACCAGGTCACGGGGACGCCTAACAAGACGCACCCGTAGAACACGAATCCCTCCCCGAGCGCCCGGGGCCATCCTCCGGCGTCGAGCAGCGCNGAGAAGTCNTCCGGGTACGCGACGATGAAGGTCAGCTTGGCGCCGAGGTAGCACGCCCCCGCCAGCCAGAAGAACAAGAAGATGAGGTTCTCTTCGAGGGTCTTGAGGCCGCTGCGGCGCGCTTCGCGGCTCACCAGCCAGTAGCAGATTGGGATGGCCAGTCCGATCATCAGCCCGTAGCCGTTGATCGTGAAGGTCCCGATGTCGATGATCTGGGGTCGCACCGGGACAAGATTACAGTGGACATCATCGCGCCGCTCCCCCGTCTCGAATTCCCGACTTCTTGGAGCCCAGTACCCGATCCGTCCGTCTCTATGGGTATCCTGATGGCCGGTCGCTCGGAGGGGCTCCCATGACGTTACGCACGACAGGTTGGCTGGGACTGCTCGCCCTGGTCACGGTCGCGGGTTGGTGGTTTTTGGACGGCCCTGACGGTGCAACGGGACTTGATCGTGGGCTCTCTCCTGCTGCTGATGCCGGCGAGCGATCAGGCGATGGCGAGCGCGCGCCGAGCGCCGNTCCNGNNCCAGACCCGGCTACGGGCATCCACACGCGCAGNTTTCACGGCGATGACCGCCCGGCGCCCGCCGTCGATGCCCTGACGCTCCGTTTCGAGAATGAGGTGGGAGTGGCCCAGGCCGGTGTGGAGGTGGCCCTCACCGTGATTTCTAATTCGATGTTGTCTTGGGTCGGTGCGCGGGCGTCGGGNTCGGAGCCTCCCAGGCAGACGCTGATGACCGATGTGGAAGGCGAGGTCGTCTTGCGTCAACTTCCGCCGACGGGACTGCAAGTCCTCGGTCGGGGTCAGGGGCTGGTGGGTTACGAGGAGTTGACAGTCGACCGCGTTGCCCCCGGTGAGCGCGCGATCATCACCATGAAACCCATTCGCAAGGTCTCCGTGCGCGTCGTCGACCAGGTCGGCCAACCGGTGGCTGGTGCGCCGGTGACGTCCTCCAATGCGTCGCAGCGAGGGCCCGGATATCACTGGACCACCAATCCGGATGGTGTGGCCGCGTTCGAGATCACGCCGATGCACGGGGCCGCGTACACGGTCAAGGAGTTTCGCGCCAAGGTCAACCTGGCCACCGGGTCGGTCGACAGCGAGAGAGTGCCCTGGGTCGACGGGGACGTCACGGATGTCATTGTCGAGGTCAAGCGAGGTGTCCTCGTGAGGCTCTCGGTGGTCGACGCGTCGGGTGAGCCTGCCGTCGGACGCAAGACCGTGCGATGGAAGGCCGCAAGGTCGGGGTCGGCCGCTCTGCCGTTCATTTCAAACCGCTCGTTCGCAGTCGGTGGGTGGATGGGCAGGGCGGCCTCCGAGAAGCGGCGGGCGTTCGAGGGTTCGGAGACGGTGCTCGCGGGCTTCAAGCCAGGCAGCAAGATCAAGTTCATCCTCGAGGAGGATGGACGCTGCGACACGGAAGAGACGGTCGAACTGCTGCTAAATGGTGGAGTGGCAGAGGTCGTGATGAGACGGGGCGCCGCCGCGCCTGTTCTCGAGCTTCCGCTCGCGCACGAGGGTGGACGACCGGTGACTGAGGGGAAGTTCCGGCTGACGGTGAGCTACCCGAAACCCGGCAGTCGCTCTGACTCGGGATCGATGATGCACCTCTCGATGATTGAGGGGGGCGGCATAATCGAGTTGCAAGGCGGTTCAGGGGGAGTGGTGCGCACGCCTGATGCGGAGGGGGTCGTTCGCCTGACCGCGGACCCCGCGAAGGCGCTGAAGCTCAAGGTCGATCGCGAGCGGGTGGGTGGACAGGTGTTCGGGTTCTGGAGCAGCGGAAACGAGAAGAAGAAGCCGCTCCTTGAGGTCCAGCTCCCGGCCCTCGAAGCCGGAGAGGTCCGCCGCCTTGACCCGCTGGTCATTCCGCCGGTCCCCCTCGTCGTCGCGGGGCACGTGGTCGACTCCGACGGGGTTGGGGTTGGGGGCGCGCTCGTGCGCCTCGCGCCCATCGGTGGGCCGCAGAACCCGTGGTCTGAAGGGACCTTCCACCTCACGCAATTGAAGGTGCGTACGGCCGCCGACGGGTCTTATTCGATTCACTCGTTTGGTCAACTGGAGGGATGGCGCGTCTTCGCCCGACTCGGTGACTCAGGCCGGTCTGCGTTGCTGCCGTTTGTGCTGGGAGACACAGACGTCACGTTGTCGTTGGCCGTCGTGGGCGGTTTCGAAGGTGTGCTCACGTCGACGCTGACTGGGAACAAGGCCCTCATTCGCCTGGACGCCGAAGAGGGGGCGATCAACCCCAACTTGCGGTGGGTGTATCCGGAGATGGACCTCAGCAAGTCCTGCAGTGGCGCTGGAGTGTTCCGCTTTGAGGGGCTCGCCCCCGGTCGCTACACCGCGCGGGTGAAGCTGGCGGGTTACGAGGTCTTGGTGGTCAAGGGTGTCGTCGTCGAGGGAGGAAAGGCCAATCGAGATCCGCGACTGGACGGCGTTGTCGTGGGTGGCGACCTCGTCGAGACGTCGGTGACGGTTCGACGGCCTGACGGGACGCCGGTGAAGGGGGCGGACGTCTCATTGCGCGTGCCCAAGGGCAGCGCGAAGCAGGGCCCCCGTCTCCAATACAGAACCGAGTCTCATGGGGCGGCGCCGTTCGTGCTCCCCCGTGGTGCGCGGCGTGACGTGACGGTGACCGCGAAGGGTTTCTTGGCGTACAACCAGAAGGACGCGGCGTTCCCTCTCGATGTGACCCTCGATCCGGGAACCGAGTTGACGGTTCAGCTGGACATCGCCGGTGGAGGCCTCCCGGACGATCCGAAGATCTCGGCGTGGCAGGTGCGCCTCCGCCCCGCTAAGGAACCGGTGGCGCCCTCGCTGAGGATCAGGCAAGACGTGACGCACGAGGTCGTCGAGGTTCACGGCGTCACAGGCCCGGATTTCGAGATGAGCATCAATGGCTTGCGAGCGAATCCCCGATCCGTGAACCTGGATAGGGAGACCCGCCGGGCGACCTTCAAGGCGGTGCCGCCGGGCAAGTGGGAGGTCACGATCCGTCCTCAGGTCACGCGTAAGAGGAAGAGCGCGGGAGGGGATGGGATGATCCGGCGATCAAGCAAACCGGGCAAGACCCTCGACCTGGGGCCGGTGGAGACCAGGTCCGGGGTGTGGCAGCAGTCGGTCCGATTCACCGTCGACGCCTCCGTGCTGGCGTCCTTACTGCCTCAGTAGGTATGGTGCCGGCGCATGGCCGCTGCCAACTCGTTCCCAGACCTCGGCTCTTTTATCGACGCGCTCCGCGTTCGTAGTGACCTGGTGGAGATCCCTGTCGAGGTCGACTCGGACCTGGAGCTGGCGGAGATCCACCGTCGGGTCATCGCTGCGGGTGGCCCCGCGTTGTTGTTCCGGCATGTGAAGGGGTCGACGTTTCCGGTGGTCAGCAACCTCTTCGGGACGCGGGAGCGGGTGCTGTTGGCCTTCGGGGAACGTCCCCGCGAGCTCGTGAGCGAGCTCGCCCGGGTGCCTCAAGAGCTCTTGCCTCCAACTCCGGGGCGCCTGTGGAAGAAGCGTGGCCTCCTCTGGTCCATTGCTCGGACCGGGCTCAAGCGCGGCGCTTCGGGGCCGGTGCTCGAAGTGAACGATGGTTCGCCGGACCTGAGCACCGTGCCGATGACGCGCTCTTGGTCCAAGGACGGCGGGGCGTTCTTGACCCTGGGCCTCGTCTATACCGAGCATCCGCGGACAGGGGAGCACAACCTGGGCCTCTATCGCATGCAGCGCCACGATGAGACGCGCCTCGGCATGCACTGGCAGATCGGCAAGGGGGGCGGGTTTCACTACGCCGAAGCAGAGGCCGCGGCTCAACCCCTCCCCGTGAACGTGTTCCTTGGCGGACCGCCGGCGGCCATCCTCTCCGCGATCGCTCCCATGCCCGAGAACGTCCCAGAGCTGCTGCTGGCATCGCTGGTGCGGGGTGGGAAGGTGCGGATGGCGAATAACCCGGCCGGGCCTCTCCCGGTGCTGGCTGATGCGGAGTTCACGCTGGTGGGAGAGGTCCCAGCGAAGGAACGAATGGACGAGGGGCCATTCGGTGATCACTACGGCTACTACAGCCTCAAACATCCGTTCCCCTATTTCCGCACCAAGGCGTTGCTGCGGCGCAAGGCGCCGGTGCTGCCCGTGACCGTCGTCGGCAAGCCCCGCCAGGAGGACTTCTTCATCGGCGACTTCCTCCAGGAGATGTTGTCGCCCCTGTTTCCCGTCGTGATGCCCGGGGTGCGGGACCTCTGGTCCTACGGCGAGACGGGCTACCACTCTCTCTCGGCCGCGGTCGTGCGGGAGCGCTACAAGCGGGAGGCTATGGCCTCGGCGTTCCGTATCCTCGGCGAGGGGCAGCTCTCATTGACCAAGTTCCTGCTGGTGCTCGACAAGAGCGTCGATCTGCGGGACTTCGCGGCCGTGCTCGAGCATGTCCTCGCCCGGGCCGATTTCCGCACGGACCTGTATGTCATGGGCAATCTGTCCATGGACACCCTCGATTACGCGGGGCCGCGGATCAACGAGGGGAGCAAGGGGGTGCTGCTGGGGCTCGGCGATCCGATCCGCGACCTGCCCCGTTCGTTCGCGGGGCCGCAACCGGACGGCGTCAACGAGGTGCGCGTTTTCTGTCCCGGTTGCCTGGTGGTTTCGGGGCCGTCGTTTCTGGACGGCGGTACGTTCGCGGAGCGTTTGACGAGAGACCCCGCCGTCGCGGCGTGGCCTCTTATCGTCCTTGTCGACGACGCGGAGCAGGCAACCAGGAGCGCGATGAACTTCCTCTGGACGACCTTCACCCGGTTCGATCCGGCGTCAGATATCCACGCCCGCGGCGTTGACCTGTTGTGTACCCACGCTTCCTTCCAGCCGCCCGTGCTTATCGATGCCCGGATGAAACCGTCGTATCCAGAAGAGCTGTTCTGTGACGATCAGACAGCCGAGAAGGTCACGAAGCGCTGGGGTGAGTACTTCCCGTCCGGCATGGACATGGGTGACTCGGCGCGCGCACACCTGGATTGACCGGCCCCGCGCGGCGTTTGGGCTGGAGGCGCTGCGTGTCGTGACACGGCCGAATGGGCCGCCTCGGCTACTGATTCCAGATGTAGCCTGTCGAAACGGCGAATCCGGAAGCGTCGAGGCCTCCCACCAGGAGGAAGCTCCCGTCCGGCAGCGGTGAGATCGTGTGTGATCCCTTCGGTGCTGGAAGCGGGGCCTTCGGGAAGAACTGGAACGTATTCGGGTTGAAGACCGTCACATCAGTGGTCGAGTTGAACATGGCGACACAGCCCTGTCCGCCACCGGTGATCACGATCGAACCATCAGCCAGTGTCGCGCTCGCCGCCAGCGCCACATCCGTCGGCAGGCTCGTCGGGAGCGGCGACCAGGTGTTGGTGGTCACGTCCCAGAAGTCGGCCGCCGCGGTGGTGCAGAGCAGGGGCCCATTGGCGCCGCCTGCGTAGAGGACGCTGCCGCTGGGGAGGACATTCATCACACCGACGATGCGACTGACCGGCGTCAGACCTGTAGGGCTGAATGCGTTCACGCTCGGATCGTAGATCTCACCGGCGGTGGCGTAGACGGGGAGGGGAGGGAAACCCACGATGGGTGGCTGGAAGGAGCCGGCAACGCCCCCCGCGAGCAGGACCTGGCCGCCGGGGAGCAAGACGGCGCTGTGGCCGATGCGCTTCTCGAGCATGTTCGGCGCCGGCATGAAGGTGTTGGTGACGGGATCGTAGAAATCCACGGTGTCGTAGGCACTGGAGAAGATCGGTCCGAAGCCACCGTTGGGGCCCGTCGAGAACACGCCGTTGCCGCCAGTGATCAGGACCCGCCCGTCATTCAACAAGGTGGCGGTATGAGCGGCACGTACGTTCTGCATTACGTTCAGGACGGGTGTCCACGTATCCGTCGCCGGGTCGTAGACCTCTCCGGTGTCGACGTTACCGGTGGTGCTGCCGATGCCTCCGGTCACGAGTACGCGGCCGTCTTGGAGCCGGGTCCCGGTATGCAAGGTCCTGGGGCCTCCGGCCATGATCGAGACCGGGGAAAACGTGCGGGTGTAGTGGTCGTACATCTCCACGAGATTGGATGGCGTCGGCGCCGTGAGGTTGCCGCTGCCGCCTCCGCAGATGAGCGTGTAGCGTCCATCCTGAAGGGGTACGGCTCGGTGCAAGGACGTACCGAACCCGCTCATGTTGTTGGCCGTGGGGAGCGCGTAGTCGGGGATGGTGAGCTGCACCGAGACCGGGTTCGAGATGGCGACCCCGTTGGGAGCGGAGCTATCGAGCGCGCCGAACTGGGTGTAGATCGTCAGCCCGAGGAGCGACGCGGCCGTAGGGATGCCGAGCGAAACGGAAAACGTGCCGGATGCTGGCATGGGAGGCGCGCCACCACCGAGGCCATCCACCAGCGGCCACAGGGCCGGTGACATGGCGAGACAGGACGTGCCGATGCCTGGCAGGGTGACCTGCCCGGGGGCGAAGTCCGCGTACCAGATAAACGGCGCACCCGGCGCCGCCGCGAGCACTGGCGCGATGCTGCCTCCGAGGAAGGCGGCCTGTGTCTGCAGGGTGGCGTTGCCTTGCCCGCCGCAACCCTGGGCGCGCAGAACGACCGCGGCGAAGACGATAACCATGAGGGTGAGGGAGTGGCGCATCGAAGCTCCAATCGACGGCAGTGCCAGGCGGCCCGCACAGCCATCCTACACCCGCAGGCCCTTTTCGATTTGAACTCTACGGGTTCCAGACGTAGCCGTTGGACTGGGCGACTCCTGCGGGGTCCGCGCCCCCTACGACGAGGAAACACCCGTCTGGCAGCACGGTCAGGGAGTGGCTCACCAGACCGACCGGGAGGCCCGTCGTGGCCGTCCATGTGAACGTACTCTCGGAGAAACGAATGACCTGATTCGACGCGGTGAACATCGCGGCTACGCCGGAGCCGCCGCCCGTAATAGCGACGGTGCCGTCGGGCAGGACGGTGGACGCGGCAAGGGCGACGTCGCTCGGCAGGTTGATGGCCCCGGGGGAGGACCACGTGTTGTTCGATGCGTCCCAATAGTCGGCCGTGTTGGTAGAGGACAGGAGCCCCCCGTTGGCGCCTCCGCAGTACAGCACGTTGCCCGATGGGAGCACCTCCATATTGCCGATGAAGCGGTCGAAGGACAGGACTCCTGTGGGCGCCCACGAGTTGGTCGCCGGGTCGTAGATCTCCGCCCCCTGGGCGTACACCGGGACAGGGATGTTGATGATGGGGAAGAGGCTGCCGTCGCTTATGCCGCCGGCCACGAGCACGCGCCCGTCCGGCAGTTTCACGGCGCCGTGTCCGGCCCGTTTCTCGAGCATGTTGGGCCCGGGTGTGAACGTGTTGGTCGTCGGATCGAAGATGTCGACTTGTGAGTGGGCCGTATTGTAGATCTGGATCGACGGCGCTCCGGCGGCCCCGGCGAAGACCGTGTTTCCTCCGGTGATGAGAACACGGCCATCGTCCAGCAGCGTCGCCGTGTGTCCACCCCTGGGACCCTGCATGGTCGACGTGAGCGCCGTCATCGTTCCGTTGGACGGATCGTAGATCTCGGCATCCCCCCAGTTGAAGGTGGCGACGCCGTCGAGTCCGCCCGTGATGAGGATGCGGCCGTCGTTTAGTCCGGTGGAGGTATGCAGGACGCGGGGGACGGACAGGTTGGGTCCGGCTTGGAACGTGTGGGTGTAGCTGTCGTAGATGCTCGTCGCCATCCCCGGCGTCGGGGAGAGCAAGCTCCCCGCACCTCCGCCGGAGACCAGGACGTAACGCCCATTTCCAAAGGAGGTGGATCGGTGCAACGCTGTGCCGAACCCCGCGACGGTACCCAAGCTCCCGACGAAGTTGTCCGGTAGCGTCATGAGGACCGATCGGGGGTTGGACAGGGCGACGCCACCGGGTGCGGAGCCGTCGAGCGCGCCGAACTGCGAATAGAAGGCGACACCGAGGAGAGAGGGGGCACTTGGGAGCACCATGCTCGTCGTGAAGTTCCCCGATGTGGGCATCGTGGGAGTACCCGTGGCGATCCCGTCCGCGAGGGAGAAATGGGCGGGGGAGAATGCGATGCAGGCGGTTCCGATGCCGGGGAAATTCAGGGCCCCCGGTGCGACGTCGACGAGCCACGTGAACGGCGCGCCCGGGGCAGCCGTCAGTGATGGTGTCAGCGTCCCGCCCAACACGCCGATGCCGACGTCGAGCGTGGCGAACCCGTTGCCGTCGCACCCTTGGGCGGAGGCGGCCGGGACGAGGGAGAGGGCGCAGGCGAGGACGAGGATCAGGCGTAGCATCGACGAACTCCGGTTGGTCTGGCGGGCATCGGGGGCTCTTGGAATTTTAGCCGGGCGTGCGCGTGGGTGCCCGGACTGTCTGTGATTCCGGCGCCTCTGGCAGAGCGGGGTTTCGGAAAAAACAGAACTCGGCTGGCCGCCGCTTGTCGTGGTGTGAGTCAGGCTTCGCCGTCGAATGCGGACGGCAGGTCCTCGTAGTTCAGTCCGAGGCGATAACCAGCCATGTCTGATCTGTCGACGACCGCCGCGGCCGCGACGCCGAGCGCGACCTGGATGACTTCGCTGATCTCCTCGCGGGTCGCGCCGTCCTTGAGGGCCTTCTTGATGTGCCCGTCGAGACAGTTTGGACAGTTCAGCGCCATGCTGGCGCCGATGGCGATCAGCTCCTTCAGCTTGCGGGATAGGACCGCCCCATCTGGCTTGTAGGTGTCTTTGTAGAACTCGAGGTAGATCCGCTTGGACTTGGGGTCCATCAGCGCGTAGGACCGCGGCGGTGCCTTGCCTTCCCGTGTTTCCTGCGTTGGGAGTGGTTCGGTGTCGCCGTCGCCGCTGGGGGAGTCCGCGGACTGCCGGTCGCCTTGTTCGTTCATGTTCATTTGTTTCCGTCACCGGCGAGAAACCGTAGGGACAGCGCGAGGCGCTCTTGTAGCGCCGGCCACCCCAGGCGTCCGGGGTGACCATGATACTCGTGCTTGGCGCCTCGTGCTTGCCGGGTCTGGCTGAGCGCCGCCGCGTCTTCCTGCCGCGCGCGCCGATGCCACCTCTCGGTTCGAGGGAGCGCGTGGTGCGAGATCTTCGAAGGGGTCTTGCTCCCAGCCCCGAGACAGGTGAGGCAGGCGGCGATTAATTGGATGGACATCATGGGCAAGCGCATGGCGATTGACCAAATATAGCAGCGACGCGGGTGTAGAGTGCCGCGGTGACTACGCTGTCATGGACCGTCGTCGGTGTGTTCCTCGCGCTCACGTTCGCGATCGGTGTGTGGTTCGCTCGGCGCGCCGCGAAGAGCACCGAGGAGTACTTCCTCTCGGGGCGGACGCTGCCTTGGTGGATCATCGGGACGTCGATGGTCATCACGACGTTCGCGCCGGACACCCCGCTGGGTGTGGCGTCGAATGTCCGGACGGGCGTCTCCTATGGTTGGTTCGGGTGGAACATGGTGATGGCCCAGGTGCTGGCCGTGTTCCTCTTCGCTCGGCTCTGGCGGCGCTCCGGGGTGATGACGGACAACGAGCTGCTCGAGCTCCGGTACAGCGGCCGCGCCGCCGCCGGGCTGCGGGTCTACAAGGCGTTCCACTTCTCGATCCTCGCGAACGTGATCTCGCTGTCGCTGATCATGCGCGCGATCGTCGATGTGATCCTCGCTGTCACAGAGATCCCCGCCGCGGACGAGAACTTGGTGGCGTGGGCGCTGGCCGGAATCGCGCTCACCTACGCCGTTCTTGCCGGGTTCTGGGGCGTCGTAGCGACAGATTTCCTGCAGTTCTGGGTGGCGATCGCGGGGACCGTGATCTTCGCGTTCATCGCCGCCGACCGTGTGGGGGGGATTGAGGCCGTCGCCCAGGCCGTATCCTCGGACTCGCTCGCGTTCTTCCCCGAGGCGCCGGACCACCAGTTCAAGGTCCTCGCCTACATGGGGATCATGTGGTGGGCCATCTACAACGCCGATGGCGCTGGATATCTGTGTCAGCGCATGCTCGCCGCCAAGAACGAGTGGCACGCGAGCGTCGGGACTCTTTGGTTCTCCGTCGCCTATGCGGCGATTCGTATGTGGCCGTGGGTCCTGATCGGTTCGTTGAGCCTGGTCGTCTTTCCGCTCTTGCAGCACGAAGACGGGAGGGTGCTCGTCAACGGAGAGGAACGAGGCGTCGTTAGCGGTACCGTGCGCGCGGTCGTTGGGACCGATTCGGCCGGGGAGGCGTTGTTCGAGGACCGTGAGGTGAAGGACCTCGTGGTGCACGCGCAGGACGGCAAGGTCGTGGGGCCGGATGGAACCGAGATCCGGAGCATCGTCGGGCGGCAGTCCTATCCACGGATGATGCGCAGGTTCCTCGATGACTATCCGCTCCTCCTCGGGGTGCTCGTCGCCGCGTTCCTCGCCGCGTTCTTGAGCACTGTGGACACCCTGCTGAACTGGGGCGCCTCCTATCTGGTGAACGATGTCCTGCGACGCTTCGTTCGCCCTCAGGCGAGCGAGCGTCAGCTGGTCTGGATGGGCAAGGGGTCCGTGGTCGTGGTGATGTCGATCGCGGTGCTGTGCTTCCAGTTTTTCCGATCGATTACGGATGCGTGGATCTTCGTCTGGGCGTTCTCCGCCGGCATTGGCCCGGTGCTCATCATGCGTTGGTTCTGGTGGCGGGTGAACGCGTGGTGCGAGATCCTGGCGCTGGCGTCCTCGGTGCTGATCACGGTCGGATTCGAGGTCTGCAATGCTGTCTGGCAGGACCCCTACGTGTTCGCGAGCGGTCCTTGCTTCGTCGGCGAGACCAGGGTGGAGATCTGGCACAAGGCGATCATCGTCGTCGGGTCGTCGATCTCCGTGGCGCTCCTGGCCATTCGTTTCGCGCCGTCCACCGACCCGGACCGACTCGACGCCTTCGTCCGCAGGGTTCGCCCTCCGGGGCTCTGGGGGCCCGTCCGGAGCCGCGTCGGCGCCGAGGGAGATCCGGACCACACGTTGGGCCAGGTGTTGCTCATGTGGGTCCTGGGGGTCGCCGTCGTTTACGGGTTGACCTTTGCCGTCGGAGGGATCATCTACCAGCGCCCCGACGTGTTGTGGCCATCGATTGCGGCGCTGGTGGTCGGTTGTCTCGGGTTGTGGCCACTGCTGCGTCGTTGAGGGCGCACGCTCTTGGGGCTACGGTTAAGGCGGATATGAGCAACGGAAGCGATACGGAGTCCGAGGCAGGAGCCATCCTGACCCGGAAGGATGTGCTCGCGCGGGAGGACGCGCGGCTCGCGCCGTACGCCTGCCGAGGTAGCGGGACTCGCGGGCGTCGCATCGAGGAGCCGCCCGACCCTCTACGCACAGATTTTCAGCGTGATCGTGATCGGATCATTCACAGCACGGCGTTCCGGCGCCTCAACGGCAAGACGCAGGTGTTCGTAGCCGACACCGGAGATCACTACCGCACGCGGCTCACCCACAGCCTCGAGGTCTCGCAGATCGCCCGAGGGATCAGCCGCAGCCTCTCGCTCAACGAGGACCTGACCGAGGCCCTGGCCCTGGCACACGACCTGGGGCACACGCCCTTCGGGCACTCCGGTGGCGATGTCCTCGGTGAACTCATGCGTGAGCATGGCGGGTTCGAGCACAATCGCCAGGCGTTGCGCATCCTCGACGTGCTTGAGATCAAGTACCCGGACTTCGGGGGGTTGAACCTCACGTACGAGGTGCGCGAGTCGATCATCAAGCACAAGCGTCCGTTCGAGGGGGCGGATTACGCGCCTTATTGCCCTGAAGAGGGCCCGTGTCTCGAAGCTCAGGTCGTCGATCTCGCCGATGGGATCGCGTACTTGTCCGCTGACCTGGATGATGGCCTGCGTTCGGGGATCATCGAGCGTGATGCGCTCGAGCGTGATGTCACCCTTTGGCAGCAAGCGCGGGAGCAGGCGCTGGCGCGTTATCCCGGGACCTCGAGCCGGTTGCTCGAACTCAAGGTCGTCGCCCAGTTGATTTCGCTGCTCGTGCGCGACCTCTGTGAGAGCACCGGGCGCCAGCTAGCCGAGCGACAGATCCGCAACCTGGCAGACGTTCGTTCGCAGCCGGACGCCGTCGTCGCCTTCAGCTCCGAGGTGGAGACGGGTGAGGCCGAATTGCGCAAGTTCCTTTACGACCACTTCTACACGCACTTCAAGGTGTGCCGGATGCGGAACCGCGCACGCGTGATGATCACCGGCTTGTTCAGGGCATACCGCGAGGGCAGCGAACTGATGCCGCCGCGGTTTCAACTGCTCGCCGCGACGGACGGGCTGGAGCGCTCCGTGACGGACTACGTGTCCGGAATGACGGATCGCTACGCGCAGAAGGAATATGGGCTCTTGTTCCAGCCGGGGGAAGGGAGCCTCGACGCGTGAGCGCCACCAGCGGAGACGAGGCTGTCACCCGGCGCGTGGACGAATGCGAGCGCGTGCTCGGATACAAGTTCAGCGACCCCGAGACCCTCATTCGGGCGCTGACCCACAGCTCGTCTCGCACCGCCTTTTCCGGCAGCAACGAGCGCCTTGAGTTTCTCGGGGACGCCATCCTCGGCGCCGTCGTCAGCCTCTACCTCTACGCGCACCATCCCGAGTTCCAAGAAGGCCGCATGACCAAGGTGAAGAGCCAGGTGGTCAGCCGCCGCAGCCTGGCGCTCAAGGCGCGGGACATCGGGCTGGCGCCGCACCTCGTGGTCGGGCGTATGTTCCCGAACCCGAAATCGATCACCAACTCGATCCTCTCCAACGCGCTGGAGGCGGTCATCGCCGCGGTTTTTGTGGACGGAGGCCTGGACGCGGCCTACGACTTCGTCATCCGTCATTTCGAAGACGCCATCGCCACCGCAGCCGACGAGCCCGGCCAACGGGATTTCAAGTCGTGGCTCGGACAGTGGGCGCAGCAAAACCACATGGATAATCCGGGATATGTGGTCATCTCAACCGCGGGTCCGGATCACACCAAGACGTTCGAATTGAGCGCGACTCTGGGAGATCGTCGGTTTTCTCCGGCGTGGGGCCGATCGAAGAAGGAGACGGAGCAGCGCGCGGCGCGCGCGGCGCTCAGGGAGCTGGGGTTGCTCTGACCATGTAACGCGCCCTGGTGGTCCGCCCCGCCGTGTCGCTATCGTGAACCACGCACGTGGACGCTCTTCTCGAACCTCTTATCCGCTCCCGACCGTTCAAGGAGTTGATTGCGACCCTAGGTGACGCCCCCGTGGTCGGAGGAGTTACGGGGTCGTCCTTCTCACTCCTCGGCAGCGCGCTGGTGCGGGTGACCGAGCGTCGTTGGCTCCTCCTCGTCCCCGGCGAGGAGGAGGCGGAGGGTGTAGTGGAGGACCTCCGAGCGTTCGGCGTCCCGGCGGATGCGACGGCTTTGCTCCCGTCAGGCGTGGACGGCGCGCTGGAGCGCGCTCGGGTCATCAGCCGGCTGGCCAGCGATGGGGCGTTGCGCGTCCTGGTGACGCCGGTGCGTTCGGCCGTGGATCCGGTGCCATCTCCCCATGCGGTGCGCGAAGGGCGGCTGGAGTTGGTCATCGGGGCGACCCTGCCGCTCGATGGGGTCGTCGCGCGTCTCGTCGACGCTGGCTTCGTCCGCGACGCCACAGCCGACCGCCCGGGAGTCTTTGCCGTCCGGGGTGACCTGGTCGACCTCTGGCCTCACGACCTCGACAGGCCCTTGCGTGTGGAGTGGATGGACGACGAGATCGAGGGCCTCCGCGCGTTTGATCCGATGACCCAGTTGTCGGTCGAGGTGCTCGACCGGGCTTCACCGTCGCTGCTCTTGCCGGACGACGACCCGGAGGGCGGGACCCTGGCCGAGCACCTCGACCCGTCGTGGACCGTGCTGGCCCGCGACGCCAGCGGGCTCGCGGAGTCCATGGAGCGCCACCTCGCGCGGTTCGAAGGTCGGGATCGGCAGCAACGGGAGGACGCGTGGGCCGCGATGTTCCGACTGCCTGAGGTGATGACCTCGAGGATGAAGGCGCCGGCTGCCGAGGCGTTGAATATCGGAGGCCAGATCGTCGCCACGGCGGGGTCAGCCTTCGAAGACGCTATCGACACCCTGGAGCGCACGTCCCGTGGCAAGAGCATGACGTTGCTCTGCTTCGATACGGATGCGGAACGGGATCGCTTCAGGGAGGTCCTCGCCGAGCAGCAGGCCCCGGGTGCGGAGAAGGTGCGAGCGCGGAACGTGGTCATGCACGTCGGTCGTCTGCATGAGGGCTTTCACAGCCCGTTCCTCGGGGTCGGGGCCCTTGGCCATCACGAGCTGTTCGCGACGGCGGTCAAGCGGCGGCGTCCGCGTGAAGAAGAAGCGGTCGTCAGCGAGGCCATCGATTCGTTTCTGGATCTCGAAGAGGGCGACTACGTGGTCCACCTCGCTCAGGGCATCGCCCGGTTCATCGGGTTGCGTCGCGAGGTGAAGGGGGGGGCTGAGCAGGAGTTCCTCGTTCTCGAGTTCAAAGATGCGGTCGAGTTGCACGTGCCCGCGTCCAAGATCGATCTCGTCCAGAAGTACATCGGGGGGAAGGGCGACGCCCCCGACCTCTCCCGGATCGGCTCCGCTTCTTGGGAGAAGCGCAAGGAGGCGGTGCGCCAGGCGGTCACCGACATGGCGGCTGACTTGCTGGAGATGCAGGCAATTCGCGCGCGCAAGACGGGCATCCGGCATCCGCGGGATACCCCGTGGCAGCAGGAGTTCGAGGCGGCTTTTCCGTATCAGGCGACTCCCGACCAGGCCCGCGCAGCGGAGACGATCAAGGCAGACATGGAGTCGGACCGTCCCATGGATCGTCTCATTTGCGGTGACGTCGGGTATGGCAAGACCGAGGTCTGCATGCGCGCGGCGTTCAAGTGCGTGATGGGTGAGCGGCAGGTGGCCGTGCTCGTTCCGACGACCATCCTGGCGCAGCAGCACTGGGAGTCCTTCAAGGAGCGCATGAAGGACTACCCGGTCGTCATCGAGTGCCTCTCCCGGTTCCGAACCAAGAAGGAGCAGCAACGCGCTCTGGAGGGGCTGGCGTCCGGGGCCGTGGACATCGTTATCGGGACCCACCGACTGGTTCAGGGAGACGTCTCGTTCAAGGACCTGGGGCTCCTCGTCATCGACGAGGAGCAGAGATTTGGCGTCGGCCACAAGGAGCGGCTGCGACGTCTGCGCACCAACGTGGACGTGCTGATCATGAGCGCGACGCCGATCCCGAGGACCCTCCACCAGGCGATCCTCGGGATCCGCGACATCTCGCCTCTGGGGCAGGCGCCGAAGGGACGTCGCGAGGTGCGAACGGAGGTGATCCCGTATGCAGAGGACGTTGTCAGGACGGCGATTCTCCGAGAGCTCGATCGGGAGGGGCAGATCTTCTTCGTTCACAACCGGGTGCAGACCATCTACAAGATCGCGAAACGACTGTCGAAGCTCGTCCCCGAGGCGCGCATCCTTGTTGGACATGGGCAGATGCCGGAGCGCGCGCTCGAGCGGGCCATGCTCAGCTTCCTTGAGAAGAGAGCTGACATCCTGGTCGCGACCACGATCATCGAGTCCGGCCTGGATATCCCGAGCGTCAACACGATCTTTGTCGACCAAGCGGATCGCTACGGATTGTCGGACCTGCATCAGCTCCGCGGCCGCGTGGGGCGTTATCACCATCAGGCGTATGCGTACTTCCTCGTCCGCCCTGACCACTCTGTCTCGGAGATCGCGGAGAAGCGGTTACGCGCCATCGAGGAGTTCAGCCGTCTCGGGGCGGGATTCCAGATCGCCATGCGGGACATGGAGATCCGCGGCGCGGGCAACATCCTCGGACCCGAGCAGAGCGGACACATCGCTTCGGTCGGCTACGAGATGTACTGCCGCTTGCTGGACGGGGCCGTGAAGCGCCTGCGCAACGAGCGGGTGGAGTTGCCCCAGGAGGTCGAGATCAACATCGACTTCACCGCCTATCTCGACGATGCCTGGATCACCGACAAGAAGCTGCGGGTCGAGATGTACCGCAAGCTCGGTCGGGCGACGACCGAGGCCCAGTTCGAAGCGGTCATCGCTGAGATGGCTGACCGATTCGGTCCGCCCCCTCCCGTCGCCTGCGAGTTCGTCCTCGTGGCGAAGATCCGCGCGTTGATGGAGCGCTTGCGGGTCGCGCGGCTGGAGATGATGCCGGGGGAGGGCGTCGCGCTCCGCTCCCATCGGCTCAAGAGGCTGATGCCCCATGTCCGAGCTTCGGGGGAACAGGTCCGCATCCTCCGCGGCGAGGTCGTCCTGCTGGTGCATCCTGCGCCGTTCCGGGGTCCGGGCGAGCTGCTGGCCTTCCTGCAAGAGCATCTTTGGGTGGAGCCCTCCGAGGGCCCCGCCGTATCCGGTTCTTGAAGGAGACCAGGGGCGCAATCACCCCTTGAGGGGTGCTACCCTTGGCCGCGGAGGGAACTGCCATGAGAAGGCTTGCTTGCTTGTTGATCCTCGTGAGCGCGGCGTCGGCCCAGGGTGACGGGACCACGCCCGCGGAGAAGCCGCCCCGTGGGGACCCGGCCCGGGTCTACGAGAGCGGCATCGCGGCGATGGTGAATCGGGAGGTGATCACCATCGCGGAGGTGCGCGGGGAGAGCCGGGTCGCGGCCGTCGGCATGTCCGTAGCTAACCGGGGGGAGTTGTTTGAGCGCACGTTGCTGAGGATGATCCTCGAGCGGGTCAAGGACCAGGCCGCGGCGCGGCTTCACCTCGCCCTCAACCCCCAGCACATCCTCTCTGAGATCGAGCGGCAGAAGGCGCGCGTCGGCGGCGAGGAGGCGTTTCAAGAGTATCTGGTGGAGCGTGGCGTGACCTTGGACGAGTATGTGGCGGACCTCACTCTGCGCATGCAACGGCAGCTGTATGTCAACACGTTCGCGGGTGGCAGGGGCGGAATCGGGGGTGTCTTGCGACCCGAGCACAGCGTCAATCCCACGGCCCGTGAGGTCCGTGCTTACTACGAGACGCATCTGAAGGACGAGTTCAGCGCCGTCCCCAAGGCGGATATCTGGTACATGGCGATCACGGTGGGACAGACCGCTACCAGCACCGAGCGCGGCACGAAGGCGAAGGCCTTGGCCAAGGCGAAGCGGATCAAGGAGGAGCTGGACACGGGGGCGGACTTCGCGACCCTCGCGCGGCTCCACAGTCCCATTACCGCCGACTCCGGTGGACATAAGGGCTGGCATGATCGGTCTTCCCCATTGCTCAAGCCGATTGTCGATTACGCGTTCGATGGCGAGCTTGGGAGCGTCTCCGACCCGATCGAGTTCGGGGCGGGCTGGTTGCTCGTCCGCTGCGCGGAGCGTCGGGAGGCTCAGGTGGTTCCTTTTGCCGAGGCCCAGGTGGTGATCGCGCAGAAGATCAAAGACGAGCGGCTGGTGCGTGCTCGTGCCGCCGTGGAGGCTCGGATCGTCCGCGAGTCGTACATCCACCCGGTGAGGTACAAGCTGGGCCTCATCACCGCCTTCGAGGTTCGCCGCCGCGGCCTCTGACCGTGACGAAGCAGCACGGAGCGAGGCGATTTTCTTGACGGGGTTCGTGAACCTCGACTGAGTCTCGTCCGTTGACCCTCCCTGTGCGCAAGCCTATAGTCCAGACGGGGTTGGACATGACCGTCACCCCGTCTCCGTTGCGCGAGCCTCAACGGGAGCCCTAACTCCAATGTCAGAAAACAATTATGACTATGGTGGGTACAGCCACCACCAGCACGAGTCGGCGACCTTCAACGACATTCTCGTCGAGCAGCTGCGGAACACCCCGTGGCTGCTGTTTTCCGTCGCCATCCACGTGGTGATCGCGATCATCCTCCACATGTTCTCGGTGACCAACGACGCGGCCGGCGAGGTCAAGCCTTTCCAGGTCTCCGAGCCCGACACCCTCGAAAACGAGATGGAGGAGGAGGTCGAGGAGGAGACCGAGGAGATCCAACCCGAAGAGGAGCCGACTGAAGAGCCGGTCATCAAGGACACGGAGATCTCGGACCACAACGAGACCGACGACAACGAGGAATGGGAGGAATCCAAGGGTGAGGAGGACGCACTGTCCGACAAGCCATTCGATGGAACCCAGACCAACGACGCGATCGGCCTAGGCGGTGGCGCTGGTAGTGCGTTCGGTCGTCGTCGTGGTGGCAAGCGCAACCTCCGGGCCATGGGCGGCGGAGGCAAGACGCAGCGGGCCGTTGAACGCGGCCTGGAGTGGCTCGCCAACCACCAGTCGGAGGATGGCCGCTGGGACTGCGATGCCTTCATGCAGAACGGTGACCCCAAGAAGGGCGAGCTGTGCGATGGCAAGGGCAACGCGATGTACGACGTCGGAGTGTCCGGCCTCGCGATCCTCGCGTTCCTCGGCGCCGGCAACACGCACCGTGAGGGCATCTACAAGACCACGGTGCGGAAGGCTCTTAAGTGGCTGAAATCACAGCAGGACGCTGAGGGCTGCTTCGGTTCCCGCGGCGATCCTCACTTCACCTACAACCACGGCATCGGCGCTTTGGCGATGGCCGAAGCCTACGGCATGACCCGCTCGGGGATCTGGAAGGCCACGGCGCAGAACGGCATCAACTTCGTCATGAAGTGTCAGAACCCGTACAAGGCGTGGCGCTACGGCGAACGTCCGGGGGACAACGACATCTCCGTGTCGGGCTGGATGGTCATGGCGCTCAAGTCTGCCAAGGCGGGCGGCCTCGACATGAACGAGACCTCCCTGGCGTGGGCGCACGACTTCTGCAAGGAAATGACCGACGAGGAGACTGGCCGGACGGGTTACACCAAGCCTGGTGAGCGCCCCGTGCGCGCCGAAGGCCGCCTCGAGGAGTTCCCGGCGGACCAGTCCGAGTCGCTCACGGGCGTGGGAATGCTCATCCGCATCTTCGCGGGAGAGGACCCCAAGACCAGCCCCCTGATCAAGGCCGGCGCCGAGCTCTGCTCCAAGCGCCTGCCGGTCTGGGAGCCGAAGAGCGGCAAGGTCGACATGTACTACTGGTACTACGCGACCCTCTCCATGTTCCAGGTGGGCGGTGGTGAATGGACCGCGTGGAACAACAAGATGAAGACCGCGATCATCGACCACCAGCGCGAAGAAGGAAACTTCGGC
>NYSS01000104.1 GCA_002683135.1 Planctomycetota bacterium | reverse complement strand
CCGATAGTTTAATCCAAAACTCCTTATAATCTGTTAGCTAAGACGATCAACCAGATCACAACATAAAACACGATGANTGGTTCGTAATTATTGANNAGNCTTTTTTTCCAAGACCAGCNGGANAAATTAAAATCATNNNTCTTTNGTTTTGGNAATAAGGNAGGAGTTTGANTAGCCCAAGAATTCCATGTGTCTGGAAAAAGNAACTTCAATTTTCGGTCCTCGTATTCAATCGCAGGCGGGTAATAAANCCAGAAGAACAGGATTGAACAGNCAATAGTCCAGGGGAGACTAGTAGNAANNGAGACTCCCATTAATATTAAAATATTACCGGTATAGAGAGGGTGTCTGACAAACGCGTATGGACCGGTAGTAGACAGTTCTTTGTTTTTTAAGACAAATCCAGAGGCATACAAACGAACGATCAAACCCAGCAACACGATTGANCAGCCGATAGCGAAATTGGCATACAGAGGTTGTGCAATGAGACCAAACACACTGATTAAAATTATGCCGATGCTTTGTCTGGAGAATTCATGATAACGCCATTCACGGATGGTAGATCGAATGCCTATTAATTTTTCAAGTTCATTGGTGCGATGTGACATAAATTAAGATCCACCGCTCCGCTTNTCATTAATCATTTTAACAAAATCTTGATCTATCTCAGTGACNCCTTCTTTNTTNGCTTCTGCAATAATTCCTTTCAGGGCTGTTTTCACAAAGACTTTTGGAATCCCTGTTAATTGTTTGCAAGCTTCTTCTGTAAAGGTGACTTCCTCGTCGATTCTATTGGCAATATACATCACCATATCGTGTTGTGTTCCTTTGCCTTCAGGAGTTGGNAGCCAATAAGGATTGCCATGTTTGGCAAACCAAAATTGATTGGAATTTCTAAATCCATAACTGATTGGCATATTTGGNATTTTNGTTTTGTCCTCAAGATCAAGATTCTTCCGCCATCGTTCCCTTAAATAAATTTTTTGGATTTCTAGGAGNAGGTATTCGGTGTACTCAGAACCTTTGTAGAAAAAATCTTCAGGATCATCGTTTAGATTGCACTCAAAAATCTGAAAGGCATTCTTGATGACCTTTGGCCGTTCAGGATCTTCACGGTAGGATTCAGTTGGTGATTCTTCTAGTTCAAAAGGGCAATTTTCCATTTTTTCCTCTGGCTGTTGACCTGGATATCCCAAGTCAACAATATTTGGTATAAAGCGTTTGTCATATTCAACAAANTTCATCGCACATTTTTTAAGGCGTTTCAGGTTGTTGGCAGTATTTGACTTTTTCCTTGAAATCACAATCCATTCTCTTCTATTAATTACCCCAAAAGGAAAGGACAANTGATAAGGGCCAATACTTGTTACGCCTTCTTCATTGACAGATGTGATTAGTGCAAAGGAACTACAAAAATATGCACTGGATTGATACCAGTTGTCGTGCATTGGGCTTTCCACCCATGCTTCATTTTTTTTCTTCCAAAAATTCATCTGAAAATTCTAACCATTTTATCTTGCAAATAATAATGCTAATTTATATTTTTGGTTAATAGATTATCAGAAAAAATGTTTAGATTAGTTCCATTGTTTATATTATTTTTTTTGGGTATTGAAGCNTTTGCAGATCCAACTTCTGATCAACTCGGTACAGCTGATTACCTGAATGGAAGAATAGCTTTTCAACAACGTTGTAGCGCTTGCCATACTCTGGCTGAAGATAGTGCGGATTTGTTGGGACCAAATCTTTGGCATTTATTCGAGAAAGGAGTAGGAGAAAATACAGATTTTAATTATTCGGATTCTATGGGATCCTCTCATTTAATCTGGAATAGTGAATTGATGTATAAATTTTTGCAAGGGCCGCAAGCTTTATTTCCAGATACGAAGATGNTTATCCCNGANCCTGTTCCCGAAGAATTCNTAATTGACATGATAGCTTTTATGATGCTTGAAACGGATGCTCCAAATAAACCAAATATTGAAAGGATATCTATTGCTGAAGCGAGTGATAAAAGTCTACCTATTTCAGAACGTTTTCCAAGTTTTTGGAATCATTTGATGTTTAATACAACTCACTATCGTTTGGTAACCAGTNAAGAGGAGCTTGAATTTGATGCATANTTCAATACTGATGGTTCTGTTTCCACCAGCCTCAAAAGTGTAGAAGGATTTTGGCATGTGACAAATGAGGATATGTTTTGCTATGNAATCCATCGTCTTCCATTATCAATGTCAGAATTTGTTGAATGCTTTCCAATAGCTGCAATGGCTATACCACGATTTGCTAAGGAGCTTTGGCGATCAAAACCCAAAGATGGAGTGGTTCTACACGGTGGAATATTGCCAGGAAGATCAGAAGATTAAAAAAAAGATATAATGGTGACCATGGTTNCGTTTAANGAAATTAATGATTCTCTTAGCGGCAAGGTANGAGGTAATCCTGTCGCAATTAGTTTATTTNAAAAAGAAATTCCTGAAATTTATCAAAAAAAGAAAGTTGTGCCTTGCTCGATTGTTAGACATGCAATGGACGAGGGTGAAATTGTTTCTTTTGATAAATATCACCATGATTGCACGACTGGGGTGTATACGGCTGGTGTTCATGAAGGNACTGATGAAATNAGAACNGGACAATATTTGGCAAAAAATATCCCTTCTTACACTGATTTAGGTGCAGAGCAAATAAAGACTGGAGATTATGTTTTGCCTCAGAAAACAGTAGTTGGAATCGGCGCAGCTCCTCTTGCAGATGTACCAAAAGGCATTTATGTCGATTGGATAGTGGTAGTTTGTACTCCGCATTGGGCTAATTTCATTGGAGGTGCACGAACTGTTTTAGATGGAACCCCACCCCGTGGAGCTTGTGGGTCTTCATTTTGTAGTGATCTTTTTGCTACCCCTTGGCATGATGGAAATGTTGTTATCACACCAGGCGATTTAGGTGGTCGAATGAATAATCGCTTAAAACCAGAGGAAATGTTTGTAGTTATACCTAATCAATATTTAGATAGTTTGTATAACATCATGACCTCTACCCCTGATGCAAGGGCTGTTCTTGAAGCGACTAAACCAGAGGAGTCTGAATATTGGAAAAAGAGAGAAAGAGCTAAAAAAGCCAAAGCAGAAAAAGCAAAAAATGAATCTTCTAGTAGTGATTTTGAGGCGAAAATCAGCATGAAATGGGATCAAGAAGCAAAAAAGATGATATCTATGACCCCTCCAGGAATTATCGAAATGGCCATCAATAATGTTGAAGACTTTGCAAGAGATAAAGGCTTTAAAGAAATCACTAAATCTGTGGTTATGGATCAAATGAAAAGCGTGGGTATGGACCCTAGTATGCTCAATTAAAAGAAATTCATGAAAGGTAAAACTTGTTTAATCACTGGTACAGCTAGTGGTATGGGAAGAATTGCCGCTAAAGCGCTGGCAGAAAAAGGTGCTAGGCTCATCCTAATTGATTTTGATACTGATAATGGAATCTTGGCAAAGGATGAAATAATCCGAGACACAGGAAACAATTCGATTGAATATATTGATTGTGATGTTTCCTCTTTTTCTCAACTGCGAGCTTTGTCAGATTATATTCATATAAATTATTCTCATTTGGACATTTTAATCAATAATGCAGGCATAACTGAATCGATCAGAAGAGAAAGCGAGGATGGTTTTGAAATGACTATGGCTACTAACTTTTTGGCACCTTTTTTACTCACTCATCTACTATTGGATTTATTGGAAAAGAATAAACATTCAAGAATTATAAATATCTCATCTGATGGACATAAGATGGTGAAAGACTTTGATTTTAAGTCAATGAACTTTGCAACTGGGTGGGAGAAGGTAAATCATAGTATGGGTTTCCAAGCTTATGCTCAGTCAAAGCTTTGCCTTAATGCTTTTTCATTTAGATTGTCTGAAAAACTAAAAAAGAATGGCGTTGATGTTTATGCAGTGTCACCAGGTTATTTTATCAATACCAATATTCATAGACACATGCGTGGTATGCATGGTCTTTTTGTAAACCTAATAAAACCTTTTTTGCAGTCTGCAGAGAGAGGTGCTCTGAATCATATTATGATGGCTTCAGAGAAAAGATATGAAGGTCAGACAGGGTTTTACTGGGAGCACGGTAAAATAAAAGAAGCATCTAATTATTCTAATGATCCCAAGGTCATTGAATTTGTTTGGAAGTATGCCTTTGATGCCACAGGGATTGATAACTTTTCCAAACAACACGGATAAGAATTCGTCATAGGAGAAGGATTCTTTTAATATCAGAGGTCAGTTCTTGAGGGGTTGCCGTGGGCCTAAAAGAAGCAACCAATTTGCCTTCGTCATTGGTTAAAAATATGGAAGCAGTATGATTCATAATGTAAGAATTACTGTCCTTATTCTGCTCTATTTTTTCATAATAAACACTCATTGTTGAGGTGATTTTTTTGATCTCACTTTGATCGCCAGTGATTCCAATGAACCTAGGGTTAAAAAAAGCTAAATATTCACTCAGTGTCTCTGGATTGTCTCTTTCTGGATCAATGGAAATAAATATCACTTGTGGCAATTTAGATATCCTTTGGTCTTGATCCAGAAGGTCATATGTTTGGCTCAGTTTAAAAATTGTACTAGGGCAGACATCTGGGCACTGAGTGTAGCCAAAAAATATGAGAGACCACTGATTTTCTAGGTCCTTAAGTTGAAACTGCTTGTCTTGATGATTGATAAGATTGAACGAGGTTAATTCCATCGGTTTTGTAAGCATTTTTCCCGTTTCTAAATCAATGGATTTGTGAATAAAATTAGGTGCGTTTATCGCAAGACCATAGATCACAACGATGAGGAGTACAATACCCACAATAACAATATTATTTTTATTATTAATGATGAGACTCCATATTCACTTAGTCTGATTTGACTTTCATTTTTAAAACTCTTGCTAGTACTGAAATTTCTTTTGTCTTATTTTCTGATTCAAAAAAAAAATGAAGCCCAACTGCTTCCCCTTCTTTGGGTACAATTTGAGGATTCACTAGCATAATATGCCAAGACTCGGGTTTTAATTCTAGGGTTTGGTTTTCTAGCAAAGTCAAAGAGTCGAATTTTTCCATCATTGCCATAGAGTCTTTCATGGTCGTTTTATGTATTTGAGCCTCCCCAAAGCCCTCTGCAGTGATTCGTTTGAGTTCAGTCGCCGAAGAATGATTCATAATTGTGGCGTAAGCAGCCATAGTTGTTGCGTTTGTAGGCCCAGCTCTGACCCAGGCTTCTGCAACTATGATGTCTCCATGTACCCGGCTGATCAACAGCAAGCACCCGAGAAGATATGTATACTTTTTTGTGAAGATTTCCATTGTTCAAACCCTTGGCCCACAGATCACGGCAACAGGATTATATTCAGGGAAAAAGATTGAGGATAAAAACCCCCACCCATTGAACACAATGAGAATAATGAAAGGAATCATCGCCACAGCTATTATGATGAAAAAATATTTCTTGTCTTGATTCATTATGATAGTTGGCATATTAAAGATATTTATTCAATTTTCAATTGAATCTTGAGGGTCTAAAATCTTCTAATAAACTACTAGGATTGCCATCGAGTAATTCTGTTTGACATAAATTTCCAACTATAGACGCCAGGGTGATGCCGCTATGCATTGCGGCCACATAAACACCTGGCATTTTTAGCAAGGGACCGACCACAGGTTTTTCATCTTTTGTCAGTGGTCTCCATCCAATTGTTATTTTTTCCATATCAAAATTACTTAGTTTTGGTATAAATTTTTTTGCGATATTTAATATTCTGTCTTGGTGTTGATTTGAATCTTCTTCATTTGGAAATTTTTCTGGTCTGTTAGTTAATCTGTCAAAATGAGACATGGGAGCTCCTTGTTGTTCTCCTATAATAACTTTGCCATCTATTTGTTGATGAATATGAACTCCAGGTGCAACAATCACTCCGTCAATAATTTTCTCCATTGGCTTGCTGGTGAGGATTATTCCAGGTCTTGAAGATTTCATAATTTTTGAATTAAGATTGCTATCTGTATCAATGCCGCATGCAAAAATAACTTGGTCTGTTGCTATCTCTCCAACTGATGTTTGAATCGCCACCAATTTTTTACCAAGATATTTGAATTTTTGAAATGTTGCCGGAAATAATATCTGTCCACCAAAGTCTCTGGTTTTTCTTAAGAATTCTCTAATCGCTGAAAGTGAGTCAATAGCTCCGTCAATCTTTGAAAAGGCAATGGAGGAATGACTACCGAAATTGACATTGGGTTCAAGATTT
>NYSS01000103.1 GCA_002683135.1 Planctomycetota bacterium | reverse complement strand
GGCCATCTGCCTCGACTTCGGCGTCGCAAAGGAGTTCCAGGGCAAGTGCAATCTCCGGTTTGACGACACCAACCCGGTCAAGGAGGACCGGGAGTTCGTCGAGGCGATCCAGGACGACATCCGCTGGCTGGGATTCGACTGGGAGGACCGGCTCTTCTTCGCCTCCGACCACTTTCAGCAGCTATACGAGTGGGCCAAGCACCTCATCGGGGAGGGCAAGGCGTACGTAGACCACCTCTCCGCCGAGGAAATCCGGGAGTACCGCGGCACGTTGACCGAGCCCGGGCGGAACAGCCCCCACCGGGACCGACCCGCCGACGAGAACCTGACGCTCTTCGAGCAGATGAAGAGTGGCGATCTGGACGAAGGCACGTGCGTCCTCCGCGCCAAGATCGACATGGCGCACCCCAACGTCCTGATGCGGGACCCGACCATGTACCGCATCATGAAGGCGACCCATCACCGCACCGGGGACACGTGGTGCATCTACCCTCTGTACGACTTCGCCCACGGCCTGTCAGACGCCGTCGAGGGCATCACCCACTCCCTGTGCTCGCTTGAGTTCGAGAACCACCGACCGCTCTACGACTGGTTCAACGACAGCTGCCCGATCCCCTACCAGCCTCGCCAGTACGAATTCGCGCGCCTCGCTCTCGAGTACACAGTAGTCAGCAAGCGCAAGCTCGTCCGGCTGGTGGACGCCGGCGTCGTGGACGGATGGGATGACCCCCGCATGCCGACCTTGCGTGGGCTACGGCGGCGCGGATACACACCTGAGTCCATCCGCGCGCTGTGCGACAAGGTCGGGGTGGCGAAGAACAACAGCCGCAGCGAGATGGCGCTGCTCGAATCCTGCGTCCGGGATGACCTCAACAAGCGGGCCATGCGGGCCATGGCGGTCCTCGACCCCCTCGAGGTGGTCATCGAGAACTGGCCGGAGGGCCGGGTCGAAGAGATCGACGCAGTCAACAACCCCGCCGACGAGTCCGCTGGCAAGCGCAAGGTCCCGTTCTGCGGCCGCCTGTGGATCGAGCGCAGCGACTTCATGGAGGAGCCGCCGAAGAAGTTCTTCCGCCTCGGCCCCGATCGCGAGGTGCGACTGCGCTGGGCGTACTTCATCACCTGCGTCGGATACGACAAGGATGACGACGGCAACGTCGTTCGTCTGCGCTGCACGTACGACCCCGAGACCATGGGAGGCAACTCCCCCGATGGCCGCAAGGTCAAGGGCACCATCCACTGGGTCTCGGCGGAGCACGCGGTGGACGCGGAGGTCCGACTGTACGACCGCCTGTTCACCGAAGCTGACCCAGAAGAGGGCGGCGACTTCATGGCGAACATCAACCCGGATTCACTGAAGGTCGTGCGCGGGAAACTCGAACCATCCCTGAAAGACGCCGGACCGGACACCCCACTCCAGTTTGAGCGAGTCGGCTACTTTCGCGTCGATTCGGTGGCCTCCCAGCCGGGAGCCCCCGTATTCAACCGAACCGTCGGACTGCGCGACGCCTGGGCGAAGGCGAAGAAGAAGGGGTAGGCCCGCGAGGCCGCCGAGGAAATCGACGGCCGTCAGCTCACCAGGAGTTGATCCAGCGCACCCCTGCTATCGCCGAATCGCTCCGCCTCCACGCCCATACAACGCAGCAGGGTCAGGTGCAGGTTGCACAGGGGGGTGTGACGCGGCACGCGGAGGTGCCGACCGGACGCCAGACGCCCGCCACCGCCGCCAGCCACCAGCACGGGGAGGTCGTTCGGGTCATGCCGGTTGCCGTCCCGCAGGCCGGAGGCGAACAGCACGACGCTGTTCTCGAGGGCGTCCTGCTCCCCCTCCTTGATACCCCGCAGGCGCTCACAGAGCCGCGCAAACGCGGCCACATGCCAGCGATTGATGAGCTGGTACTGCCGCTTCTTTTCCGGCTTGTTCTCGTGATGCGAGAGATGGTGGTGCCCACCCTTGACCCCGTCGAGGAAAGAGAAGTCCTTGTTCGAGACCGCGTTGCCGAACATGAACGATGCGACACGAGTGGACCCGGACTGGAACGCGGAGACGATCAGATCAAGCATGATGTCTACGTGCTCTTGATGCCCACCCGGCCAGCGGTCGGCGGGCCGCGTCAGGCCAGCACCGGGACCCGAGCCACGGGCTGCCCACGCCTCTATCCGTCGCTCGAGTTCCCGCACGCCATCGAGGTACTCGTCGAGTTTCTGTCGATCCGCTCTTCCGACCCGCCCCTTGAGTCGCGCGGCGTCCTCCATGACCAGGTCGAGAACGGAGATATCCGACGCCCCGGCACCGAGGGTGCGGAACAGGCGATCGAAGGCCCGACGGGGATGGATCTCCTTCGGCGCCGGGGTCGTCGGTGTGCGCCATGAGACGTGGGCCCCGTAGACCGTGCTGAACCCCATGTCGACCACGTGGCGCGCCGGCTCCGTGCCCAGCTCAATGGACGGCAGGCGCGTCCCGTTCTCCACCTGACGAGCCGCCAGTTGGTCCATCGACACGGCATTCCGGATGTCTCTTCCGCCGGTCTTGCGGATCGCCTCACCAGTCAGCAACCCCGACGTCTTGACGTAGTGCCCCTCACCGAAATTGCTCTTCTTGTTGCGCATGCCCGTGAGCACCAGGACCCGGTTCTTGATCGGAGCCAGCGGCTGGAGGGAGGGGCTGAGCGCGTAGCCCTCACCGTCGCTCTTGGGCGTCCAATGGGACGGCAGCACCCCATTGGGCATGAACAAGACCGCCAACCGTGAGGGCCGGAATCCGTCGGGGGAAGAGGCCGAATGCGCCCAAGGAGTCATGGCGTCGAGCCACGGCAGCGCCACGCATGCACCTGCGCCCCGAAGAAAGGTGCGCCGCGTCAGCTTGCGAAACCGGTCAGCCAACTCAGCCTCCTCGAAACATGAACGCCCGACTCTTGACCAACGCCGCGATCATCGCGGAGATCTTGTGCCCGTCGGCGGCCGCGGCATCGCAGATGTCCTGCAGCACACCTTCGTCGGACGGGGTCACGGGCCGCCCCGTCGCGTAGACGAGCAACCTCTCCGCCATCGTACGCACAAATCGATCCTTGTTGGACATCAACCAGTCCTTCAAACCAGCGGGGCCATCGACCGTGGTGCCGTCGGGCAACTCGCCCGAAGTATCCAGCGGCAGGCCATGGACCTTGGTCCGCCACGCGCCCGTGGGGTCGAAGTTTTCGAGAGCGAAGCCGAGCGGGTCCATCCGATCATGACACGAGGCACAGCGGACGTCCTTTCTGTGCCGCTCAAGCTGCGCACGCAGGGTGAGCTGCTCTTTACCCTTGTCGTCAGCCGGCAGCTTCCCCGCGTCAGGGGGTGGCGGCGGGGGCGGCAGGCCCAGGAAATTCTCCAAGACCCAGGCTCCGCGTAACGTCGGGCTGGTGCGCAACGGGGTCGCCGTCGGAGCGAGGATGGCCGCCATCCCGAGTACCCCACCGCGACGCCGGTCGGGCAGCTTGACCCGCCGCAGCTCACTGCCTTTGACACCCGGAATGCCGTAGTGCGCGGCGAGTCCCTGATTGAGGAACGAATCCCCACTGTCAATCAAGCGCAGAACACTGGAGTCGTTCTTGACGATGTCGTCAAAGAACCGCGCGGCCTCCTCGTACATCACCCGCCGCAGCTTGTGAAACGGCCCCTTGAATCGGCGGATCGCGACCGCCTGATCCAGGACCCGGCTGAACCCGAGCCACTGACCGGCGAAGTGATCCGCGAACGCACGGGACCGAGGAGCGGCCAGCAATCGGCGCGCTTCTCCCGCGAGGACAGCCGGGTCACGCAAGCGTCCCTCGCGGGCGCGCATACGGAGCCCCTCGTCCGGCATGCTCGACCACAACATGTAAGAAAGCCTCACTGCGAGCTCCCAATCGTCCAGCGGCCACGCGGTGTCAGGCGAGGCGCCATCCGGGCGGGCCTCGACCCGGAACAAGAAGTGCGGCGACAGCAGGGCGGACTTCAGCAACGCGCTCAGAGCTCCGCGGCGGTCACCGCCTGCGCCGCGAACGCCAGCCATGAGCCGCAGACGACCGTCCACCTCCTGGATGCTCGCGGGACGCCGGAAGGCCCGGCCCAACAACCGCTCCACGGCGCCGCGGAGGGCCTCCGGTTCGCGGTCCTCCGACGCCGTGGCTGCCGCGAGGATCGCAGGCAGCCCAGCCGAGTCCTTCATGGCCGCATCAACGACCGCCATGGTCACGTCCAGGTACCGCTCAAGCAGCATGGGCGACAGGAACATGACGTCGCCCATGTTGTTGAACCCGTACCCGGATGCGTCCGCAGGGAAATGGCGCCGGACATNCACNTCCACNCCGAGCAGGNNCTTNACCGTNNTCCGGTACTCNGCCCGNCTCAGCCGCCTCAGGGTCGTNCGCTCNGCNCCCGGGTCNCCNNCCGCGAGNAGGGNGCGNAGCCCNNCNATCAACTCNCNNCGCTCGTCGTCNGGGAGCGNCGGGGCCGACTTCGGCGGCATGAACCCGGCCTCCATCTGCGCGACGGCCTTCAGCCACGTCTCCGCGTCGCGGCGCACATCCGACGCGTTCATCGCCGCCTGCAGATCGATGCCGCCTTTCCGTTTCTCCGTCGCATGGCAACCGGAGCAGGACGCCATGACGATCGGGCGAAACTCGTCCGCGTAGGACACGTCCTGCCCGACGACCACATCCGCGGTCAGGATGAGAAAGGCGATCGTCACGGCCACGCGCATGGGCATGACCCGAGCTTACACTGCTCGGACCGCGCGATGCCGCCGGGACGCGCGCCGGGGGAGGGTCGACGCGGGCACCCGCCATTCGCGCAAAAAACCCCGATTCCACGCCAAATTCGGGCGCAGACGANCGTCAGCGGGAACCGCCCCACCCCCTCNCCGGTTATCCTGTCTACGTGACCCGCGGATCCACCATCTCCCTGCTGCTACTCGCGGCCATCGTCCTGNCCCTCGCAGCGTTATTGCTCATCGATGACGACGACGCCCGGGCACCGANTCCGCACCCGGCACAGCCCGCGCCCCAACCCGAAGCCACGGAGACAGNTCCAGTGGATCCGCCGATCCCCTACGAGGAGATCGCGACGGACACCTTCGACGAAGAGGACGAGATCGGGCCGGCTCCTGCGTCGCTTCGAGACGTGCCGCGCTACGTCCTGGTCCGTGGCGCCGANGGNNAACCCGTAGGCGGCGCCACCGTCCGACTCGTACGGCGAGACCAGGCACGCGACGAACGACGGCGCGCGTTCGACCGCAGCGAACCGCGAGCCGCATATCGCATNCGCCGCACCGACCGCGAAGGGCGCGCGCCGCTGCATCCCTTGCCGGCCCGCGCGTTCCGGATCGAGGCCATGACCGACGCCATGTTCGGCGCCATCGGCTTCGCCTTGCCGGAGAAGAAGCCGGAGGACGCGCCGCGGGAAGTCGAGCTCCAGCTCCTTCCGAGCCCACGAGTCCTCATACGGGTCCTCCAAGAAGACGGCATGCCCGCCGAGGCCATGCGCGTGGAGGTCCACCCGGACCCGAGCGTAAAGCACCGCTGGGACGACCGGATCGCTGTGTGGACGGACGCGAGCGGCGAGGCGAACGCCCGCCTGACCTTCGAGAACAGGTGGGGCCGCGACGGGGCGCCCGTATTGGCGACCGTCCGCTTGCTCGACGGGAGCCGCGTGACCACACAGCCAGTCACGCCAGAGGATGGCGNCTACAACCTCGAACTCACGGTCCCTCGCATGGGCACCATAGGCCTCACCTTCGCGCTCCCCAATGGTGAGCCGTACACGGGCAGCGCGAGCCTCAAGTGGTGGCGGATCAAGGCCCCCGTGAAGAACCGTCGATCCGGACGCAGCACGGCCCACCGGGGGTTCGGCGTCATCGGCGACGCCCCCCCCGGCGAACGGCTCGTGTTGCGGATCCGAACGAAGAACCGCTCGGACGCCCTGTGCGCGATCGACGTGCATCCGAACGGCGCGCCGCAGGACGAGGTCTGCACCATCGGCGCGCAGGCCGCACGATTGACCATGACCCTCACGACGGCCGAGGGCAACCCGCTCCCGTGGCACAGATTCCGCGCCAAGATCAGCCAGGATGACGACGCCGAACGGGCCGCCCGCATGACCGCCCTCGACCCAGCGTATCGCCCAGGACGCACCACCACCGTCCGGGCGCAGGCCGACAGCCGCGCCACCCTGACGGTCCGCGCAGGGGCCGCTGGGCAGGTCCTCCTGTACAGAGATCGGAACAACTCGCGGAGGCGCGGGGACGACCGCGAGGAGCCCCCCGAAGCCACGATCACCTTCCCCGCCCTCGAGGAAGACGGGGAGCACGACGCCGGCGCCGTCCCGATCCGCTCCTTCCGCCTCATCGTTGCGGGCACGGTCATTGGAACCGACGGAGAAGTCGTCCCCTCGGCGCGCATCTACGTGGACCGTGTCACCATCCCAAAGCGCAGGTCCTCCCGCACCCAACGCTCGAACATCGCCAAGGGATGGGCTGACGACGAAGGCCGGTTCTCCATCCCTGGGGTCCCGCCGTCTCCGGGGAAGCTCCTCGTCTACGCGCGCAGTCGTTACGGCTCGGGATCGGCGGAGCCAGTCACGTTCAACCTTGGGGCCACGGACGTTCGCCTCGTCCTCAATCAACACGGCGCCATCAGGGGCCGTGTCACGCTCAACGAACCGTCCCTCCCTCTCTCCGTAGACATCCGCCTGACCCGGGAAGATGGCCCGCGTCCCACTCGCGTAGAGATAAAGCGTGACAAGAACGGACAGGTTCACGCGGACAAGCTGACACCGGGCGTGTACGGCATCAGCGTCCGTGTCGGCGGCCTCCGAGAACTGGACCTGCACGGCATCCGCGTCGACGAAGGTGAGACCGTGGTGCCGCCGGCGCTTGCCGATCTCGTCGTGGGGCAGGCATACCGAGCAGGTCGGGTCTACGTCCG
>NYSS01000102.1 GCA_002683135.1 Planctomycetota bacterium | reverse complement strand
CTTCTACGGCGGCATGGTCCGCTCGAAGAACGCGCTCAACACCATGATGATGAGCTACGTCTCCCTGGGGGTGGTCGGGGTGCTGTGGGCCGTCGTCGGCTACAGCCTCGCGTTCGCGCCCGGAAACGCGTTCATCGGCGGAACCGATTATGTCTTTTTGGCGGGCGTGGACCTGGAGCCGCACGGGTCCATCCCTCACCTGCTCTTCATGGCGTTCCAGGGCACCTTCGCGATCATCACGGCGGCGCTCATATCGGGTGCGGTGGTGGAGCGAATGCGGTTCGGCTCCTACCTCGCGTTCATCGCCGCCTGGACCTTGCTGGTCTACGCCCCTGTCTGTCACTGGGTGTGGGGGGGCGGCTGGCTGGCCGAGTCTGGCGCGCTCGACTACGCGGGCGGCACGGTCGTGCACGTCAACGCGGGCATCGCGGCTGTCGTCGCAGCCTGCATCGTCGGCCCGCGACGCGACCACGGTCGTCAGGCCCTCCTCCCTCACAACATCCCATTCGTGTTGTTGGGCGCAGGTCTGCTCTGGTTCGGTTGGTTTGGGTTCAACGCGGGCAGCGCGCTCCGCGCCGACGGAATCGCCGCGCTGGCGTTCGTGAACACGTTGCTGGCGCCCGCCGCCACCCTCGTGATCTGGATGACCCTGGACCTGCGCAGGACAGGGAAGACCACAGCCATCGGCATGGCGACGGGCCTGGTGGTCGGGCTGGTGTCGATCACGCCCGCGGCTGGATTCGTGGGCCCCATGAGCGCCCTCGCGATCGGAGCCATCGCCGCGATACCCAGCTACTTCGCGATTGTCGCGCTGTCTCGCACGCGGCTGGATGATTCCCTCGATGTCGCCGCGGCCCACGGCGTGGGCGGGCTCGTGGGAGCGATCTTGGTGGGCGTGTTCGCGCGCAGCGCTTGGGGGGGCGCCCCTGGCCTGCTGGACGGCAACGGCGCGCAGGTCGTGACGCAGCTCGTGGCGGTCGTCGCGGCATTGGCATACAGCGGGGTCATGTCCTTGGTCCTCCTGAAGGCGATCAGCCTGGTGGCGCCGCTGCGCGTGGCTGCGCGGGATGAGAGCCGCGGCCTTGATGTCCCGATCCACGGCGAGCAGGCGTGCAGCACGGGAGAGGGAGCGATCCTCATCGTGCAGTCGGAGGCGACGCCAGCCGAGCCTGAGCCGGAGCCCCACCCAGAACACCTGCCCGCTCCGCAACCACGCGTCGCGGAAGCCAAGGAGTCGGCCGCATGAAGCTCATCACGGCGATCATCCGTCCCGAGAACCTGAACCCCGTCCTCGAGGCCCTGTTCAAAGAAGAGGTGCGAGGTCTGACCATCTCTCGCGCCCTCGGCCACGGGGGCGAGCTCGAGGAGGTCGAGAACTACCGCGGTACGACGATCAAGATGGAGCTGGTGGAGAAGGTNCGCATCGAGATCGGTGTCTCCGACGNNTTCGTCGACCCGACGATCTCCGCCATCACGGAGGCTGCGCGCACGGGGGAGGTCGGGGACGGGAAGATCTTCGTTCTCCCCGTCGAGAAGGTCGTTCGCATCCGGACGGGCGAAGAGGATTCGAACGCGGTGACTCCGAGCGCCGAGACAGCGCGAACGGACTGACGGGCCCCACTCTGTGTCGGATGCCCGCGGATCGGTGTCGGCAATGAAGGGGTGGTCGCGCACGCCGCGGATCTTCTTTGCGAGCACCGTCCTTTGCATGGCCGTGGCCGTCGCGGGTTGCGCTGACCTGTGCGTTTCAGATCGGGTGGTTGAGGGCGTCGTCGCGGGTGCGCTGGATCCGCATCACTTCGTGTTCGTCTGCCATGGAATGCTCATGGACCTGGGCATTCCGTGGGACCTGGACGCGCGCGACAGGATGGCGGACCGCGGTCGCGTGGGCCTGGTCGTCACGTACTGGAGTGACCCGACGGGCGTGATTCTGAACTGGGGATGCGTCGCGCCCGGAGACCTGATCGCCGCGGTGGCGGACGCGCTCTGTGAGGCGCACGATGCTTGCGCGTGCGAGGAGCCNCTGCGGTTCTCNGCGGTCGCGTTCTCCAACGGATGCGAAGCGCTNATCCGTTCGGCAGAGCGCGCGCAGCGCGCTCGATTCGATCGATGGGTCTTCGTGCAGTCCTCTTCGATCTCGTTCTCGGAGGAGGTGTCCGAGCTGATCGCCGAAGGACGGGTNCGAGAGGTTCGAAACTACTGGTCGCCCGTGGATCTCATCACGCTGGCGGCACCGCTGGGGGCCGGGAACCTGGGGCTGCGTGGGCCAGGAGTCGAGAACATCGCGGTCGCCCGTCTCCATCTCCCCTTCTTCTCTGACGGGTTTATCGAGGAGATGGTCGGGTATGTCGCGGAGGGTGACGAGAGCTCCGGTCCTCACGATTGCCGTCACGTCATGGCATCCAGTCTTCGGCGTTTGCGGACGCGCATGCGGTAGTCCCCCTCTGGTGGGGCTCCTGACGCGCGGCATTCCCGGGGAGGATCGCACCGAGACATGGGGTGGTCCGGTGCGAGGCCGCATAACGCCTCCGTGCCCTTCGATGGGTTAGGGTGTCTGACCGATGAACGGAGAAGAGAAGCAACCGGGCCAGGCCGGGGAGGTCCCGTCACTCGAGCCCGTCGCGGAGCCTTCCGAGGAGCAGCCGGCGGAGGCCGGAGCTTCCGAGGACGCTCAGGGGGCGGCGCCGGCCCCTGAGGGGGCTGCGGTCTTCGACCCGAAGGCGCTGCCGATGATGTTGTGGCGCATCGTCAAGAACCCGGAGACCGGGCTCGCCGACGCCCACGTGCCCGGTCGCGCGGGCCTGTTCCACGGTCTTGTGCTCGGCGGCGTGTCCGTGGTTGTCATCTCCATCAGCGGNCTGACGGAGGAGAAGTCGCTTCTGATNTCATGGGTTGGCGGCGCCNCGTTTCTTGCGATCGGGGCGGTGGTCAGCTTCGCNCTGCGNTCGACCGNCGGCAAGNCGGAGCAGGTCGACTGGAACGACGACGTGTTTCTCCTGGGCGGATCACTCTGCTACGTGTTGGTCGCNGCNGNCCTCTCCTTGCTCATCGGNCTGATACCTGCGCTCGCGGGTGTTGCTGGGGCCGTNCGAGTCGCGGGCCTTCTTCTCGGCGCGTTCGCGTACGCCGAGGGACTCGTCGANGTCGGCGGGGTGGAGGACTCGCGGAGGATCTGGATCACGGTCGCGATCCTGGCGATCGCGTCCGCGGCTTCGAGCGCGCTGGANTTCGTGCCGNTCGTCTGACTCGGAGCNTTANCGGCCTATCGTCCCGGTCCGATGTGGACGTACTGACCGTTATTATCTTCGGCCAGTCTGCGCATGAAGCGCGGNAGCAGATCAGGTTGGCCCGGATCGTGACCGCCTTCGTGGCCTATGTTCGTCCAACTTCACTTGGTTCCCCACTGGGTTCCAGCGTACGATTGAATTGGCCGATCCCGTCCAGAGTCCTATCGAGATGCGCCTCCTTTCCACCATTGTTTTCGTGACCATGATNGCGGTCGCCGTCTCCGCGCAGCCGTTGGAGCATGTCTTGGTCTACGTGGACAACGCGGTCGCGGGGCCGGGTTCGGGGACGTATTCGGACCCGTTCTCCACCATCGCAGGCGCGGTGGCGTATGTGTGGCCCCATGACTACATCATCGTGCGACCAGGGATCTACTACGAGGCGGTGAACCTCCCGTACTTCGTGTTCCTCNGGTCCGAGCAAGGGCCCGGGGTGACGACCATCGATGCGACCGGTCAGCCGGGCACCCACGCGGTCACGATCGGGACGTTGGGCGAGGTCGTCGGCTTCACGATCATCAAGCAGGATGGTGCAGGCCTGTACACCTCAGCGNCGACGTCGGAGTTCGGGCGTGTCATCAAGGGCAACCGGTTCTTGGACTGCCCCAACGGCGGGGTTGAATTGGATGGNGCGATGCACCCGGCGTTCGCCGAGAACCTCGTGGTTGACTGTGGTCCGTTCGGNGTGCGGCTCCGAAACGGCGCGTCGCCGTTTTTCACCGGCGGAACGGTGACTGGCTGTGCGATCGGCGTTGACCGTATTCCCGGGCCGGCCCCCGACCCAATTTCTTTTATCGCGAACTCGATCTTCTGGGGCAACACGACGGACGTTGCAGGCATCACGCCGCCTGACCTCATCAGCTGCAACGTGGGTGACCCTGCCTTCGCTGGGGTGAACGGNTCCATCAGCGCCGACCCCCTGTGGAAGAATGCTCCGGCGCGCGACTTCCGTTTGCCGGCGAACTCTCCATGCGTCGAAGTGGGGGATGTTTACTACAACCTCAACTCCAGCGAGTTCGATAATCGTGGCTACGGGAGCTGGCGCAAGATGGATGGGGACCACGATGGCGTGGTCATCCCGGATATCGGTGCGTTCGAGCGAGGCGGCCTCGAGACAACGCAGGTGGGCGCCGGCGCCGGCAGCGTCGTTGTCGTGGAGATCGACACCGGGCCCCACACCCAGTGGTTCCTCGCCTACGGGAGCTACGCGCTCGGACCCGCGATCGTTCTGCCGACCGCGGGCGGCACGAGCCCGTTCTTGTGGATTGAGCAATCCACGTCGACGTTGATGGGCTCCTCTACCATGAACGCGACAGGGCGCATCGCGCTGACGGTGAACGTGCCGGCCTGGGCTGTTGGCCAGCACGTGGATGTCCAGGCGCTGGGGGTCGACTACTCAAGCGGAACCCCGGTCTTCAACTTCACCAACGCGGAGCGGGTGGTCGTTCAGTAGACGCTTCCTGCGGCTCGCGTCAGTTCAACGAGATCGTGACCGAGTCCTGGTCGAAGACGTGACCGTTGGTCTGGTCTGCGATGGTCAGCGTGAAGACGACGTCGTATGCAGGGAAGTTCCCTACCGGGAGCGGGAAGTTGCGGGGGAGGCTGCCGGATGAGGCGCCGGCCGGCACCGTTCCGAACAACTGCAGCAACGACGCCGGCTGCAGGTTGGGCAGCTGCACGACGCTGAACGACAAGTCGGCCATGCCTGGCATGTCAATGGTGGTCGCTCCGGCGTCCGCCTCAAGCGTCAGCATGATGGTGTCGCCCCAGTTGAGCGAGGTGCTGGCGGCGGAGAGGGTGGCCGTCGCGGGCTTGAAGTCGATGACGTAGAAGCCCGTGTTGAAGTCCGCGACGTAGATCTCGTCGCGTCCGGGATAGACGCCCCATGCGCCGAACTGGAACGGGTTCACCATGGGGAAGGTGTCGTAGAAGCCGGCCTCTTCTGGGACCAAGGGATTAGAGAGGTCGACGATGCGCAGGCCCTCGGTGTAATTGGTGATGAACGCGAGGGACCCGACCATGAAGAGGTTGTGCATGACCGCGACCCCGTGGGCGCGCCACTGGGACACCTCGACCACGTTGGTCGGATTGGAGATGTCCCACACGCGAAGGTATCCGCCCGATACTTCATCGGTTGTGACGATGTGCGTGCCGCCTGTCAGCGGCCAGCAGTTATGGACGAGGGAGGTGGGGGTGCTGTGCGCGAGGTCGAGGGTCGGGCTCGCAGGGTTCGTGATGTCGTGGATCTCGAAGCCACCCGAGAGCCACGATACGTACAGCTTGTCGCCGTCTACCGTGACGTCGCGGATCTGAGAGATCGGTGACTGGGAGGAGAGCGTGGCTACCTCCGACGGGGATGCGGGGTTCGAGACATCGAGTACGGCGACGAGGTTGGAGAACTGACTCGCCACGTATGCGTGGTTGCCTTGGGCCACCAGGCTGTAGCTCGTGAGCAGGTTGAATGAACTGTAGCTGCCGATCTCTGTCGGGCTTGACGGGTCGGTGATATCGAAGATCACCAGGCCCTGACCATTTCCGGATGCGTTGGCGCAGTAGAGCGTGTCGCCGACAGACTGGATGTCTTGGATGAACAGGTCGCTTCGGCCGCTGAACAGGATGTTCGGATTCGTTGGGTCCGAGACGTCGATGATGTCGAATCCCTGGCCGCGCCGCGCGAGGAAGACGAGGTCTCCGTCAGCCCACACGTCGGCGCAAGAGCCCGTGGGATACGGGAGGTTGGCGATCAGTGATGTGTTCGCGGAGGAGGCCTGGCTCGCCGCCGATGCCGCGATTAGGAGGGAGACAATGATGGTCTTCATGGCAATCTTCTGCGCGGTCAATGTTGGAGAGCGCCATCGAATGCGACGTCCATGGGGCGCGCGGGCGGCTCTTCCGCTGTGCTATCTGCGTATGACGCCCTTCAGCCCGGTTCCGGAGAGGGTCACGTCTTCGAACAAGACGTGGATGTATTCCTGGCCCACGCCCACTACGGGGCTGTTGGGTTGGGGCATGCCGCTGGGCATGAAGCGGATGCTGGGCAAAACCATGTGCAGTTCCAGGTCGTCGCGATTCACCTCTGTGTTGGTCCCCATGAATGGTCCGTTTCCACCGGCCGATCCCGGGTCGTTGTTCGCATCCCGGATGCCCTGGGTGACCATGACGTGGATCAGACGCCGGTCATTGCCCGGCAGGAGCGCCCCGTCAATGGTCAGCTGCGCCAGGCCGTACAGGGAAATGTAGGAGAACACCTGGGGAGCCTGCTTGCCGCCCAGTCCGGTGCGTCCGTGCTGGATCAGGTTCGTGCCCACGCCACCGAAGAACTCATGGAAGGGCCCCTTTGGGAGAGCCTTGTTGCAGGTCACTTCCAGGAGTCTCCCGAAGGGGTCGGTGAACTTGATCGTGAGGTCGATTTCGTCGTAGGTGACGGATGTGAACGAGGGCAGATCTACCGGCGTGCGATCTCGGACGGTGACCTCCGCAACGGCGTCGGAGCCCAGGGCCGAGGTGTTGTTGGAGCGGAAATTGGGGAGCGCCGTCGTGGTCCAGTTGCCCTGGCCGTCATCCAGCCTGTCGTAGAGAGGGACGCCGATCATGAACTCGGTTCCGAGAGGGTTGGCTACCGTGCCAAAGACCGCCGCGTCCAGGTTGCGTGGGCCGGGGTGCATCCAGATGGCGTTGCGGGCCTTGGCTTTCCTGCGCATATCCAGGTCAAGGTCGCTAGCAAAGACGGTGTCGATCTCCTGGTGCGAGGTGGAGACAGCGACTTGGCTGCCCCAGCCTCCAAGTACTGCGGCCGTCAGCAGCAGCAGTGCGCGTGTCGTCATTGATTCCATGTGGTCACCGGTGAGTGAATAGGCCCGATCCGGGCGAGAGGATCCAGCAAACGCAGTAGAATCGAGCGTACCGTTGTTCCGGCGGCGCAATCAAGGAATACTGGTGTTTTGGGCGCCGAGTTCCGGCATTCGTGCATGACGACGCAATCCCATCAACCCGTGAACCCTGCGCGATCAGGCACCTTATCCGATGACTGACGATCGCCTCTTGGTAGCGGTTAGCCGCGACGGGCGACTGCGGGCGCGCGCGGCTTCAACGACCCATCTCGTCAGAGAAGCGCTGCGTCGGCATGATCCCGCAGCCCTGGGAGCCGAGGCGCTCGCCCGTGCGTTGTCCGTCACCGCGACTTTCCCTGCGACCTGGAAGGACTGCGACCGAGTCTCGCTTCAGTGGTCGGGTGCCGGGCCGCTGCGCACGATCTTCACTGAGATCCGTGCGGGTGGTGGGATGCGGGGCTACGTGAAGGAGCCCGGTGCCGGCACCCGTCGTGACCGTGAGGGATATCGCGGGATCGGCCACGGCCTGTTGCCGAACGGATTTGTTGCGGTCATGCGGCAGGACGTTCGCGGTCGATTTGCGCAGGGCCAGATCGAACTGGACACCGGTGAGATCGACGAGGACTTGGAGCGGTTCTTCGAGAAGAGCGACCAGGTCCCGACGCGGGTCCGCGCCGTCTGGGCGCCGGGCGCGGACGGACCCACGGCTTGTGCGGCGGTGCTCGTCCAGGCCTTGCCGGACGATATGCCCGCCATGTTGCCCGACGCCGACGCGCTCCTCGCGCTCGATCCGGCGGCACCGATGGAGACGATGCTGGCCGCTGCTCTTGGCGACGGCTTCGACGTGCTGGACGAGGTGATATTGACGTTCGCGTGCCCATGTGAGCGCAGTCGCCTGGAGGATGGCATCGCGTTGCTCGAGACGGACGAGCTCCTCGACATGATCAACGAGGATCAGGGCGCGGCGGTGCGCTGCGATTTTTGCGCAGAGGACTATGCGTTCAGCCGTGAGGACATCGAGGCGATCATGGTCAGAAAGGTCACGGGCGAGGGGCACCAGGAGTGACCGCGCTGCGTTGCCGCGGCGCTCCGCCCAAGGAGAGGGTGGTCCAGGGATGACCTTGTCTCCGGCAGATAGGGACGCGTGGTTGGCGCGGTGGCGTGAGGCCCGCACGGGGTTTCATCTCGATCGCGTGAACCCGTTTCTGGAGGTGAACGCCGACCGTATGTTGCCCCCCGGCGGCGGGCGGGTGCTGGTTCCGTTATGCGGGAAGAGCCTGGATCTGGCCTGGTTGGTCGCGCGCGGGCACGACGTCGTCGGCGTCGAGCTTGCGGAGGCGGCGGTCGAGCAGCTTCACGCGGGCCTGGGTCTCACCCCCTCCATATCCGACCGGGGCGCGCTTAGGTCATGGAAGACGGACAGGCTCGAGATCCTCGTCGGTGACATCTTCGACCTCGATCCTGCCGTCACCGGCGCGTTCCACGCGATCTGGGATCGCGCCGCGCTCATCGCGTTGCGAGCCGATGACCGCGCCCGCTACGCGCCCCACATGCTCGATTTTCTGGGCCCGGGAGGGCGCATGCTGCTCTGCACGCTTGGCTACGACCAGTCGAAGATGGACGGCCCGCCTTTCAGCGTCCCCGCCTCCGAGGTGCGCAGCTACTTCGACAACGTCCTCCCCCTGGAGAAGCTGGAGGAGAAGGACGTCACTGATGGCAATCCGCGGTTCAGCGAGAGCGGGATCTCTGAGGTCCTTGAAGAGCTCTGGCTCGTCGGTTGATCGCTCCGACTACTTGTCGCGCTTGGACGAGATGTCGCGGTCGTGTGGCGCGACGCCCCCGGGCGCTCCGTCCGCGCCGTAGGAGATGATCTCGAAGTCTTTCGCCCCCGACTTCTTGTAGACGTACGGGTTGCCCCAGGGATCATGGATATGGCCGTTCGCGCTGGCTCGGTGCTGGATGTAGGGAGCCGGGTGTTTCTTGGAGCCGGCAAACAGGAACTTCGGCCACTCGCTCTCGTTTGGCAGCCGGCCTTCCGCGAGTTGATAGACCCTCACCGCTTGCGCGAGCATTTCGATCTCCGACTTGATCACGTCGTCTATGGCCATGTCGCGCTCATGGATGGCCATGTCGCGCTCATGGATGGTCGCCACGGTGGATACCTTCAGGCTCGCGACCCCCACCGCGCCGAGCAGCCCCACGTAGACGGGGCCGATCCCCATGGGTGAGATGTAATCGGCGATCGCGCCGTCCTTTGTCCATGTGGTTGTGCCCATCATGCCGAACATGTGCTGGGTCACGGCTTCGGTGCTCGGGAACGCCGCCCATTCAATGTCGGGCATGCCGGGGATGGGCGGGATGAGGGACTGTGCGAACGGAACGCCGTTGTCGAGGATGAACCCGACGAGCCGCTTCAGATCCGTGTAATTGCGTCCGCCATTGCCGGCATCCGGATTGCGCTCACGGAGCTGGGCCAGGAGTCGTTTGTATTCCGGCTTGTCCGCCAGGCGGGGCTCCTGGGCCTTCAGTCCGCGGATCAGGTTCTTCGCGGACTGCGGCCACAGCGTGATCAGCAGGTGGTCGTTGACGACGGTCCAGGTGGGTTTGAGCGGGGGGACCTCGTCCCAGTCGAGCCCCAGTCCACCGAGGTCGGCGTAACTGATCTTGGTGCCCTGGTACTCGAGTGTCTTGACCGGGATGTTGCCTAGCCCCTGCACGAGCCGCGTCAGGTTGACCTCCGCCTTGGTGGTGTCGGAGACCTGGACGAGGATTCCGACGTCCGGGACGAGGGCCTGGCCGGGCAGCGCCGCGTAGAACGCGACCTCCGGGCCGAGCAGATGCAGCAGGTCCTTCTCGAGATCGAAGCCGACTTGGTCTGACAACGCGTTGATCTGGGCGCGAGCTTCCTCGCCCGCGCCTGGCTCGACCTGGTCCGCGACCTGGAGTCCCCAGCGGAGGATGGCGCCAAAGTCCAACGCAGCCTGGCTGAACACCACGGCGTCGGCTGGCACCATGCGATCGGCTACGAGGGTGTGTTCGCGTTTGGGAGAGAGGTGACCGAGGAGCCCATCGAGTTCGGGGGCGAGCATGAAGACGCGGTCGCGAAAACCGGCGCCGTCGAGCGAGAACGCAAAACCCATGGCCTCGATGGACTCGTATCCATAGAGACGGAGGGCCATGCCCGCTTCCTGGGGCATCTCGTCGCCGAAGGCCTGGAGAAGACCTCCGACGTTGGCCCACGCATAGCCGATGTCGTCCTTCGTACGGAGCTCGGCCGCCACGCGGCTCCAACGCGGTGTTCCCGCGAGGTTCGGATCGTCTGCGCCTTCCATCCTGCGCACCATCTGTCCGAGCGAGGTGGGGTTCGTCCCCATCAGCATCATGCCGTCGATAACGGTGTGGATGACGGGTGGGCCGTCGTTGGGGGCGAGCATGGTGCCGGGATGCCCGCCGATATCGACCTGCTTTGGCTCAGCGCCGCTGGTCTCGAGCAGCGCCCTGGCGAGCGCGACCCTCAGGCGCAGGCTCGCGTCCTTGGCGTGCTTGAGATTGCACGTGACGACGATGTCGGGCATCGACTGCGCTGTCATGCCGAGGAAGCTCAGCGTGATGGGGCCGCGGGTGAGCTCCAGCAGGTCCTCGAACTCGACGCCGAACCGTTCCAGTGTGGCGGTCATCTGCTCGTAGCCAGCGCCCGCCAACGCTTCCGTCGATCGCAGGAAGTCCCGCACCTCCGGTTCATTCATGATGCGGGCGATTGCCAGGCGGCCGCCGATGCGATGGAGCGGTTCGCCGTTGATCTCGACGTGGGCGAGGGTCTCCGGCGGGAGCATGGAGGCGATGTCCTGGGCGCCCGCGGGGCTCGCGGCCAGCAGGGGGAGGAGAGCCAGGGTGCAAAGGCGGGCGGGGAGCAGGGGCATCAGTCGTCTTCCTCTCTATGTGGCCTCAGGGGGTTCGTCCAATCACCCCATACGTCCGAATCCGGGATTGTCCCGGAATACCCGGCAAAAGAGAAGCGTGCGGTCGCGGCTGCGGGCCTACCTGCGCCAGTCGGCGACGGAGGAATGGACGCGAAAGATCAGACCGTGATGTCGGTGTTCTCTCGGCTCCCGAAGACGCGTTTCCAGTAGAGGTGCTCTGTTCCGG
>NYSS01000101.1 GCA_002683135.1 Planctomycetota bacterium | reverse complement strand
TTCTCCTCAGCCACGTCGGCGTCACGTGCGGTAATATTCGCGCCCTGCCGGGCGAGAAGACGTGCGATCGCTTCGTGCTGTTGCACGGGCCCAACGGCTCGGCGAAGAGCTCCATCGTTGACGCGCTGCGTAACGGCCTTGAGGACTATTCGCGCGTGGAAGCGGGTCCGGTGTTTCGCTTCTCCTGGATCTTCTGCGAAGCCGGAGAGCGCGACTCGGTCGGGTTCGGTGCCGACAACGCGGTAAAGGACCTCGACTCCTACGCGCACGTCGACGACAAGATGATCTCGTCCCGGGTCCCGGACGAGCTCAAGGACCCGCCGTTCTTTCTGCTGCCCAAGCAGCGCCGCGTGGAGTTCATCGAGCAGGCGCTGGAGGCCGCCTCCGACGAGGAGCGAGCGCGCTTCCGCTGGAGCGATTTCGTCGCGAGGGGCGACCTGTCGCCCAAGAACCGGGTCATCTACGAGAGCCTCCTGAAGTCGTACGAAGGCGACTGGAGCAAGGTGATCCGCCACATCCGCGTCGAGCGCTACTACCTCTCACATCGCTACCGCACGGGCTGCGTCACGATCGAACCTCAGGCCACCATCGACGCCGGCGCGCGGGTCCTCGGGCACGCGTCCATGACCGGTTTGCCTGCGGTGCTCTCCCACGAGAGCCTCCTCGAGGCTCAGGGTGACCTGGTGGACGCGAACGCCGGGATCGTTGAGTACTCCGACTTCCTGAAGCGCAACCTGGAGGCGAACAAGTACCTGCTGACGACGGCAGAGCGGGGATACGTCAACCTGAACGGTCTCACGATCACGTTGAATCAGGTGCTGAGCGGGACGACCAACGAGAAGTTCCTCGTCGCGTTCAAGCGCGACCCCAGCTTCACCAGCTTCAAGGGCCGCTTTGAGTTGATCAAGGTCCCTTATCTTCGGGAGTACAAGAAGGAGGCGCAGATCTATCAGCGCCACCTCGAACAGGTGAGCCGCGGACTCCACATCGCGCCCCATACGGCGACCACGGCGGCGTTGTGGGCGGTGTTGACGCGTTTGCGGCGTCCGCAGTCGCGGCTCTACGAGGGTCCGATCGGCCGCGTGGCCAAGAGCCTGACTCCCATGCAGAAGGCGCGCCTCTACGACCGCGGCCAGATCCCCAGCGGTTCGACCCAGGAGGAGGCCAAGGCGCTGCGCGGGCACACCCCTCTGCTCGCGTCTGAGTTCGACGGCCTCGAGGAGGAGTTCGAGGGGTATCCGGACGCCGCCTACGAGGGCCGCCGCGGCGCCTCACCGCGCGAGATGATGGCGTTGCTGACCGACGTGGCGGTCGAATGCGATCGCGATTGCATCACTCCGGTCGATGTCTTCGACGCGTTGCCCCGCCTGATCTCGGACCCGAGCCTCTACAGCTTCCTCCGCATCGACGAGGACGGCGACTACCATGACCCCGAGGGCTTCATCGACCACGTGCGCCGCGAGTACCTCAAGCACGTGGCGACGGAGATCCAGAAGGCATCTGACCTCGTCGCGGAGACCGAGTACCAACGGCTGTTCGCCGACTACATGCAGCAAGTCCGCGCTTTTGGTACCGGCGAGAAGGTCGTCGACCACCGGACCGGTGAGGTTAGACCTCCCGACGAGAGGATCATGACCGACGTCGAGGAGCGGCTGTCCATCGACGAGGAGGTCGGCGAGTTCCGCCGTAGCCTCATGTCCAAGATCGCGGCGTTCAGGTTGTCCAATCCAGACAGCCCGATCATCTACGGAGATCTGTTTCAAGATCACTTCGATTCCCTCGAGCGGTCGTACTTCGAGGAGCGTCGGGAGCGTATCGTCGCCCTCGTGGAGGACGCCCTCGCGGTCCACTCCGGCGGCGGCGAACGGATGGTCAAGGAGCGCCGGGAAGCGGCGGTGCACCTCGTCTCCCGCCTCACTGAGGACTTCGGTTATACGGAGTCCTCGGCCGGGCTCATCCTCGGCTATTTCCAGCGCCACAACGAGGACCTCTCGCCGTAGGAGCCGTTCAGCCAGGCTCGCCAAGGTGCGCGTTCACGACGCGCGCGGGTGAGCCGACTCGTACGCGACCTTCAGGTGCTCCGGCGATACGTGCGTGTAGACCTGGGTGGACGACAGGTGCTTGTGCCCCAGCATCTCCTGGACCTCCTTCAAGCCGGCGCCGTTGGCGAGCAGGTGGGTCGCGAACGAGTGGCGCAGCGTGTGGGGAGTGATGCCCGGGGGCAATCCGGCGCGGGCGAGGGCGCGGTCGAGGAGGCGCCTGACGGAGCGGTCCGTCAGGCGACCGCCGCGATGATTGAGGAACAGGGCGTCTTCAGCGGTGGGGCGAGCCTTGAGGTCGCGCCACGGGATCCACGTCTCGATGGCTTCGACCGCGTAACTGCCGAGCATGGCGACGCGTTCCTTGCGCCCCTTGCCGAACACCTTGGCGGTGCCGCGCCGGGTGTGGATGTCCCGTACGTCGAGCCCGACGAGCTCCGAGACCCGGAGGCCGGCGGAGTACAGGGTCTCGAGGATCGCTCGGTCCCGCGTCTCGAGGAACGTGTCGCCCGCCGGCGCCGCGAGCAGCTGCCCCATCTGCTCTTCGCTGAGGACGCGAGGGAGGACGCGGCCGCGCTTTGGTACCCGGAGCGATTGAGCGGGGTCGTCGTCGGCGTGTCCAGCGGCGAGCATCCAGCGGAAGAAGCCGCGCAGCGCGGCGGCGTGGCGCGCGACCGTCGTACGTGACAGGCCATCGTCGAGGAGCGCCGCCACGTGGCTCTTCAGCTCTGCGGGCCCGAGGCTGGCGGGGTCGCTCCGCTCCGCATCGGAGAGGGCCTGGACGAACCGTGCGAGGTCAGTTTTGTACGCACGCAGGGTGTGATCCGATACGTCGCGCGCGTGTTCCAGATGGGCCAGATAGCTGTCGAGGTGCCGCACGGAGGCATTGTAAGACTTCGGGTGCTATCGTCGCGCCATGCCGGGTACCGGATGTCGACTCACGCTGACCTGCGACCCCGTCCCCTTTCGCGGGGACACGGGGGAGATGCTGGCGCGGGCGGCGGATATGCCCGGGCTCGCCCTCCTCGATAGCGGTGCCCCGGGCTGGGGCCAGACCAGCATCCTCGGGGTCGGCGGCGAGGCCGTGGTCTCGTGGCCCGGTGAAGATCTGGACCCGTTCTCGACGCTGCGCGCTGCCCTGAACGAGACGAGCGCCCCGCGTCACCCGCGCTGGCCCTTCACGGGCGGCCTCATTGGGTGGTTCGGGTACGACGTCCGGTTGCTGCTCGAGGACCTGCCGGACCGTCATCTACGATGGTCCGGTCTCCCGGATCTCCACCTCGCCGCATATCGGGTGTGCGCGTTGCGAGACGAGGCGTCCGGCCGGACGGAGATCAGCGTGCTGGAGGACCGGGAAGATCCGGATGCGACGGATCGCGCCCGCGAGCTCGCGGCGGAGCTTCGGCAGCGCCTCCTCGATCCCGCGCGGCGGCCGGGGCCCACCCAGTCGGCGTTTGAGGATGGTCGCATCGACGCGCCGCCCGCGGCGCGCCATGTTGAGGCCGTGCGCCGCGCCAGGCATCACATCGCCCGGGGCGATGTGTATCAGGTCAATCTCGCCCAGCGTCTGGTCGCGCGACGTCCGGCGGATCTGGTCGGGTTCTATCGCCGCCTGCGGGCCGCCAACCCGGCGGCGTTCGGCGCCTACGTCCCGTTCGGCGACGAGGCGCTGCTCTCAGTGTCACCAGAGCGCTTCCTCGCTGTCGACGGCGATAGGGTGGTGACCTGCCCGATCAAGGGGACCGCTCCCCGTGACAAGGACGCGGCCCTGGACGAAGCCCACGCGCGGCGCCTTCGGGACTCGGAGAAGGACCGGGCGGAGCTCGCCATGATCGTCGATGTCATGCGCAACGACCTGTCACGGGTGTGCGAGCCGGGCTCAGTCACCGTGCGGCGCCCGTTGTCCCTCGAATCGCACCCGACCGTCCACCACCTGGTCTCAGAGATCGAGGGGCGGCTCGAGGAGGGCCGCGATCGGGTCGACCTCCTGCGCGCGGCGCTGCCCGGGGGATCGGTCACCGGCGCTCCGCGGATACGCGCGATGGAGCTCATCGATGAGCTCGAGGCTTGTCGGCGAGGCGTGTACTGCGGCAGCCTTGGTTACATGGGATACGACGGCCGCATGGAGCTGAACATCCTGATCCGGACCGCCGTGGCCACCGGTGACCAGCTCGCGGTTTTTGGCGGCGGTGGAATCGTTGCCGATTCCGACCCAGAAGACGAGTACGCCGAGACGCTGCACAAGGTGCTCGGGTTCATCCGGGCGCTCGGCTGCGAGACGGAGGCGACCCTTGGCTGAGGTCCCCCTACCCGCGATCGTCGATGGCGCCGTCCGTGGGGACGGTCGCGTCGACGTCCTCCTGCTCGGCGGGGGACTTCAACAGGGGGAGGGGCTGTTCGAAACCCTGCCCGTCGAGAGCGGGCATCCCCACTTCCTAGATCGCCACGCCCGCAGGCTCGCTCGCGGCGCCGACGAACTCGAGCTGGCGCCGGCGCCCGACGCGGAGACCTGGGGTGACGACCTGGCGCTGTTGTGTCAGGCGTGCGGATCCTCGGATCTCGCCGCGCGCCTCATGCTGTTTCGTGACGGCGAGCGCGTGCGCCGGGGCGTCGCGGCGCAGCCTCTCTCTACAGCACAGTTAGGCCCCGCCGAGCTCGGGCTCGCGCCGAAGGGGCTGCTCGGTCCGCGCCCGCATGCCCACATGAAGACGCTCAACTATCTCGGTCCGCGACGGGCGCACGCGGCGGGAGTGAAGGCCGGGTACGACGAGGTGTTGTTCCTCATGGAGGATGGCACCGTGCTCGAGGGGAGCCGCAGCACCGTGTTCATGATCGCGGGTGGTGTGGTCCGGACGGCTCCCCTTGATCTGCCGATCCTCCCGGGCGTGACGCGAGAGGTCTTGCTGGAGATCTGCGAGGAGGCCGGGACCCCCGTCCGTGAGGAGGGGTTCAGCCTCGAGGAGCTGACCGGCGCTGACGAGGCGTTTTTAGCCGCGAGCCTCAGGGGAGTCAGGCCCGTATCCAAGGTGCAAGGCCAGCCGTTGCCAGCGGTGGACGGGCCCGTGACCCGGGAACTGGCGGGACTTTATCGGAAACGGGTCCGGGCTTCGAATCGTTAAACTTGCAGCGTCCCGATCCCCACCCCAGAATGGAGCGGACAAACAGGAGTCGACCTATGAAGCCCCGCCTCTTCACTCTCACCCTCGTTCTCGCCCTGGCCGGCTCGCCGCTGGTCGCGCAACCCAGCGACGCCGCCAAGGAGGCCATCGACGGCCTCAAGGGAGCGTTCAAGGAAAAGATCCCGACCGATATCACCCACTTCGTCGGCAAGTGCGCCGAGGTCTGGGAAGAGGCGGATGACAAGCAGAAGGGCGAGATACAAAAGCTCGCCAAGCGGGGCCTCAAGAACCGCGATAGAGACGTTCGCGTCGCCTTCGTCGAAGCCACCACCAAGATGAAGGGTGGCAAGAAGGACAAGTGGGGCACGAAGTCGAACGACCTGTTCGCCGCCCTCTTGAAGTTGAAGCCGACGCAGAAGGACATCGACTTCATGGACAGGGTGGTGCGGGGGGTCGGCGTGATCGCCAACAAGAAGGGCGTCCCGATCCTGACCAAGCTCCTGAAGTACAAGGACTACAGCATCGTGGCGGCCGCCGGTGAGGCTCTCGGTGGCTACAAGGACGCCGACATCAAGATCAAGAAGGAGGCGGTGAAGGAGATCCTGAAGATCTACGGGAGCATCGCCAACCAGGCTCGCGAGCCACGCAACACCACGGCGCAGAAGCGCCTTCGCATCATTCAGAAGTCGATGGAGTTGGGGCTCAAGACGCTCACCGGGCAGAACATCGTCGGCGCGTTCAACTGGCAGCGGTGGTGGAACAACACCGGAAAGAAGGCCAGGACCTGGGAAACCGCCGGTAACTGAGGAATTTCGGTCGTTCAGCGATCGTCCCATGGGACGGGGTGAGCGCGCCCCGTCCTTTTTTGCTGGGCCACACCGACAGTTGAGACATGAAGAACCTGCTCCTTGCAATGGCGCTCGCGGCGCTCTCCCTGACGGCGGTGCTGGTGACCCTCGCCGTGACGAAGGACGACACGAAGGACGAGCTCCCCCGTCACGACCCAGGACTGTCGGGCGCCGATACGGTGTCCGTGCTCTCCGGCGTTCAGGACCGCCTCGAGGTGCTGGTGCGGGCGCGTTATGCGACCCGGGAGAGGCGTCGCTACACGGATATGACGCTGACGCGGGGGCTGGGCGTCGAATCCGGAAAGTGGACCTATCTCGAGGTCGTCGTCGTCAACGACCGCGACACTGAGGTCGCTGGAGTCGACCCCTCCGATCTCGCATTCATGGCGACCAACGGGGACCCTGTCCCGGCTCGGGATCTGCGTACCCTCGCGGCCGACGGGGCGGCGGCCCGCCTGTTGCTCGAGGCGCTGGCTCCGTCTCCCTCTCGTCCACTCGGGGCCAACAGCACGAGGCGCATGGTCGTAGGCATGCCGGCGTCGCGGACATTCGATGAGCTCGCCTCCGGGCGGTGGCTCGGCGTCGACCTCCGGCCCGCCACCGCGCAGCGTGATGCGTTGGAGGCCTGGTTGGTGCGAGACAAGCCGCGCGCGCGTCTCCTGGAGGCGGTGCTGGACTCGCCGAAGGACGATGGGGGTGGTGATGGGCGATAGGGAGCGGCGTCCCGGGGAGGACCCTTCACTTCCGGCTGAGCGTCCCGCGGATGGCGGCGGCGTCGTCGGGCGGCACATGGAGGGCATCGAGGCCACCATGAAGCTGCAGGCTGAGATCCTCAAGCGCCTCCACGATCAACAGGAGGACATGGGCAAGGCGCTGAAGGACTCCAGCCGCTCCGAGATGATGATCCAGTCGACTCGTTCCCTGAACGATTCGTTCTCGGGGATGAAGCGCGTCCAGGAGACCCTGATCGACCGCCTCGGTTCCAACGAGGGGCGTCGCAAGTGGATGGCGGTCGGTCTCTTGCTCGGATGCGCCGTCATCGCGGGTGCGGTGATCTGGGGGGTGGACGCGCTCGGTGAACAGGTGGAGGCGACGGGGCGCCGACTGGAGAAGCCGAACGCCGACCCGGTGGCGGATGCGGCCCTCACTGAGATACAGGGGATGCGGGATCGGCTGGAGCAGATGGAGGGGCGGGATCAGGCGATGTTTCTCGACCGCCTCGACAAGTTGCAAGATCGGGTCCAGCGGCTGCAGGCCGAACGGCTGCAGGTCGAGCGGGATCGGGATCGCGCCCGCGAAGAGCTTGGGGCGGGGAAGGCGGACCGCCTGCGGGTTGGCGAGGAGCGCGATGAAGCTCGAGATGAGCTGGATGTTTCGCGCAAGGCGATGGCGCGGCTTGTCGCGCAGGCGCTCGCTGATCAGCGTTTGTTGAGCGAGTTAAACGACGTCATCGCGACGCTCAAACGGGGAGAGGTGGGCGCGGCGCTCAGGGCCGAGTCAGCCCCCCCGGTCGTGAAGCCAGCCACCACCGCCACCGATACGGCCGGCGCGGGGGAGGTCGCGGTCGCGGCGGGCGAGGCCGCGGGCGATCCGCCCGATGCCCCGAAGCCGGCCGCCGTCCGGGTCGTCACCCCCACCTTCCTCTCCGACCTGAACCGTCTCCTCGCGCGCCACCGCGGCGGAGAGTCCTACACCCTCGTCACCGCGTCGTCGTTCGACACCGATGGTCTGTACGAGGTGGTCCTCGAGGTCCGTGGTCGCGACGGGTCGCTGGCGAAGACCGTTCGGGCGGAGAAGATGGGGTTCGAGTTGGCGGCCGCCGGCGGCTTCCTGGAGATGGGATTCCAGATCGGACACATCGAGTTCCGCCACGGAATTTCCCGTACCGTGAAGAGCCCGTTCTTCAACGATCGCTACCAGATCGTTGTCCTCGGGGTGGGCCAACAGGACTGGCTCGGCGCCAAGCTGGCCTTCCTCAAGGTCAAGTAGCTCTCGAGCGCATCGGGGAGAGCCCTGACCGTGGCGCATCGCCCGCGGTTGAACGCGCGCGTCCCCCCGCCTTTTCGTCGTTGGCGAGAACCGCCGATGACAAGGTATGGCCCACGTTATCGAGGAGGAGTGCGTCTCCTGCGGGATCTGCCCCGAGCTCTGTCCGGCGGATTGCATAACGGACGGCGAGGAGATGTTCGTCATCGACCCTGAGCGCTGCACGGACTGTGGGGAGTGCGTCACGGTGTGCCCGGTGGACTGCATCGAAGGGGCTCTCGCGATCCCCAGCCTCGGCCGTTGACGCGGGCCCGCCACGGCCTGATCATCGGCCCGTGGCGTTCATGGGGAAATCAAAGCGGGACGGGTCCGAGACCCCGGTCTCCGTTAGCGAACTGAACCAAAGCGCGAAGGAGCTCTTGGAGCGCGGGTTCCCGAGCGTCCTCGTCGAGGGCGAGGTCGGACGCATGACCCACCACGCGTCGGGTCACGTCTGGTTCGTGATCAAGGACGACGAGGCGTCCATCGACGCCGTGTGTTGGTCGTCGACCTGGCGCATGCTCCCTGTCCAACCGGTCGAGGGGATGCGTGCCGTGTTCCGCGGCCAGCTGACCATTTTCCCTCGCGCGGGTCGATTCCAGATCGTCGTGCGGACGTTGCGCCCGGCGGGCGAGGGGAGCCAGCGTGCCGCGTTCCTGGCGTTGAAGGCGAAGCTGGACAGCGAGGGCGTGACGGCGGATGAACGTAAGCGCCCGTTGCCTTTCCTGCCGCGCGCGGTGGGCATCGTGACGTCCGAGTCTGCGGCTGCGTTGCACGACGTACTCCGTTCGGTGCGGGACCGGTTCCCCGAGATGCGTTGCGTGCTGGCGCCCGCTCCTGTGCAGGGGCCCGACGCGGCGCAGCACCTCGTGCAGGCCCTCGAGCGCTTGCAAGAGGTCGACGACGTCGACGTGATCATCATCGGGCGCGGAGGCGGTAGCCAAGAAGACCTCAAGGCGTTCAATGACGAGACGCTGGCGCGGACCATCGCGGCGTCTCGGGTCCCGGTCGTCTCGGCCGTCGGCCACGAAATCGACGTCAGCATTTCGGATCTCGTCGCCGACGTCCGGGCGCTCACCCCCACGGCGGCGGGAGAGATGGTGGTCCCCGACGCGCGTGGGTTGATCGACGGGGTCGACGGCTTGCTCGCTCGCCTGCGCCAGGGGGCCCGACGGGCGGGCAAGGATGAGCGGCGTCGCCTCGTCGAGCTGAGCCGCCGCGCGGGGCTCAACATGTTCCCGCGCCTGATCGAGGAGCGCCGCCAGGACCTGGATGTGCTCGCCGGGAGGTTGGTCCAGGCGCTCGCGGCTGGAGTGGCTCCGCGTCGGGCGGCGCTGGCCGTCCTCGATACCCGCTTGGAAGGCGCCGTCAGGGCCGTCGTCGGCGGGGCACGTCACGCGCTCGCGCCGCTGGCCACCGGGCTCCGAGCCCTCAATCCNTTGCAGGTGTTGCAGCGTGGTTTCTCGGTTACGCGGGCCGAGCGCGACGGNGAGATGAAGATCGTGCGGCGGCCNGAGGACGTNCAGNCCGGGGACCGCCTGCGNACCGCGTTCGCTTCCGGGGACGAGGTGGTCTCCGACGTCCTCGANGCTGAGTCGCGCACGCTCCCCGAGGCGGAGTGATAGAGTCCGGCCAATGGCGAAGCCCGCGAAGAAGAAGCCGTTCAAGCAGAGGCTCGACCAGCTCACCGAGCTCGTCGAGGACCTGGAGCGTGGCGAGCTCGACCTCGAGGACGCGATCCTCAAGTTCGAGGCGGGGCAGAAGCTGCACCGGGGCTTGATGGACGAACTCGGCGCCTACGAGAAGCGGCTGGAGAAGCTCGTACGCGGCCCGGACGGCGAGGACGCCCTCACCGACGTCGGCGAGGAGTAGGGGCCGAGCGCCCCCGTCGGGTTTTGGCGAACCCTCCAGCCATGTGGCACGATCTTCTCGACGATGGCCTTCCGGTTCGATGACGACTACCGCGCCCGACTGCTGGCGTTGCCGACGCTGGTTCGTCGCGGCGGCGGCTCGCCTGAGGGTGCGGCGGGCGGGCTGAAGGGAGGCCGGGTCGAATTTCACGACCACCGGCCCTACGTGCAGGGAGACGACGTCCGGGACGTCGACTGGCACGGTTACCTGCGCCTGGACCAGCTCCTCGTGAAGGAGTACGCGAAGGACGAGGCACCAGAGGTGGTGATCGTGCTCGATAGGTCCGCGTCCATGGGCGCCGGTGGTTCGTCGAAGGACAGGGTCGCGCGCGAGGTCGCTGGCGGGCTCGCGTACGTGGCGCTGGCTGCCCGCTGCCCCGCCGCGGTCATGGTGTGCGCCGAGGGTGGACCGGTCACCGTGGGCTCGTGGCGTTCACATCGCAAGATCGACCACGTGCTCTCCCTGATCGAGGGGCTGGGCGATCCGGACGGCCGAACCCACCTCGCGGGGTTGCGCCACCTGCGTCCCCCGTCGGCTTCGGGGAGAGTCACGTTCGTGCTGTCCGACTTCCTGGTGGATCCGTTGCCGGTTGAGGTCATGGTCGCGATCGGGCGTGGTGCGGGGTCGGGGTGTTTGCTCCACGTGGTGACCGAGGAGGAGCGTCATCCTGTTGTCCCCGAGGCTTGTACGCTCGTCGATCCAGAGTCGCACGGTCGGCTCGTTGTGCCCGACGGCGCCTCCCTCTTGCAGGCCTACGCGGAGGAGCTCGCCGCGCACGAGGAGGCGGTGGCGCGGCTCGCCGGCGCCCACCGCATCGGTTTCGGGCGCGTCGGTGACGTCCATCTGTTCGAGCGCACCATTGTCGACGTGCTGGCGGAGCGGGGCGCGCGGTCATGACGTTGCTCCGCCCCGAGGCCCTGTTCGCGTTGCCCGTGTTGGTCGCGTTGCTGCTGTGGGCGCGGCACCGGGCGCGCCGACGGCCGCGTCCGGCGCTCACCTGGATGTTGTTCGCGCGCGCCCTCGAGCGAACCCCGGATGTGCCGACGCGGCGACGCCCGATCGTGCGGGATCTGCTTCGGATCCTGCCTGCTGCGGTGGTCGTGCTGGCGCTCGCGCGCCCGGCATGGAGCGACCGGTCACCCCGTGAGGCGGTCTTCGTGGTCGACGGGACGGCCTCGATGAAGACGCTCGTCGACGGGGCTTCGCGTCGTGATCGCGGCGTCGCCGCCGCACGGGCTCTGGTCCACGGTCCTTACCGGGTGGTGGAGGCGCTCGACGATCTCGCCGGGTTAGCGGCCGATCACGCGTTCGTTGGTGAAGCGGCGGTCGTCGTGACAGACACGCCGCTGGAGGTGGCTGACGGCGTCGGCGTGGTCGGTGTCGTTGATCAGGCCGCGAACGTGGGGATCACGGCGTGTGGTGTAGGGGCCGACGGCGGCCTCCTCGTGCGCGTGTCCGGCTGCCACCTTCGTGGTCCTGCCACGCTGACGCTGGAGGGGCTCGGGGCGCTGGCGGCGTTCGTCATCGATCGCGTCCCGTGGCGTCGGGTGTTCCTGCCGCCGCCCGCCTGGGTCGACCGCGTCGTCGTTCGTGTGAGCGCAGAGGGTGACGCGAATTCCGCTGACGATGTCGTCACCCTGACGCGCGTCCGGCGGCTGACGATCGGCTTCCCGCCCCGCGGGCACGACGCGCTCTGGCGCGCGTTCGACGCCCACCCCCGCGCGGATGTCTTCCGCGGCGATGGTCCCTGTGACCTGCGAATCGGGGACGGGGAGGCGGTGGCCCGGTTGTGGGTGGCGCCGCGGGGGGGGACGTCGCCGCGTCCGGTGTCCGGGGTCCTGACTTGCCACGGGTCCTCGTTGACGGGCGACCTGGCCCTGGACGCGCTCCACCGACCCGATGGGCAGGGCGGTGAGGCCGGGGCCGTCCTGGCCCGCGTTGGCGGCGAGCCCCTCGTGGTGCGACGCCCGGACGGGCTGGTGCTGCTGCAGGATCCGGACACGTCGTCCTGGTCAGATGATCCGTCGTTCCCGCTGCTGTGCGCGCAGATGCCGACGTGGCTTGGCCTGGAGGGCGCCGGCGTGCTTACGGCCGATACGCGCGCGGTCCTCTCCGAGCTCGAGACAGTGGGTCCGTGGCTTGTCGAGGCGGTCGCCCGTGCCCCGCGGGCTGGGGTCCTCGTGGACCACCGCACGCTCCTCGACGGATGGGTCTATGCCCTGGCGGCGCTCCTCGTCCTCCTGGTCAGGCCCCGGTCCCGCGCGGCGTGATCAGGCGCCGGACAGTTCGCTGGAGCGTTGGGTCGCGGTGACCACCGCGGAGATCAGCATCGGACGTAGCCCGTTCTCCTCCAGATCCGAGATGGCGGCGATGGCCGTCCCTCCCGGTGTCGTCACCTGGTCTCGGAGGATCGCGGGGTGCAATCCGGTCTCCTTGACGACGAGCGCGGCGCCATAGATGGTCTGCGCCGCCAGCTTGATCGAGACATCGCGGGGGAGCCCCATCTTGACGCCGCCGTCGGTGAGCGCCTCGATCATCATGTAGACGTACGCCGGCCCCGAACCGGACAGACCCGTGACGGCGTCCATCAGGTGTTCGGGCACCTCTGCCGTCTCGCCGACCGATCCCAGGAGCGCCTCGACGATCTTCACGTGCTCGTCCGTCGCGTGGGGACCGCGCGCGTAGGGTGAACAACCCGCGTCGACCATGACCGGGATGTTGGGCATGACGCGGATGACCGGGAGCGGGGGGTCGTCCGCGCCGTCCTTGAGCAGGGCCCCGATCGCATCCGTCGCTTTGCCCGCGAGGATCGACACGACGAGTTGATCGGGCCGTACGGCGCCGCGGATTTCGTCCGCCACCGCCTCCAGGTTCTGCGGCTTGATCGCGAGGACGACGACGTCGGCGCTATCGACCGCTGCCCGGTTGTTGGACGTGGTCTGGACGCCGAACTCGGTCGCCGCGGCGCTCAGTCGCGCGGGCGTCCGCGCCGTGACGGTGACGTTCTCCGGTGGGGTCAGCCCGGCCTTGAGGACACCACGAACCAGCGCGCGTCCCATGTTGCCGAAGCCGAGGACCGCGAAGCGGGGTGAATCGGACATCAAGCGTGCTCCTCGTCACGACCGATGACCTCGGTCGGGGGGACAGGGGGCTGTCCGCGGTGGACGGGTTTCCTGGGGCTGCCTCCTGACACCGCGATGATCGCGTTGTAGGCGAATCCGCCGACGAGGACGATCCCGACGCCAGCGGCGATCCATGGCCACCAGGTGACGCTCGTTTCGCCTGTCGCTCCGTCACCGCGGAAGAAGCCGGAGATGTCGGTGTCCCATAGGAACCACGGGAGCACGGCGACGACCAGCCCGAGGGGCCGGAGCCACGGCTTCCCTTCTTCGTCGTCATCGGCAGCGCCGTCCGGGTCTCCCTTGAGGCTCCAGCGCCCGAGCCACGGGGACAGAGCCCAGAAGATCCCCAACGCGGTGATCCACCAGATGACGCACGGGCCGACGCCGTAGGTGCCGAGGACGGTCGGGTCCCAGGGGTCATTGCCCTTGCCGAAGAACCCCTCCTTGGTCGCGGCGTCGTACAGCCACCAGCCGAGCATGCCGATGCCCTGGGCCGGGATCAGGAACACGAAGAACGTATTGAAGCTGGGGCCGAGCTTGCGCTGGGCGCCGCTCGCGTTGATCAACTCCCGGCGATAGCGATCGGCGCCGTACGTCTGCACCGCCCACGCTACCGCGAGCCCGCCGATCACCAGCGCCAGCCCCCAGACCCAGTCCATCGATGTGAAGAAACGCATGTCCAGAGCGCTGTAGCCGCCGATGACGGCCCCGACCGTCGCCACAACGAGCACGGCCTTTCCGCGGGACAGCCCCATGTCGACGAAGCAGCGGCAGCTCATCTCGTACAGCGCGATCAGGGATGACAGCGCCGCGAAGAACAGGCCGAGGAAGAACAAGGTGGTGAACAGGCCTCCGTTGTCCCCCATGCTCTTGAAGATGAACGGGATGTAGGTGAACGTCA
>NYSS01000100.1 GCA_002683135.1 Planctomycetota bacterium | reverse complement strand
CGAACCCGCGAGATCTCCTCGGCAAGCTCAGCGATGATCTGAAGCAGGTCGTTCAACTCGGCGGCATCGCGCTTTCGGACATTGTCGGTCGAGAGTAGGTAGAGCGAGACGACCTTGACTCCGAGGTCGTCGCACCACTCCAGGAACTCCCGCATCTTCGCGGCTCCCGCTCGATGACCGTGTGCGGCGGTCTCGTAGCCGCCGCGTTGGATGGCGCCCTCGGCGGCCAGGTCCTTGCGCATCTTCCCCGCTTCCTGGTCGCGGGGGTTGATCTTGAGGGCCTTCTCGTAGCACTCGATGGCCTTGTCGAGCTCCTTCTTGTCGGTGTAGAGCCGGCCGAGGATTTTGAGGGACTCGATGTCGCGATGATCGAATTCGGTGACGACCCTGAACGCCGCCTCCGCCGATTGCGCGTGTCCGAGCGCTAGCAGGGCGTGCCCGAGTTTGTGGTTGAGCCTTGGGTTCTTGGGATCGCGACGGAGCGCCGATTCGCACAGGTTGACGATCCACCCGTGGGCCTTGAACATCCCCCCGATGAGGAGCATCAGGTTGGCTGGTAGGTTCAGCGCGCCGCGCTCGAGGGCTGATGGGTAGCGCTTCTCGAACTTCTTGATCGCCGCGATGCGAATGCCCGAACGGGCGTCGCCGCAGTCCGGATCGATCTGCAGTATGTCCCGATACAGGGTCATCGCGTGGTCGTAGTTCCTACGCTTGACCTCCTGCTCGGCGCGTTCGATGTACTTTGAGACGTCGACCAACGGTACAGGTCCCTAAACCAAAGAGTCGCAGGGGGTTCGGGTCGCGTTGTATGCGCGAACGAAGGGCAGACAGGCTACCACTGGGTCTCTGCTGCTTCAATGTCTTGCGACGCCACGGGTTAGACTGACAATCCGCGCGTGCAAGACCCGCTCCCGGGGGGAGTGAGTACGTCCGATCCCTGGAGGGCCCTCTTGAAGCTGGCGCTGTATCCCGATCCTGTGCTTGTCCGACCCGCGGCCCCGATTGCGGAAATCACAGAAACGGTGCGCGAGAAGGCGAAGGCCATGGTCCCGTTCATGGAGCTGGAGGGCGGGATCGGCCTCGCCGCTCCCCAGGTCTCGTGGGGTGTGCGTCTGCTGCTGGCGAGCGAGGAGGGGACCCCGGAGGAGACCCGTGTCCTCATCAACCCGGAGATTGTCTGGAAGGGCGGCGGGACCGAGTGGGGAGAGGAAGGCTGCCTCAGTTTTCCCGGCATCTTCGGGGACGTCCTCCGTGCGAACCAGATCCGGCTGAAGGCGCTCGATCTCGACGGCGCGGCGCAGGAGATAGAGGCCGAGGGCCTGTTCGCGCGGGTGCTTCAGCACGAGGTCGATCACCTCGACGGTCAGCTGTTCTTCAACAAGATGCGTCCCGCCGACAAGCTCTCGAACAAGGGGCGGATCGAGGACCTGATCCAACGCTTCGAAGCGAGGCAGCAAGAGTCCAAGGAGTGAGGGTCTATCGTTCGCTGGACGAGGCCGCGGCGGCGCAGCTTCACCGCCCCGTCGTCACACTCGGGATGTTCGATGGGGTGCACATCGGGCACCGGTCCGTGATCGAGCATGTCGTGAGCGTCGCGCGGGAGCGTGCGGGTGATCCCGTCGTTGTCACCTTCGGGAGGCATCCTCGCGCCATCATCGAGCAGAGCGCGCCCAAGCTCATCACGTCGCTGCCGCACAAGTTGCGCATCCTCGAGGGGCTCGGGGTGAAGTTCGTCGTGGTCCTTCAATTCGATGAAGCCTTGCGGGCGATGCCGGCACGGGAGTTCGCTCGCAAGGTGTTCGGCGAGGTCCTGCAGGCTGAGGTCGTGCTGCTGGGTTACAACAACCGGTTCGGCCGAGGCGGTGAGGGGGACATCGGGTTGCTGCGGGAGGTGGGCGTGGATGCTGGCTTCGAGGCGAGGCAACTCAAGGCGGTGCGGCTGGGGGCTGGTTCGCTCTCGTCGACGTCTATCCGGGAGGCGATCCTCGCAGGAGACCTGGATCGCGCCGCCCGCATGCTCGGGCGCCTGGTCTCGGTGCTCGGCACCGTGGAGCGAGGGGACGGGATCGGCAAGCAGCTGGGGTTCCCGACAGCAAACCTCGATCTCCATCACGAGGTCAGGCCGCCGCCGGGCGTCTACGGCTGCGAGGCCGTCGTCCAAGGCCAGCGCCACTTCGGGCTGGTCAACATAGGTACGCGGCCGACCATTCACGGCGGGGCACCCCCTGAGGGTTGGGAGGCCCGGGATCGCCAGGAGACGGTGGAGGTCCACCTGCTGGACTTCGAGGGGGACCTCTACGGGCAGGATGTGGAGGTCGTGTTTCTGGTGAGGTTCCGCGCCGAGCGGCGTTTTGACGGCGTTGAGGCCCTCGTGGCGCAGATCAAGGAGGACCGAGCGGCGTTTGAGGCGTGGTTAGATGGAGCGCGCGGTCGGGACCGTTGACGGTCCGAATCCCCGTTCGTAGAGTTCGCCGCGCTAAGGGCTGGTAGCTCAGTTGGTAGAGCACTGCACTGAAAATGCAGGTGTCGGTGGTTCAAGTCCGCCCCAGCCCACTCGTCCCCGTCAGCCTGAGCGCTGGCGGGGACGTTTATTTGCCATCCCCGGATGGTCGCTGCGGCCCGTTCCCGCCCCTGTCCCCATGGGGCAGACGTCGATCCTGGCGTTTGTTAAACCAGGGAGGCCTCGAACCAGGACGCAGATTCAGGAGAACCTGTCATGGATCGTCTCATCCTCTCCACGCTNGCGCTGGTGCTCACCCTTGGGGTTTCCCCCGTGGTGTTCGGGCAGAACGGGTCGCCTCCTGCGCCTGCGGCGTTCGCCATGGGATTCGTCGACATGGAGAAGCTCATGCGTGAGCATCCGGCGACGAAGNCGAAGACCGAGGGCTTCCAGNTCGAATTCGAAGCGAGGATGGANGTCCTGCGCAATCAGGTCGCCATGATGACCTCGCTCCGTGACTCTCTCGAGCTGCTGGAGCCGGGGAGCCCCGAGCACCTGGCTCNGCTCAAGCGCATCAAGAAGCTCGAGGCGACCTTGGACCTNGAGCGGAAGATCATCCGCATCGAGTTCCAGCTGAAGGTGGTCGAGGCNCTNCGCGATGTCTATGGCCGCTGCAAGGCGGTGGTCAAGCAGGTNGCGGAGGAGCNTGGGTTCGTCGCCGTGGCGATGATCTCGGACGGCGAGGTCCAGGGCCGCACCAAGAGCGAGCTCGTCGGCGACATCCTCACCCGCCCGTTCATCTACGCCCACGNTTCGCTGGACATCACGGACGAGGTGCTCGCGNNNNTGGTGANGNGNCCGAAGGTCCCGCTACCTAAGAAGAAGTAACGGCGGACCCGGGGGTGACGCAGAGGTCCGTGCGCGACGCGGCTACGGGCTCACGGTCGCCTTGAGGAGCTCGGCGGACGTCAAGGTCGAGATCCAGTTATCCACCCGCTGCACCGTTCGCTCGGGGTCGAGCCCGCCGTCCACGCCCGGGTCCAGGAGAACCAAGGCGAAGCTCCGGGTCAGTTCGGTGACCGGCGCGCGGCCGATCTCATGCTGGACGCTGCGCAGGATCTTCTCTTCGTCGCTGAGGACGAGGGCGCTCGAGGCGTGGGTGGTTGCCGTCGGGGTCAGCCCGATCGTGGCGTCTGACGACGGGCGCAGCACGAGCGGGGGACGCAGCTGGTCCACGTCCAGCAGGAACGCCGGCACCATGTAGTAGAGCGAGATGAGGAGGGCCGCGTCTTGCGCGTCGTTTTCTACGGGGAAGGGGTCCCGCCGGGTCATGGCCTGACCGCGACGTAGCAAGGACGGGGCATTGGCGTAGGGGTCCTGCCCGAGATCCGCCAGCAGCCCGATCAGGGCGCGGACGGTGGGGATGTCGGCGATGTGGCCGTGGCGCTCGCAGANCTGATCTACGCGCCTCACGAGTCGCTGACGGAGCGGGTCGAGGCCTGCGTGGCCGACGCCGATGCGAGCTCCTTCGAACANCATCGTGTGCACGCGGAGCCCGGGAAGAGCGTGGCGGATCTCGTCGGCGACGAGGACCGGGAGGAGGTGATCCATGGCTTGCCGGGTCTGGGNCGGGCTGCTAATTTACTCTGTTCTCCCAATTCTAACCGTAAGTCTCTGTTGATTACAGACTTGCGGGAATTCGTCGAGGGGTCGGTAATCTCTCGGCACCACAGGGACAGGCAATGAAGCCCAAGATCCACCCCAAGTACATGACGTGCAGCGTGACCTGCGGTTGCGGAGCCACCTTCGAGACCCGAGCCACCGTCGAGTCCATCAACGTCGAGATTTGCTCAGCGTGTCACCCGTTCTATACCGGCAAGCAGAAGTTCGTCGATGCCGCAGGCCGGGTGGAGAAGTTCATGAAGCGGTACGGCATGAAGGGCGACTCGCTCAGCGCGTCACGCAAGGGCGGCGACGAGGACTGAGCCGATCGGGCTTTCCATGGACTCGTCCCTCTTCGTGCGGGTCGAGCCTCAGCTCCAGAAGATCGAGGATCGGTTCCTTGAGCTCGAGGCCATGATCTCTGATCCCGAAGTCGCTTCGGATGGCAGCCGGATGGCAGCCGTTCTACGTGAACGGGGCAAGGTCGCGGAGACCGTCACGCTCTTTCGTGAGCTGAAGAAGCTGGCGAAGGAGATCGACGAGGCGAAGGAAGAGCTCGCGGAAGCCAACGGGGATGAGGGCATGCAGGGCCTCGCCCAGGAGATCCTCGAAGAGCTCGAGCCGCAGTGGGACCCGAAGGAGCGCGAGCTGCTGGCGGACTTCACTAAGGACCCGGACGACGGCATCGCCGCCGCGATCATGGAGATCCGCGCAGGCACGGGGGGCGATGAGGCGACGCTGTGGGCGGGAGAGCTGCTCCGCATGTACTCCGCCGTCTGTGATCGCCGCGGCTGGNGGGTNGAGGTGATGGACCTCACCGCGTCGGCAATGAAGGGCGGCGTCAAGGAGGCGGTGCTCAATATCAAGGGCCGGGGGGCTTACGCCGCGCTCAAGTACGAGAGCGGCGGGCACCGAGTCCAGCGGGTCCCGGAGACGGAATCGCAGGGCCGCATTCACACGTCGGCGGCGACGGTCGCGGTGCTCCCCGAAGCGACCGAGGTCGATGTCAAGCTCAGCGACGGCGACCTGCGCATTGACACGTTTCGCTCGTCTGGTCCGGGTGGCCAGAGCGTCAACAAGACGTCATCTGCCATCCGCGTCACCCATGTCCCGACGGGGCTCGTCGTGTCTTGTCAGGACGAGAAGTCCCAGCACAAGAACAAGGCCAAGGCTCTGAAAATCCTCCGCACCCGGCTCTACGACGCCGAGCGCCAGAGGCAGCACGCCGAGCGTTCGAGCCAGCGCAAGTCGCTGATCGGCTCGGGTGACCGGAGCGAGCGCATCCGCACCTACAACTTCCCGCAGACCCGGGTTACGGACCATCGCATCAAGGTGAACCTGCACAACCTGCAGTCCGTCCTTGACGGGGAGCTGGACGAATTGATCGAATCCCTCGCTGAATATGATCGGGAGCAGCGCCTGCAGGATCTGGCCTCCGGCCTCGAATGATCCATCGCGCGCTCCGCACCCTCAGGAGAAAAGGCACATGTCCGACGAGACGACTTCCAACACTCCCGACGTTCCGGCGCCGCCGCCCCTGCGCGCCAGTTTTCTTGTCTGGCCTGGGAAGGTCCACGGCCAGACGTGGATGTTCTTGTGGCTGGGCGTCGCGTACTTGATCGGCGCGCTGCTCCCCTGGCACGGCGCGAACGACGTCGAGTACGTCCTGGAGACGCCGATCCAGACCCAGGCGCCGAGTCTCACCGAGCCCGCCCGCCATGCGGCGGTCATCACGGCCGCGAACTACAAGCGCGCGGTTGAGCTCCACTACAACTTCGACAAGGACGTCCCGCCGACGATCGCGGGCGTGCAGGATCCGGGGATGGGCCTGGGCAAGATCCTGATCCTGTTGTGCTCGATTGCGATGGTGATCGCCGGCGTGGTGAACGTGTGGAATCGCAAGCTCGGCTTGACTCCGACGCTGATGACCTGGTTCATCGCCCTCGCGGTGCTCTACTTCAGCAAGGGGAGCGGTTTCGTTGCGTGTTCGAAGGAGGCTTATACGCCTGGCTTCGAGGTCAACGGTTTCAACCAGGTCGGCGACACCCTCGGTGCGATCTTCGGCAACTTCGGCATGGTCCTTGAAGGCAAGGTCAGCGCTGAGATGCAGCAGGTCTTTGACCGCTTCGGAATGGGCTTCTACGTCACCATGCTTGCCGAGCTGTTCCTCGTCGGCTTCATCGTCTTCTCCATAGCGAGCGGCAGCAAGAAGTCCGACGCCGGGGCGACGCCGTCGAAGTCGGGCGGCGCTGCCCGGCGTCCGCGTCCGGGTACTGGCGGCGGTGGTTTTCCCGCGAAGACCGCTGGCGACGATGTGAAAGAGGGCGGCGACGCTTAGCTTGAACGTCCTTGAGCTCCTGCGCGCCGCGAAGGACTACCTTGCGGCGCGCGGGTGTGCGTCTCCTCGCCTCGACGCAGAGCTCCTCCTCACCCGCGCGCTTGAGTGCGACCGTCTCGACCTGTACGTGTCTCACGACCGCCCGGTGTCGAAGGAAGAACGCGCCCTGTATCGGGAGTTGGTCAAGCGGCGGGCGGCGGGTGAGCCGGTCGCCTACATCCTGGGAGAGCGGGAGTTCTTCGGCCTCACGTTCGAAGTTGACCGTCGCTGTCTCGTGCCCCGGCCGGAGACCGAGCACCTTGTCGATGAGGCCGTGTCGCTCCTCGGTGGTCGGGCCCGACCCCGGATCGCGGACGTCGGTACGGGTAGCGGTTGCATCGCGATCAGCATCGCGCACGAGGTCCCCGGCGCCTGCCTGGTCGCGGTGGACGCCCACGAGGATGCGCTGAATGTCGCCCGAGCCAATGCCGCTCGTCTCGTCCCTGACGCGGATATCAGGTTTGTCTGCGGAGATCTGTGCGCGCCGCTCCGCGATGACGGGCCGTTCGACCTCATCGTGTCCAATCCTCCGTACATCAGCACCGCAGAGATGACCGGGTTACCGAAGGACGTTCGGGATTTCGAGCCCACCTCCGCCCTGCACGCAGGGGAGGACCCGATCGCGTTCCACCTCCGCCTCGTTGAGGAGGGGTTGCCGTTGCTCGCGGAGGGCGGCGCTCTGGTCATGGAGGTGGGGGAGGACGGGGCCGAACGTCTGCGGCGGCATGGCGAGGTTCGCAGCATCAACGATCTGGCTGGCGTGGCCCGCGTCGTCGTGGTCACGGGCTGAGACCAAGAGCGACGATTCGCGCGCATCTCGAAGGTCGTCTGGCGAGGCCGCTTGAGCGGCACCGGCGTCGTCGCCGCGGAATCAGGCGGATGCCGGGGGCCGTGGCGTCTCAGCCCATCAGACGGGCAGGATTGAGCCGGATTCGATGATGCGATTCAAGACGGCGCGCGCCGCATCGGGGACGGCCGTGAAGTACAGACCGAGATCGTGCCGACCGTCGGGCCGGGGGGCGCAGCGAACCACCGCGGCTTCGCAGGCGAAATCCTCGGACTGTCCGTCGTCATTCTTGACGGAAACGGAGATCTGGACGACGCTCATTTCGTCGAACGGCTGTGAGGAAACGGCCAGGGCCCCGGTTTTGGAGAGGTTTACGACGTTACACGTCACGGCCTCGCCGCTGCCGAGAGTCCCCTGGAGATCGGTACTCACACGCGGTGCCTGGCGGCGGTCACCTTCGGGAGTCGACATGGGCTGGATTCCTCCTAGAGTCAGCGAGCCAAGGGGTGACGTTGTCCCCCCCGCCCGTAGAATGGCGTCCCGGAACGGAGCCCGGCGGCGCGCTGCTGTCTTCATCGGCACGTGGCCCTCGGTGTCCTGACAATAAAAACGGCTCTCCAGAGACCGCTTTTTTCCCCTTAATACGTGAAGGAGTCGTTCGGTGGCCAATTTCAACAAGGTCATGCTCATCGGGAACCTCACCCGAGACCCGCAACTGAAGTACTTGCCCAGTGGGACCCCGGTGGTCGAGCTGGGCATAGCGGTGAACCGCTCGTGGACCGACAACCAGTCGGGAGAAAAGCGGGAGGCAACGACGTTCGTCGACTGTAAGGCTATGGGCAAGCCTGCCGAGATCATCAACCAATACATGACCAAGGGGCGTCCTCTCTTCATTGAGGGCCGCTTGGACTACCGTCAGTGGGAGGCCAAGGACGGCTCGGGCAAGCGCAGCAAACTGGAAGTGTTCATCGAGAATTTCCAGTTCCTCGGCGGCCGTGATGGCGGCGCCAGCGCTCCCGGTGGTCGTCCGGCGGGTCGTCCGGCGGCAGCCCCGGCAGGGGATGCTGGGGCCCAATCCACTGCCCAGGGCGGCGGCAACTACGCCCCCGACGACGACGTTCCGTTCTAGAAACTCTTGGCTATCAGGGGTTTGGGTGAGAGCCCTCTGTCGGCGCGGAGCCTTTGCTGTCCGATGGGGGGGCTTCCGATTTTCCCCGTTGCCGGTATTCGCGGTACGGCCTTAGAATGATCTCGTGCGGTCGCCCTCAACCCACCATGAGGTGAGCGGCTGCAGAGATCTTCGACCGTCTGGAGACGACGGCTTCGATGCGACTTGGTCGTGAAAGCGTCATTCTCATCGCGGTCCCGCTGTTGCTGTTGGCTGGCGCCTTTGCGCTGTTCATGCCAAGCAATGGCCGGGACGAAGACGGCGTTCGTACCGATCTCACCAGTGGGGTGTCGCTGACGGCCAGTCATGGCGCGGTGGGCGCGGCGGTGGTCGAACCGGTTGGGGGTGATGCTGGCAGCGCGGCGTCGTCCCAACGCGAGGTGAGCGGACCCAGTGGCGATCCTCGCGCTGCAGCGTTACGGCCCGCTCCTCGCGCCGCTACAGCGCGCGGTCGTTCGAGAGATCGCGCGGACTATCCGCGCCGTTCCCCCTTCCGTGGCCGTGTGGTGGATAGTGATGGCCAACCGGTGGACGATCCGGTGATCATCGTCAACGAACGCCGCAATGTGTTCAGCGATGCGGGCGTGCCGTTCCACGCACCGGTCTGTGAGGTCGTTTCGGTTGCGGCCGACGGTTCATTCGAGGTTCCGCGCCGTGAGGGTCACGTTTACGTCATCCACGTGCAGGCGCAGGGGCACGCTCGCGAGACAGTCAACCTGTACGCCACGAACAGCGGACTCGTGACGCTGACCATGGCGGCCACGGTTGAGGGGCTGGTCACGGACCTGCTCACGAACGAGCAGGTCTCGGGAGCTACGGTCCTCTTGCAGATGGGCATCACCACGCGGCCGCTCACGGCCACAACGGGCGCACGTGGCGGATACCGTTTCACCGGCGTACAGAGCGGAAGTGGATATCTCGAGGTCAGTCACCCGCACTACAAGTCGCGGCGGCTGCAGCTGCGTTCGATCACCCCTGGTCTGGTCGTCCACAAGGCGGTCGGCCTCACTCCCGGTGGGCGCCTGGACGGCACGGTCGTGATCGGTACCTCGGAGAACGCTCCGCCGGTGCCGGTCTCGGTGTCTGCGTACGATCGGTTCCGCATGCAGCCGGCTGGAGTGGTCAGCGCCACCGCCCAGGGCACCTTCTCGTTCGAGTCCCTGTATCCGGGTGGCCAGTACATCCTGACGGCGACGGCGCCGGGATACGGTGCGGCGACGGCGACCGTGAATTTGCCGATGTCAGGGCCAGCCGGCCACCCCGTCCTTGTCCTCGACGAGGAGTGGACTCTGGAGGGGGTTGTCTCCGATGGCTTTGGGGCGCCGCTGCGGGGCTGCCAGATCGAAGTCGCGGTCCTGACCCCCACCGCGGAGGACCCCTTCGTCGTTCACACCAACGAGCTTGGCGGTTTCCAGATCGAGGGTCTGGGTGCCCATGCCTACCGCTTGATCGCGTCCCATCCCGAATACGCTCTGGATGAGATCTGGCCGATCACGCGTCAACTGCACGAGAACGGCGTTGTGATCACGCTGCAGCCCGGCGGAACCGTGACGGCGGACGTGCGTGATCCGGCGGGTAACCCCGTGATGGCGGCGCTGGCGCGACTCACGGTTACTGACAACAACGGGCGCTTGATCGGTCCGCGCTTGTTCGGCTACACGACGAGTGCAGGCACGTTGCGCATGGACCACGTCCCGCCCGGTAACGTGTCCCTCCGCATTTTTGCTGCGGGATTCGTGCCCCATTGTGAGCAGTTCCTCCTTCCCTGCGAGGGCGTGGTGGTTCACCGCCAGATCACGCTCCTTCTGGAGTAGGGGCCTGTCCAGCGAGCCCCGTTTTTTCGCCTTGCTACTGGTGCTCTCCTGCGTCCCCCGCGCTGTCGCGCAGGACCCAGGAGACGACGCCAGGGGTTGGTTGCGTCATCTGGACAGCCGCATCTACGCCCAGCCGTCGTTGGAGGCGCTGTCGTTCCGTTTCCGCCCCCTCTATCCGGGAGCAGAGGGAGATCCCCTCCGTCCGGCGCCCTACCTCGTGGCCTATTCCTGGCGCCGCTCCTCGGGGGATCGGGTCGACCTCCTCGGCGTCGATCCAGGCAAGAAAGAGCTGCTCCCGTTGGGTGGGCTTCCTGGCTTCTCTGAGGAGCAGTTTGAGAAGGTCCGGCAGGACTTTCGTCAGGTCGCGCGGAGTCTGGCGGCGATTGTCCGTGGGATGTCCTTGTCCCAGCGATATCGCGAGTGGAACGGGCGTATCCGAAAGATCCGCATCAACGACGCGGACGAAATCCGCATCGTTCTCGAGCCCAAGAAGGTGCACAGATTGACGCGCGTCGTGATCCACTTGAACCGCAATCGCGTGCCGTGGAAGCTGGACAAGACGTATCGTAGCGGCGAGCGCGTTGTGCAGCATGAAGAGTACGAGCAGCGCGATCAGGGGCTCGTCATCGTCAAGATGTCGCGGACTCATACGCCCGCGCATCCCTCTCAGCCGTCGTTCGACACCGGGTTTATCCTCCGGTGGCACGTGGTCTCAGGGCTCCTCTTACCGTCGAGCATCGAGCGCGTGGGCAAGCAACTCCCGGCGATCGCGCGAGGTAAGACCACGCTCACGGCGATGCGCGTCAACGATGACGTTTCGCCCTTCAAAGCGATGGCAGAGCCGAAGAAGAAGGCCAACTGACCGCGGCGACTTTCAGCCGAGGCGGAGCTGGCGCGCAGCGTCGACCTCGTCGCGGTTGATCAGGTTCATGGCCTCCAGGAGGCGGTCGTGCAGCCCGAGATCCTCCTTGGCTGCGTTCGCGAACTGGCGCAGGATCTGTACGGTCATGCGCAGGTTGCGGACCACGTCCCCGTCCTGGGAGGAGGTGAAGCCGCGGAGGTCCTCGAGGGCCGCCCCGCGGGCCCAGGATTGGACCGCCGCCGAGAGCCCCCAGTCCGGTGCTTTGATGGTCTCCTCAAGCCCGTGGCGCTGCTCCGTGCGGCGAAACTCTGCGATGCGTTTGCGTGCGCGGTTGCGGACCGCCCCGAGTCCACTCGCATCGATGCGCTGGTGGAAGTCTCCGCGCCGGGCTTCGAACACGATGCCGGCCACGATGACCGCGCACTCCTCGGGGCTTATGGTCTCGAAGCAGCCCGCCCAGAACAGCTCGGCGACGTGGATCTCGTAGCCCTGAATGCGCGAGGCGATTCGGCCCTTGCCGGTCAGTTCGCCGTCCGCCAAGTAGCCCGCCTTGGTCAGGATGTCGAGCCGGGCCTTGAGCAGAGCCCGGTCCTTCTTGGAGCTCCCGCCCCTCTGCCATGCCGCGAGAGAACGGTCGACGGCGGAGTAGATCTCCTCTTCGCCGAGCGCCTGGTAGAGGTTGAGCACTGCCGAGTACGACAGGTTGAAGCGGCTTTGCAGCGGCTCCATCTTGCCGAAGATGACCTTCTTGAGGTCCTTCTGAGTGTCGTACTCCAGGTTCACCACGCTGAAGACGTTGCCCTCGTCGTCCATTCCCTGGCGGCCAGCCCGCCCCGCCATCTGGTAGTACGACAGCGTCTTGAGATAGCTGAACCCGACGCCATCGAACTTCCGCAAGGCTGAGAACACGACCGAGCGGGCGGGCATGTTCACGCCGACCGCGAAGGTCTCGGTGGTGAACAGGAGCTTCACCAGACCCGTAGTGAACAGGCGCTCGACGACCTCCTTGTACACCGGCAGCAACCCGGCGTGGTGGTACATGATCCCCCGTCCGGCGAGCTGCCGTAACTCGGATGCCTGGTCGCGCGGATCGACCTCGTAGCGCTCACAAAGCTCGTCGAAAGATCGCAGGATGCGCTCGCGTTCGTGGTTGTTCAGCAGCCGGCGCCGCTGTGTCGAGCGCGCGCGCGCCTCGCATTCGCGACGCGAAAAGCAGAAGCACAGGCACGAGAGCAGGTCCTCCTTGATGAGGTGGTCGATGACGTCAGGCGGTCTGTGACCCCGTCCCCGGCGTGGCCGACGGATCTGCTCAACCGCCTTGTTCATCCCGGATACGCGGGTAACCCCAGCGCCGGGTACAAACAGGTGGTGCTTCAAAGGGACCGGGCGGAAGTCGGTCTCGACGAGCTCCACCTCGTCGTCGCGGACGCTCTGCACCCAGCCGCAAAACTCGTCCAGGTTGCTGATGGTCGCTGAGAGCCCGAGGAAGCGAACACCGGGCGGCGCGAAGATGATGCTCTCCTCCCAGACCGTGCCCCGATCGATATCGGAGATGTAGTGGATCTCGTCCATGATCACGTACGAGACGTCGCTCATTCGCTCTGCGTCTTCGAGGATCGTGTTGCGGAGGATCTCCGTGGTCATCAGGACGACAGGAGCGTGTGCGTTCAGCGTCACGTCCCCGGTCATGATCCCGATCTCGTCGCCGTACTCGTCGTGGAAGTCGCGGTACTTCTGGTTGGTGAGCGCCTTGACGGGAGACGTGTAGACGATGCGCTCCTTCAGCTCGAGGGCGCGGTCGATGGCGAATTCGGCGATCACGGTCTTGCCGGCGCCCGTCGGCGCGGAGACGAGGACTGATTGCCTGGCTTCGACGGCGCGGATCGCCTGCTCCTGGAAGGGGTACAGTTCGAAGCCCTTGTAGCGCAAGCGGAGTCCCCCTTGGCCCGTGCTGGCCTATCACCGTGGGCAAGGTACCACCGCACCCCCATGGGGCAAGCTCGCAACCACTTGTCGCGACAGGGTTTGCCCGTTACGCTCGCTGGT
>NYSS01000099.1:10409-43655 GCA_002683135.1 Planctomycetota bacterium | reverse complement strand
CTTGCTTCTTGGCGTCGCCTTGCTTCTTGGCGTCGCCTTGCTTCTTGGCGTCGCCTTGCTTCTTGGCGTCGCCTTGCTTGGTGGCGTCGCCTTGCTTTTTGGCGTCGCCTTGCTTGGTAGTCTTCTCGTCCTTCTTCTCTTCGACCGGGACCTCCTTCAGCCCGTGGTAGCGCTCGCTCCAGGAGCTGTTGTAGATGTTGTTGTCGTGGTTGCCTGCGGAGGACACGCCGACCTTGAAGAAGTCGTTGTAGGGCACCTGGAGGAGCGCCGCCGCCGTCATGAATCCCCCTCCGGAGTGCCCGTACATGCCGACCCGATCGACGTCGATGAAGCTGTGCCGCGCGGCGAGCTGCTCGACGGCGGACTTCTTGTCGGCCAGGCCGTAGTCACGCAGATTCCAGTAGCCATAGGACCCATAGGCGCGGTCGCGCTTGGGTGTCCCGCCGCGGTGCCCGACCTGGATCACGATGAACCCGAGCTGGGCCAGCTGCTGGCGGCCGCCAGTCGCGGAGAACGTGTGCGATACACCTTCCATCTGCGGACCGGGATAGACGCTGAGGATGATCGGGTACCGCTTCTTGGCGTCAAAATCGAAGGGCTTCCACATGTTGCCGTAGAGGTCCGTGACGCCATCCGCGGCCTTCACGGTGAACGTCTCCGGCATGCGCCAGCCGGCTTCGTAGAGGCGCGAGAGGTCGCATTCCCCAAGCTTCATGATCTCGTGGCCTTGCGCGTCGCGCAGCGTCGAGGCGGGCGCTCGATCGACGCGGGATGCGTTATCAACGAGGAATCGCTTGGAAGGAGACAGGGTGCTGCGATGGTTCGCGTCGCCGGGGTCGAGCAAGGTCAGGCCGGTGCCGTCCAGGTTCACGCGATACAAGTGCTCGTAGTACACGTTCTCGCCGGATTCACGGCCATTTCCGCGGACCCACATCACGCCCTTCTCCTCGTCGAGAGAGACGATGCTGGAGGCGCGGAACGGCCCCTTCGTGATCGCATTCTTCAGCTTTCCGTCGGCGTCGTACAGGTAGTAGTGGCCCCAGCCGGATCTCTCCGACCACCAGATGAAGCTCTTTTTGTCCTCCATCCAGCGCATGCGTTGGGTGTTGAGGTTGCCCCTGGCCACCGACTCGATGAGCAGGGTCGTGACCTTGCCGGTCTTCGGGTCGACGACGCCGTATTCCATGTCTCGCCGGGTGCGACTGGTGCGGTAGATCCGCAGCTGTCCGTTGTCCCACCAGGTGGTCGTGGAGTAACTCTCGTCCTTCCAGCGCGGCTCTACCTGAATGAGCTTGTTCGTATCGCGGTGGAAGACGTGAAGTTCGGACTTGCGGACCTTCTCCTCGCCGGGCATCGAGTACTTGTAGTTGCGCACCTTGGGGCGCGGCTGTGCGATCGAATCAACGAGGCTGAGCTCCTGCAGCCCGCGGCTGTCTCGGCGGGTGGTGTAGAACGCGCTGGAGTCGCTCTTCCAGGACACGGAGGCCCTCGAGCGGCTCCCCGAGCTGCCACCGAACCCGTACTCAGCTTCGCCTGTGGTCGACAGAGCTGTCGCGGCGGCGTCGTCAAACACGAGCCGCGGACCGCGGCTGCCGCTCACCTCCTTGGCGTCCAGCTTCTCACCGCTGGAGACGCGTCTGAGGAACCTGGCGATCTCGGAGTCCGTCATGTCCTCGGAGCCGAACGTGCGTTGGGATTTTGCCTGGATCCCGTTGTCACCGTTGGCGTCCGCCTTCACCGAGGCCCCATTCTTGGCAGCCGCCTTCGCCGGAGCATCGGGCTTCTTGTCCACCGCAGCCACGGTGGAGGAGGGCTTGCCCTCGACGATGAACAGGTTGTGCTCGCGCGAGAAGACCTTGATCTTCCCGTCCGGGGAGGTCGATCTCCCGCGGCTACTGCGCCCGCGGGTCGCGCCACGGCCACGACTGGAGCGGGTCCGGGTCTGTCGCCCGCTCCTGCCACGTCCGCGACTGGAGCTGCCACGAGCGGAGGTGCCGCGCGCCTTGCCGCGGCTCTCGATCGTGTCCTTGTCCACGTGGTATCTCAGGCGGTGTCCACCTGCTGTGAAGTCGAACGTCTTCTCGTCGTCGGAGACCTTGAGGCCCGACAGTGACAGGGCCCGTGCGGTTTGCGCCTCGCCCGTCGCTTCGGACACCAGCGCGGCCATCCGGCTGTGATCGAACAGCGGCGCCTTGGTGCGCGCCTTGGCGTCGACCAGCCAGTACTTCGTCCCGGCGCTGGTCTTGTACGAGTACCAGAGGCGATCGGTCTTGCCGATCCATCGCGGGGTGACGGAGGTGCTGTAGGTGAACTGCCGGAGGAAGCTGCTGGAGTACTTGTCGGCCAGTTCCCAGTTAGCGCGGGGGCGTTCGGTGCCGCTCTGCGCCATCGCGGAGCCGCCGATTGCGATCCCGAAAAGGACGAACACGAGGATGGGGCGGGCGCCGGTGCGGATCAGGTACATGGGAGTCCTCCAGTGGCCTCTGTCTGCGGGTGCCGAGAGTCAGGTGAGGGCAAGTCGGGCATCCCCCCATCATAGCTCCCCGTGGTCGTCGTGGTCAGGCGGCCGGGGGGTGGTAGTCCAGATGGGGGTCTTGCGGCCCCGTGCGCGGTCATTCATGCTGAAAACGTGAGACGGATAACCCAGTTGATTCTGGCGCTGCTGGCGGCGAGCGCGCCTGCGCAAGAACCCGGCAATCTCATCGATAACGGGTCCTTCGAGCGGATCGACGATCGGGCCTTGCCGTCCGGCTGGCGGCTCAACACATGGAGTGGCAAGGCCGCTTTCGCGGTCGAGGACGGGTTTGCGCACAGCGGCAAGCGCTGCGTCAAGATCAGCTCCACCGACGGCGGTGACGCGAGCTTCAGCTTCGAGGTCCAGGTGGCGCCGCAGACGCGGTATCGGCTCTCGGCGTGGGTGAAGGTCAAGGGCCTCGACAAGCGGGGGGGATACGGCGCGCAACTCAATCTCCACGAGCTGCAGCGCGAAGGCAAGACCGAAGCGATTCATGGAGATCGGGGGTGGACGCAGCTGGTGAGCACGTTCGAGTCGGGGAACCGCCGCAGTCTCCTGGTCAACCTCCTGTTCGGTGGCTGGGGGCGTTCGGTTGGTGAGGCCTGGTTCGATGACGTGGAGCTCGTCGATCTGACGCCACCATTGCCGCAGATGACCGAGGCGGAGCGTCGCGCGTTTTACGGCGAACGGGTCCATCCGATCCTCACCCGGAGTTGCGGCAAGTGTCACGGCCCGGGCTCTCCGCTGCGCGGCGGGCTGTTCCTTGGCAGTCGGGAAGGTGTCTTGCGGGGTGGGGAATCTGGGCCGGCGATTTCCCTCGTCACTCCGCGCGACAGCCTGCTGCTGCGGGCGGTGAAACACGAGGTCTTCGAGATGCCGCCGAAGACGAAGCTCCCCGAGGCCGAAGTGGAGATCCTGACCCAGTGGGCACGCCTTGGGGCTCCGTTCGACCCCGACCTGGAGGCGGAGGCGCCGAAGGTCGAGGCTCACGCGACGACGCCGCAGGTCAACGATCAGACCCGGGCGCACTGGGCGTTTCAACCGATCCGCCGGCCGTCGCTACCGACGGTGGCTGACGGCGCCTGGGTCGCGAATCCGATTGATGCCTTCGTGCTGGCTAAGCTCGAGCGTGCCGGATTACGCCCGGCGCCCGAGGCCACGCGTCAGGCGCTCATCCGCCGCGCGTATCACGATCTCATCGGTTTGCCGCCGAGTCCTGAAGAGGTCGCCGCTTTCCTCTCCGATGATCGCCCCGGTGCATGGGAGCGAGTGATCGATCGTCTGCTCGCCTCGCCCCACTATGGCGAGCGGTGGGGCCGTCATTGGCTGGACGTCGTTCGATATGCCGAGACCAACAGCTTTGAGCGCGACGGGGCCAAGCCGTTTGTATGGAAGTACCGGGACTGGGTGATCCGCTCGCTCAATGAGGACAAGCCGTACGACCAGATGATCCTTGAGCAGCTCGCGGGGGACGAGCTTGAGGGCGCGACGGCGGAGACCATCACCGCGACCGGTTATTACCGATTGGGTCAGTGGGACGACGAGCCGGCGGACCCCGAGCAAGCGTTGTACGACGACCTGGACGACATCGTCGCCACGACCTCGCAGGCGTTCCTCGGTCTGACCATGAACTGCGCGCGGTGCCACGATCACAAGCTGGACCCCATCCCGCAGTCAGACTATTACCGCATGCTCGCCTTCATGCGGAACATACGGCGCTATGGCGTGCGGTCTCACGGCACCGTGGTCGACGCGTCGGTTCGTGTCGTCGCCTCCCCTGAAGAGCGGGAGACCCACACGGATGCGGTGGTGGCACACCAGGGAGAACTGGCGTCCATCCGGGAGCGGCTGGCCGCGATTGAGGCGAAGGTCAAGCCGAGCTTCAAGCCAGTCGATCACGAGGAATTCAAGCACGAGCGCAACCGCGTGGCCCTGGTCGAAAAGCGCGCGGGGGCGATCTTGAGCCAGGGGGAGGTCAAGGAGTACGCCGGCTTGACCAAGCGTCTGCGAGAGCGCAGAGGCCGTCCCCCCGCGGCCCTGGCGCAGGCCCTCTGCGTCAAGGAGCACGGGCCTCGGCCCCGCAAGACTTACGTCCTCATTCGTGGCAACCCGCATGTGAAGGCCGCCCTCGTAGAACCCGGTTTCCCGACGGTCCTGGGCGTGCCTGATCCGTCGATCGCTACGCCAGCGAGCGGCGCGTCGACGGGGCGGAGATTGGCGCTGGCCCGCTGGATCGCGAGCGAGGGCAACCCGCTCACGGCCCGGGTCATGGTGAACCGAATATTCCAGCACCACTTCGGTCGACCGATCGTCCCGTCGGCGAACAACTTTGGGCTTCAGGGGCGCCCTCCGACCCACCCGGAGCTGCTGGATTGGCTCGCCACGGAATTCGCGCGGGGCGGATTCCGTCTGAAGCGGCTCCATCGGCTGATCCTCACATCCATGAGTTGGCGGCAAGCGTACGTGTCCGATTCGCGCTCCGAGCGCATCGACCCGGGCAATGAGCTGCTGTGGCGGTTTGATTTGCGCCGGCTCTCCGCCGAGGAGGTCCGTGACGCGATCCTCACGGTGTCGGGCCAGCTCAATCGCGATCTCTATGGGCCGAGCGTGTACCCGAAGATCTCCCGGGATGTGCTCGCCGGTCAGTCAAGGCCGGGGGATGGATGGCCGGTCTCGTCGCCTCGACTACAGGCTCGCCGTAGCGTGTATGTGCACGTCAAGCGTTCGTTGATCCTGCCGATCCTGGCGACCTTCGACGCGGCGGATACGGACTTCACATGTCCGGTGCGCTTCACAACAAATCAGCCGACCCAGGCCTTGTCGTTGATGAATAGCGCGTTCTCCAACGAACAGGCGCGCGCCTTCGCAAAGGACCTTCGGCGACTCTTCCCGAAGGACCTGACAGCGCAGGTGACGCGCGCCCTCGAGCGTGTACTTCAGCGCGTCCCCAGCGCGGCGGAGATCGCGCGGGGTCGCCAGCTCTGCGACGACCTCGGCAATGACCTGGGCCTTGACGGGGAGACGGCGTTGACGCGGTTTTGTGTGGTCGCTTTGAACCTCAACGAGTTCTTGTACCTGCGATGATCGATCCACGACTGAATCACGGAGTTCTGGGCCGCACGAGACGGGACTTCTTGTGCCATAGCGGTGCCGGCTTCGTCAGCGCCGCCCTCGCTGCGATGATGCAACGGGACGGGGCTCTCCCCGCTCTCGCTCCGCGCGTCGCCAAGGCGAAGGCGGTCATCTTCCTCTACATGTATGGCGGGCCAAGCCACATAGACACCTTCGACTACAAGCCCGCGCTCAACGGCATGAACGACAAGACGGTCAAGGTGAAGACCTTTGGCCGTGGCGGTCACAAGAACGAAGGCCGCATCGTGGAGCCGCGGTGGAACTTCAAGCAGTATGGCGAGTGCAGCAAGTGGGTCTCCGACTTGTTCCCGAACGTGGGGTCGTGTGTCGACGACATCGCGTTCCTCCACTCCATGACGGCGGACTCTCCAATCCACGGGTCGGCCATGCTGCAGATGAACACCGGACGGATCCTCTCCGGCGGCCCATGCATCGGCTCGTGGGTCAACTACGGCCTCGGCTCGTTGAATGAAAATCTGCCGGGTTTCGTCGTCATGCTCGACCCTCGAGGCGGTCCCATCAGCGGCGCCAAGAACTGGTCGAGCGGCTACATGCCCGCGCGTTACCAGGCCACCGTTGTCCGGGCTCAGGGGACGCCGATCCTCGATCTGGATAATCCGAAGGGCGTGGACCGGCCCATGGAGCGTCGGATGCTTGACGTACTCCAGGAGTACAACCAAGAGCACCTCGGGCGCGTCGGGGGGCACGACGCATTGGCGTCGCGGATGTCGAGCTATGAGCTGGCGTATCGGATGCAGGCGACGGCGCCCGAAGCCGTCGATCTGGAAAGCGAGCCGGAGGAGACGAAGGAGCTCTACGGTGTCGGTGACGCGCGCACCGATGTCTTCGGGCGTCAGTGCTTGCTCGCCAGGCGTCTCGTTGAGCGCGGCGTCCGGATGATCCAGATCTACTCCGGTGGGAACCACATCGAGTCGACGTGGGATGCCCACAATGATCTCGTCAAGAACCACACCCTGCACGCAGAGGAGACGGACCGACCCATCGCGGGCCTGATCAAGGACCTCAAGCGGAGGGGAATGCTGGATGAGACGCTCATCGTCTGGGGGGGAGAGTTTGGTCGGCAACCGACCGCCGAGTACGCGAAGGGTACGGGGCGCGACCACAACAGCTACGGCTTCACCATGTGGATGGCCGGCGGCGGCGTCAGGGGTGGCGTCTCGGTCGGCGAGACGGACGAACTCGGTAGCGCCGCGGTAGGCAATCGATATCACGTCAAGCACCTGCACGCGACCACGTTGCATCTGCTCGGGCTCGACCCAAACGGGCTGAGCTACTTCTACGGGGGGCTCGACCAGCGCCTCGTCGGCGTGGAGGGGGCGCAGCCGATTTCTGAGGTTCTGGCCTGATCTTTTGGTTTTTGCAGGCTCTCGTCAGGGGGGGGCTCGGTTTACAATGGACGTCGTCCCCCACGCGGATTCCCCTCCGTACCTCCATTTACAAGTCGCCGTGAGAATATCTATGTCCCTCGTGCGGATGCCCGTTTGCGTCCAGGTTGCCCTCTCTGTCTTGTTGGTCGCGTCGTTTACTGCCGGTCAGAGCGTTCCCGACGTCCTCTACTACAAGTTCAACGAAGGTAGCGGGTCCAGCACAGCCAACGTCGCGGTGCCGGGGCAGGGTTCGACGAATCCGTCGATTACTGGGCATCAGCTCTCCGCGGGCGGGGGACAATTTGGAGGCAGCCTCGCCGGTTCCACCAGCGGGACGGGTGGCAATCGGGTCAACACGAATTGGGTAACGAATCTCGGTTCGGGCTCGTGGACGATCGGTTTCTGGATCCACCTGCACGGTGTTGCAAGTCCCAATCCGACGGAGTTGATGTACGTGTTCGGTGACCCGACGGCCGGACAATTCCGTTGCTACATCAACAGCTCGGCCGGCGCTGGCAACGTGCGCATGCGTGGCCCGCTGACGGAGCTCGGTTCGGTCGGTGGGCCGCTGCTTACGGGCGGTCACTACGTTCACTGGGTGTACAACGCGGCGAGCACGAACTTGTCCCTGTACATCGACGGGAGCTTGAACGGGAACGTCTCGCAGCCGGGCGGCCTTTCGATCAACGGCTCGGCCGGCTTCCAGGTCGCTGGTTACAACGGCGGGGGGTCACCCCAGTCGCTGCGAACGGGGGTCAATCTGGATGAGTTCCGTGTCTACAGCAGCGCGCTCAGCGCCGCGGAGATCAGCCAGACGTGGAACACGACGCTGACGCCGTCGGGGCTCTTCGCTGACTTCACCTCGAACACGACCAGTGGGCCCAGCCCTCTCGTCGTGAGCTTCCAGGATACGAGCACCACCACCGCCGGTTCGATCACCTCGTGGGCGTGGGATTTCGGCGATGGCGCGACGTCGTCCCAGGCCAACCCGACGCACACGTACGGGGCGCCCGGCACCTACACCGTGACGCTGACGGTGACGGACGGCACCAACCCCCCCGCCACCCGGATCAAGGGTGATTACATCACGGCAGGTCCGTTTGGCTTCAATATCCAGACCTCGGGTGGAGGGGTCGGCGACCTCGTCCTGACCGCCGCCCCGTCGCCGCCGGGTACCACGGAGGGATACACCTTCTTCTCCACCACCCCCGCGAGCACGCTCGGGCAAGGGAACTTCTTCGGCATCATGTTCGACAACTTTGTCGTCACGAGCCTCTCCTCCCCGGCGTTGCCGGGCAACCCGTTCCACTTCGTGCCCTCCAGCGCCTACCCGTCTGCGCCGTTCATCCTCCCGCCGGGGTCCCTGGTCCAGTACGCGGGCATCACAGCGGACGCGGTCGTCGTCTATCTGGTCAACGGCCAGATCGTCAGCAGCCAGGTCGATCGCGCGACGTTCTGATCAGGCTCTTTGTGCTCGGCCCTCACGGGGCGTGGCGCATCGCGCACAGCCGCCCTCGGCGATCACATTTCGTCGGGGGCGTTTGTGTGGGTGCGGGGCGCTACGGGAGTCCGCGCCACGGCCGCTGCGCCTTGTAGCACGTCTCGAGGCGATCGCGGATGCGCCCCGCCAGCTTCGCGTCCGGTCGGCCCGATGGCGGGGAGTTCGCCATCTCTATGGCCATCTTCGCCGTCGCGATCGCTTGTTGGAAGTCGCCGGTCTCGGCGTACGCCGCAGCGAGCGTGTCGAGGACGGCGGCAGAGGGCGGGGCATTGCGAGGGTCGGCGAGTCGCTTGGCCGCGTTGAGCGCGTGCGCTCCATCGCGCACCGCGTCGTCGCGAGCGGTAGCGAGGAGCCACGCGAGACGGTTGACCGTCCGGATGTTCCCGGGGGCTTTGTCGAGGCCCTTGCGCAGGACGTCCCGAGCCTCTGATTCCTTGCCGACCTTCTGTAGGGATATGGCCCACAAATCCCAGACCAGCTCGTGTTGAGGGTAGATCTCGGCGAGAGACGAGAGCGTCTGGGCCGCGTGTCCGGCGACGCCTCCCTCGAGCTGTGCGGCGCCGAGGTTGTAGAGCGCGTCCGGGTCGTTCGGGTCGTGAGTCACGGCTGCTGTGAGCAGTCGGACGCCCTCATCGAGGCGGCCGGTGGCGCAGAGTAGGCTGCCCAGGCGCACCCGCGCAGCGTGCGCCTCACTGTCCTTCGCCAAGGCCGACCTGAACGCCGCTTCCGCGTCGTCGAAACGGCCGCGATCCGTAAGGGCGACGCCGTATGTAATGTGTGGGTCAGGGGATTTGGGGGCGAGATCGATAGCGCGCTGGAGGTGCTCGCGGGCCCTGGCTTCGTCGCCGGATCCGAGGTAGAGCTTCGACAGCCGCTGGTGTGCGATGGTTGACTCAGGATCGAAGGCGAGGTGGTCCTGCCACTCCTTGATTCCGCTGCGTGGGCGGCCGGTCCCTACGTACCCTTGCTCCCGCGACAGGCGATGCACCTCAAGCACGCCTTCGTCCCGCGCCAGGGCTGTTCGCTCCGCGTCCGCGACGGGCATGGTGTCGGAGCCCCGCGCGGCGGCGTCGCGCGCGGTCCTGCCGCCCTCGGCGTCGCCTGCCCGATCACGCGCCTCGGCCAGCAGACGCCACGCCGGTGCATAGCGGGGCGCGGCCTTGGTGGCGCGCTCCATGAGGCGCCTCGCTTCATCTACCTTGTCGGCACGCAAGGCCACGCCGGCGAGGCCCTCGAGCGCGGGCGCGCATTGCGGATCTTGTTTGAGGGCACGTTCGAAGCGCTCGCGGGCGTCCTCCGACTGGTCGAGTTGGTCGAGGGCTCGACCACATGAAATGAGCAGCCCGAGGTGGTCGGGATTGCGGCGCTCCGCGGCCTTGAACTGCTCCGCGGCCGCACCCAGGTCGGTGATGCGCAGGCAGATGCCGAGAAAGTACGGCCACCGCCAGTCCGGGTCTCGCTCGATGGCCGCACGATAGTAGGGGATGGCCTCGGTCTGCAGCCCGTTGATGTCGAGGACGGCGCCGATACGGCCCCACCTCTCGCCGGCTTCGGGGTCTTCTTGGAGGGACTTTTGCGCGGCAGCTACAGCTTCCGAGACTCCGGGGGCGGCGCCAGACAGGTCGAGCGCGGGCAGGTCAACCGCGGGGGGTTCCCGCGTGAGCCAGAACGCGACGCCGCCAGCGAGGGCCACGATGAGGACGACGGCCAGAGGCGCGACCCGCCCAAGATCCATTCGATCAGCCACGTGGGCGGATGATAGCACGCATCCGCGTACGTCCGGGACCCGGCTGGGAGCTCCGGTGTCCGGGTGAGGCGCCGATTCAGTCGTCGCTGCCGTCGATTGGAGAGTTGGGCTCAAGCCTGGCGCGGACCGCGTCCCCGAACTGCGCGGTCGTGGCGCTCCCGCCCACGTCCGCGGTCATGATGCCGTCGGCCACGGTCGCGTCCACGGCGCGCTCGAGTTGGTGCGCGGCTTCGGGTCGATCAAGCCCGTGGTGGAGCAGCATGGCTGCGCTCAGGATCGCGCCCACGGGATTGGCTTTGCCGCTGCCCGCGAGGTCAGGGGCGGACCCGTGAACCGGCTCGAAGAGCCCGCCGGGACGGTCGCCGATGGACGCGCTCGGGAGCATGCCGAGGGATCCGCACAGGGCGCCGGCCTCGTCGCTGAGGATATCGCCGAAGAGGTTGCCGCAGAGCAGCACGTCGAGGTCAGGCGCGTCGGTGAGGATGCGGAGGGTGCATGAATCAACGAGGCCATGTTCGCAGGTGACTTCGGGGTAGCCCTCGGCCACTTCGCTGACGACGGCCCGCCACAGCCGGGAGCACGCCAACACGTTGGCCTTGTCGACCGAGAGGAGACGCTTGCGTCGTTTCTGGGCGATCCGAAATGCCAGGTCCGCCACCCGGCGAATCTGGCCCTCAGTGTAGGTCATGGTGTCGAGCGCGTGGCGTTCGCCGTCGTCGGACGACAGCGATCGCGGTTCACCGAAGTAGATGCCGCCGAGTAGCTCACGGACGATCATCACGTCGGCCCCTCGGATCCGTTCCGGGCGCAGGGGGGAGCAATCCTCCAGGGCGGGGTGGACACGAATGGGCCGGAGGTTAGCCCAGGCGCCGAGGGCTTGGCGCAGGGCGAGCAACCCGAGTTCAGGGCGCGTTGATTCGGGGGCGCTGTCATAGCGAGGATTACCCACGGCGCCGAGGAAGACCGCGTCGGCTTCCATGCACGCGTCGAGGGTCGTGGCGGGGAGCGACTCTCCGGTGGTGTCCAGCGCGTGTCCTCCGATGGCGTGTTCAACGAGCCGCGCATCCGGAGCCACCCGGGCGAGGCAGGCGGCGGCTTCCCTCGTGACCTCCGGGCCGACGCCGTCGCCAGGTAGCAGCACGATGGTCGGGTTAGCCATGGGTCTCCTCGAAGGTGGTGATCTCGCCGTGCCGTGCCAACAGGTAATCCAGCTCGTCTTCTCCGCTGAGCAGACGATCGCGAGCGAACGAGTCGATAGAGATGGCCTGGATCTCTCCGTTCGGTAGCTGGGTGGTCTTCTGGGTTAGGTCGATGGTGACGACCGCGGTTGGGTCAGCGGTTACGGCCTCCAGGAGCGCCGCGTGAGGGGGCAGGGACATGCTCACTGGGAGCAGTCCGCACTTGAGCGCGTTGGTGCGGAAGATGTCGGCGAACGAGGGCGCGATCACGGCGCGGAACCCCCAAGCCAGCAGCGCCCACGGCGCGTGTTCACGGGACGACCCGCAGCCGAAGTTGTCCCCCGCGACGAGGATCTGGGCGCCTGCCCGCTCTGGTGCGTCGAGCGGGATGCTGCCGCGCCGGTCGGCGAACAGCGCCGGCCCGAGTCCGTCCTTCGCCGTGGTGACGAGGAAGCGGGCCGGGATGATCTGGTCGGTGTCGACGTGGTCGTCGGGGAACGGAACGCACGTCGCGGTCAGGCAGCGCCATGGGGTCATGCGGGTTGCTCCGAGAGCGGTCGGGGGTCCGCGACTGCGCCTGCGATGGCGGAGGCCGCGGCGGTCAGTGGGGAGGCGAGGATCGTCCGCCCTCCCGTCCCTTGCCGCCCTTCGAAGTTGCGATTACTGGTGCTGACGCACACGGCCCCGGACTCCAGCACGTCGCCGTTCATGGCAATGCACATGGAGCAACCTGGCTCGCGCCATTGGGCGCCGGCGTCGAGGAAGACCTGGTCGAGGCCTTCGGCTTCGGCCGCGCGCTTGACCGCGCGTGACCCTGGGACCACGAGCATGCGCACCCCAGGGGCGACCTGCCGTCCGCGGACCACGCGGGCGGCGTCACGGAGATCGCTGAGCCGTCCGTTCGTGCAGCTACCGATGAACACGAGGTCGACGGGGTGGCCGAGGAGCGGCCGGCCTGAAGTGACGCCCATGTACTCCAGGGCGCGGTCATGGGCCGCCCGGGCGTCTTCGGGGAGGGCGGACCGGTCGGGGACCGCGGCGTCGATCGCGCAGCCCATCCCTGGGTGCGTGCCCCAGGTGACCCACGGGGAGATCTTGGAGGCGTCGATGGTGACGTCTCGGTCGAATGTCGCGTCCGGGTCGGTGCGCAGGGTCTTCCAGCGCGCTACCTCCGCGTCGAATACCTCTGGGCCGCCGGGGTTGGGGCGCTCGGCGAGCCACTCGAATGTGGTGTCGTCCGGGGCCACGATCCCGGCTCGCGCGCCGGCTTCGATGGACAGGTTGCACAGCGTCATGCGGCCTTCCATGCTGAGGGCACGCACGGCGTCGCCGCCGTATTCGATGACGTGGCCACGCCCGCCTTGTGGCCCGATCTCTGCGAGCAGTGCCAGGGCGAGGTCCTTCGCGGTGACGCCCGTACCGGCGTGCCCGGTGAAGGTGACGCGCATGTTGTGCGGGCGTTGCTGGAGGACGCATTGGGTCGCCAGGACGTGCCCCACTTCGCTCGTCCCAATGCCGAAGGCCAGGCACCCGAAGGCGCCGTGTGTGGAGGTGTGGCTGTCACCGCAGACGACGGTCATCCCCGGGCGGGTGCGTCCGCGCTCGGGGCCGACCACGTGCACGATGCCCTGCCCGTCGCTCCCCATATCGAGCAGCTCGATGCCGTGCTCCGTGCAGTGGGTGCGCAGGGTGTCCAACTGGGCCTGGGCGGCGTCTGAGGCCGTGGCTCCCGCGACGGTTGGCACTGCGTGGTCCATCGTAGCCAGCGTGCGGTCGGGGCGGCGTACCCGCATTCCCCGGGCGTCGAGCTCCGAGAAGGCCTGGGGTGAGGTGACCTCATGCACCAGATGCAGGTCCACGTACAGGACCGCCGGATGCCCGGCGATCTCGGTGACAACGTGCGCGTCGAAGATCCTGTCAGCGAGGGTCTTCGGCGCGGTCACGAAGCGGTTTCCATACTCACCGGGATGTCCCCCTCGGGGGCAGATTGGAGCATGCGGTTGATCGCTGCGACATAGGCTCGGGCGCTGGCGACGAGGACGTCGGGGTCGGCGCTGTGTCCGTGAAAGTCTCGGGGCAGCGCCGCCTCCGAATCCCGTCCATCGCGGACGCGAACGCTGGCCTCGCCGAGCGCGTCCCGACCTTCGGTCACGGCTTCCAGTTGGAACCGCGTGACCTCGCAACGATGGCCAACCGCCGCTTCTATCGCGCGAAACGCGGCCTCCAGGGGGCCAGACCCGACCGCCGCTTCGACCCGTCGTTTGCCATCGGGTCCGGTCATGGTGACGGTCGCGGTCGGTGGAGACGAGGTGCTGGAAACAATGTGCAGGTTGTCGAGGGTGAACGGCCCTTCCGGCTCGTAGATCTCGGTGTCGATGAGCGCCAGGAGGTCCCGGTCCGTTACAGCTTTGGCGCGGTCCGCGAGGTCCTTGAAGCGCGCGAACGCCCGGTCTAGCTCTTCCCCATCAAGCTCGTGGCCGAGCTGGGTCAGGCGGCTGCGGAGGGCATGGCGGCCCGAGTGCTTGCCGAGCACGAGCTTCGAGCTCCCGGCGCCGACCGAATCCGGACTGATGATCTCGTAGGTCTCCTGATGCTTGAGGATGCCATCCTGGTGGATCCCCGCCTCGTGAGCGAACGCGTTGCGGCCGACGATGGCCTTGTTCGGCTGCACGCTCATCCCGGTGACCTGGCTGACGAGGCGCGACGTGGGGACGAGCTCGGTGGTCTCGATGCCGGTGGCGAGATGGAATTGATCGTTGCGTGCGCGCAGCGCCATGACGACCTCTTCCAGTGAGGCGTTTCCGGCCCGTTCTCCGATGCCGTTGATCGTGACCTCTGCCTGCCGCGCCCCCGCTCGGATACCCGCGAGGGTGTTCGCCACCGCGAGACCGAGGTCGTCGTGGCAGTGGACCGAGATGATGGATTGATCGGCGCCGCTGACCTCCTTGCGGATGTTGGCGATGATCCCACCGAATTCGTCGGGCAGGGTGTATCCAACCGTGTCGGGGATGTTGATGACGCCGGCCCCCGCTTCGATGGCCGCTTCGATGACCTCGTAGAGGAACTCAGGCTCTGTTCGCCCGGCGTCTTCAGGGCTGAATTCCACATCATCAGCCCGTTCACGGGCATAGGCCACCGCTTCGCGGGCGCGGGCGAGGACGTCTTCACGAGACAGGCGCAGCTTGTGCTCGCGATGGATAGGGGAGGTCGCGATGAAGACATGGATGCGGGGCCGCGTGGCGGGCTCCAGGGCTTCGGCGCATGCGTCGATGTCACCGCGTGTCGCGCGCGCGAGCCCGGCGATGACCGGCGGTTCTCCGTCCCCGGATTCGTCGCTGACGGTCCGGGCGACCTCGCTGACAGCGTTCTTGTCATCCGGTGAGGCCGCTGGGAAGCCAGCTTCAATCACATCCACGCCGAGGCGGGCGAGGGCCCGGGCGACGCGCAGTTTTTCCGGGGTGGTCATCGATGCGCCGGGGGACTGCTCGCCGTCCCTCAGCGTGGTGTCGAAGATGTGGACGTAATCGCTATGCATGGGTCTATCCTGCCGCGAATCGGCTCGAGATGCGCATCGCATCGGCCAGATCGAACAAGTCTTTGGCCGGACGCGGGGCGACCGCCGTGCCGGTGTCCTTGTGTTCTTCCGCTGAGCGTTCGTCTTCAGGCTCGTCTTGCGGCGGTGTCTCGTCCTGTTTCATCGCGCTTCCTTGCGTCTGCAAAAAAACCCCGCCCCCCGTGGTCTGGGGAGCGGGGCTTCGAGTTCGTGCTTGGCTGAGGCCCTGTGCGCCTACACGATCGTCGCCGCTGCTCCCCCCGGGATAAGGAGGAAGCAGCCGATAAGAGCGAGGCTCGTTGCACGAGGGTCCATGAATCCATTTCTAAGGGGGGGGCCTATATAATTCAAGAGGAAGGGTGGTGGAATCCGGAGCCCTAACGGGTCTCGCGGAAACGTCTTGCGTCGATTCCGTAGCGATCCACCCGAAGCTCCGCCCATGTAGGTTTTCCGCACTTGGGGCGCGGTGTCATCGGGTGATCAGGTGCAGCCCACCCGTGAGGCCGCTCCGGCGGCCCGCATTTTCCTGCGTCCACGTAGCGCTGGCGACCACTAGCTACGCGGATGTAGGGGCCGCCGTCGCTGTTTTTCTACCCATCGAGCATCTTGATCGGGAAGTCTTTGCTCGGGACTCGGACACGCTCCATGACGGCGGTGAGTCGCTTGACGATCTCGGGATGCTGGTTCGACACGTCGCGTGCCTCGGCCAGGTCGTTGTCGAGATCGTAGAGCTCGACCGCCGTGTTGCCGCGATGCAGGTTCTGCCGAACTGCCTTCCAGCGGCCGGCGCGCACGGCTTGCTGGCCTCGGTAACCGAAGAACTCCCAGACCAGGTGATCATGCTGCTCTTGCCCCGATTTCCCTAACAGGGTGGGCAGGTAGCTCACCCCATCGACGCCATCCGGCACCGGTTGCCCCGTGAGCGCGGCCATGGTGGGGAGGAGATCCTGAAAGCCGGAGACGTGATCACTCTGGGACCCAGCGCTGATCTTGCCTGGCCACCGGGCGATCATGGGGACCCGCAACCCGCCTTCGTAGACGCTGCCTTTGCGGCCTCGGAGAGGCCCGGCGCTGTCGAAGAAGTTGGTGTCGACGCCGCCGACGTCATGGGTGGGCCCGTTGTCGCTGGAGAAGATCACGAGGGTGCGCTTTGACAGATCGAGCGCGTCGAGCAGGCCGACGACGGCGCCGACGTGCTCGTCGAGATCGCTGATCATGGCTGCGTATCCCGCCCGTGGTCGGGGATGAGGGAGGTAGCTCTTCTCGCCCAGGTAGGGTTTTTTGTCCCACTCCCGCGGATAGCGATCGACCCACTCCTGGGGCGGCTGCATGGCGACGTGGGGTTCGACGAACGGGAGATACAGGAAAAAGGGCTGTTGCTGATTGCGGCGGATGAACGCCTTGGCCATGCGAAGCATGAGGTCAGGGGCGTACTCGTTGCCGTAGAACGGCGCGTAGTCCTCGGGCGCCTCTTTCAGTTTCTGGTGGGCCTTGAATGCGCGGTTGTCGAGGATGTGACGCTCACGGTTCAGCCACAGGTGAGTCGGATAGTAGCTGTGCGCCTCACGCTGGCAGTTGTATCCGTAGAAGAGGTCAAAGCCCTGGCTGTTGGGATCACCGGATGAGCCCACGGGCCCGAGGCCCCATTTGCCCATGGCCCCCGTGGTGTATCCCGCGGTCTTCATGACTTCGGCGACGGTGTGGGCGTTATCGGGGATGGGCCATTGGCCCTCCGGCCGAACCGGCTTGTTCCCACGGATCCATGCACGTGAGAGGTGGCGCCCGGTCATCAGGACACAGCGGGATGGGGCGCATACGGGCGCGCCGGAGTAGTGCTGTGTGAAGCGCATGCCGTCGCGGGCGAGCTGGTCGATGTGTGGTGTCTTGATCTTCTGCTGCCCGTAGCAGCCAAGCTCCCCGTACCCGAGGTCATCCGCGAGGATGTACACCACGTTCGGGCGATCCTGGGACGGCAGGAGAGCGGTCAAGCACAGGGCGACAAAGGGGGCGATGCAACGGATGCGCATACTGAACTCCTCAGGAAGGGGGGGTAGCGTCTCCGCGTCCGGGAGGGGCGTCAAGCGACGGCCCCCAGTCTCGCGGCTCGGCCACGCGTGGAACCACCGGTGTTCGTGGCCGGCGCGGGTACGATGCACCCGTGACCGAAGACCTCCCTGACCCCGTCCGGTTGAATCGTTTTCTCGCCCTCGCCGGGGTGTGTAGTCGGCGGGCGGCGGATGACCTCATCCGTGACGGCCGCGTGCGGGTCGACGGCGATGCGGTCCCCGAATCGGGGGTGAAGGTCGTCCCCGGCCGGAGCGTCGTCACCGTCGATGGGCGCCCTGTGAGCCTGCAAGTCGCTGTGCATTTCGCGTTCAATAAGCCCAAGGGCGTGGTCTGTACGAACGCGGATGACGAGCGCCGTCGGCGCGTCATCGACTGCCTCCCTCCCGGCGCCGGACGGCTCTATCCGGTCGGGCGGCTGGACGCGGATTCCACGGGGCTGATCCTGGTGACCAACGATGGTGGCTTCGCTGAGAAGGTCGCCCATCCGCGGCACGGGGTCGAGAAGATCTACGAGGTCTTGGTGAAGGGGAGGCCCACCGCTGAGGCGCTGGAGCGCTTGCGAGAGGGGGTGCGGATCGGGGACATGGACACAGCGGTTTGCCGGGTCGGCGCGCGGCCGCTGGGAGATGCCCGGACCGTGTTGACCTTGACGCTGGCTGAGGGAAAGAACCGGGAGATTCGGCGCATGTGCGCGCGGGTCGGTTTTCCTGTCCTCGAGCTGCGCCGGGTTCGGATCGGCACGGTCGCGCTGGGTGATCTGGATGTCGGCGCGCACCGCTCACTGGAGCAGCGGGAGATAGACGATCTGCTGGCTGGACGGAATCAGCGACTCCAGGGCGGCAGGTCGTAGGGCGAGCTGAGCGCCTTCCCGATGCGTCTCTTGCGCTCCTTGAAGGCGTCGCTTTACGGGGGACGCCTGACATTCTCAAGCGTGGTGATCAGCGGGCGCTGGTGGAGATCGGAGAACAGGAGGAGCTGGTCCATGCGCTTCTCCACGAGCTCTCGCTCGCCGGGCATGGAGAAAAAGCCGATGGATGCTCCGGCCAGGAGGGCGATAGCCGCGGACTTCATGGGGTTCGTGCTAACAGGGGCTTCGTTTGGGGAGCCTCGCTCGTAGAATGCCCGCGATGTCCGACAGGAACCAGTACTACATCACGACGCCCATCTACTACGTGAACGACCGCCCGCATATCGGGCACGTCTACAGCACGACGGTGGCGGACGCGGTGGCGCGCTTCAAACGGCTGCGCGGCCTCGACGTGTTCTTCCTCACCGGCACGGACGAGCATGCCGCCAAGGTGGCCGACAAGGCGGCCGAGAACGGGGTGACGGCGCAGGAGTGGGCCGATCGCAACGCAGAGTATTTCGAGCGTACGTTCAATGACCTGGGGACAACCCACGACGACTTCATTCGCACCAGCCAGGATCGCCACAAGGAGGGCGTGACGCGCTACATCTCCCAACTGATGGAGACCGGAGACGTCTACCTGGGGGAATACGAAGGCTGGTACGACGCCGGGCAGGAGGAGTACGTCCCGGAGAACAAGGCGCGGGAGTACGAGTTCAAGTCACCGATCAACGGGAAGCCGCTGGTCAAGAAGTCGGAGAAGAACTACTTCTTCAAGCTCAGCGAGTATTCCGACGCGTTGCTCGCCCATCTCGAGCAGCAGCCGGACTTCATCGTGCCCGAAGCGCGTATGAACGAGCTGGTGGGCAGGATCAACGAAGGCCTGCTCGATGTCCCCATGTCGCGAACCGGGGCCGCGGGCTGGGGCATCCCTGTCCCCGGTGACTCCGAGCACACGATCTACGTGTGGATCGATGCCTTGTTCAATTACCTCACGACCGTCGACACGGAGGATCGCCGGAGGTTCTGGCCGGCCGACGTTCACCTGCTGGCCAAGGACATTCTGTGGTTTCACGCAGCCATCTGGCCTGCCATGTTGATGGCTCTCGGCAAGATCCCCGGGAACGAGTGGATCCGCGTTCCGCGCCAGATCTGTTCGCACAGCTTCTGGATCGCCGAGGGCTAGAAGATGAGCAAGAGCCTCGGCAACTTCGTCGACCTGGAGAAGATCAGCTACTACGTGGACACCTTCGGGCTCGACGCGCTGCGGTACTTCCTCATCGGCTACGGCCCTATCGGGACGGGTGATCGGGATTTCGCCGAGTCGCGCTTCATCGAGGCCTATAACAAAGAGTTGGCGAACGTGGTCGGCAACGGGGCGAGCCGCGTCGCGAGCATGATCGGTCGGTATTGCGACGGCGTCCTACCCGAAGCCACTGAGGAGGTCGAGGGGACGGAGGCGCTGCAGTCCGCCGTGTCGGGTTCCGTCGCCCGCTATGTGAAGGGGTTCGAGGCGTTCCGCCTCGAACTCGCTGCCCAGGCGGCTGTGGATGTGTTCCGCGCCGTCGACCTCTACATCGACCGTACGCAGCCGTTCAAGCTCGCCAAGGACCCCGCCCAGGGGGCGGCCGTGAGTTCGATCCTGTACCACTGCGCCGAGGGAATCCGCATCGGCTCCATGCTGCTTCGCCCCATCTTGCCGGATCGCATGGGGGAACTGTGGCGACGCTACGGACTCTCCGATCCCGAGGCGATGGGGGAGGACGCGTTCATGGCGTGGATGGCATGGGGTGGCGGGGTCCCCGGGACACCGATTGAAAAGGGCGACCCGTTGTTCGCTCGCTACCAGGAGGAGAAGGCGTGAGCGATCCAAGAAGCGCGCTGCTGGAGCTCATTCTCGAGGTCTCCTTCGAGCGCCGGAAGGTGGTCCTGGCCAGCGGGCGTGAGAGCGACTTCTATCTTGATTTGCGGCAGACCCTGATGCGTCCTCAAGGCGTGGCGCTGGCGGGTCAGCTGGTCCTGGAGAAGCTGAAGGACGGCCCCCACGTCGAGGGCGTGGGGGGCATGGCGGTGGGCGCAGTCCCGCTTGTTTCCGCGGTGCTCGGGGCGGCCGCGCGCGATGACGGCATGGCAGGCCTGCTCGGGTTCTTCGTCCGCAAGGAGGCGAAGAAGCACGGGCTCGGTCGCCAGGTGGAGGGGGCGTTCCGTGACGGGATGTCGGTGGCGTTGGTGGAGGACACGACGACCACCGGAGGCTCGACGTTGAAGGCCGCGGAGCTGGTCAAGGATGCCGGCGGCGACGTGCGCCGCGTCATCTGCCTCGTTGATCGAGGCGAAGGAGCGTCGGAGGCGTTCGCCGCGGCCGGCTACGAACTCGAGTTCGTCTTCGGCCGCGACGATTTGCCGATCTGACCTGGCCGGCTATCGCCGGCTGCGGCCCACCCACTTGGGCTTCTCGGGCAGGGTGGAGATGATCTTCCCTACGCTCTCGTACAGATCGACCACCTTCACCCCGTCGACGCAGTTGATCTTGGCGCTGGTGTCCCGTGGCGTGTGATAGTCGGCGTGGAGATCGTTGATGCTGAACAGGTAGGGCACCTGCTTTTGCATGAACGACATGTGATCCGAGCCGCCGCTCATGCGGCTGCTGGTCTGCAGTTCGAGGTCCGAGCCCTTGATTATCGGCTCCAGCCAGGCCTCCATGCCAGTGCCGGATGTCGTGCCGGCGAACTTGAGGCGCTTGCCTTCGACCCGTCCGATCATGTCGAAGTTGATGCAGAGGGCGTGGTCCTCGATCTTGCCGATCGGGTTGTTGACGTAGAAGCGGGAGCCGTTGAGGCCCGACTCCTCGGCGCTCCAGCCGACGCAGACGATGGACCGGGCGGGCTGGTCCGGTGGCAGCGATTTGTAGTGCGCGGCGAGGCGTTCGGCGAGCATGATCACCGCGGCGGCACCGGTGGCGTTGTCGTCGGCACCGGGGTGCAGCTTGCCAGACCCGCCGCGGGATCCGAAGTAGCCCATTCCGAGGTGATCGAGGTGGGCGCCGATGATCACGATTTCATCCTTGAGGGCGCCGCGGCCCGGGATCGTGCCGGCGACGTTCTCTGCCATGGTGCGCTCGAGCTCGACGGTGGCCGAGATGGAGACCTTTGTTTGCAACGGCAGCATCGCCTCGCCGGCGTCGGACATCTTCCGCAAGTCCATGGCCGACTTGCCGGAGTCCTTCAGGATTTCCTTGCCCACCGCCGCGGTGACGTGCATCACCGGGATCGCGTCTGAGCGGACGCGCGTGGCCCGGCCTCGGTCCAGGATCCCCGCCTCCGGGTCCGAGACGCCCGGCGCTGGGATCACGATCAGGCCCTTGGCCCCCACTCTCCCGAGGGCGCTGGCCTTGAACCGCGTGAGCCGGCGCCGGGACCAGTCACGCCTGGCTGTGGCCCATTGGCTCTTGCCGGCGTCGTCCATGGGTTCGTGGCTGAACACGACGGCGATTTTGCCGTCCAGGTCCACGTCCCCTGGAAGGTTGGAGAAACCGTCGGGGCCTGTGCGAATCCCGTAGCCACAGAAGACGAGGGGCGCGTCGACCTTGCCCGATCCTCCGATGGGCAACGCGAGGAAGTCCTGGGCAGCGATGAGCTTTCGGTCGCCGACCTGCATCGCTTCGGCGGAGACCTGGACCTTCCCTCCCAGGGGGAATGGCTGGCGCCAGCTGCCGTTTGCGTTGCCCTTCTCGTCGGAGAACGACGGGACGAGGCCGTACTGTTTGAACCAGAACTCCATGTAGTCCTTGGCGACCTCCATGCCGTTGGACCCAGGCACGCGACCCTCGAAGAAGGGGTTGGAGAGGGTGACCACGTGCTCCTCGAACTTCAGGACCTCTGCGGAGACAGCCTTTTTGGCGTCCGCGATAGGCGTCTGGGCGACCAGCGCCGAGGGCAGCAGAAGCAGGCAAGCGGTCACAAACACTGGAATGCGGTTCATCTTGTTGAGCCTCACGAGAAAGAAGGGTGGCCATGATATCCAGAATGGGGCGCGGGCGGGAGGGGGCCCCATCGCGGAGGGGTGATTCCCGGCCTCGCCAGATTTTCGATGCGGTAGGACCGTTGAAGGCTCGAGGCTCCGGGGCGAGGATTGGGGCACATGATGGCGCCCCTTGCGATCCTGCTGGCCGCGATTATCGGCCACCCCAACGACGGCCCGGACGTCGACGTGCGCGTCCGCATCGAGGACGGCAAGGTCGTCGCGGCCATCATGATGAACCTCGTCTTCTGCGACGAGATCGTGGATGTCCCCCGGAGCGACAAGGAGGACCTGGCGCCGGACGAGGAGGAGCCGCTCCGCTCCGCGCTGGTCGCGTACTTCAAGCAGCACAACAAGGTCCGCGTCGACGGGATCGAGGTGACGCCGCAGGCGACGCGGTTCGAGGTCCCCGAGCCGGAGCACAGCTTGCTCCCGTTGTTCCCGCGCTTCGGCATGCGGGCGCTGTTCAAGGTGCGCCTGACGCTCACCTATGCGGCGCTGTCGCCGCCGGCGCGAGTGAACTTCGTCTGGGGTCCGTTTCCTCCCGACTATGCGCTGGGCTTCGAGTCGGAGGCTCCTCCCATGGAGGTCGCGGCCGTGATCCTCGCGCAGGGAGAGGAGGAGGTGATCATCTTCCTCAAGGACGAGCCCGAGTACACGTGGCACCGTTCGGAGATCGGGCCGAAGGACCGCTTCCTTCAGGTCCCGGTGGTGAGCGGAAAGCCCGGCGCGGTGGTGTCCGTTCCGGCGATCTCCGCGTCGGTGCTGGCGTTGCTGCTGATCTGGGGTGTGTTCGGCGTCGTCACCGGACGTCTCCGCCGGGGCCAGGGGGTTTACGGTCGGGCTGTGGTCGTCGGGTTGATCGTCGCCGCGATCGCGTGGCCCTTCTTGCGCGTGTCCATCCCCACGGCGGGAGGCGGCGCGGCTCCGCCAACCAAGGGCGAGGCGCTGGAGATCTTCCGGCCGCTTCACGCCAACATCTACAGCGCCTTCCACTTCATCGAGGAGTCGGAGATCTACGACGCGCTCGCGCGCAGCGTCGATGGTGAGCTGCTGGAGAGCCTCTACAACGAGGTCTACGCCAGCCTGGTGATGCAGGAGGAGGGCGGGGCGGTCAGCCGCGTCACCGCCGTTCGAATGAGCGAGTCGGATGTCGAGGACATCGGCGCGGTGGGGGGCCGCCCCGGCTTTCAGGTCCGGGCTCGGTGGCAGGTGGACGGGTCGGTGTTCCACTGGGGGCACTCGCACCACCGGACCAACGAGTACCAGGCGCTCTACTCGGTCGTGGAGACCGAAGGCGGCTGGCGCATCTCCGCGAGTCAGACGCTCGAACAAAAGCAGGTCGACGCCACCATCCCCGAGCCCGTCAGGCCCAGGGCTGCCGGGGGCGGCAAGAAATGAGCGCCCCGATGATCGCCATGGAGGAGCTCCGTTTCGCGTATGGCGACGGAGGATTCGAGTTGCGCGTGGACGACCTGGCCATCGACGCGGGGGAGCACGTCGCGTGCATCGGTCCGAGCGGCACGGGAAAGACGACGCTGGTGAACCTGGTCGCGGGCATCCTGGTCGCGGATCGGGGCCGGGTCTTGGTCGATGGGCAGGACCTGGCGTTGTTGGCGGACGGTGAGCGCCGGCGCTTTCGCATCTCGAACGTCGGGCTTGTCTTTCAGGAATTCGAGCTGCTCGAGTACCTCTCGGCGCTGGAGAACATCCTGTTGCCCTATCACGTGACCGGCCACCTAGTCGCTGACCCGCCGACCGTTGATCGCGCTCGTGGCCTCGCCGATTCCATGGGCCTCGGCCCCGTGCTCGCGCGCCGCCCCAGGCGCCTCTCGCAGGGAGAGCGTCAGCGCGTCGCGATCTGTCGTGCGCTCATCACCGAGCCAAAGTTGCTGATGTGCGACGAGCCGACGGGCAACCTCGACCCCCGCACGGCGGGCGTCACGCTGGACTTGCTGTTCGAGCGGGTCAAGGAGCGCGACGCGACCCTGCTCATGGTTACCCACAACCATGGCATCCTGGACCGGTTCGGCCGTGTCCTCGACGTCACAGAGCTGGGGGTGGCGACGGCGTGAGGGGTGTCTGGTTGCTCTCGTGGCGGCATCTGCGCCACAACCGTGCGCAGACCCTGGTCCTCATCCTGTGCATCGCGGTCCCCGCGTTCCTGCCGCTCGCGACGAGGTTGCTGGTGGACCGATACGAGGAGGAACTGGGGGCGCGCGCACGACAGACGCCGCTGATCGCCGGGGCGAGGGGCAACCGCTTCGACCTCGTGATGTCCGGGTTGTACTTTCGCAAAGCGTCCCTCGATTCCATCCCCTGGACGCAGCTGCTGGAGATCGAGGCGAGCCGCCTGGGTACGCCGATCCCCGTCAACGTGCGCCATACGGCGCGGGAGCGCCCGATCGTCGGGACATCCGTTGAGTACTACGAGCTGCGTGGGATCCGCCCCGATTTGGGGACGGTGCCTCTGCAGCTCGGGGATGTCGCCCTGGGCGCCCAGGTCGCCCGTGACCTGGGTCTCGGCCCCGGAGACCACCTCTTCTCCGACCGCAAGGACCTGTACGACATCGCGAAACCCCCAGCGCTCAAGATGGCGGTTTGCGGCGTGCTGGCGGAGACGGGTACGCCCGACGATGACGCGGTCTTCGTCGACATCCGCACGACCTGGATCCTCGAGGGGCTCGTGCATGGCCACGACGAGGCGGCCAGCGTGGACAAGGGATTGGTGCTCGGGGAGCGGGGCGACCGCATCCACCTGAGCCCTGCGTTGATGCAATACAACGAGGTGACGCCTGCCAATGCCCATACCTTTCACTATCACGGGCCAGCCGATGCGCTCCCCCTGTCCGCTGTCATCGTGGCCCCTCGCGACCGCAAATCCAGCACCCTGCTCAAGGCCCGCTTCAACGTGTCCCGGGAGTGGCAGATGTTGGTGCCGCAGGCGGTGATCGAGGAGCTCATGGGCTTCGTGTTCAAGGTCAAGGCGTTCCTCGATGTCTACTGGGGGGTCCTGGCGCTGACTACCCTGTTGCTCATCGCGCTCGTGGTGGTGTTGTCGACTCGCCTTCGGGCGCGGGAGATGCTGACGCTCGATCGGATCGGGTGTAGCCGTTCCACGGTGGTGAACCTCTATGCGGTCGAGTTGTTGTTCGTGGGGCTGCTCGCGGGCACGTTGGCGGGCGCCGGCATGCTGGCGCTGCACCTGATGTTGCCCGACCTGTCCAAGGTGCTGTGATGAGAGTCACTGTGGTTTCGTTTGCCCTGCTCGCCTTGTCCCTTGGGTCCTGCGGCGACGCTGCCGGTGACTCTTCGGGCAGGGGGGTGCTCGAGGACGCGGTCTACACGACCTTTCATCCGACCGCCTGGATGGCGCGACGGATCGCGTCGGGCAAGGTTGCGGTCCAGTGTCCGTTGCCTCGGGGCGCAGACGCGATCTTCTGGGCGCCGCCTCGTGATGTGATCGAGCGGTACCAGTCGGCGCGGTTGGTCGTCGTCAATGGCGCCGAGTTCGAGAAGTGGGTCCCCGGCGCCAGCCTCGCTCGCAGCCGTACGGTAGAGACGGCGGCGTCCTTCAAGGATCGCTTCATCACGATAGAGGGCGTCACCCACAGCCACGGTGGTGGTGGCGCGGACCACACCCACGCGGGCACGGACGGGCACACCTGGGTCGCCCCCGAGCTGGCGAAGGCACAGGCACGCGCCATCGCGGACGCCATGAAACGGGCGTGGCCGGAGCATGGGGCGACATTCGACGAAGGGTTGGCGGGAGTGACCGCCGACCTCGACGCGCTGCGGGCGCGGCTCGTGGAGGTCACGCCCAAGCTCAACGATGTAACGCTCCTGGCGAGCCGACATGCGTACAACTACCTCGCTCGAGAGCTCGGCTGGACGGTCACGAACCTGGATCTGGATCCAGAAGCGCCGCTCCCGGGCAAGGCGCTGGTCGAGCTCGCCTTGAAGCTCGAGGGGTCCGCGGCGACGCGAGTCATGCTCTGGGAGCGGGCCCCGCTTCCGGCGACGGAGAAACTCCTGCTGGAGCGCTTCAACGTGACCAGCGTGGAGTTCTCGCCCGCGGCGAACCTGGCCGCGGGCGCCGGTGCCTATCTCGAGGTCATGCAGGCGAACGTCCAGCGGCTCTCAGGGGCGCTGGATCGCCGGTAGAGCGCCTCGTTTTCCAGCTACGCCTCGACCGAGGTGTGCTGGATCGTCGTGTCGCTGTACGGGTCGTACACCGCGGGCAACTGGACGGAGTACTGGATGTTGTCCCACAGCTCGTCCGCGATCTCTTCGAGGTGCGGGCTCCCGATGTGGTAACGGTCGGACGAGTAGTCGGCTTCCGCGACGTTCAGGTGCCAGGCGAAGAAGTCGACGCCGATGTCCTTGGCCATCTGGCGCGCCAGGTTCATCTCTTCCTCCGAGTCGTTCCACTCGAAGAGGATGTAGCGCCAGCAGATGAGGGGGCGGGTCTTGCCGAGTCGCTCACGAGCTTCGATGACCCCCTTCATCGCGTCGAGGACGAGATCGAGCTTGCCGCGCACCCGGTACTTCTCGTAGCTCTCCTGGGTGGCCCCGTCGATAGAGAAGATCACGCCGTCGATGCCGCAGTTGACGAGCGCTTCCCGCTCCTCGGTGTTGCGGAAGTAGTGACCGTTCGTGCTCGTGAGGACGAATACGTTTGGGTTGTTGTCCTTGGCGTAGCGGATCATCTCCGGCCATTGCTTGTGCATGAAGTTCTCGCCGCCGAGGTGGTACTCCATGTAGGTGAGGTTGGGGGACAGGGGGTCGATGATCTTCTTGTATGCGTCCATGTCCATGACGAGCTTGCCGTCACGGTTGCCCTCGATGGCCTCGCGGTCGCAGCCGGGGCACTTCAGGTTGCACGCGGCCACGGACTCCAGATAGAGCGAGGTGGGGTAGGGGAAGCCCTCCACCTTCGAGCGGTCCGCGGGCCCGTCGCTGATCCGGTTGGGGCATTGCTGGCAGATAGGCACGGCGTCGATCTGGTCGCTGGCGATGAGCCCGCGTAGTTGCCGGTACTCCGGGCCGTTCCATATCTCGTCGAATGTGCGCTCGTGGATGTTGCCGAGGGGGTTGGTTCGCGCCGCGTCGATGCAGGCGCAAACCGCCGTGCCGTCGGACAGGAAGGTCACCTGGCGCCAGGGGCGCGCGCAATAGGGGTGTTTTCCGGGATCGATGCGGGTGTCCATGAGTGCAAGGGCAGCGCCCTGTTAGACAGTACCGCATGGGTCGGTGTGGGGCCCGTTTCGTATCGATTGGGCTTCTCGGCGGGTGGGGGCGAACCGGTATAGTGGGACCAAGGAACTGTTCGTTTCGGAGTGCTCCATGTCGTTTCCTGCCAGGCGTCTCCCCCTCGTGATCTGCGCCCTCGTTCTGCCCCTGTGGGGGCAGCCAGTGCCAGCCCCTCCGTCCGTGCTCCAGGGCTTTGACATCACAGCTGGGACGATCCAGAGCGTGGTGGCGACGGGGGCCGGCCCGATCACGTTCCCGATCTGGATGGGAGATGTGCAGTACGAGGCGCGATGCCAGCCCCACTCCCTGCGGTCGCCCGACTTCCAGGTCCTGGCGGATGGGCCCTCGGGGCTCGTGCCCGTCCCTGTACCCCCGGTCGCCACCTATCGTGGAGCGATCTCCGGGTTGTACGGTTCGGTCGTCGCGATCTCCCGTAACGGCCCGTCCATCACCGGGGTGATCCGGCTCCTGGGGACGACCCTCGGTATCCAGCCGGTGCGCGAGGTCGACCCGGCCGCTGCCGCCGATGCCCATGTCGTCTACGACGCCCGTCACAACGTCCCCACGTCCGGCACCTGCGTGGCCGTGCCGGTCCCGGCGCTGGGCGGCCTGGGTTCGGGGGGCGTCCGCGGCGGACTCGGCAACCTGAAGTTCTGCGAGATCGCCGTCGATTGCGACCTCCAGTTCTACAGCGCCAACGGCAACAACCTGAACAACACGGTGCTGGATGCGGAGAACATCATCAACGGCACCGACGCGATCTACCAGTCCGACGTGAGCATCGGATACATCATCACGACCGTCATCGTCCGTACGTCTTCGGGGTCGAATCCGTATACCACCAACAACTCGAGCAACCTGCTCTCGGAGTTTCGCACCTACTGGACCGCCAACCACACGGGGGTGCAGAGGGACGTGGCGCACCTGATGACGGGCCGCAACCTGTCCGGAAGCACGATCGGCGTCGCTTATCTCGGCGCCATCTGTGGCGGATACGCGTATGGGCTCGGTCAGCGTTACACGAACAACGTGACGAGCCGGGTCGGTCTCACGGCGCACGAGCTTGGGCACAACTGGAACGCGAGCCACTGTTCGGGCGGCAGCTGCTGGATCATGTGCTCGGGGCTGGGGGGGTGCGGTGGCAACGTCACCGCGTTCAGCGCCAGCTCGATCAACTCTATCCTGGCATTCAAGGCGTCCCGGCAATGCCTCTCCGGCCCGCCGGTCCTCACGCCGCCCCAGACCCTGGTGCGGCAGCCGATCCGCCTCGACCCGAACTCCTCCAACATCGGAGTGGGGCAGGATGGCCTCTCCATGGACATGCGTGGAGGCCGCGTCGTCACCACGTGGGCCGACCCGCGCGGGGCGCCGCCCTGGTTTGAGGACATCTACGTGGCGGTCTCCGAGGACGAAGGCCGGACCTTCGCCAACAGCGCCCGCGTCGATCGCGGAGATCTCGCCAACAGCGCTGACTCGGAGCGTCCCAAGGTGGCTGCCTGCGCCAACGGCACCCTCGTGTGTGTCTGGGAGGAGTCCCGGTCAGGGGCTGCCCAAGGGGTCTCCGACAGCCAGGACGTCGGGTTCAACCGCAGCGTCAACGGAGGGATCACCTGGAACGCCGTCACCAGCTACCTCAATACCCAGACCGACGGGTCCCATGTCACCAGCGACGCGGAGCGCATTCGGATCGCGAGCTCGGGGGACACGGTCTACGTGTGCTGGACGGAGGACGCGCTGAGCGGGCTCGGCCAGGCGGAGGAGCTGCGCTTCACGCGGTCCACCAACGCCGGCTTGACGTGGAGCACGCCGGTCGTCATCAACACGCAGGTCGCCGGGCATTCGAACGGGACCTGGCCGCACAACGACGTGGATGACCCGTACATGGTCGCCGACGGTGACCGGGTCGTGATCGCCTTCATCGATGATCGGCAGACGATTTTCGGGCAGAACCAGGACGACGTCTGGGTCTTGGTCTCACAGGACCGGGGCCAGACGTGGACGGAGACGTCGATCGAGTCCAGTCTGGTGGGGGGCGCGGATTCCGTGCGCGTCGCCATGGACGGGGTCCGCATCACGGTGGCCTGGCTCGACGACGGGACGGGCAACGACCTCGTCCACACCGTCAGCTCCCAGAACGGCGGCAACACCTGGCTGAGTGAAAAGACGCTGTCGCTGAACGCGCAGGCTACCCCGGGCGCGTCCGCGGGCGTGCCTTCAGTCTCCGTCGTCCAGCATCGTGCCTATGTGGCGTGGGCTGACGACGCGGCGGCGGGGGGCTCCGTCGGCCCCGCCGGCAACAAGGCCTATGCGTCCTATACCTACAACGGGGGGGGCACGTGGAACGCCGCTGTGCCGCTTGACCCCAGCGGCTCAGAGGCCAACAACAATCCGCAAATCGCCGCGACGTGGAACGCCGTCTACGTGGCGATGGAGTACGGCAACCCCGGTAACCAGACGCTGGCCTACGCATATTCTCCTTCCAATGGGGTGTTCGACGGGCCGGTGGACGTCACGTTCTCCGGGCCGGACGTGGACTTCCCCGACGGGGCCGAGGGCTCCGTGTTCATGGTGGACCAATCCAGCGGGGTGGCGACGCTCGTTTATCGGGACTATCTACAGGGTGGCAACGAGCCGTTCGCATCGGCGGTGCGCATCCCGCACCTCGAGCTAACGGGCGACACGATCATGGGGCAGACCGTGAGCCTCACGGTGTCGGACGTCCCGCAGTCGCTGGTCCCGGGGGCGACGTTCACGATCGCGCTGTCCTCCAGCGGGACGTCCCCCGGCATCGCGACCAACGTGGGGTTGATCCACCTGCTCTGGGACGGGTTGACCACGATCTCCCTGGTCGATCCCGGTTACACGTCCATGCTCCAGGGCAATATCGGCAACACGGGGCAGGGGGCGGGTGGGTCGACCACGTGGCCGCTGCCGGCTGGGGCGCCGACGATCTACGCGGTGGGCGCGATCCTCGACAGCGCTGGTGGCATCGTGATGCTCACCGATCCCATCGAGCTGGTCAGCCAGTAGCCTCCGGTCTTCCCGGCCGACAGCGTCGATCGGGAAGTCGGCAAAGAAGAACCGCGGGCCCCGCGTCAGTCCTTGGAGGTTGGCTCGAAGAGCAGCTCGGGATACGTGGCCACGGAGCAGTGCAGCGCGCCGCTTCGTCGCTGGCTCTCGGCGCACTGGATCTCGATGACTCGGACCTCGTCGCCGAGAACGGATTCGAACGCTCTCTTCGCTGCCGCGTCGACGGCGCTCGCGATCTTGCCGCCATACGTCGGCAGGAGGTAGGCGCCACGGACCTGAACCCCGTTGATGGTGGTGATGCTCCGGGCGCCGTCCGAGAAACTCGGGACCGCCTTGATCCGGATATCCAGGGCGCCGAGCTGATCGACGAGGTCCGCGCGCAGCGCGCTCTGACGGCGATAGGCCCGCAGGTGGGCGCGCTGATGGCCCGGTCCGTCGAGCGCCGCGGGAGTCAGGGCCAGTGCCGCGAACTGATCCAGTGCGGACATGACGCGCTGGAAGTTCCCGATCCCTCGGTGAATGTCCCGATCAGAAAATCGTCGGATCAACCCCAGCGGGAAGGCGCCGCGCTCGTCCACGGTCGAAAAGAGCTTCCCCGAAAACGTACGGAAGAACTGATCTCGAAGTGTGGGGTTGGTCTTGGACGCGTCGAGTTGCTGGCGGAGCTCGGTGGCTGCCTCCGCGCTGATGACGTTCGCTTCGCGCAGGACACGGATGCCCTGCTCCAGGACCAGCCCGACAGCGGCCTCGGTGTCTTCGACGAACGCGACGAGCTCGCCCCGGACGACTCGAAAGGTGACGTCGTAGTCGATGTGGAAGGAGATCGAGGGGAGCACGACGCAGCGATCCACCCCGAGCTCGATGGCGAACGCGGTCGAGACTTGCTCATTGGTCAAGCCGAGGGCCCGGTTGCGCGCGATCTCGCTCTCTCCGACGAATGCCCAGCGCTCGCCTCGCTTCGGGTGCTCAACCACGAGCACATCGCCACCCTGAAACAACAGGGGTGACTGGTAGGTGCGATGTCCGGCACCGCGTAGCGCGTCGTATAGATGGGACTCCCCGGCGAGGTACTCGGATCCGTCTTGGCCTCGGGAGGTGTATCGCGGGATCAGGGTCGCGGACACGCGGCCCTTCTCCGAGTCGATGCAAGATCCAGCCTTCCCGTTGTCTTGAGCCCACTGGGAGACCGGGCCTTGCGCGTGGAGCAGTCGGATGCGATCTCGCGCATCGGGGGAGAGGTCCGAGACGGACTCTCGCAACACGTCGATGAAGCGTGGCTCGATGTGGGCGAAGATCGTCGATCCTGGAAGAGACGTCACGAGCTGCCGCAGGACTTTGACCCCGCCACCGTCCTCGAGCTGTCCCCAGGAGTCACCGCGACTCAGCTGGAGCCGCAACGCTGTAGCTCTGACTTCGCCGGATTCGCTCGCCGCCCGAAAGTCGGGGGCGCTGGGAACGAAGCGCATCTCAGCCTTGGCCAAGCGCTCCGCCACGGCCGCGGTGGTCGCGCCGGAGCGCAGGTCCGTCGCGATGTTCCGGGTCAGGGTCAGGCCATCGGTGTCGGGGTCGAAGTAGCGGAGCAAATCGACGGGGAAGCCAAGCTCCTTGAGCTGCTGCATGACCTCCGGCCGCGCGTCCTCCACCTCCGCAGGGCCGAGCACCGCAACCACTTCGACGAGCGTGCGCAGCAGCCCTCGAGGGGCCAGGCCCCGGGCGATGACCTCCGCTGCTTCTCGGAGCGCGCCGGCGGGCTGGGCGAGCGGGTCAGCCACAGGCCAGGCCTCCGACTGTGTTCGAAACCCTCGCACCGCTGGGCGGCCCGCGGGTGTTCGCTCCCGATATGCGCGGGTGGCCTCTGGAAGGGCTGGGAGCGGGCTTGTCGATAGCTGAGTCGCTTGGGCTCGGGCCGGATCGTTCGGTTGCGCGGTGACCCCGGATTCCGGGGGTGTGACCACACCCTGGACCTGAAGGGAGCGCTCCTGATACGAGGCTTGAATGACCCGGTCCACGATGCGAGACACGAGTGCGTCGCCGAGCCCCAGGTCGGCTACCGACTGTCCGACGCCGATGGGCTGTGACAACACATTGCCGCGCACCTCTTCCTCGATGGTTGCGGGTGGGGCAGGCTTCTTGGCGGGCGGAGGTGGTTCGGGTTTGTCCGTGCCGCAGGCGGGCAGGATGAGCAGCAACGGGATGATGATCATGGTCGTTGGGTTCATGGCTCAGTCATCCCCGGCAGCGATGGCGGCTCGATCGTGCGCCCGTTCACGTCCATGCCCTCGCCCCGTCTCTTCATGTGGCTCATGGTCTTGGATGCGCCATCTCGTGCATCCGCAGACTAACCGGAAGCCACTCGTGTACTGAGGGATTACCGAATCCCGGCGCGCCCCTGGGCCCATGACGGCGGTGCTCGGCCGGTGGTGGCCGAGTCCGAGGTGCGCCTGTAACGTATTCCCGTTGAACGCCTTCGCCCTGTCCCGGCATCCTCAGTTCAGGGTTTTCCTCGGTTCGGAGGTCGTTGATGTTCCCAGCGATGAACGGCTCCCGTTGTTTCGCCGCGCTCGTGTTCCTGACGTTGGGGGCCTTGTCCGCTTGCAGCCATTCAGGGGAGAAGGCGTCACCCGCAGCTGGCGATCCCGAGGAGCGGTCCGCGGTTGCGATTGTCGGTCGCATCCGGTGGGAGGGGGCGCCGCCGAAGCCGCGCATTTTCGACGTCAGCTCTTGCCCCACCTGCCGGGAGGCGAACCCCCACGGCGTGCCCTCCGAGGACGTGCTCGTGGACCCGGCAGGCAACCTGGCCAACGTGGTGGTCTACATCGACAACGTGCCCGNGGACCATGNAGGNGNGNANGGGNCGCGCCGGCCCACNGCNTTCCTCGACGCGACCGCGANGGGTTTNCGTCCCCATGTGCTGGCGGTCCAGGTCGGTCAACAGGTCANNGCCAGGAACAGAGAGTCGGAGATGTACTGCNTGCATTGGACCTCCCGGNTCAANGGGGANTGGAACNCGACGCT
>NYSS01000099.1:0-10403 GCA_002683135.1 Planctomycetota bacterium | reverse complement strand
GAAAACGGNAANGCCTTTTCGTCGTGCCGCCGTCCAGGGCGGAGCTGGGGGCGCGTATCAAATGCGATATCCACGTGTGGAAGAGGGCTGTCGGGGCGGTCTTCGAGCACCCCTACTTTGCTGTCTCCGATCCCGATGGCACTTTTCGGATCGACACTGCAGGCTTGCCNGCGGGNGACTACGAGGTGCGAGCCTGGCATGAGAAGTACAAGCACGCGCCGGCCCAGAGAGTGACGGTGGCCGCAGAGAAGGCGCCGCCGCTCCAGTTCTCTTTCCGCAAGAAGAAGCGGAAGTAGCCCGTCCTTTTTCAGGCGCCGCGCCGCAGCCAAGAGGTCATGGGTGCGAGTCCGATCGGGTCTCGTCTATGATCCAGCCATGGTTGCACGCTTGTCCAGGCACTGTCTCGTCTTGGCCCTGCTCGTCGGTTGCAGTGATTCCTCGACGGACGATCGGGTGGGCGCGGACGTCGACCCTCCGACCGTTCGCAGGGCCAGTGCAGGTGGGCCGTTCATGATTCGAGGCCGGGTCGAGCCGGCCGGGAGTGACGCACGCCTCCACCACCGGGTGCGCATCCAGCGTACGGATGGAGTGGAGGAGCCGCCGGTGCTGCTGCCCGTGTATGGCGACGGCGAATTCCGATCGAAGCANCTGGCGAGCACCGAGGTGCTGGTCTCGTGTCGTCTGCCCATCGCGCCGCAGGGGCCCTGGTATCACTGGCACCGCGTCGTCGACGGGGCCGCGGGCGGTGTCCACGAGTTGCTGGTCCGGCCTCCCGACGCGGTGGCGCGGATGCTCATCGAGGTCGAGGCCGACACGCCGCCTTTCCTTATGATCCTGACGTCCCCCGACGCGCAGGTGCCGCCGCGGCTGAATCGCTTGATGGCCTGGTTGAAGGACGACATCGGCCCGCGGGAGATCACGTTCTCCCTGCAGTCGGACGGGAAGAGCAAGCTGCGATTGCCGCGGCTGCCGATCGGACGCTACAAGGCCTGGGTGGTGGCCAACCGGGCGAGCGCTTCCCTCGTCCCCGAGGTCCGCGGCGTGGAACTTGAGCTCAAGGCCGAGGGCACGGTGACGCTCTCACTCAAGAACCAGCTGGTGACCTTNCAGGTCAGGGAGTCCTGAGCGACCCCACGGCTGCCCCTCTTGCGAGCTCCGTGAGCGCCTCGATCCAGTGGGGGCTGTCGTTGAGCGCCGGGACCAGGATCAGGTCGCGGCCTCCGGCGGCTTCGAACGTAGCGCGCAGGCGGATGCCCACTTCCTCGATGGTCTCCAGGCAGTCCGCGGCGAACCCTGGTGTCGCGACGAGGACCCGGTCGTGACGCGCCGCCAGGGCCGGCACGTATTCGTCCNGGTACGGCTGTAACCACGGCTCGTCGCCAAAGCGCGACTGGAAGACCATCTCCCAGCGCATCGATGCGCCGGATGTTGCGCCGCGCCGTCCGGCGCAAGACGAAGTGCCCCTTGGCGGCGCCGACGAGCAACCCGAGGGCGAGGGCGAGGGCCAATCCCCAGGTCGTCTCGGCTAGCTGTAGCATGCGCACGCCTCGCCAGGCGAGCATGCCGCCCACGGCGAGCCAGACCACCCCCGCGAGACGCTTCAGGGAAGCGGAGTTCATGGATACGTTGTNCGCATTTTGAGTGGTCCGCTGAATCCCGTCTGCGGGGTTGTTGATCGGCCGCGGCTAATCTTCGAGCACCGGGCCGATGGCGTCGTGGACGGAGTCACGGAACGTCCGCTGAGGGAGGCCGTCGACGCCGCCCCGGTAGGCCACGCCGTCCTTGACGACCTCGAGCAGCGCGCCCTGGTCGAAGCGTGCCGGGTCATCGATGACGTCCTCCGTACAGACGAGGAGGTCTGCCCGCATGCCCTCCTTGAGGACCCCGGTGTCAGGCTGGCCGATCTCGGACGCCGGCGCTCCTGTCGATGCGTACCACGCTTCTAACGCGGTCAATCCCTCGCGGATCAGGTGGACCANCTCCATCCAGTTGCGCCCGTGCATGCCGGGCCAGACACCGTCCGTCCCCATGAGGATCTTCAGCCCACCCGCGCGCGCGTGCTGCACCGCCTGCGCGTGGACGTCGTAGGCGCGTTTGGCCTTGTCCCGTACGAAATCGGAGAGGTCGGGCGTGGTTTGCAGGACCGCCATGGTCCACGAGGTGGGCGTCACGGTGCAGCCCTTCTCGTAGGCTCGTTCGACGAGCCGGTCGTCCATCCACGACACGTGCTGTATGTCATGGACCCCGTGCTCGATGGCGAGGCCGATGCCGGATTGAGAGTGGGCGTGGGCAGCGACCTTGACGCCGCGGGCCGCCGCTTCGGTGCAGATCGCCTCGATCTCTTCTGCCGAGAAGTCCTGGTTCTCCAGGTGGTCGGAAGGAGACGCGACCCCCGGCGACGTGCACAGTTTGATGAGGTCGGCGCCGCACGCGACGATCTCCCTGACGCGCTTGCGGCACTCCCAGGGTCCATCGACGACGCTCGACGGGCGTCCGGGGGCGGGCCCCCAGAACTTCTGTAGCTCGCCGTGGCAGCGGTCCGGGCCCAGGAAGTCCGCGTGGCCGCCGGTGGTGGAGAGCATGCAGATGGCGATCTTCATGCGCGGGCCGATGAACACGCCCTCGTCCACGAGCCGCTTCATCATGTGCGTGGCGCCGCCGACGTCACGCAAGGTGGTGACGCCGCCGTCCACGAGGGTGCGCCACAAGATCTTCTCGACATAGACGTAGCCCGCCGCGCTCTCCGATGCCTCCAGGTCTTCCTGTGAGAGGCCGTGGACGGTGACGTGACCGTGGCAGTCGATGAGCCCGGGTGTCACGTACCAGGACGAGGCGTCGATGACGCGTACGTCGTCGCTCGTGCGGGCGGCGGGGTCGTGCGGCCGCAGCTGCTTGATCTTGCCATCGACGAGGTGCAGGTCGCACCCTTCGTGGATCGACGTGGCTTCGATGGAGGCCCCGTCGTAGAGCTTCTTCACGTTGGAGAGGATGATCTCGGTCTTGGTCATGGTGTTACTCCCGGCTCCATTCGCCGTCGACCAGGCGGAGCATCTGGCAGGGGTTACCGTCCTTCAGCTCGTCGGGCAGGAGCGTCTGCGGGAAGCCTTGGTAGCAGGCCGGTCGCAGGAACCGTCGGATGGCGGCCGTGCCGACGGACGTGCTCCGGCTATCCGACGCCGCGGGGAACGGCCCGCCATGGTGCATGGATGGGCACACCTCGACGCCCGTGGGGAATCCGTTCACGATGACGCGCCCAGAGACGTTACGCAGGAGCCCGACGAGGTGGCCCGCGTCGCCAAGCTCGTCGCCCGTGCCGTGCACGGTCGCGGTGAGCTGGCCGCTGAGGAACGACCCGACGAGCTGCTCGATCTCGGCTACCGACGTGCAGCGGACGACCAGCGTGCTAGGCCCGAACACCTCGTCGCGAAGCTCGGGGTGTTCCCGGAACGTGTCCGCATCGCAGGTGAAGAGGGCCGGCGTGGCGTCGGCGTTACCCGCCCCGCCTTCGTCAGGGTCGCGCCCGACGTGTCCGACCCCGTCAAGGGCACGGAGCCGTCGCTGGCCAGCCACGTAGGAGGTGCGGATGCCGGCATGCAGCATGGTGGCGTCGGGGGCCTCAGCTAGGAGGTCGCTGAGCTTGTCGACGAAGACCTTGGTGGCGTCGTCGTCGACGGCGAACACGACGCCGGGGTTGGTGCAGAACTGGCCGACCCCGAGGCACACGGCCTGCTGCAGGCCCGTGGCGATGGCGCCGCCGCGTTCGGCTGCGGCGCCGGGGAGGATGACCACCGGGTTGACGCTGCCCATCTCCGCATAAAACGGGATGGGGCTGCGCTTGTGGGACTCCAGCATCAACGCGTTGCCGCCGGCGAACGAGCCGGTGAACGCGACGGCGCACGTCTTTGGGTGACGAACCAGTCCGGTGCCGACCGCGTGCCCTGCCCCGTGCATGAGCGCGAACGCGCCGGCGGGGAGGTCGCAGGCGGCGAGGGAGTCGGTGATGGCGCGGCCGACCATCTCGCATGTCCCTGGATGGGCGGGATGGGCCTTGGCTACGACCGGGCATCCAGCGGCGAGGGCCGACGCGGTGTCGCCTCCGGCCACGGAGAAGGCCAGGGGGAAGTTGCTGGCGCCGAACACGGCGACCGGCCCGAGGGGGATGTGCATTTGCCGGATGTCCGGCTTGGGGATCGGCTCGCGATCGGGCAGCGCGCGATCGATGCGGGCGTCGAGGTAGCTGCCTTCGCGGATGACCTTGGCGAACAAGCGGAGTTGTCCGCACGTGCGGCCCCGTTCCATGTTGATGCGTCCGGCCGGGAGTCCGGTCTCTTGCGTGGCGCGATCCACCAGCGCGTCGCCGAGGCCTTCAAGGGCGGAGGCGATGTGCTCCAGCAGGCGAGCGCGTCGCTCCCGGTCAGCGCCCAGGTGATCCGTGGCTGCCTCGGCGAGGTTCAACGCCTCGTCGATCTCTCGCGGGGACGCGTCGTGGAATACGGGGTCCAGCGATTCGCCCGTGGTCGGGTTGATGGCGCGGAATCCGTCACCCTCTGCGGGGAGGGATGACGGGCCGCCGCCGAACATGCTGCGTCCGTGGAGCTCCATTGATCAGGCCTCCTTCATGGGGTTGGTTGCGAGTCGCTCTCGGACCATGGCCACGATCGGTTCTCGTCGTGGTCCGCTGATAGGACGGCGCGGGGCGCGCACCCGTTCGGTGCCCATGCCGACCTCTTGTTGCACCAGCTTGATGAGCTGGACGAATTCGGGGACGGTGTCGAGGCGCAGCAGGGGTAAGAACCAGGCATAGAGCGCCAGGGCCGCGTCCCGTTCTCCTGCCAGCGACAGCCTCAGGAGCTCTACTGATTCTCTCGGCAGCGCGTTGACGAGGCCGCCGATCCAGCCGACGGCCCCGGCATGAACAGCCTCGAAGGGCATGTCGTCGAGCCCCGCGAAGAGCGCCACGCGGTCGCCGTGCAGGGCGTGGTTGGCGGTGACCTTGCGGACATCGCCGCCCGAGTCCTTCATGGCGCGGAGGTTGTCGTGTCTGGCGCACAGCTCCACCATCTGCTCGGGGGACACGTCGGTCCCGTAGGCGATGGGGTTGTTGTAGAGCATGCACGGCAGATCGGTCGCGCCGATGACCTGGTCGAAGTGGGCGCGGGTCTCCTCCCAGGTGCCCTGGTACACATACGGGGGGAGGACCATGAGGCCGCGGCAGCCTTTGGACTGGGCGCCCTTGGCGAGCTCGACCGCCTGATGGGTCGCGAGGGCGGCGATTCCGGGGATGATCGGCACGCGGTCGCCGATCGCTCCGACCAGGGTCTCCAGGACCGCCAGCTTCTCGTCGAAGTCGAGGGTCGCGCCCTCGCCGAGTGACCCGAGGGGCACCATCCCGGTGCACCCGGCGTCTATCATCCAGCTGGCGTGTTCTGCCAAGAACACGTGGTCGACGGACCCGTCTTCGTTGAACGGAGTGGTGATGGCTGGCATCACCCCTTCCCACTGCACGTCACTCATGTTTGTTCTCTGTCGTGCCGCGGCGCACGAGGGTTTCCACGGAAGTCGGTTGGAGCGGAGGTCGGACGCGGTCGTGCGCCCACCCGAGCATAGCTTGATTGATGGGACCGCAGACCCGTCCCTGGCATGGCCCCATGCCACAGCGGGTCGCCAGCTTCCCGTCCCGGGCGGAATCGGGGCCATTGAAGCGCCGCAGGGCTCCCCACGGGACGTCTTCGCAGCGACAGATGACCGTGTCGTCATGCAGCTCGTCGGGCGCGCTCGCGGTGAGGAAGGCGCGGTCGACGGCGGCGGCGAAGCGCCGCTCGCGCCGGTGGCGTCGGAGTTGGAGGCGGGCGCGGTCTTCCCGTCCAGCGGCAGCATGCCCGGCGATCGTCCCCTCCACGAGGGCCAGGTCGACCCCCCCGATCCCGGTCGCCTCTCCCGCTGAAAAGACGCCATTGACTGAGGTGCGTAGGAGTTCGTCCACGGTGACCCCATGGTGATCCACCCGGCATCCGAGCCAGCGAGCGAGCTCGGTTTGCGGGGCCAGGTGGCACCCGTAGGCGATGTAGTCGACCTCCAAATCGTGGGTTTCGCCGTTCGAGGTGATCCTGGCGGTGCGTACGTGGTCGGCGCCGGAGGCGGAGACAAGGCGCGCGCTGTGCCAGCGGCGGACCCCGCGCAGCGCGCCGAGCAGTGACGCGGCTTGTCGGAGCTTGGATGGCCGGGTGAGCAGCGTCGGTATCAGCTTGCGCTCGCAGCCCCTGCTCCAGCCGGCGGCGATCCCGACGACGTCAGCGCCGCGGCGGCGCAGGTACGCGGCCACGGCCATGAGGAGCGGTCCGTGTCCGGCGACGAGGACGCGGCGATCGCGGATGGCGAGCCCGTTCTTGACCAGCGCCTGTAGTCCGCCTGCTCCAAGGACGCCGGGGAGTGTCCACCCGGAGAACGGCTGCCACGTCTCCCGCGCGCCGGTGGCGAGGACGATCGCGTCCGCGTGAATATCGATGGGGCGCCCATCGGGGCGCACCGCGAGCAGCGTACGGGGAGTGGCTTCGGTCACCGCGGCGTGGATGAAGGCCGCTCCCGCTGACTCCGTGTCCGCGCGGAGGGCGGCAGCGCGGGCCGCGGGGCCGGCCGCGTGGTCGGCACGCCATATCTGTCCGCCACTGGCGGGGTTCTCATCGACGATGAGCGTGCGGGCGCCGCTGCTCGCCGAGGCGAGCGCTGCGGCGAGTCCCGCCGGTCCAGCGCCGACGACCACGACCTGGGCGTGTCGTTCATCTCCATCGCGAGAGGTGTCCGCTCCGGCGGGAGATGGACGCCACGTCGCGGGGACGGTCTGGACATCCATGCCCTCCCTGACTCGCTCCATGCACGCACGCACGTGGGGGCGGCCATCCACGGTGACGCGGCACTCCCAGCAGATACCCATGCCGCACAGGGGGCCGCGAGCCTCACCGGTGACGCTCTGGCGGAACGTCGTTGTCCCGGCGTTCATGATGGCGGCGGCCACCGTTGCGCCGCTAGCTGCGCGCACGGGAGCACCGTCGAGGATCAGGGTGACGTCATTCATGTTCGCTTTCCGCGAACCGATGGGGGAGGTACGGCGTGGGGTCGATGGCGGAGGGGCGCCCGAGGATGCCGTCGGCTATGAGGTGGGCGGTGCCGAGGGACGTGGTGATGCCGAGCCCTTCGTGGCCGGTGGCGATCCACGAGCCTTCGGCCCCGGGGATGGGGCCGATCAGAGGCAGGTTGTCTGGCGTCGAGGGGCGAAACCCCGTCCAGCAACGGACGACGGTGCAGGTGGCCAGGGCGGGCATGAAGCGGCATGCGCGGGCGAGCATGCGTGCGAGCACCTCCGGTTCGACGTCGTCCGAGGTCCGGTCGTACTGCCGAGAGGAACCGATGAGCACCTGGTCGGTGGTCCGCGGCTGTCCGTTGAAGGCTACGGACACGTCGTCGTGCCCGTGGGCGCTGCGCAGGTAACCCAGTTCGACGACCTGGTGACTGAGCAGCCCGGGGTACCGCTCCGTGATCGCCAGGTGTCCCTTTCGTGGGCGTAGGGCTACCCCGGGGATGGAGTGGGGGAGTAGCTGTAGGGTGCGGTTGCCCGCGGCGCACACCACCGCGCCGGCTTCCATGCGCGACCCGTCTGCGAGGATGGCATGCGTCGCGTCGACGGCGCGTACGTCGCAGCCGGTGGTGACGGTTGCTCCTTTGCGCACCGCGCGGTCCAGCAAGCTCAGGGCCGCGTTCGGTGGATACACGACGCTGTCGCCGGGGACGTGGAGGGCTCCCACGAGGTCTTCGCTCAGGTACGGCTCGGCATCCCGGAGCGCAGCAGGGTCGAGGACGGATGCGGTGATGCCTCGCTCGGAGTACCAGCGTTCCTTGGTGCGGGCGTCGTCCAGTTCGTCCGCGTTGCTCGCGACCCAGAGGGTGCCGCAGGGGTCATGCTCGATCCCGGGCAGCGATGGAGCCAGCGCGTCCCACAGCTCCTGTGACCACGCCGTCAGGGCCCCCTGGGCTTCGGAGTCGTCCATGACCGTGATCTGCCCCATGGCCGAAGCCGTGGTTTCCCCCGCGGGCCGCGCCTTGTCGATCACACTGACCGCCAGGCCTTCCTCCGCGAGCCGCATGGCGCAGGCAGCGCCGATGATGCCGGCGCCGACCACCAGCACATCTGGTCGCGCGCTCATCGGATGCCCTCCCTGAATGGGTCGTCGTCGCCGAGGACCAGGGTGCTCTCGGCGGTGACCCAGGCGCGACCGGAGACGGTTGGCACGATGACCCCGTCGCCGACGTCGCGCACCGTGCCCTCGAACACGGTGCCCAGGATGCTCTCCTGCCGCCAGACGCGGCCTTCGGTGAGGAGGCCGTCGGCGAACAGGCACGCCATCTTGGCGCTGGTCCCGGTGCCGCACGGGGACCGGTCGTATTCCCGCCCTGGGCACAGCACGAAATTCTTGCTGTCGGCGTCTTCTCGGGTCGGCGGGCCGAACAACTCCACGTGGTCGATCTCGCCCCCGTCGTCGCCGGTGATGCCCGCGTCGCAGAGGGAGGCGCGGACGTCCCAGGCGTAGTCGGTGAGCGCGTCCTTGTTCGTGAGCGAGAGCTCCTGTCCATGGTCGGATACCAGGAAGAACCAGTTGCCGCCCCAGGCGACGTCGCCGACGACGGCTCCGTGGGATCGGGTGCGGACCAGCACGTCCTTGGCCGTGCGCCGGCTCGGCACGTTGTGGACCGCGACCCGTCCGTCATCGGACACGTCGAGGCTCACGTCCCCGGCGGGGGTCTCGACGCGGTGGACCCCGGCGGCGATGCGTCCGGCGTGCAGCAGGGTGGCGCCCACACCGATGGTCCCGTGCACGCACATCTGCAGGTACCCGACGTTGTTGAAGAAGAGCACCTGGGCGACCGCGTCCGCTGAGACCGGCTCGAGGAGGATCGCTCCGACGAGGGCGTCGTATCCGCGCGGTTCGTTCACCACGGCGGATCGGAAGCCGTCATGGCGTTCACGGAGGACGGCGAGTCGATCGGCGGCGGAGCCGGGGCCGAGGTCCGGAGCGCCGTTCATGACGACACGTGTGGGCTCCCCTTCGGTGTGAGAATCGATGACCTGGATGCGGCTCATGGGGTTCGTCCGCGGCTACGGTCCGAAAGCAGGAGGAAGTCACATGCCCGCGCCCCGTCGTTTCGGTATTCGACTACGGACTGCGCTTCGTAGGTGACGTGGTCTCCCTTGCGCAGATTGACGGCGTCGCCGCCGACCTCCAGGGTCAGATTTCCGGCCAGCACGACGACGTGTTCGAGGACGCCGGGATGGTTGGGGGCCATGGCCCCGGTGCTGCTCCCGCGGGGGAGCCGATAGGTCGCGACCTCCAGCCCCCTCTGCAGCAGCTCGGTGACGACGCCGTGCCGCTCCACGCCGGTCTCCGGGTCGACGAGCACGCGCCGGTCCGCCGCCTTCAAGACGGTCATCGTCGCTGGGGCTTCCTCGTCCAGGAGGTCGGTCAGCGAGCAGTCCAGGGCGCGGGCGATTTGCCACGCGAGCTTGACGGTGGGGTTCTTCACCGACCGCTCGACCTCGGACAGCATGGTGACGCTCACCCCGCTGTCCGTCGCGAGACGTTCGAGGGTGAGGCCCAGGTCCTTGCGCCGCTGCCGGATGCAGGGACCGATGGAGTCGGCGGGGCTCATCATGGCGTAACCATCATACGCTATAGCGTATTGCTGCGCGAGCCGTCAAATCCGCGGGTCGCGGGGGTCAGCGGGCGTTGCGGACCGCGTGGTCGATGCTGGCGAAGTCGACGCGGATCTGCGCCCGCTCCCCGCCGGTGCCGAGGATCGTCAGTTGCCCCATGTCGGCGCGCCCGCTGCGGCCCCGCCCGTTCCGTTTTGCCGGCACCAGATGCACCTCCAGGCTGACGGAGTACGTCCCGCCGGCGATGTCCCTGTAGACCGCGCGGTCGGGGCCTGTGCGGATCGTCTGGCGCTCGAGGATCGGGCGCTTCGAGGTCTCGCTCATCTTGGTGAGGCGCAGCCTGTAGGAAGCGATCGGCGCGGCGCGGGGGAGCGGGGTGTCGAAGGTCACGATGAGAGGGGAGACCGTCGTGGAGGTCGGACCGCCGCCGGAGGCCTCGTCGCCGATCGTGACGACGAGAGGGAATGTGGGGTTCTTGTAATTACCCCGCCACTCCGGGATCCGCACGCTGACGTCGATGGGGATTCCAGGGCGCCATACGACGACGGCTTCACCTTGCTTGTCCGTGTTCAGTGATTGGTCACGGGAGCGGGGCCGGGTTCGTTCCCTTGTGTTGATCCGGACCTTCGATGCGGGGCTGCCGTTCTTGTAGCGGACGTAGACTCGACCTGTTCGGAATGCCTGCCCCACGACGAGATCG
>NYSS01000098.1 GCA_002683135.1 Planctomycetota bacterium | reverse complement strand
CAATGGAAACACCACTGGCTATGTTCGTCGGTGCGTCGTTTGAAGTGAAAAAAATGGAGCAGATTGTGGCCATGGGAATTGTGACCCAAATCCTCGATTAATGGTTGTTAAAACAATAATAGACCCCTTTGAAAAGTTATTCCCGTATGCCTGTTAATAAAAGGGTGCCCTACCTCTCTCCTTACTCTTTATGTAAGAGACCTTTTTAACGACGGATGCCGGAAGAGCGAGAAGGGTAAAATCGCACCTGAAAAACATTGTAAAACAGATACAAGACATATTAATTTTGCGAACTGGAGTATAATCCTTGAATGGAAACCTCTGAAAAAACGGAACGAACGGCGAAGGTCCCATGCCAATTGCTGACATTGGATTTAGACGGCACTCTCCTTAACAGCGATCATGATATCAGCCCTGGAAATATCGAGACCCTACAAGCCGCAGAACAACAAGGGGTGATGGTGACCCTGGTGTCGGGCCGGATGCACCAGTCGATCGTACCAACCAGCCGAAAGATTGGTCTCAGTAACCCAATTATCTCCTACAATGGTGGGATGGTCAAGCATGCCGAAACGAATGAAGTTTACCGTCACCTACCGGTGCCCCGACCTACCGCTGTTCGATTGATCGAGTATTGCGAACAGGCAGATTTACACCTTAACTTTAGTTGGAACGATCAGCTTTACGTCAAGGAACTCAACGACTGGAGTCAACTTTATCAGAGCCGAACAGGTGTAGTCGCGGAAGCCACGGATGGGTTACTCAACCTGCCAGAAGTTGAACCGACAAAGATGCAGGTTTTAGTCGATCCTGAACTGATTGTAGGTCTATTTGCTGAATTCCAACGGCGGTTCGGTCGAGATCTATATATCACCCGTACAATGCCCGAATACATCGAATTTATGAATCCACAGGTCTCTAAAGGGAGTGCTATTGTTGCTTTAGCGGATCGACTCGGTATCCCGATTGCAGAAACGATGGCCTTTGGCGATGGGTTCAACGATGAGAGCATGATGCAGGCGGCCGGATTTAGTGTGGCTATGGCCAACGCCGTAGACGGAATTAAGCAGATCTCCAACTATGTGACCACCAGCAACGATGAGGATGGCGTAGCTAAAGCCGTCCAAAAACTGGTCCTTAACTAAGACATCTCCGGATCGAGCCGACTGTGGTTGGCTTGAGAGCGGATCTTTGTAGCAATCTAACACATGAAACGACTCAAACCGATTTTCATCATTGCGCTGCAAGTTTACTTTTGGCTGAGCACCGGCCTCAGCTCGGCGGTCGGCCAATGGCTACTAGTGCCAATGGATCTAACGCAAACCAATCATCTCAAAGCCTATGGGTTGACCTACTGGACACTTGAGCCACCACGATCCTACCAAGCCAGGTGGTTGTTGAACTATCGAGGTGGTGCTTTTCTACTGCAACCGTCATCGGACGTAGCCGAGCAAGCCAGGCAGATGGGGGTCACGCTACAGCCGATTACAGACCTAGAGTATACAGTCATTCAGCAGAAGATGAACCAAAACAACATGGACGAGATCCTGTTGGAGAAAGCGCCCAAAATTGCGGTTTATCGGCCACCCGACGATAGCCCTTACCGAGACCCGTGGGATGATGCAGTGAGAATTGCACTCGAATATGCCGAAATTTCCTACGACTCGATTTGGGATCGGGAGTTGATTTCCGGCACCTTTTTCACAGACCGGTACGATTGGCTTCATCTACACCACGAAGATTTCACCGGTCAGTACGGNAAGTTCTACGCCTCTTTTAAGAGCGCGNTCTGGTATCAACAACGGGTNCGCATGTTCGAGCAGGCTGCCGCTGAAGCNGGNTTTAGTCGAGTNGCNGAATATAAAGGCCAGGTAGCGAAGCTGATTCGNGACTATATTNCCGCTGGCGGCTTTGTCTTNGCTATGTGTTCGGCTCCTGAAACGATCGANATTGCACTGGCAACCNATGGNGGTGNCATCGATATTGTAGCCGCTGAACTGGACGGTTCCCCNATCGANTCAACCTACCACCCNAAACTCCACATTGATGGGACNCTGTGCTTCCACAANTTCAACCTNTANACCTCNCCCAATCGCTACGAATTTTCTAACATCGANAATCCAAGTCCAGATCTAAANGCGCTGTCCGGTGTNGAGGATTTTATTTTATTTGANTTTGCAGCTAAACACGACCCGATTCCAACCATGCTGACCCAAAATCACGTTGGTCGAATTCCCGGTTATTTGGGGCAAACGACCTCCTTCAATAAAGATACCATCCGGGATACTGTCGTTATCCTGGGTGAAATCGACGGCACTAACTACGCTAAATATGTACACGGGAAACTAGGTAAAGGCACCTTTACATTTTTGGCTGGGCACGATCCAGAGGACTACCGCCATCTGGTAGGTGAGGGGCAAGTTCCCACTAACTTGGATCTGCATAAACATTCACCTGGCTATCGACTGATCCTCAACAACGTCCTGTTTCCTGCAGCTAAGAAAAAGCCAAAAAAGACCTGATACCGGTATTTTCTTTTGCCAGTGGCGAGAATTAAGCTACCGATTGATCGAAGAGTAATCTGGTTTGCTTGGCGTGTAGCAGAGTCGCTAAATCCAAGGCTCAAAAATTGATAAAGACGTTAGCCACACCAGTAAATACGTGGTGCCTTCCACCGGGAAAGCAGTGAACTCAGGCAAAAGCAAAAGATTTGGCTTCATTTTTGGGGTGTGTTATAATAACTGTTGGAATTAGCCCTCTATTCGAGGGCGATAACTGAGGAAAAACGATAAATTATGGCACATACGCTTCCAGAACTTCCATATTCATACCAAGCGCTCGACAATTTTGTTGGCGTGCAAACCATGGAAATTCATCACAGCAAGCATCATCAAGGGTACGTTAATAACCTCAATGCTGCTCTAGAAGGACTTGACGATTTGGCGGAATTATCAGTTGAAGATCTGCTCAGACAAATCGGTAGTGTTCCCGCAGACAAACGACAAGCCGTCATCAATAATGGCGGAGGGCACGCTAACCACTCTCTGTTCTGGGAGATCTTAGCGCCAAGCGGCACCGGCGGTGAACCTTCGGATAAGTTGCTAAACGATATTGTCTCAACTTTCGGATCGGCCGATGCTGCAAGAGAACTGTTTTCAACTGCGGCTGGAACCCGCTTCGGTTCCGGTTGGGCCTGGCTGGTGGTCGACGGCAGTGGCGGTTTGCAAATCTATTCCACTGCTAATCAGAACAGCCCCCTGATGGAAGGCGATACACCGATTATCGGACTCGATGTTTGGGAACACGCCTACTACCTTAAGTACCAAAATTTGCGCCCGTCTTACGTCAGTGACTTTATTGATGGTTTCATCAATTGGAAGACAGTCAACGAACTTTACGCCTCCGCAAAAAGCTAGCGTCGCTGGTTACTCCGCGGCTACAAAATCTGTTTGACAACCCCCGCTGATGTTGCACACACTTGGACTTATGCGAAGAGGCTATGGAATGAGAGGTATAGGTCGTGCCAGCCTGCTAAAAAAAGGGATTCACCAGTTAAAAGACCTCTTCAGGCACAACGGCTGAATATCGCTCAGGAGTTGTCATCTTCAAGCTGTCGATCAGTGAACGGGATAGCCAATTGATGTTCGTGGCCGCGCCTGAGTAAGTTCCCACCGACAGGTCAGAGAAGTGAAGTGATACCGCGGAAAAGACTCGCCAAGCCTTCCTCGTCTCCAGGTCTGGATTAACCCCAGTCGGGAACGAGGTGGGCTTTTTTGTTGTCAATTCCCGCCCTAATATCGATTAGAATGATACTGATGCAAATCGACATTGGTATCCTCAAAGTATTGAAATAGTAAAAAGGAGAAGTTTGATCTCCAGTTGGCGTTCTGTTTTTATCTAGATGGGCCTTCATAGACTGCCAATAATCGCCATTTTTCTCATTAGCCTTTCTACTCTATTCCAACCAACCCCAGCCGGAGACGCCCCCGCTCATCTGCAAGATCTTCAATTCATCCGTTCAGCCGGATCGGAGATTGTACCCACATCTCCACATGCGCCGGTTCGTATTTTAGATCCAACCATCAGAAGGACCAACAAGCTCAACTTGGCACAAGTTGCGGCTTCGGGTCTAATTCGCTTTTACCAAAAGTTCATCTCATCTCAAGATCTACCCGTTTGTAATTTCACCCCCAGTTGCTCCCGGTTTGGTCAATTGGCAATCCAACGCTACAGGTTATGGAAAGGCTTAATGCTGACCGGCGATCGGTTATACCGGTGTAACGGATTGGCCTTCCAGTACTATCCTCTTGACCATGAAACTGGTCGATCCTATGACCCTATCGAAGCCTACGTCCCTAAGGAACTGAAAATATCTAAATAGAAGGAGACCATCACTTTGTCGAGTTTTAGCACAGTTACAACTCATCAATTAGAGAATGGATTAACGGTATTGACCAAAGAGGTTCACGCTACACCTGTAACCAGCCTGTACATCTGGTATCGAGTTGGTGCTAGAAACGAGCGACCTGGCCTAACGGGGATCTCTCATTGGGTGGAACATATGCTGTTCAAAGGAACCAAAAAGTTTCCCAAAGAGACCTTAAAGCGCGTGATCGAAGGGAACGGAGGCAAGTGGAACGGCTTCACCAGCATGGACTATACCGCCTATTACGAAGTGCTGCCGGCAGATAAAATCGAAGTTGGCTTGGCATTAGAAGCTGACCGTATGCAAAATAGCATTTTTGATCCGGAAGAGGTCGAAAACGAACGAACCGTTATCCTCTCCGAACGGGCTGGTGCGGAAAACTCGCCCCAGTTTGCCTTGCGGGAGGAGGTGCAAGCTACTGCCTACAAAGCTCACCCCTACCAGTGGGGCATCATTGGCTGGAAATCAGATTTACAGGCCATGACCCGAGATGACCTCTACAGTTATTACCAACGGTGTTATGTACCAAACAACGCGACCTTGGTGGTGGTCGGCGACTTTACAACCGATCGATTGATGGAGCAGGTAAAATCGTACTATCTACACCTCCCGGCCGGGCAGCCGATCGCTGACCCAACCACTATCGAACCACCACAACAAGGTGAACGACGGGTCACGGTACGCAAAGAGGGACAACTAGCTTACGTCTCGATTGCCTATCATATTCCGCCAGCCAGCGATGCCGACCTGTACCCGCTGGATGTGCTGTCGACTATTACCAGTTCCGGTAAAATCTCTCGTTTCTACCGAGAATTGGTCGATCGGCAAATCGCCACCTCAGCCTACTTAAGCCCAACCTTCTCCAAAGATGCGGGGTTGGCCTGGGTCACGGCCGAAGCCTGTGCCGATATTTCAGCCGAACAACTGGAGGTCAGCCTGCTGGAACAGATGGATCGGCTTCAAAACGATCTGGTCAGTGAAGCAGAGCTAACGCGAGCTATCCGCCAGACAGAAGCTCAATTCATCTTTGCCATGGATAGCGTCTCTAGCCAAGCGGCACAGATCGGTTATTATGAGACCCTTGTTTCGTATAATTACCTCAACACTTATCTGGAGCAGATCGGTTCCGTTACTCCATCGCAACTGCAGGACACCGCACAAAAGTATTTCGGCCCAGACAACCGAACCGTCGGCCATTTTATTCCTCTACCGCCAGAGATCGGTAGTTCAACTAGGTTTACAAAGGTCGCATAAAGATGGCTCAGATTGATCAAGTACGAACACGGCGTCAACTATCCAATGGGGTGACACTGATTATCCAGGAGAACCATTTTAATCCCACAGTCTCAATTGTAGGTTATCTGAAAGCGGGTAGCATTTACGATGGTACATTATTGTCCAACAGCGAGCAAAACTCACCACCACTGGGCACAGCTGATTTTGTGACCGAGATGCTGATGAATGGAACCACTACCCGAACCTGGCAGCAGATTGCCGGTGAGGTGGAGTCGGTAGGCGCAACCCTCGATATTTGGGGACAACGGGAAACCATCGGTATTGTGTCTGATCTGCTGGTTCGCGATTTCGATACCGTTCTGGATGTACTGCAAGACGTGTTACGCAATCCCAATTTTCCAGTTGAAGAGATCGACAAACACCGTTACCAACTCCATAGTACCTTTATGGCTTGGGAAGACGACACCTATAGTATTGCTAGTCGAATGTTGCGGGAATTAGTCTATCCAGAAGGTCATCCTTACCACCACCGTGTGCAGGGAACGGAAGATTCCATCAACCAGATCGTGCAACAGACACTGATAGATTTTCACCAGCGATTCTATCGACCCGACCGATTAGTATTGGTCATCACCGGTGATGTGGATACCAATCAGGTAGTCAGCAAAATGGATGATGTTTTTGGTGATTGGTCGGTTGATCTGGGTTCAGAGACAGAGAGAAAAAAGAAGTAACAGTAGAAAATAACAAAAACAAAATTAAAAATAATCACGAAAATAAAAAAGCAAGAGGAAAAACTGGAGAAACAAACAGAAAGGATAAAAATAACAAAAAGAAAAAAAAGGAGAAACACAAGGAAAAAAAGAGACCCAAAAAATAACAAACAAGAAATGACAGATAAAACAAACAAAAGCTAAAAAAAAAAAAAACAAAAGGAAAGAAAACCGAAAAAGCAAGAAAAAACTGCAATGTAAACAAGAAGAACATCGAA
>NYSS01000097.1 GCA_002683135.1 Planctomycetota bacterium | reverse complement strand
GAAGACGAGGAGCTCGAGGAAGACGAGGAGCTCGAGGAAGACGAGGAGCTCGAGGAAGACGAGGAGCTCGAGGAAGACGAGGAACTCGAGGAAGACGAGGAGCTCGAGGACGGCGAGGAACTCGAGGAAGACGAGGAGCTCGCTGCGATCGGGTCGGACGCGGAATCCGGCCCTGACGAGATGGAATGGGCCGAACTCGAGCGCGCGACCCGACCTGGCTCGGGGACATCCGAAGCGCCTTCTATTGCCGCGCAGACGTCGGTAGAGTCGGCCGACGCTGGGTCCTCCGCTCGGGCCCAGGACGCCGCGCGTGATTGGGCGAGCTGGGACGACAAAGATGCACCCGATCCCTCCCGACCCGCCATCGCCGCGGTACCGGACGACGAAGAAGACGACGAGATCCAGCCGGTCCTGTTCGCCCACCGATCTGAGGTGGACGACGACATCTACAGCCGAGCCGCTGGCCTGGTCGCGGACGAGGGTCGCTGCACCGTAGCGCTGCTCCAGCGCAGCCTCTCGGTCTCGTTTTCGGAAGCGACGGCCATGATCGAGCGGATGTACGACGAGGGGCTCGTCGGTCCGCCGTTACCATCAGGGCGTCGCGAGATCCTCACTGGCCACGAGAACGAACAACATACCGACGCCTGACCGCTCCTCACCGGGGAGCGCGGGCTTCGTCCTGCTTCGATAACCGACACTCCCCATGGCGCAGAAGCACACCGTCTCCTTCATCTCCCTCGGCTGTCCCAAGAATCTCGTGGATAGCGAGGGGCTCGTCTCGACACTCTTGTCGCGGGGCTTCCGGGTCCTGGACGATCCCAAGGACGCAGACCTGGTGGTCGTCAATACGTGCGGGTTCCTCGCAGCTTCGCGGAGCGAGTCGGTCGACACGATCAAGGAAGCCGTCGCGTTGAAAGACGGCGGCGTTCAGGGCGTGCTCGTCGCCGGGTGCATGGTTGGCAACTACAAGGACCAAATCGAGAAGGAGGCCCCAGGCGTCGACCGCTTCGTCCCGTTCGTCGACTACAGCAACATCGACGGCATCGCCGAGGAGCTCTTGCCCAAGGACCCATCGCCCTCCTTCACCGTGGAGCGGCGTCGTGTCGATGCGGCGCTCACCCCCGGGCACTACGCGTATTTGAAGATCAGCGAAGGCTGCAACCACACGTGCGCCTTCTGCGTCATCCCGGACATTCGCGGTCCGATGCGTAGCCTCCCCGAGGACGACCTGGTCGCACGCGCACGGACCCTCGCGGAGCGCGGCGTAAAAGAACTCGTCGTCATCGCCCAGGACTCGACCGTTTACGGCACAGACCTGTACGGGTCGAACCGGACATCCCGTCTTCTGCATCGGCTCGACTCTATCGAGGGGGTCGAGTGGATCAGGCTCATGTATGCGTACCCCACTGAGGTCAGGGACGAGCTGATCGAGACCCTGGCCACTAGCGAACGGGTGCTCCCCTATCTCGACGTCCCCATGCAGCACGCATCCGACAGCGTCCTGAAGCGCATGCGTCGAGGGTACGGACGGGCACGCCTGAGCCGCATGGTCCAGGATCTGCGCGACCGCGTACCCGACATCGCCCTGCGGACGACGTTCATTGTCGGCTTTCCCGGGGAGACCGACGCGGACTTCGAGGAGCTTCTGGACTTCGTCAGGGAAGCCCGCGTCGAACGCCTCGGCGCCTTCCGGTACTCGGACGAAGCCGGCAGCCGCGCCGCCGACCTGGACGGCCAGGTCCCTGAATCCGTCAAGGACGAACGCTACGACCGGCTGATGATGGAGCAGCAGCAGATCGCGTTCGCACACAACGAGGCCAGCATAGGGACCACCGAGTCGGTCCTGGTCGACGCCGCGGCCGTGGATGGCCACCCGGCGGTGGCTCGTCGGCGCCGGGACGCTCCCGAGGTCGACGCCTCCGTCTTCATCCAAAATGACGCCCTGCGACCAGGAGATCTGATCCAGGTCGAGATCACAGGCGCTTCGGGATACGATCTCCGGGCGACTCTTCCCGGTTGACCTAATCTGCACCGTCCGATGGGAATCTGGAACCTCCCAAACCGCATCACCTTCGGACGCCTGCTCCTCGCAGCGGCGCTCTTCACCGTCCTCGTGCTCATGCACGAAGGCGTCTTCGAGGGCCACGGGGTCTGGGCGTGGGTCGCGTTCACGCTGTTCGTCACCGCTGCGGCGACGGACTGGCTCGACGGCTGGATCGCGCGACGCCTTGGAATGGTGACCTCGTTCGGCCGGATCATGGACCCGTTCGTGGACAAGGTCGTCGTCTGTGGGACGTTCATCCTCCTCTGCGCGGAGATGCCGGAAACGGCCCCGCCGTGGATGGTGGTGGTGATCGTCGGGAGAGAGTTCTTCGTCAGCGCCATCCGGGGCTTCATGGAATCCCAGGGCGTCGCATTCGGAGCGGTTAGGGCCGGCAAGGTGAAGATGGTGATTCAGTGCGTTGCCATCAGCGCCATCCTCTTCAGGGAAACGCAGGCCTCCGACTCTGCGCTGTTAGGGCCCGCAGACACGCTCATTCCGATCACCATGTGGGCGACGCTTCTGGCGACGCTCTACAGCGGCTGGTGCTACGCGAAGAAGGCGCTCGCAGGCCTGAAGGAGATGGACGGCTGAGCAAGCGTTCGCCGACCGACCTTCTCCCCTCTCCGCTGAGCCGTGCGCTGGCGACGGTGTTCGGCGTAGGGCTGTTTCCCGGGGGGCCGGGGACGGCTGCCAGCGCGGTCTCGCTGCTGCCACTCCCGTTTCTACCTGCATCATGGTGGCCCTGGGCTCCCCTCATCGGCTGCGCGCTGGCGACCCTCGGATGCGTCCTCATCTCGCGCACGATGCCCGAAAAGGACGAGGGCGGCGACCCGGGTTGGTTCGTCCTCGACGAGACAGCGGGGGTTTGGCTCGCGGCATCAGTCGCCGAACAGACCTGGGAAGGCATGGGCCTCGCCTTCCTGCTCTTCAGGATATTCGACATCTGGAAGCCGTCCCCCGTACGAACCCTGGAGCGTGTCGGCGGCGGCTGGGGCATCGTCCTCGATGACCTCGCAGCCGGCGTGTATGCTCTCCTGCTCTTGTTCGTATGGGGCACCTGGGGCGCGTCCTGACCGGGCGCTCATAATCAATGCCACGTCGTCGCACAGGCAAGACAACACGCAAAGAAGATCTCACCACCCGCACTGAGATTCCGCAGATCGACAAGGAGATGTCGGACCTGGGCGGTGTCCGCAAGGTGCGCTTTGGGCTGGCATCCAAGTTCACCATCCCGGTCTCCATCGTGCTCTCCGTCGCCATCGTCCTGATGGGCTTCGTGGTCTACGGCAAGACGTCTGACTCCCTGAAGCTCCAACTCACAGGCCAGGGCATCTTCGCGGCTCGGATCGCCGCAGCACCCGAGATCGACTCCTGGGACGAGGACTACAACACCTACCCAGATCTCTCCGACCGCGTGGGGAGGATCGCAGCCGAGCTGGAGCTCGCGGGCGGCGGCGTGTCGGAGTCGACCAACCCGGAGATGACTCCGGACAGGGTCAAGGAGATCAAGGCGGCCATCAACAAGCACGACGACCGCCAGCGCGCCTACAACAAGAAACGCCTCGCCCGCATCATCCGTACGGCGGCGAGCGGACCGGGGATCTATCTGGATTTGTGGATCCTCAACGCCGAGGGCGCCGCCAAGGTGACCGCCAGCGGCGGCCCCAAGTTCGATCTCAACGCCCAGCTCGCCGTCACCGCATCCCCTGAGACCGAGATCTTCATGGGATCGTATGCGGTCGATGGCCGCACCGACCCCGCCCGATTCTTCTATCACCCGATCAAGGACAAGGACGATCGTACGGTCGGCAAAGCCGTCGTCGTCTTCTCCGAACGCCAGATCAGCCACGACCTCGATGCGCTCCGCAGCAGCATCATCCTCTTCTGCATTCTCGGCGTGGTGATCACGGCGGTCGTCGCGTTCTTCACGTCCAAGGTCTTCACGCGCCCCCTCGCACACCTGATGAAGGACATCAAGGCGGTCGCTCACGGTGACCTCCGGCACCGGACCAAGGTCCGCAGCGGTGATGAGATCGGTGCGGTGGCCTCCGCCTTCGATCACATGACCAAGAACCTGGCCGCGGCCGAGGTCATGCGGGTCGACCTGGCGGACAAGGAACACCAGGTCAACCTGGCCCAGGAGGTCCAGGAACGGCTATTTCCTCAAGCTCTCCCGGAGGTCGGTGGCATGGTGCTCGATGCCAAGAACCGGCTCGCCGGCGACCTCTCCGCCGACTACTTCGACGCGGTCCAACTGGAAGACGGACGGGTCGCCCTGCTCGCCATGACCGCGTCCGGCCGCGGCGTCCCCGCAGCGATCGTCCTCTCCATGGCCCGCGCCCTGTTCCACGCTGTCGGCGTCCTGAAGGGCAGCCCCGGGGACGCGCTGCGGGCCATCAACCAGCTTCTCTCCCGGGACCTGCGCCGCGGGATGTACGTCTCAGCGCTCTATGCGATCGTCGATCCGGCCACCGGCGCCGGCACCCTCGCCTCCGCAGGACACCGTGTCCCCGCCCTCCAGTTCGTCAGCACGTCAGGGGGCCTCCGCAAGCTCCAGGCGGACGGCATCGCCATCGGCCTCGACAAGGGCCCGGTCTTCGATCGCTCCCTGACCGAAACCGCGTTCACTCTCGATCCCGGCGACCGCCTCGTCCTCGCCACCGAAGGCGCCTTCCTGCTCCAGGACGCCTCGGGTGAGGCGCTCGGGGAGGACGCGTTCCTGCGGGTCGTGCTCGCCTGCTGCAAGAAGGGCGTCGGTGTGGCCTCGATCCTCTCGACCCTCGAGAACCGACTGGGCGCGCAACCGGGCGACCATGACGTCACGGTCGTGATGGCATCGCGGAGCTAGGGTGCCCGACGCGATCCTGTTCGACCTCGACGGCACGCTCATCGACTCCGCCGGCGACATCGCCACCGCAGCAAACCGGGCGCTCGCGGACCTGGGCCGTCCCGGGCGCACCGACCTCGAGGTGCGCGGCTTCATCGGCGACGGTTTGAGGCTGCTGATGGAGCGCTGCCTGGGCGCTCCGCAAGAACCCGCCATGGTCGACCAAGCGGTGCAGCGATTCCATGTCCACTACGAGGCCTGCGCCCTGGACACCACGTTCCTGTTCCCTGGCGTCGCCCAGCTCCTAGATGCGCTCACCGGTTCTCTCGCCGTGGTCTCTAATAAGCCAGAGGGGTTCTGCCGACGCATCCTGGAAGGACTGGATGTGGCCAAGCGGTTCACCCTGGTGGCCGGCGGTGACACCTTCGAGGAGCGCAAGCCGTCGCCGATACCGTTCATTCGTGCGTGCGCAGATCTGGGAGCGCCTCCCGGGCAATCCACGGTCGTCGGTGACGGGCGCCAGGACATGATCGCCGGGAAGGCCGCCGGATGCCGCACCCTCGGAGTCCTGTGGGGTCAGTCCTCGGAGGAGCAACTCCGTATGGCGGGCGCCGATGCGGTGCTCGAGACGGTTGACGCGCTCTTGGGTACGCTCTCCGGTCCATGAATGGCCCCGCGATCCTTCTGACCCACGAATTGCTCCACACACCGTTCGCCAAGACCGCCCATGGTTTGGTGCGGGGTCCGAGTCGCTGGCCCATCTCCGCGGTGGTCGACCCACGGCACGCGGGACGTGATGCGGGCGAGGTCCTGGACGGTCGAGTTCGGGGCATCCCTGTCTTCGGTGCGGTCTCCGAAGCGCTCGCGCTCGATCCACGACCGACAATCGCCATCGTCGGCGTCGCCACTCCGGGGGGTGTGCTCCCGGATGGCCTCCGGGCAGCCCTGAGCGACGTACTCGCCGGCGGGCTGACCCTGTACAACGGTCTGCACGCCCTGCTGGCCGGCGACCCCGTGCTCTCCCGCGCCGCTGAAGCAGGGAGCGCCCGCATCGTTGACCTGCGCCGCCCCCGCCAGACGTCGGATCTCGCGTTCTGGTCCGGCGCCATCAAGAAGGTCAAGCCGCCGCGCCTCGCTCTGCTGGGAACGGACTGCGCCGTCGGCAAGCGCACCACCGGACTGATCCTGCGCGAGGCGTGCCGGGTCGTTGGATTGCAGTGCGACATGGTCTACACCGGTCAGAGCGGATGGCTCCAGGGACTGGAGCACGGCTTCATCCTCGATGCCACGCCGAACGACTTCGTGAGCGGCGAGATGGAAGCCGCGATTCTGCGCTGTACCAGCGAGAGCACCCTCGACATCGTCCTGATCGAGGGGCAATCATCGTTGCGCAATCCCTCGGGACCCTGCGGCGCTGAGCTGCTCCTGTCGGCGGACGCCAAGGGCGCCATTCTTCAGCATGTACCCGATCGCAAGCACTTCGAGGACCTGGAGAACGTCCCGTGTCCGCTGCCGCCCGTCGACGAGGAGGTGGCCCTCATCCGCGCCTACGGGACCGAGGTGATCGCCGTCACCCTGAACGGCCGCGGGCTGCTCCCAAAGGACCTACAGGCGCGACGAGGCGCGCTGGAAGACGCCCTGGGCCTGCCGGTCATCTTGCCCCTGGAGGGCGGAATGGAACGCCTGGTGGCGTGCGTGCGGGACTGGTTGGGACGCGTGAAATGAAGATCGACACGATCGCCTGTTGGGCGGTCGACGTGCCGCTGACGCGGCCCTACACGGTCGCATTCGGGACCTGTGACGCCGCCCCCCTCGTCTTCGTCCGCATCGAGGCCGAAGGCCGAACCGGCCACGGATCGGCGTCACCTGCCGAGGACATCACGGGCGAGACGTCAGCGGCCTGTCAGGCCGCGCTGACATCCGATCAGCTCTCCTGGCTCGTCGGCGAAGACGCGCGCGACATGCAACGCCTGGCCAACGCCCTCGCTCCCCGCATGGCGGGAACCCCAGCCGCTCGCGCCGCCGTCGACATGGCTCTTCATGACCTGGGCGCGCAGGCCCTCGGGGTGCCGCTGCACCGAGCCCTCGGCGAACACCACGACGCCCTGCCCACCTCTGTCACCATCGGGATCAAGGACGCGGACGCGGCGCTCGAAGAGGCTGAGGAGTACCTGGGCCGCGGTTTCCGTGCGCTGAAGGTGAAGATCGGCACCGACGTCGAGGAGGACATCGATCGGCTGCGCCGTTTGCGGTCATTTGTCGGCGACCGCGTCGCCATCCGCGTCGACGCCAACGCCGGCTACGACGTCCCGGCCACGCTTCGTCTGTTGGCGGTGGCTCGCGAGGTGGGGCTCGAGCTGGTGGAGCAGCCGCTCCCGGCGGCGGCTCTGGCCGAGACACGGAGCCTCCCAGACAGAGATCTCGTGTGCCTGGACGAGTCCGTCCTCGACGCCCGCGATGCCCGCCGCGCCCTCGACCCGCTCGCCGCCGGATCGATCAACGTGAAGCTCATGAAGTGCGGCGGCATCGCAGAGGCACGTCAGATCGCGAGCCTCGCCCAGTTACACGGGGCAGCGCTGATGTGGGGCTGCATGGACGAGAGCCGCGTCTCCATCGCGGCGGCGCTGCACGTCGCGCTCGCGTCCCCCGCGACGCGCTACCTGGATCTGGACGGACACCTCGACCTTGCAGAGGACCCGTTCACTGGCGGCTTCGTCCTTGAAGATGGCGTGCTGAGGCCCACGAATCGTCCAGGATTGGGCATCAGCGAAGGCTGATCATCCCCTGCGGTCCCGGTCCATCGCTCGCTCAATACACCGCATAAAGCGACGCATCGCCGTTCAGGAACACAATGTTACTCCAGCCCGAGGGCATCCCCCCCGACACGAATTCGTAGAGCATGTTGTTCCCACCGGGGCCGACCTGGACCCCGAGGCCAAGGGCGCTGGAGAACGCCAAGCTCCCGGGATCGCCTGCCATGCTCCCCGAGGGCGCCCCCGGCGTGATCCCAGCCAGGGTCGCGGTCCCGTGACCCGCTCCCGGCGTGAGCCCGGTGATCGCGCATGACCCGGCGACGGTGTCGAACACGACGTTGAAGCTCGTCCGGGGTCCGGTCGGTCCCCCGTACGTGTTCTCCGGAACGTTTACGTAGTTGACGACCACCGAGGTGCCAGTGGCGGCCGCGTACACCCCCCCGGTCAGCTGGCTGTCGAAGTCGGTCCACACGCCGATGCGCGGCATCATGGTCGCCCAGTACGCCGGGTCGGCAGCCCACCAGGAATCTCCAGCGTTGAAGCTGACGAAGCCGTTGGCGTTCACGAACAGGGAGTCGTAGGTCGTCCCATAGAAGGTGATCGGACTGCCGCAAAACGGTGGCGTGTTCAGGAACAGCTCCTGGAATCCGTCCAAGCCGAGGTTGGGCGTGACATCGAGCGTCGGCGCCGGTGAAGACGTGCCGTACTCCGTCAACGCGCTCAGGGCGATGCCCTGAGCCAGCGACGGATCGACGTTGCCCATCTGCGCCGACAGGCTCACCGGAGCTTGATAGCTAAACAGGGCAGAGAACGGCGCAAACGGCACGGAGAACGAGAGCCCGTAGAAGTAGTAGAGGCTGGGGTCCCCAAGGTCCAGATTCAATATCTGTCCGTTCGGCAGCACCTGCCCGCCGCCTCCGGCAGGGACCCCGGGCAACTGGGAGACGCCTATCTCGTAAGGCAACCCCAGGTTGGTGCTCGAGACATTCAGCGTGCTCGTTGTCCCGACGCACGACGACACGCGGATCGGGTTGCACGCGTCGTTCACAGCTCCATCCACGTCCATGGACGAGGCCGGACTGTTGACCTGCCAACTCACCCCACCGCACGCCACGTGAAGTCGAATGAAGATCCCACCGCTCTGGTTGCATCCGCCCGGACTGGCGTTCGACGCATAAGTACGAAAGACGCTCGAGCTGCTCGTCATCCGGGTCGTACCCGTTACGTTCTGGCCAGCGCGGCGAATAAAGAACCCGATCGGGTCGATGCCGTTCCATTGGAACGGCGGACGGCCGGACGCCGCCAGTCCCAGCGGGCTCCACTGGTCCTGCCCCACGTTGAACGCCAACGGACCGTCGGTCGTCCCATCCCACATGATCGTCAGGTCCGTGAAGTTCCCGATCCCCGATCCCCCCGCTCCGTCCGGGAAGGTGAACGGGCACGGCGGCGGGTCCACCAGATGACCGATCCCGACCTTGACGCTCCCGGACGACCACGTCCCGCTCGTCGGGCAGAAGAACGAGACGTCCGTGATGTACGGATTGGCCGGGTCGAGGGCGGACGCGGGGATGTGGTTCACGAAGCGGAACCCGTACGGAGCACCCGCCCCGAACGGATAATTGTTGCTCGACTGGGACGTCAGCGGATTCGTGGATGGGTGGTACGCAAATGCCTGAGACACCGCGACCGGATCAAGGGCACAAACGAGGGCGATGGACAAGGTGAGCGTGCGCATCGGCGATTTTCTCCGGGTTTACTTATCCAGCGACATCAGACACGTCGGCGCAACAGGAAAAACAGGCTCTGGAGGAAGTAAACCGGGCCCGGCACCTCGGTTCCCGCGTGAGGAGATGCCCCCATGACCCGTTCACACGCATCGTCCCCCCCCGCGGGTAGGATGCGGCCATGGCTGACGTCACGATCAAGGAGTTCCAGGACGTCATCGCACGCACGTTCGGTGACAAGGACAGCGCGCGCGGCATGGCGGGGACGTTCATGTGGTTCAGCGAAGAAGTGGGTGAGCTGGCCCGGGCACTGAAGCGCAAGGACGCGGACCGAGAGGAGCTTCTCGTCGAGTTCTCCGACGTCTTCGCGTGGCTCTGTACGCTCGCTTCGATGGCTGGTACCGACATTAACGAGGCTGTCACCCGTTACATGGACGGGTGCCCCCGCTGCCATGCCATCCCCTGCGCATGCGGCGAGCGCACACGCTTCCAGGTGGTGTAGTCGTGGAAGGGCAGGAGGAGCTGTTCCCGCAGGAGGCTGAAGCCTGCGCGCCCTGCCTGTTGGCCGAGGTCGCCGTCGCCGTCCCCGTCCTCCACCATCTCAGCTATGCCGTTCCGGAGCACCTGACCGGCAAGGTCGTCCCGGGGGTGCGCGTGCGCGTGCCCATCGGTAGCCGACGGGTCACGGGATTCGTCGTCACGGTCGCCACCAAGATCCCAGAGGGCGCGCTGAAGCCTCTACATGACGTGCTGGAGGAGCGCCCCTTCCTCACGCCAGCCACCCTGGCCCTGGGTTTGTGGGTCGCCCGGTACTACGGCGCGCCGCCCGGCGAGGCCCTGTCCGCATTGGTTCCCGCCGCCATCCGGCACGGGCGGCGACAGAAAATGGACGTGCTGGTCGAGCTCGTCGACGCCGCCGCGGCCAAGACACTGCGCGAGCAACACGCGGACGCAGCGTCGTGGCAGAGCCGCTCCCGGGTGCTCCGAGCCCTCCTCGAAGCGGGTGACGGTCTGCGCCTACAGGAGGTCCTACGGATCGCGAACGTGACAGTGTCTCCCATCAACACACTGGAACGGGCTGACGTCGTGCGACGGAGGCGGGTACCCGCGCTCGCCGACCCACTCGCGAACCTGCGCGCCTGCCCCACCCAAGCTCCGACGCTGACAGGAGATCAGAGCGCCGCCCTCGATGCCCTGCTGCCCCGTCTCGATGCCAGGAAATTCTCGGCCTCCCTCCTCCACGGCGTCACCGGGAGCGGCAAGACCGAGGTCTATCTGCAGCTACTCGAGCGCACCCTCGCCGCGGGCCGCACGGCCATCCTCCTGGTCCCGGAGATCGCCCTCACTCCGCAGACATTGGAGCGCATTCTCGGGCGGGTCCCGGATGTCGCGGTATTGCACAGCAACCTGAGCGAAGGCGACCGCGCCGAGCAGTGGCAACGGCTGTTCGATGGCCGGGTCAAGGTCGCCGTCGGGCCACGCTCAGCGTTGTTCGCCCCGCTACGGAACGTCGGGCTCATCATCCTCGACGAGGAGCACGAGACCACATTCAAGCAACAGCAGAGCCCGAGGTACCACGCAAGAGACGCGGCGCTCGAACGTGGCCGCATCGAAAACGCCCTTGTCCTGCTGGGCACCGCGACACCATCCATGGAGACCGAAGGCCTGATCGCCCGCGGCTCCATCGACCGGCTGCAGTTGCCCAACCGCGTGGGAGGCGGCGTGCTCCCGGCCGTCGGTATCGTCGACATGCGCTACGAAAAGCCCGTCGGACCGGGCGGCATGTTCTCCCGGATCCTCCTCCACGAAATGGACGAGGCGCTGAGCGACGGCGGCCAGATCATGTTGTTCCTCAACCGCCGCGGGTTCTCGACCACCGTCCTTTGTCGCCAATGCGGCTGGCAGGCCGCGTGCGATCAGTGCTCGATCCAGCTCACCCACTACCGCCGATCGGACCGCCTCCTGTGCCACTACTGCGGACGCGAGCGGGCCGCACCGCAGCAATGTCCGGACTGCAAGTCACCCCACGTACGCTACAGCGGATTCGGAACCGAGAAGGTCGCCGAGGCTACCCGAGGCCTTTTCCCCGGGCGCTGCGTCGAGCGCATGGATGGAGAGACCCTGTCCAAACGCGGCGCACCTGAGCGCATCTATCGCGAGTTGAAAGATGGGAAGATCGATATTCTCGTTGGGACGCAGGCGCTCGCGAAGGGCCTCGACATACCGAACGTCACCCTCGTCGGCGTGATCTCCGCCGACACCGCCCTTCTCATTCCCGATTTCCGTTCGTCCGAACGCACGTTCCAGTTGATGTGTCAGGTCGCCGGACGCTGCGGCCGCGGCAGCCAGAAGGGGCAGGTGATCATTCAGACCTTCTGCCCCGAGCATCCGTCGATTCAAGCGGCCGCCCGGCACGACCACGCATCGTTCGCCACGTTCGAGTTGGCGCAACGCCGGGAGCACTCCTATCCCCCCACCGGGCACCTCGTGCGGGTGGTCGCAGAGAGCCCCAACGACGAAGCAGCGGCCAAGGTCCTCGCCGCCACGCGCGCCGATGCCCAGTCCTGGCCCGAAATCCAGGATGGACGCGTGCAGGTCCTCGGTCCCGCGCCGTGCCCCATACCCCAACTCAAGGGGCAACATCGCAGGCACCTCCTGTTCATCGGGCCAGACGCGGACACGGTGACAGCGCTCCTGCCACGGCTACCCCGTAGATCGGGGAAGGGCCTGAAGGTGCTCATCGACCGCGACCCAGTCGCGGTCATGTAGGGGACCCATTCACGGGGAGCGTGCCTGCAGACCCCGCCGTGCTTCGGGTCAGCCGCCCTGCAAGATGCCGGCTTCTTGAGCGCGCTTGCGCCACGGCTCGGGATCGGTCACCAGACCGGCCTCGCCGCTAACGTTCAGCAAGACACCGAGAGCTCGGGCGACAAACCGCTTCACCTCAGCCGTCTCTGCTTCCCGCTCCAACAAGTCGATGAGATACGGTGCGGTTTGCGCGTCCCCGACACGAGCGAGGCCGAGGGACGCCCGGATACGGACCAGGGGCAAGCGATCCGAGAGCGCCTTCACGAGGTGGGGGATCGCTTCCGAGGCGCGCGTCGCCGCGAGGGCCGCCAGGGCATGAACCCGGGTGCGATCGTCGAGGTCCTCGCTCGCGTTGATGAGGGCGAGGAGGACGGAATTGGGCGTGCTCTCCGGGCTGAGCAGGGGTCGCAAGGCGAGCGCCGCGTTGCATCGGACCTCGGGCCGGTGATGCTGGAGGTACGTCGCGACCTTCTCTGCGGCGATGAGTGACGTCGAGATCGGCTTGCGAACGACGAGCTTTTGGTTCACCAGCCGCCCGGCGCGACCGCCCCCGCCCCCCCGGTTCATCGGCTTCGGCGCTGGACGGGTGAGGTGGTAGAGAGACAAGAGAGCGTGCTGCACGACCTCGTAGTACGGGTCGGTGAGCGCGTCCATCAGGGGATCGACGACGCTCGCATTTCCGGAGAACCCGAGCGCCGCGGCCATCACACGCCGGTAGCGCGGCGACCCGTGCTTCAGATCACTGATGATCGCGTCGAGGTTGCTCGATGTGTACTCGAGGAGGAGCTGCTCCAAGCTCTCCTTGCGACCGTACTCCTGCCGCTCCGCGGCGATGTACCAGTTGTCGAGCGCCTGCTCGAGGCGGAGCAAACGGGATGTCCGCAACTTCGCCGGTTCGGGCTTGGGGAGGCTCGGCTCAGCCGTGGGGTCGGCACTCCCGACCATCTCCGGCTCGGGTTGCGCCGACCCGGGGCCTCCGACGTCGCCCTGACAGCTGACAAGCGCCAGGAGCCCGAAAACCAGGGTCCCGACGGCCATCTCCTTGTTGACACGGATGCTCATGGCGTACCTCAACCTCGTTACGTGCCCGTCTCTCATCCTGTGACGACGGCTTCGGTCCCCGTCTTCCCTTCCTCGCTCTGGAGTTCCGCGCTCAGGACCCCGGCCAGGGATTCCGGCAACGGAATCGGACGGCCGTCCCGCGTCACCGAAGCCAGCCAGACACTTCCATCACACAGGAGTCCCTCGTCCTCTGCCCGCACAATCCGCGCGGCGACCCGAAAGCGAACCTTACGCATCTCCGTGATCCGGGTCTCGATTCGCAACAACTCGTCGTAGAGCGCCGGGCTCCGATACGAAAGGTGAGCCTCGGTCACCGTCAGCAAGATGTCCAGATCGCGTTCGATCCGCGCGTAGGGATGCCCCAGGGTGCGCAGCATGTCCGTACGCCCCACCTCAAACCAGTTGAGGTAGTTGGCGTGATAGGCCACGCCGCCCTGGTCGGTTTCGGCGTAGCGAACGCGCGTAGTGCAGACGTGCATGACGCGGGGTGGGCATGACAGGGTGCCAGCGCCCTAAGTGCCGAAGACCGTACCAGATCCGCCGGTGATGACCAACTGAGGTGCGGCCCTCCGCTGGCCCCAGACGCGGGGCTCTGCTAAGAGAGGACCGATGACCTTCAGCGAGGTGATCCTGAATCTCTTCCCCGTCTTCATCGCGGCCGGGGTGGCGTACTTCCTCTGGAAGAGCAACGCGCGTCAGCGTATCGCGGTCGTGCTTGCCTGGGCTTTCCCAGGTGCGGGTCACTGGTGGTTAGGGCACCAGAATCGAGCCAAGTTCTTCGCCTTCTGTCTCGTCCCGACGTTCCTGGCGGGCATGGCCCTCTCTGGCTTCCTGAACATCTCACCGATCGAGCGTCACCCGATCTGGGCCCTCGCCCAGGCCCCGGGTGGCCTCATGACGCTGGTCGCGTGGCTCGCCACCATGTCGCTCAAGGTCACCTCCGCTAACGACTACTACCTCATCGGCTGTCTCTACTCGGGCAGCGCGTGCCTCCTCAATCTCATCGCCATGTGCGACGTCTGGGACCTCGCGGAGACGCCCAAGACGGGCACCGGGACGACGACAGACTCGGCCGAGGAGACGCCGTGATGCCCGACGCTTCGTTCTGGATTCAGTGCCTCCTCTTCCTCCCCCTGTTCCTGGTGATCAACCTGGTCGCGGCCGTCCCCGGTCGCACGGACCTGAAGGAAATCGCGAAGGTCGGGATGCGTCACTTCTACGCCGGCACCGCGACGCTCATCGTCGTCAGCATCGTCCTCTACTTCCTGATGGGGTGGCTGATCGACATCGAACCGCTCTGGTAGGCCGCGACCGCGGACTACCGGCCCGAGAGGACGATCGTCGCGAAGAGCCCGCTCAGCCCTGACCGGAAACAGCCCGATACCTCAGCCCATCTCCGCGTACGACACGGCCGTTCACCTCGAGCGCGAGCAGGAGCGTGAGCAGGCGACCTGGGGCCTCTCCCGACATCCGGACAAGATCGTCGAGCCGCATCCCATCCCCGTCGAGGAGCGCGAGGAGACGGTGTTCCGCCGGCGTGAGGACCGGGGCCGGCGCCGCTGCAAACGACCGGCTGGCGATGTCCACGTCGAGGCCAAGTGCCTCGAGCACATGCCCCGCGGTACCAACGGGTGTGGCGCCTTCACGCAGCAATTGTAGGGGGCCTTCCGAGAGGCGCGCGTCAACGGCCCCCGGGACCACGAGGACTTCTCGCCCGAGATCGGCTGCCCATCGGACAGACGTGAGCGTCCCGCTCTTCAGCCGAGACTCGATGACCAGGAGGGCCTGGGAGAGGGCCACCAGGATCCGATTGCGACGCGGAAAGTGCCATGGGCGCGGGGGGACCCCCGGCGGATGCTCCGTCAGGAGCATCCCTCGATCCCCGATACGGCGTTGGAGATCGGCGTTCTCCGGCGGATACGCGACGTCGGGGCCGCAACCGAGAACAGCTAGGGTGCGTCCCCCTGCCGAGAGCGCGCCTTCATGCGCCGCGGCGTCAATACCACGCGCGAGCCCAGACACCACGAGGACGCCAGCCGACGCCAACTCTCGCGACATCCGGGCGGAGGTCCGCAAGCCATACCCACTCGCTCGACGGGCACCCACCACCGCGACCGCTCCGACACCGAGCTCGAGTTTCCGGCTCGCAAAGAGCAACACCGGGGGCTCGGGTAGGGAGGCAAGCCCCGGAATGTCCGCCGGGTCGAGCGTCGTCCATCCCAGGATCTCCAGGCGCTCCGTGTCTCGCGCCGCATGGGTCTCCAGATCCGGCTCGACGAGCTGCGCCCACAAGCGGCGGGGCAACCCACTCTCGGAGAGCAACGCGGAACGATCGTCCCACCACTCCTCCACGGGACCGTGACGTGCCTCGAGCTCGCGCAACCACGTCGCCCGGCCTCGCCCACGGACCCACGCAATGAGCCTCGTACGTCGCATGATCACCACCGCGACGGGCAGCACGCACGCCGACCCTCCAGCACCCAGGCCGACCAGAGCGCCGGGGACCGAGCGCTGAACGGGGTGATCATCAGAGCGATCGGCCGCATCCGTTTCCTGCCATCCATGCTCGCCTCCCGGTGTCTCAAAGGTCTGACACACTCGGCGACGAGCCGTCGCACAGCTGAACGAAGGAACAGGGAATCCGCGGCCCAGATGACATTCAAAAGAAAGCGGACCGGAGGTCTTCGATCTCCGGTCCGCTTCCAGCTTCCTTGACTCCTGGAGGTCGGCCCTCCCTATCGAGGGTGAGCCCTTCGGCCGAGTCGGTAGGTGCTCAATTAGCCTCCGAGGAGGGAGAGCGCCGACATCGGCTGAGAATTGGCCTGTGCGAGCACGGACAACGCAGCCTACGACAGGGCCGCACGACAAGCGTCCAGAAGAGCTTCAGCCGCCTTCTCTTCTAGACGGACATCGCCGATCCCGTGCAACACAGGGATCTGGATACCTGCGCCGCGGCGCTTCTTATCGCGGAGCAGGAGCGCCCGCGCGCGGTCGGCGCTAAACGGCACCTCCGCGGTCGACTGCAGCCCCGCGTGGGCCATCAACTTTGCCACGTCTTCGCGGCAGGAGGCGTCGCCACAAAACGCGTCTGTCTCGGCGCGGATGCCGATGGCCACCGCACCCCCGTGCGGCAGAGGCGTCCCCGCCTCCAGCGCCAGGCTCTCGATGACATGGGCGACGGTGTGCCCGAGGTTCAAGACCGCCCGGCGGCCCGACTCCCGTTCGTCTTCCTNNGACNACNCTNGCCTTGTANCGCAGGCANNCANCGACGACNGCATCGAGGCCGGGNTCGCCGAGNACATCNGANCCGTCGAGNCGNCCCACGCGCTCNACNANNTCGNGNCCNGANAGCAACGCCGTCTTCACCACCTCCCCCATNCCNGANGCGACCTCNGCGGCNGGGAGACCNCGCANCAGATCGACGTCCGCCACGATCANNCGAGGCTGCCAGATCGCGCCGACCTGGTTCTTCGCGTGCCCGAGATTCACACCGCACTTGCCACCCAAACCCGCATCGACCTGCGCGAGCAGTGTCGTCGGCACCACCACCAGATCGACACCACGGAGCCAGGTCGCCGCCAGGAACGCGCCGACGTCGAGAACACTGCCGCCACCAGCCACGACGATCACGCCGCCCCGATCGAGTCCACGCCGGTCGAGCTGCGTCCACAAAGGGACCAGGTTCGTCGCGTCCTTGGTCTGCTCACCCGCGTCGAGCAATAGGGCCTCCGCGGGGGTCTGGACGAGAGCGCCCGAGAGCGCGTCGAGAACCGCCCCGTGGGCTTGCGCCACCGCGCGATCAGCGACGAGCACCCCGGATGCCCAGCGCGGGAGCCCAGCGAGTTTACCCGCCGCCACACCGCGGCCAACGACGACAGGGACCATGCCCGAACGAGCGGGCAGTCGCATCTCGAATCCTGTCACGACGTACCCTGGTCGTCGTCCGGCTCGTCGAGCTCGCGCCGGCGGTTGAGATCCATCCCCTGGCTCTTCCGGCGCTCCAGGCGCGACTCACGCCGATGGGTGTCCAGTGACCGGGATTTCTGGCGATCCCGGATGTGCATGACCACCAGCACCAGGGCCAAGCCAACCCCCACGCTGATGAAGGCCCCCATGAAACCACTGGTGTCCGTCGGCGTACCGGGGCGCGTAATGGTCGCGAGGGGATCACCAACCGCGATGATGACGGGCAGGTGCACCTCGCGATTGCGGCGTTTGCCGCCCTGCGCCTCATACGCATGCAAGCGGTAGTAGAGCCCCTTGACGTCGAGCAGCGGACGATGCCGGCGCTCGTCGGGGTCGGTGTTGTAGGCCCACTCCTCCAATTCCCGCGGGAGAGATTCAGCGGGGATCAGCACGGACACGGGCACGTTCTGGTCGGGGTCCGCATCCGAGACGATCGCGTGCCAGTAGCCTCGGATCGGCGCGTCCTCTTTCCGCATGTCCTCGTACTCGAACGACTCCTTGGCGAGGTACACCAGAATGCCCTTCACCTGGACAGGCTTGAGGCGGTAGTCATCCGGCTTGTTGAGCGGGTCGCGGCCTATGAGGGTGATCGGCTCAACCCCCTCGGGAATCGCCGCGGCGCCCTTGTTCAACACATAACCGACGACCTCATAGAACTCGGATTCGCTCTGGGGCGCTCGCCCCAGGTCCGTGTCCTCTATCTCGCGGATGCGATCCGCCAGATCGGGCGCGAGTCTGTCCTCGAGCCGCAGCGGCAAGGCCAGTGTGATCTTCTTCGCCAGGATGAACGGCCGGATGACCTCGTCACGCCCCCCCTCGGTCAGGCGATAGAACACACCCATGACCTTGTAGCGCCGGTTGTCGAACAACAACGTCGTACGGGAATCCGTGAGCGGCTGCAGGACCTTGACCTCGACGCCGTCGTCCGTTCGGATCAAGCCCTCGATGAGCGGCTTGCCGACGATGAAGACATCCTCATCGAGTTCATAATCCGCAGGGTTCGCGTAGGAGTGCTTGAGCAGAGTCCCGACCACCTCCACCGGACGGCCACGATGGGCGTCGGCGTTATCCGGGTTGGCCAAGCCCTTGGGCGGGACGAGCTCGTAGCCGCCGACCGTCGCGTATGCGGGGTCATATTTGAAGTGGTAGTGGGGGCGCTGCGCGAGCGGAATGGCGAGCTTGTTGATCACCTCCCCCCTGTCCGCCTCGAGCCGACCGCGAGAGCCCGTGTCGGATATGAGCGCGTTGAGCGCCTTGGCGTGCGTTTTCCAAGGCAGGATGGTCGCGTCATCGGAGCCGGGACCAGAGACCAGGTCACCACCTTGGGGCGACCTCGGAACCACATCCGGCGGCTTGCCGTTGTCCACGTCTAAGACGCTCAGGACCACGCCCGTCAGCATGGCCCCAAAGACGAAGAGAACGACCAGCCGCCGCAACTCGGCGCTGCTTCGCCCCTCCACAGCGGGGTTCTGGCTGGTTCTCGCGAGACGTACCATCGGGTCTCCCGGGGCATCCGTGTATCTGAGTCCGGCGTCGTCGAAGGGCGCCAATACTCTAAACGCCACTGATCCCCCCTGAGGTTTAACAAAATGCGCACCCTGGACGACGCCCTCGGGTTCCTGGCCTCCTTCACCGATTGGGAGCAACTGCTTCATCGGGCGCCGGCGCGTGGCACGTTCGACCTGGGCCGGATCGANCGCCTCCTGGAACGCATGGGAGGCCCCCACCAGGGACGGCCCGTGGTCCACGTCACGGGGACGAAGGGGAAGAGCTCGACGGTGATGATGGCTGATGCCCTGCTGCGGGCTCATGGACTCCGGACCTTTCGGTTTATCTCTCCACACGTACTCGACGTCACCGAACGGTTGGCGATCGACGGCGACCCGATCGACCATGCCACATTCGTCGAGCTCGTCTCCCACATCCGCCCCGTGGTCGAACGCATCCAGGCCGAATGCCCGGAGGATCTCCCGTCCTTCTTTGAGGCCATCGCGGTCATGGGGTTCTTGTGCGCGGCGCAGCAGGACGTGGATGTCCTCGTCCTCGAAGTCGGCCTCGGAGGGCGCCTCGACGCGACGAACGTCGTCGACCCGACCGTCTCCGTTGTGACGTCCATCGCGCTCGACCACGTGCGCATCCTCGGATCCACGCTGGAAGAGATCGCCACCGAGAAGGCTGGCATCCTCAAACCCGGACGACCCGCGGTCACCGGGGTCGCGCCCGGGCACCCAGCGTTCGACTCCATCGCCGAGCGCGCTCGCCTACTCGCCTGTCCGCTCAGCCACCCCGGAGACGGGCTCGAGTTGATCGCCTGTGAAGAGATGGTCGCGGACGACGGCACGCCCCGGGTCGTCTTCTCGGCCNCGATTGGTGAGGTCCGCTTCGACGACGTGGTCCTCGCCGCTGGCTCACGCCACCAGGCTGTCAATGCCATGTGCGCGCTCGCCGCGACCGAAGCTGTCCTACGCGCACGGGGCGCGGCGATNGATCCGCAGCGCGCACGGGACGCCCTTTCGCGGCTGCGCCTCCCTGGACGCTGCCAGTTCGTCTCCGGGGACCCGCCGGTCCTCCTCGACGGCGCCCACACGCGCGAGAGCGTCGATGATCTCNTGGCGGTCGCAAAACGGGTCGCCGGGAAACGTCCGGTGCACCTGCTATGCGGCATGACCCGCGACCGATCACCGGCGTCCGTGCTCGCGAGCGCGGTCGCCGTAGCGGCGTCGATCACAGCGACCGAACTCGACACCCCTCGCTCTCTATCAGCTGCTGACGTGGTNGNGAGTATCGGACCTGAGCGGGACNCCAAAGCCCTCCCCGACGCCGGTGAAGCGCTGGAACGAGCCACCGCCCAGGCGCGCGCGGACGGGGGAATCGTGCTCGTCGTCGGGTCCCTGTACCTCGCCGGCGCCATCCTCCGCCGCCTGCTACCATCCGACCCATGGAGGCCGCGCGAAATCACCTGATCGTCACGCGCGATCTGATCCTGAAAGGGACGATCGAGCCGGTNTTGGGGCGACTCTCGGACCACCTCAGGAATTACGAGCGTCCCATGCTGACGCTCCTGGACGCCACCGCAACGTGGTTGCAAATCGACGCCACACAGGAGCTTCCGAAGGTCTCCGTGGCCCTGCGCCGGATACTCCTCGCCCACGAATACGTCGATATGAGCGGCGATCCCCACATGCAGGCAATGAACGCAACCGGGGTCGGGCGACGCTACCGTATCGTGATGGCGAGCCTCCCAGGGCTGCTCCTCGTTGGCGGCCTGAAGACCCTGCCGAACGCTCGGCACGGCTTCCTCGTCCTCGAAGAGCCCTCCGTAGAGAGCGCCGGGGGGGACACGGAGGGCGTGGCGGAGGCCGTCAAGGACCTCCCCTACCTCCTCGTGAATGAAGACCTGATCGAGGCGTACTACGCGGTCTGACAGGAGCGACGATGACGACGATCGAGCAGCTCGAAGCAGAGACAGAGGGTTTCAGGGAAGCCCTCAACAAGCTCCAGGAGTCGCTGGCCTCGGTCATCGTCGGCCAGAGCGGAGTGATCGAACACGTCATCTGCACCATCGCAGCGGGAGGGCACGTGCTCCTCGAGGGAGCGCCAGGACTCGGGAAAACGCTGCTCGTGCGGACCATGGCGGAGAGCCTGGACCTCGACTTCGCGCGCGTGCAATTCACGCCGGACCTCATGCCGGCTGACATCACCGGGACGAACGTCGTCGTCGAGGAAGGAGGCCAGCGCTCCTTCAGATTCCAGAAAGGTCCGATCTTCGCCTCCGTGGTTCTCGCCGACGAGATCAACCGAGCGACGCCAAAAACGCAGAGCGCCCTCCTCGAGGCGATGCAGGAACAAGCGGTCACCGTCTCCGGTCAGCGACATGCCCTCCCGGATCCGTTCTTCGTCCTCGCCACTCAGAACCCCATTGAGATGGAAGGGACCTATCCCCTGCCCGAGGCCCAGCTCGACCGCTTCCTCATGAAGGTCCTCGTCCCCTACCCGGACAAGGAAGACCTCGCCAAGGTGCTCGAGTTGACGACCGGCGCCAAGACACCCACCGTGTCTCCGGTCATCGATGGCCCGAGCCTGATCAAGTACCAGGCGCTCGCACGGGAGGTCGTCCTCGCGCCAGAGATCCGGGACCGAACCGCCGCCCTGGTCATGGCGACGCACCCCACCCATGCCGACGCGCCAGAGCCCGTGCGCCGGTACGTCCGGCACGGGGCATCCCCCCGTGGTGCGCAATCGCTCGTGATGGCCGCGAAGGTCCGAGCCCTGCGCCGCGGTCGAGCCCACGTCGACTTCGATGACGTGAACTCCCTCGCCCTGCCGACCCTCAGGCACCGGATCATCCTCAATTTCGAGGGCGAAGCAGAGGGCGTGAGTCCGGATACGGTCCTAGAGTCCGTCCTCAGCCGCAGATGATCCGTATAGCGGGCAGGGGCCAGTCCGACGTGATTCGAAACCCCGGATCACGTTAGGATCCACCTGGACTGACCCCGCGCCTGCCCAGACCGGGTGCCGCAGCCGAGAGGACCCAGGCACCCACGCCCGAGCGAGGAATGACGATTTGCGCTGCATCCTGATTTCGCTGCTTGTCCTGACCACCCTCTCTGGCCTCCCCGCTCAGCGGGTCTGCTACAAGTGCAAAGGCGAGGGCTCGGTCGTCTGCAAGAAGAAGGACCACGACCAGAAGCGCACCTGCGGGAAGTGGAAGTTCGAGCACAAGTGCTCTTCCCTCTTCTCGGCCCCATGCTGCCGCGGCACCCTGCAGGTCCACTGTGAGCGCTGCAACGACCCCGTCGCCGAGGCGAAGATCATGGAGCGGGTCGAGGGGCGCGCCTCCTGGGTCAAGCAACACAAGGACCTGCTCGGACGCGCCGGT
>NYSS01000096.1 GCA_002683135.1 Planctomycetota bacterium | reverse complement strand
ATAGAGCTAAACCAGATGGTGAACCAGTTTTTATAGTAAGTTATTATGTTGACTCTACATACACACAATCACTTGTAGTTATGTCAACAATGGATGGAATGGAATCTTGTATGTTATACACTACATTTGATTTAAGGTTTATGCCAAAAAAACAAAGTTTATAATGAATTTGACGTTGAAGGGTAGATAATAGTTGGAGAAGACCCGAGTGCGATTCTCGGCATCTCCACCATAAACACATTGATTTCAAGTGTGCTTATGGGGGATGATATTAGCATCGATTCACAATCAAAACTATCTGGAGTTAAATCGCTAACAACGTACTGTTAAAACACATAAAAGCTAACGAAAGTTATGCTCTTGCTGCCTAGTTAATAGGTAACGGCGTTTGATAGTATATCGTGGCAACAGAAAAACTATCGTATATTATGGGAACGTAACAGGCTTGACATTTATCTCTAATATGATATAATATATTAATAAGAAGTGAGGATATAAAATATATGACAAATAATGGAGATCCAGAAGAACAACAAAGAGGATTAGACGCAAGTTTTGAAGAATCAATCAATTCATCATCAAGAACTGTTACTATCCCATTAAGAGAATATGACAAGTTAAAAGAAGAGCAGCATTTCATTAAGGATAAGGCTCTTATAGATATTATTGACAATATCGAAAGATTAGTCAGAGCATTAAGAAAACATATTGTAAGAACAGATGTAGAATAATGTTAATGAATAGTAAAAAGTTTGCTATGATTATTGAAAGCATGGTCAAAGATAAACGAATACCTTATATGGACGCTGTTTTAGAATATTGTAAAGATAATGATATTGATACAGCGTCTGTAGGTCCTCTCATCAACAAACAATTAAAAGAAAAGATACAAGCAGAGGCAGAAAAACTTAACTTGGTTGAAAAATCAAGCACAGCAGTTTTACCTATATAATATGAATAGTTATGAAGCATATACATTATATTTGGCTATTAAACTACACTTTACTTCCAAGTCTTATGATTTTTTTGTTCATAATGCTAAAGTCAACTCATCCTTCAACACATTTTTAAAACGTAATGACAGATTTTTCTTTCATAAACTTACTACTAAATATAACAAGGAAGAAATGTTAGAATATTTTGTGAGTAATTTCTTTCACAATTCTAAAACATGGATAGGCAACTTGGTAAGAGCAGATGGAGAAACTAATTATACAAAGTGGAAAAAGTATAATCAATCATTTACGTATAATTTTAGAAATGATTGTTTATTGGTCAATGATGTTATTGCTAATGATATTGCTAATGATAGCATTTCTTTTAATGATATGTTTCTCGTACATAATGGGCAACATCCAAGAATGCTACGCTTACTACTTTCAGGACGAATCTCAATACAAACACTCATCATCTTGGATAAAATACTTACGTTTATCAAAGATTGGGATAAAAAAATTACAGAAACAGTTATATGGCCTGAAAAATCATTTAAGATTGCCAAATTAAAACCATTCATAAACTTCAACTTAACAAAGTGTAAATTTATTATGAAAGAGGTGTTTGTATGATAAGAGAAGAAGTAATACTTCCAGAAACAAATAAAATATACAGCACTGATACCAAATATAAAGCGATAGATAGAATATATGGAGGTCTACATAAATCAGACCAAAGACTTGTATTAAAAGATGGTACTACATATACAGGTAAGATTGACAAAAGGTCTATTAAACTATCAAACGGTACATTAGGATTTGTACACTATGCTAATAAGAAATGGTTTGATAGATGTGGTATGCCAATAGACAAACCTACCAATCTAATAACTAGAGAACAAAATGATGATTAAAAAGAAAACTGAATCAGAAAAATTACAAGACGAATTAAAACCTATAGATTTTAAAGAACAAGCAGATAAAGAGCAAAAAGAATTAGATGAATCTATGAAAGAATCATTTAGACAACGTGATGAAAGAAAAGCAAAAGATGTCAGATAGATTCCCTACAGCAGAAGAAAGAGCATTTGGTAAAATCAAAGAGAAGATTGAACCTATTGAAGAAAAACTAGATGAGAAGATTGCTAAACTAAACAGCAGCCGTGTATATAAAAAGGTTACACCAAAAGGTGACCTGTCTTGGTATGTAAAATGGGTATCAGTTTTTCTTATACTGTTTGCAACTATGGCCAGAAGTGTAGGTACAATACCACAGTATGATATGTGGTTAGGTTTGTTTGGTACAGCAGGTTGGGCGTACGTAGGATTCTTATGGCACGATAGAGCATTATTATTTTTGAATGCAATATTGGTATCTTTATTATTATTAGGATTGACGAATTATTATTTTTTATGATTAGAACATTTTTAATTGGTAATGGTGAGAGTCGTAAAGACTTTGATTTAAATGTATTGAAACCTTATGGCAAGATATATGGTTGTAATGCCATTTATAGAGATTATCCTGACCTATGTGATGTGATATGTGCTGTAGATGGTGGTATGATACACGAAATTTACCATTCAGGTATGTGTCAAAAGATACCTTGTTATTTTAGAGCGTGGACAAAGATACCAACACCAATGTATCGTAATGTTATTGAAGGTATGGCTACTGGACAAGACCTTAAGGAGATGAAAGACTTTGATATTATTAGACAGAATGAAAAAGGTGAATCTGCTGAATTTGCTACACACGGTTCAACCATATCAGGTGCAGTAACTATTTTAAAGAAGGCCAAAGATGAATATGGAACAAGAGTTACTACTGGCAAGAGAGAAACAAAAAATATACACAATGCTCACATTTATATATCTTGGATAAAAGAACCTGACAAGTCATTTGATATAAAAGAATGTGGTGAAGGTGGTGAAGATGAAGGTTGGGCGACAGGTCCTTCAAGTGGTTATGTTGCTACAATGAGAGAAAGACCTTGTGAAATTTATATGATAGGCCACGACTTAATATCAGATACAAAAACAATTAACAACATATACAAAAGTACAGATAACTATGTTACTACAGAATATGAACCCACACCATCAGGTAATTGGGAAATACAGTGGAGAGAACTAATGGAAAACAACCCTAAAATACACTTTTTTAAGGTAAACAAAGAATTAGATAATAAACCCACTAATCAGAAAGTAGATAGATTTAGAAACCAAGAAGGTGTCAATTTAGAATACATTAGTCAGGCACAACTGCTTGACAGAATGAGTAAATGGTGATATAATGTTACCATAAAGGTCGTAAATAGAAGGTAAAACTATTATATATAATATTATAATTACACTTATATTTACAAAAAATATATACAACAATACATACAAAGGAGATATATACAATGTCAAGTGCATTAGAAGCCCTAAAGAAATCAAAGTCAAACTTTGATACTCTAACAAAACAGTTAGAAAAAACAATAGACCAACCAGATAAGAAAAACAAGTACCAAGATGACAGGTTATGGAAACCAGAACTTGATAAATCAGGTAACGGTTTTGCTATAATCAGATTTTTACCTGCAATAGAAGGTGAAGATATGCCATGGCAACGAGTCTGGCACCACGCTTTCCAAGGACCAGGTGGTCAATGGTATATTGAGAACTCATTAACAACTTTAAATAAAAAAGATCCAGTTAGTGTAGAAAATACCAGACTTTGGAATACTGGTGTTGAATCAGATAAAGATATTGCTAGAAAAAGAAAAAGAAAGTTACAATACTATTCTAATATTTTAGTGGTGTCTGATCCAAAACATCCTGAAAATGATGGTAAAATATTCTTATACAAATTTGGTAAAAAGATTTTTGATAAGATTACTGAAGCAATGAATCCAGCATTTGAAGATGAAAAGGCTACAAACCCATTTGATTTTTGGGAAGGTGCAAACTTTAAACTAAAAATCAGAAAAGTTGATGGCTTTTGGAATTATGATAAATCAGAATTTGAGCAAATCAGTAAAGTAAAAACTACCGATGATGAGATTGACAAGATATGGAAATCTCAATATGCTCTAAAGCCCTTCGTTGATCCAACAAGCTTTAAACCCTATGACGAACTCAAAGAGAAACTGAATAGGGTGCTTACTGGAACAAGAAGTACCGAGTCTGTGGAAGATATTGACCTCCCACCTGTCAGTAATGACGTACCAACGTCTTCTAACAGAACCTCGGTAGAGAAAGAGGAAAAGTCCAACGGTAGCGATGACCTATCGTATTTTAGTAAATTAGCTGAGGACGATTCCTAATCTATCTCTCTCACTTTCTCAATGGGAGGCAGCAATGCCTCCCACACAAATCACAAACGTTTTAGTTATATGAGCCAATTGGCCTCCGTAGCGCCGATAGAATGCAATGGTCGGGAGACCTAGAAGTGTAGGTGAAAAGGATGTAAGATTCCGTAGGGTAGCTTGAGGTGAGGCCTCCTCAACTCATATAACTAAAACGTTTTAAGGTGGTCTTCAGTTAGAATAATAAAACTCATTTTGTGTTTTAAAGCCCAAGCGGCTGCAGTTGACCACTTTCTCTTATTTCTCTCAAAAGTTAATAACGCATTTTTATAAACCCTACTTTCACGTAGAGGTTTTTTAGGTCTACGTGTTTGTTTTTTAGGTTTGATTTCAACAATGAATTTTTTAAATGTCTTATCAGGTAGTTTTACTTTCATATAGAAGTCAGGAAAGTATCTATGTGGCTTATTATCAATTGAACGATACCAAATAACAATTTCTTCACTACCCCATTCTATTACATCTTTGTTCTTATCACAATATAACATAAAACGTTTCTCCCAACTAGACCTATAAATAATGTTGTTAACATTACCTTTATACTTTTTTTTGTTAAAAGGTTTGAATATACCTGAATAGGGACGTTTGTCTATATTCTTCAACTTCTTCATAAACCTATTTATTAACAACATAAATAGTATTATGGCAAGCGTATTTGATACAATAAAATTAAAGGCAGGAGACAATGTTAGGACTGGTACTTGGTATAGACAACAAGTAAACAGAATAGCTAGCGCTACAACTGCTAGACAATTGTTTAGATCAGGCAAACTTAACGGAAGACCTAGTGTAGGAAGACTGAATTTATTTGGGTATAATCCTAAATATAGAAAGACATTACCTTATTATGATATATTCCCTTTAGTATTACCGTTAGAACCTATTAAAGGTGGGTTTATGGGTATGAATTTTCACTATTTACCACCGTTGTTAAGGTTTAGACTATTAGAACGTATGCAAGCAACAGCGACAGATAGAAGATTCGATAGTAGAACAAAATTTGAAGTTAGTTATGATGATGTAAGAAGAATTAAAATTGTAAAACCAACAATAAAAAAGTATCTGTATTCATATGTACAAACAGGATTTTTAAGAATTAATGCTGACGAGGCTGCTATTGCAATTTACTTACCTGTACAAAGATTTAAGAAGGCGAGTGTAGCAACAGTTTATTCAGATAGTAGGAGATTTATTTAATGTCATTAATTAATATAGGTAAAAGAATAGGCGATATTGATATACGTTTAGGTATACCACCATCAAAAGCAGCTTTTGATAAAGCTGATACCAATAAACGATATGGTTATATTAATTCTTCATCAAATAACAATTCAGTATATAACAGATTTAGGTCAGGCCTTACACAATCAGGAGGTTTAGCAAGAACAACCCAATTTATAGCCACAATAGATGGACCTGTTTCGTCAGTGGCACTACAAGACCCTCTTGGAGCAAATTACAATTCAGAATTAATGCCTGACTCACACAGAATGATGAAAAGTGCTTCCTTGGCAGCCGTAATTAAAAAAAATCTTGATTTAAGAATGGATCTATTTTGCAGTGAAGCATCCATACCAGATAAAACTGTAACAGATGATACCAATGAGCAGTATTATGGACCTAATAGAAAGTTTGCTAAAAACGTACTATTCAGTGACCTGTCATTAACATATTATACAGGTGTTCATTTTGATGAGAGAATATATTTTGAAGCTTGGCAAAATATGATGGTTGATCCTATAAGTCACAATATAGGATATTATAATGACTATGCTGGTCCGTGTATGATTACAATTACACCTTTAGTTAAAACATTTACAGCTGCATTAGCAAATTTAGACCCAGGAGAGTTTAGCTCTGTTGGAGAATATAGGGACGCTGTAAGAAAAAGTTTAGGTAATGTTTCAGGCTATTCTGCTTATCAAGTACAATTTTATGAAGTATGGCCAAAAACAATTGCATCCCAGGCATTAAGTTATGGTGACCAAGGTGGTCTTGTGAAAACTACTGTTACGTTTGCATATAGAAATTATGCCACGTCAGCATGGAGTTATTTAGGAGGACACGAAGGAACCACTGCTTTAAGGGATTTAGCTAGTTCAGAAGGTAGAAAAGAATACCGAAATAATTTATCACCAATACAAACAAGTTTATTAGACAATTTACCATTCGGTATAGGCCATGAAATAGGTAGAGTTGGTAGACAAGTATTTGATACATTGAAGAATAGATTGCCTATCGGGAGAATAACAGGCGGAANNGTATTTCCTAAAGGGTTACCAGACGCCACAGATTTTAGAAATTTAATACTATAAAAAAAAGGAGTGAAAAATAATGAGTATACCATTTATGAAGATACCTGAATATGATTTGACTTTATCAAATAATGTAAAGGTAAAATATAGACCGTTTTTAGTGAAAGAAGAAAAAGTTTTACTAATGGCGATTGAGAACGATATCGAATCGGAGATGATTGACACACTGATTGGTACCGTTCAGACTTGTATGATAACACAAGTGGATGTACAAAAGTTACCAGTTTATGATTTTGAATGGTTATGGTTAAACATAAGATCAAAGTCAATTGGTGAAGTTGTAGATTTAAAATTGAAATGTCCAGATGATGAAACACAGGTTGTTGATTACACGTTTAATATTGATAATGTTAAACCAGACTTTAACAAAAAGATAGACACAAATGTTAAGTTTTCAGAAAACTATGGTGTTATTATGAAAATACCAACAGTAAGAGAAGTGGCAAATAAAAAAACTATAATAGATTTATCTGTTAATTTAATGAAGGATTGCATTGCTCAGATTTATAATGGCGATGAAATATTTGAAACGAAGGACGTTGAACCAAAGGAACTAGACCAATTTATAGAAAACCTTACAATGCCTCAATTCAAAAAGATAAGAGCATATTTTGAGCAGTTGCCTATTATATCTCATACGATAGTGTATAAGAATCCTAAATCTGGTGTAGAGCATAAAATGTTATTACAAGGAGCGTCTGATTTTTTTCAGTTACCCTCTTACACGAAAGCCTAGAGAGTTATTATAGGACGAATTTTGCTTTAATGCAATACCATAAATACTCTTTAAGTGATTTAGAATCAATGCTGCCGTGGGAGAGGGAAATATATGTTGATTTATTGATACAGCATATTAGAGATGAAAACGAAAAGATAAGAGAGAAACAAAAAAGAGGGGGATTATAAAAATGTCAAAACAAGCAAAGAAAACAGGAATAGACACCATTAAGATGGTGTGGGAGTTTTTTACAGATGAAATACCTCACGTTTTATCTAATTGGAGATTTGTTCCAAGAGCAATGATGTTATTATATTGCTACGCTTTCTATATGACTATGAATTGGTTTATGGCATTACCAGCACCTAATAACGCACAGGCTGGTTTTGTATCAGTAGTTGTTGGGGCAGGCGCTGCTTGGTTTGGTTTATATGTTAATAGTGGCGGAGTTTATAAGAAGCCAGAGAAGAAAAAAGTATTAAAAGAAGAACAAATAGGTTAAATTAAATGGTAGCTCAATCAGAAATTTTTAGTAAAGGTAAAGCAGAGGATTTTAATAAGATTCTTAAAAGGCAAAAGAAGGACGAGTCTGATCCGAAGTTTGCCATATCTGATTCTTTACAAGAGTATCAGCAACAGTTAGAGATTTCTGCTGGGTATCAGAATCATATGAAGCTTAACAAGGCTAATATCAGAAAGAACATAACTGATTTTGTAATTAATTATACTTTTAGTGACCTTGAGGAATTAAAAGGTATGGACTTTGATGACGCCAAAACACGACACAAAACTACAGAAAAGACAATTAAAGAGTTTGAAGGATTGCATAGAAAAGGTATATTAGAAGATGAAGAAATAATTTACATAAAAGAAACTGTTGGTAGAACAAATGCTCAATTGGGAAAAATTTTAGGTCTTTCAACTAAATTGTCATTGGCATTTAGAGATTTCAAAAAAGAATTAAAACCACTTAAACTTGCTAGAAGAATGGGTCTTACAAATGTACCTATTATTGGTAAGAGAATAGAAAGAGCAATTACAGCTCAAGAAGACGCTGAAAGCAAATCATTAGGAATAAAAAGAGCATTACGTACAAAAGAGGCAAAGAGTACCATTAAATCTGGTGGTGGTGCAAGTGCAGGTCTTGGCGCTTTAGGAGGAAAATCTTCAGGAGGAGATAAAGAGGATTTGGCTCAAAGGGCGACTAGAGATTTATTTGGTGACCAAGAACCATCTAAAGCAGCTGGGGATAGTAAAGAAACCACTGTTGAAGAAGAACGAGAATCAGATAAACAATTTGATACATCATCAAATTTATTAGAAAGAATACTTGAAGAAAGTGAATTAACAAATGAATTATTAGGCAAAGATTCTGGTCCTGCTAAAAAGAAAAGATCACTTTTAAGTAAATTATTAACACCTTTAGCAGCAATTGGGATCTCTCTAGGAGGTCTTGGTTTGTTATTTAAAGGCTCTATTGCGTCCTTAGGAACTACATTAGGCAATTCAATGAGTACAATGTGGCAAGGTACAAAATCATTGTTAGGTTTTGGTAAAGGCAAAACACCAGCAGTTGCAGGTGCAGGTAAAAATGCAGCTAAAACAGCTTTAAGAACAGGTGCTGCTACAACAACAGCTACAACAACAGCTGCGGCTAAAAGTGCAACAAAAAATCTTGTTAAAGAAAATGTTAAGAAAGGCGCTAAAGTAGCAGGTAAGGCAGTAAAAGGTATTGCTAGAGTTGGAGGTCGTATATTCTTACCACTTGCGGCTGCGATGAGCATATTTGATGCTGCGTCTGGTGTTGCTCAGGCAGGTGAATTATTAGGCAAAGAAGATGAAGATTTGACATTTAGAGATAAG
>NYSS01000095.1 GCA_002683135.1 Planctomycetota bacterium | reverse complement strand
ATCGGCAACTTCGCCTCCATGAAGAGGTAGGCGAGAACGGGAAGTCCCACCGCCACCTGCAGGGCAACCGCCAGGGTCGAAAAAGAAAAGAACGAGACGTTGAAGATCTGCGTCATCAAATCGAAGAACGTCAGCGCGACATAGCCGACTCCCCCGATCACCAACACCAATCGTGCGTTGCCGTTACCCATGGTTTCCCCCTCCATTCCCGGACCACAGCCAATGCGGAGTCCTGCGCCGTCCCGTCCAGCACGACCGAACCTCTGCTCTCGGAGCAGCGGATAGGGTGCGAGGTCGACCAGTCAGTGGCCCGGAGTCTATTCCCCTGCACCCCTGCCGACAACGAAGCCACGCAACGACCCCCGAAGCGCTCATAAGCGCGATCGTGATTGCTGAGCCCCCATCCCGCGGACGCCGGATGGGGGCAAGGGAGAGGGCCCCGTCTCCCTCAGGGCCGACCCTCTCCTTGATCACAACGGGACCAGCCTCACCACCCCTCGCTACCAGACGAGGGTGGCGATCCCGGAGAGCGCGATCAGCGCCGGCGCGGCAACATCGTAGGCGACCGCGCGGCCCTCCCAGGTCTGCCCGGCGAGCCCCGCGAGAGTGCACGGCGCGAGAATCAGCGGTCCGTTGACGTAGGGGCTCTGACCCACAGGCCAGTGCAGAATGTCCAGAGGCGCCGGGGGGCGCACCGCCAAGCTCAAGAGCAAGGGGTCAGGCACCAGGCCGAGAAACGACCCTGCCCCTGGGATCACCGCCGGGGTAGCGGACGCAACGAGTCCTACGTGGGTCGCGCCGGTGACCACGCCGGTCACACGCAGCCAGAGGTCACCTGCGCCGGCTCCGCTGGTCGCCGCTTGCAACCACAGGCGAGGACCGAGCAACCCGTCAGCGAGCACCGACAGCAGGGTGTGCGGCGCGTCGTCGCACGACAACTCCCAGAACATGATGCCTCCGAGACCGTTGCCGACGACGTACTGAGCCTTGTTCGCCAGGGACTGATCGTCCTCGTAGCTGACCACCAGGCCCGTCTGCGGGTCGTGGACCCATGGGACCTGCGCTTCGGAGTGCCAGTGTCGCGTGGCGCCGGCGGGGATCAGCCCCTCCACCACGTGGTCATAGTCGAAGACCCCAGGCTCCCAGGTGCCTTGCGGCGTGCCCGCGAAGGACTGCCAGAGGCCGTTATTGGTCGCCGGCACGCCAGACCATCCGCGGCCGTAGAACGGCGCTCCCAGGACGATCTTGTCCGCCGGGATACCGGCGGCGAGGTAGGCCTGAACGGCGCTATTCCCGTTGAACTGGGTCGCGATAACGGGATCGGGCGACGGGTCCCCGCTGGCAGCGTAGAGCCCGTTGTGGAAGTTGGTCAGGGGACTCCAGCTCCCGTGGAAGTCGTAGGCCATCACGTTGATCCAGTCGAGATACGGGTGGATGAGGTCAAGCTCGATGTTCGCGTACGTCCCTGGACCGGCGGGCGCCGCGATCGTCAAGAGATAGTGTCGACCGTCCATGGCTCCTTGCGCGTCGAGCTGCGCGCGCAATTCCTGGAGTAACAGGGTGTAGTTCTGCTTGTCCTCGGGGCGCGTGATGTTCGATGCGAGGCCGCCGCTGACCGGGTACTCCCAATCGATGTCCACCCCGTCGAAGTGGTACTGGGTCATGAACTGCACGCAAGACGCAGCGAACGCCTGACGGCGCGCGGGCGACAACGCCACCTCGGAGAACAGACCGGACCAGGTCCAGCCGCCGACCGAGATCAGCGTCCGCACGTGGGGATGCTCCTCCTTGAGGAGACGCAGCCGGTTGAAGTTCCCCCGCAATGCCCCGGGGGCCCACGAGTCACCCGGATAGAACTTGTCGATGTCCGCATATGGGTCACCGAGCGCGATGAGCAGATTCGAGTCGATGTTGGCGAACGCGTAGTTGATATGGGTGAGACGCTCCGCGGGAACGTCGGGAACGTGGTAGTTGCGCCCGTAGACACTCCACGCGGTGAAGTAGCCGACGACGCGTCGATCCGGCGCCGCGACCCCGGGCGGCGGCGCCACCGGAGGGGCAGCCAGAGGCCCGGCGGGAGCCGTCGGGCACCCGCTCGGTCCCGACCCCGGACCACCGGCGCCGCCCTGTCCATTCACCGGAACCCCGACACCGTTCAGCGTCGCGTTGGAGGGGTCGGTCAGCTGCGTGCCGTTGATGATCCCCGAAAACCCGAACGACACATTGCCGCCAGCGGCGATGTTGGCGTTCCACGACTGGCCCACAGCGCGAAAGCGGCCGTTCCCCAACGGCGTGATCGTCGCGTCCCAGTGCGAACCGATGCCATGCGGCAGGTCAAATTCGAGAACCCATGCGGTTACGGGGGCCGACGCCGGGCCGTGGATGACCACGGCCCCGGTGAATCCCGTCGACCAGGCGGAACTCACGGTGTAGGTCACGGACTGGCCCGAGGCCACCGCGGCCCAGAACAGCAGCAAAGCGAGGGTTCGCATGCGGTTCAGCGTATGGATGGGAGGTGGCGGAAGCCAGATCCCAGGCCTCGAGGCATGATGANTTNCTGACACGGAAATCCGTCTTCNACCGAGGCATAGGCGCCNCAGGCTCCAGATCTCACCCAAATCCTGGTCCTGAGCGGAGCCCTCCCCGCATTTTGCGATAGATGNTGGTTTGAGCCCGGCGCCGGGGGCGGTAAGGTCCCCGAACGCCCAGTTCCTCCGAATAGGACCGGTAGCCCCCTCGATCCCCGAGTTGGCGCCCCCGACCTCGGCGGAGCTTAGTCGTTGGTAGAGGTATCCGAGCCTGGGCAAGTGCCCGACGCTCGGGTACGTGCGTTCGATGGTGAGCCTGCCTGTTGTGGGCTCTTGGACTCGATCTCGTGCGGAGGGTTTACGGAGCTCAACTCCGTTTCACCTCCGGGACTTGCTCTCGTTCCTCTCGGGCGTTTCGGCGAAGTGGTGAGGTAAACGCCCCCCATCAAGCCATCATGAAGATCGGCCGGATAACCGGCAGACAGTGTTCGAGGAAGCAATGAGTCAGAGCAAGCTTTACGTAGGCAACATGTCATTCGATACGAGCGAGACCGAGTTGCGGGACGCCTTCGCGGCGTTCGGCCAGGTGGAGTCGGTGCACGTGGTCACCGACCGTGACACGGGCCGCCCCCGTGGATTCGCGTTTGTAGAGATGTCCTCCCAAGAAGAAGCCCAGGCGGCGATCGACGGACTGAACGGCCAAGACCTCGGTGGTCGGGCCCTCAACGTCAACGTGGCCAAGCCCCGTGAGAACCGTGGCGGTGGCGGTGGCGGCGGCTACGGCGGCGGCGGCGGCGGCGGTGGTCGTGGCGGCTACGGCGGTGGCGGCGGCGGTCGCAGCGGCGGCGGCGGCGGCTACGGCGGCGGCGGCGGTGGCGGCGGCGGCGGTCGCTGGTAGACACCTGTCCCCATCCGGACTGCGCCACAGTTGAAGGCGCAGTCCGGATGTTCGCGGGCCTCGCGCGGGCTCGTCAAATCGACCGGCGATCGGAGGTATCCCCCGAGAACGCGGTCGCGCTCAGTTCCGAGCGGCTGCTAACAGCAACTTCATGATCTCCTCGGTGGAGCCTCCCGTGACGCGGCGAATCGGCTCCCGGTCCGTGTGGTCGCCGAACTCGTACGTGATCGAGGGAATCTTGAAGCGCTCGTAGAACCATCCCTTCGAGGTGCCCGTCGTGGGGTCGTGAGCTCCCGATCGACGTACCCGATAGTCGGGAAAACGCTTGGCCAAGGCGGCCAACCAGTCACGGGTGAAGTTCTCGGGGAACGTCGGGTGCTCGTCCTTTTGCGTGTAGAAGACGTCCCGGTTCGTCGAGTGAAAGTCGAGGAAAAGGAACGGACGAGCCCGAGGCCGCGCGGCGATTTTCAGGAGGGCATCCCGGACCTGCCTGGTCTCAGGCTGCTTGAAGTCCTTCCAGTCACGGTTGAGATCCACGCCCCCCATGTTGTGCCGCCAGTGTCCCGCATCCACGCCGTCCGGATTGACCAACGGGACAATGAGCGTCAGGAACCGATCTCGAAAGCTCTTCGACAACGGCGTGTCCTCGCAGAGCTTGCTCACGAACGCCATCAATCCGAACGTGCCGGTGACCTCCGGCGGATGCTGCCGGCTGATAACGAACACGAGATTCCGCGACTCGCTGTTGCCCAGCTCCATCATGCGGATGGGATGTCCACGCATCGACTTCCCGATGGTGGACTGACGGATGAACGGCTTGCGAGCCAGGGCATCGGCCCAGGACTCGATCTGCGCGACACCGACCAGGTCACGCCCCGCGACCCATAGCGGTCGCTTGTCGACATCCAGCCTGAGCGCCACGGTCCCCTTCTCCCTGTCGTACACCCAGCGATCCGCTTCGAGGGGACTCCAAACGCGACCGTCGCGACTGATCCGCGGCTTGTAGCGATGCCGACCACCGACATAGGTCAAGCTCGCCGTGATCGTCCTGGGTGTCTCCGCCGTCACCTGAAACGCGTACCACGCACTGTCGTTGATGGGCGTGTTCTCCGGGCGGATGACGAGCCGAAACGCGCTCGACCCGACCTGCGTGCACTCGTTCAGCCGCGCACCGGAGAACTGGTTGCTGAATCGGACACCCGCCTGTTCAAACGTGAACGTCCGCTTCTGCTGGAGCGCGACCTTCTCTTGGACAACCAGCTTCTCCTGCGCACAGCTGGGCGCGGCACAGGCGACGGAAAGCACCAGGATGGAAGCGATGCGGGTCATGAGAGAGGTCCTTGACGGTGGGTTCACGGACGGACTCAGGGCACGGGCCATGGCGACGAGTGTCGCACGTCATCCTGCTCGCGAAAACCGGGCCGCCCCGGGCAACAGGGTCCCCATTCCGCGATTTCCCCTGGATGCGGCGCCACATTCGAGCCATGGACCCGCCCGCGGGGTGTCCGAGCGCCTTGTTTGCCCTCCGACGGCAACGCACGGCGATGGCACGACCTCTGCGGCAACACCGCGTGAAGCGACCGTAAGACGTCCATGGGACATGGGTGCCGCAGGACCCGGCCATGAGACAGCGCCCTATAATGGCGCAGCCGACGGCGGCCGCTCTCGGGCCGGCTGATGATGCGGCCTCACGCCCCCCAAGCATGACCCTCCACCGCTACACAAACCGACAAGAAGCTCCGCTGTGCTGGATCCTGTTCGCGCTCGCAGCCGGGTCTCTCGCCCCCCTCGTCACCTCAGGGCCGGACACCATCACGATAAGCATCTGTTCGCCGCTCGCCGCTCTATTCGCGGTGCTTGGGTGCGCCTTCATGTGGCTCGAGACGAGCGATGAAGGGGATCACTTGGTCGTTCGATTCGGGCCTCTCACGCTCGCCCGCAGGCGCGTGTCCTACGACCGGGTGCGTGCGGTGAGACGGGATCGGTCCTCTCTCCTCGAAGGATGGGGAATCCACCTCGGACCGCGGGGGTGGATCTGGAACCTGTGGGGACGCGAGGTCGTGGAGCTCGATCTAGACAAGGGCCGGATCCGCATCGGGACCGATGACCCGGAAGGTCTCCTCGCTTTCCTCCAGGATCGTTGCGACCTGGACTGAGAGCTGGGCGCCCCCTTCCCGTACAGGGTCGGGGAGGCCCACATGAGGAACCGCCTAAGTGCACAGGAACGCGCCGCCAAACACGGTTATTGGCCCCGAATAGGGGCCAAAACCGAAAAAACCGTCAAATAGCAGCCTTTTCGCAAACTTTTGTCTCATAGAGGTAATGGAGGTGGCCAATGCGTGAGTAGCCTCCCCGTGTTGGGTTTCTTTAAGGGAGGGATCAAATGAACGTGAACGATGCAATGAGCACCGTGAAAGACGTGGCGGCGGGAGCGATCTCCCTCGGCCTGAGTCTCGTCGGGCTCTTCCTCGTTGTCGAGGTCTTGTATCCGGATGCAGCCGTGGGCGTGGTCGGGAACATCGGGAAGGTGGTCGGTCAGTTTTCTGGCCTCAATGGCCTGATCACCCTCTTGATCCTGGTTGCCGTGATGCCAAAGGGCCGGCCCGGCATGTAAGCGGATCGTGGAGCGGAAGCGATGGGTTTGCTCGCTTCCGCTCGCCTCTCCGCTCCATTCGGTGGCGGTGATTCGGCTGGCTGACGCGCGATTGGTTGTTTGGGCGAGGGAAATGAAATGGGCCAACTGACGCGGACCCTGCAGGGCTTGCTTGATGAGCTAGCCAATGTCGGCACCTCCCTCCTCCTTGTCCTCGTGATCGTTGATTTCATGTTCCCAGGTTCGACTGGGATCGTGCACAACATCTCGCTCGTGCTGAGCAGCCTGAGCAAGGAAGGACAGTTCAGCCTGGTCGCCTTGCTCCTCTTTCTCCTGGTCCATCACCGGTCACGGACCAACCGCTCTTCGGCTGCGGACTCTGTCGCAGGCTGATCGGGAGTCGGAGGCCATCCCCGCTGGGGTTCCTCACTCACGACGCCTAACCGGGTCGTGGCCCCTTTGCCGCACCATCCCGGGTCTATGATGGCCGCCACATGCGGAAGAGCGTCATGACCATGCCCATCGACGAGGGGGCCTGACCCACCGTGCCCCATCGCAAGGACGTGCTGCTCCTGCTCGCCGCCAGCGTCGGGCTCGCCTGGGCGCTCTTCCTCCCGGCCATGGACGCCCCCATGGTGCGCGATGACCTCGTCTGGTTTCCCCTCGTATATCCGGACGGGACCTTCTCCGGCGAAGCGGCCGGCAAGCTCCTGTGGCCCGACGACCCGGCATACAGCTACAACAACCACTTCCGACCCATCGGCTGGCTGTCGATCCTCGCGGACGATCGGGCCCTCGGACACGAGGTGCAGGACTTCCGCACCGCCGCCATCACCCTGCACGGCATCATCGGCTTCATCGTCGGGCTGCTGGCCATCAAGCTCGGCGCGTCCCGCATCGGCGGCTTGATCGCGGCGGGCCTGTTCGTCACCTACGGCGGAGCCCACGAAGCCGTGGTCCTTCCGGCCCACCGCTTCACGTTGCTCTCGACCCTGTTCTTTGGGTTGAGCGCGCTCGCCGCCCATCGCCACGGGCGGTCCGGCGGCGTCGGTCTCGTGGGGGTGTTCGCCCTGCTGGCCGTCCTCTCCAAGGACTCCATGCTGTCCATGCTCTTCGCCCTCGTCCCGTTCACCTTCGTCGTCGCGCCAGCGGGCAAACGGCTGCGGGCCGCCGCCACGGTCGGCGTGACCGTGGCCGCCGTCGCCGTCGCCGACGTGATGCTGCGCAAGGCGGCCACCGGGGCCTGGCTACCCGCCCTCAGCGATCAGTCGGACAACGTCGTATCGGGGCTCGATGCGGGCGACATCCTCGGCGGCCTGCCCTCCTTCATCAGCACCTTCGCGGCGCCGGTAGCGCTGAAGACCGGCGACGACGTCATCTGGTCCGTCATTCGGTTCGCGTGCATGGGGGCCATGGCCGCCGCCACCATCTGGGCGCTCACGCGCACCGCGCGAAGCCGCGTCGAGCACGCGCCGGGGTTGGTGCTCATCCTCTCCCTGGCCACGCTCTCCTTCCCCGTGCTCTACGTCAGCGAGCACCTGGACAACGCGCGCAACCTCTATCCCATCGCCATGGTGTTCTTCCCCTGGCTGGTGGCGACGACGGGACGCAAGGCCCCCTGGCTGCTCCTCATCCTGGTCCTCAACGCCCCCATGCTGCTGAAGAACCAGCGCACCTACACCGACCTCACCCCGGTCTTCACATCGGCCGTCGAGCAGACCGAAGCGGTCGCCCGGAGCGGCCTGCCCGTGACCGTCATGGGGCTGCCCCCCTCGGTCAACGACACGCCCGCGTTCGGCCACGCCCTGGTCCACTTCCCCATGCGGTTCCATCCGCCCCTGCACCCGCATCACCGCACCGTGCTCGCCCTGACCTCCGACGAAGCGCCGCGGCCACCGGTGAACGGGACACCGTGGGGTCTCCTGTCCCTCGACGCCGCCGACGACGGCGTGCTCACCACCGCCTGGGCGCGACGGGTGCCGTCGGACGCCGAGAGCGCGGCGGCCTCCGGGTTCGAGCTACGGCGTCCCGCACGGGACGCATCGTGGCCCTCGGACGGCGCCGCGACGGTCGCCTTCGCGCCAGGCCCCGGCATCGATCTTTCGCGAGACGCCATCCTGCGTGTGCGCGTACGCTTCGGCGACCAGGAGATCGCGTGGTACCTGCGCGCCGACGGGCCGGGCATCCGGCGGACGGGGGACACCGTCGACATCGACCTCCTCGCCACCCCCTCGCTCGCACCGATCTCCGGACTCGCGGCCCTGCAATCCGCGGCCGCCCGCAAGATCCCCGCCACCATCGAGGTCGACCTGCTGCCTGCTCCCGGCAGCGCCTGCGGCCCCGGGACCGGACGGTCACCGTTCGTGCTCGCGCGCCGATGACCTGAGGTCGGCGTCAGCCGGCGGTCTTCTCGAGCAGCACGGCAAACTCCCCGTGCTCCGGCGACTCGAAGGAGTCACGGGCCTGAAAGCTGATCGACGCGGCGGTGGCGAGCCAGCCAACCAGCTCCTGGATGGACGCCAGCGTCCAGCAGTGAAAGTGAATCGGGTAATCGGCCTCGCGCATGAGCTCGGCCAAGAAGTCCACGTGCCGGGGATCGGAGAGCCCCATGACATCGCGAGCCCAGCCGCGGTAGTGGTCCTGGTCGCGGTCGCTCCGGGCCGAGTCATCCGCGCCTTGCTCGTGATCGGAGATCAGGTGCTCCAGCGTGGTGGCGCCGCGCATGCGATCGAAGGTGTAGCGGCGGTCCGGGAGGATGAGTAAGAGCAGGCCGCCCGGTCGCAAGACGCGCCACCACTCCTTGAGCGCGCGGATCGGATCGGCGAGGTGCTCCATCAAGTGCGAGCAGAGGACGAAGTCCTCGGATCCGTCCCCGAGCATGGGCAGGTCGTCGGCGGGCGCGATGACATCGGGCCGCACCGCCTTGTCGTTCGCGGCCTCCGGGTAGAAGACGCGGGAGTCCTCAAGGGAGAAGAGGTCGGCGTAGCGGACGCGGGCCGTCTCCGGGACCGGGAGCGGGCTCAGGTAGGCGCCGATCTCGATCCCCGATCCGGTCACCTGGGCGAGCATGCGCGTTCGTTCGGGCGCGTGTTCGTGCATCAGGTGGCCTCCCCGTCAGCGGGCAACGTGACCAGGCCCTGGAGGGCCGCGAAGCCGAGCGCCGGTTCGACCCAGTACGGAAAGACATCGCGGCGCAGCATGTCCTCCATGAGCGCGCGCAAGGAGCGCGTGCGCACCCGCGGCCGCGACACCGCAGAGAAGACCGACGCGTCGACGGCCTGTCGCTCATCGTGCATGAGTCCGTGCAGGGTCAGGGTCGCCCGGGCCACATCTCCCTCGCGATCCTCGGGCCGCAGACTCCACCACTGGTCGCGCCACCGAAGCGCCGGGACGTCGAGGGCGTACTGACGCTGCAGCATGACCGCCAGACGCGGGACCACGAGCATGGCGATCGCGTCGCAGAACGGCCGGTGGGGCTTGAAGGAGAGCTCCCGCAGCATGCGGTGATGCGGGTAGCGCCAGTGCACCGTCGCCGGATCCGGAGCGGTGGCGCGCCCCTCTTCGGGGAACGTGAGAGGGACCTCAACCCGAGCGGCGCAACGGAGGACGTCGGCGACCATCTCTCCCACGGTCAGGTTGATCTCCTCGGAGACGTGATAGAGGCCGTGTCCCTCGAGGGCGACGCGGGTCACCGCCCACGCGAGCTCGGGCGCGTAGATCGGATGCAGACGATGGTCCATCCACTGCGCCGCCACGGTCGCGGGATCGGCCTCCATGCGGTCGAGGAGCGCGCCCACGGGCCCGGGTTCGTGCTCGTCGAAGACGTGCCCGGCGCGCAAGATCACGGTGTCCTCATCCGTGCGGGCATCGCGCACCGTACGCTCAGCGGCCAGCAACGCTTGGCCCGCCCCGTCCACCGGGTTCTCCGGGTGCTCCTCTGAGGCGGCCGCCGCACCGGGCCCCAGGGGGCCGACGGCGGCGAGACCGGAGATCAGCACCAGGCGCCGGGCGCCGCTCCGCTCGACCACCTGCAGGACCCCGCGCGCCCAGGCCCGCGCCGCGTCCGGGTCCGCGTCCGCGGGGATGAACGCATCCACCGGTCCGGCGATGACCACGTCCGCCGCCTGCACGTCGTCGAGGCCGTCGCCGTCACGATGCCAGCGCACGGTGAACGCCGTCCGCTGCAGGTACTCGAACAGGTCGTACGCGCGGCGCCCGGGCCTCCCCACGACGAGCGCGGTGTGCCCCTCGCCGTCCCGGATCTCCGCGGTCTGCCGAAAGTGTGGATCGAGTCCCGGCATCGGTTCAGCGATGAATGGTCTGCGACCGCGGGTTCCCGGTGTTCGAGGTCAGGACTACTTGTCCTCCGTGATGGCCGGCTTGCTGTAGGTCTTGAGCTGCCTGAAGAGATCGCTGTCGTCGGGGCTGACGACGAGGCGGGTTCCCGCTCCCAGGGCCACGGGATAGACCTTCAGGGTGCGGTCGAAGGAGTAGAAGTCGGGGTCCTTGCCGTACGCGTCGGCGTAGATCTTGATCACCTCCGCGTCGGCCTCGCCCCGGATGCGCGTGGAATCCCGGTACCCCTCCGACTCGATGCGCTCCAGCTCCGCGGTCATCTCGCCGAGGATCGTCGCTGCGCGCTCCTGTCCCTCTGACTCGTAGCGGTTGGCGATGCGGATACGTTCGGAGCTCATGCGCTCGTAGATCTTGGGAATGACGTCCCTGACGTAGTTGAAGTGCTTGACGCCTATCTTCTCGATCCGGAAACCGTACCGATCCTCGGTGCCGCTCATGGCCTTGATCAGGATCTCACCGACGACGCGATCCCGGCCTTCCTTCACCCCGATGTTCTTCGCGGCTTCGGCCTCCTCGAGCTCCTCGGCGGTGTACTTGAGGCGGCGCTCGGTGTTACGCAGGACCTCCATGAGGGGTTGGACCGAGATCACGTTCTTGACGCTGGAGTCGATCTGGCCGTCAAGCACACCGAGGCCGGCGGTGTCGGTTCTCAAGGCTTCGTAGAACTTGAGCGGATCGGTGACACGCCACCGAGCCCAGGTGTTGACCTCGATGTTCTCCTTGTCCACCGTGAGGAGATCGCTGGGTTCTCCGTCCCACTCCCGCAGCCGCCGATCGATCCGCGTGACCCCCTGGACGAACGGGAGCTTGAAGTAGAGCCCGGCGTCCGTCCGGGTGTCCACAACGCGGCCGAATTGCGTCACCAGGACGCTCTCGCGGACGTCGACAACGTAAAACGACGACCAGACGGTGATCAGCACAAACAACGCGATAGCGGAGATGACGCTCCACCTCACGGTGCTCATGTCGCGCAGATTTCTGATGCGATTCACGATGTTCATGGCCTCTTCCCCCTTCCCCCGCTCATCAGATCCAGGACCTTGAGCACCCCGGCCTGATTCTCGTCGATGATGGTGATCTCGAGTTTGGGAAGGAGGTTCTCCATGGACTCGAGATAGAGACGGCGACGGGTGATGTCCTCCGCCTTCTTGTACTCCTCGAGGACGGCGAGGAAGGCCTGGGTGTCGCCGGTGGCCCGGTTGATGCGGCCGACCTTGTAGCCCTCGGCCTCCTTGATGACCCGGTCCTTCTGGCCTCGGGCCGCCGGGACCTTCTTGTTCCTCTCGCCTTCCGCCTCGTTGATGATCCGGTCGCGAACCTGGATGGCCTGGTTGACGGCGCTGAACGCGGCGCGCACCGATTTTGGAGGCCCCACCTGCTTCAGGTTGATCTTCTGGATCTGGATGCCGCAACGGAGGTCGTCGAGCATGAGCTGCATCTTCCCGGCGACCTCGTTTTCGATGACCGTGCGGCCTTCCGTAAGCACCTCGTCCACGGACCGGTCCCCGACCTCGACCCGCATCACCGCCTGTGACACGTCCGCCAGGGTCTCCTTGGGATCACGAACTTCGAACAGGTAGTCCTTGATGTCCCGGATCTTGTAGCGGACCTCCCAGGTGACCATGGCGAGGTTCAAGTCGGCGGTGAGCATGGTGGCCTCGGCNACCGCCTTNTTGCTCTTGTAGTCGAACTGGCTCGTGACCCCCGCCTCCACCGTGCGAAAGCCGAACTCTGCGCGGTGAACGGTCTTGACCTCCTCCTTGAGCACGTTGTCGATGCCGAAGGGCAGCTTCCCGTGGAAGCCCGGTCCCGTNAGGGTGTGGAACGCGCCGAACCGAAGGACCACCGCCTCCTCGTTTTGCTCGACCGTGTAGAAGGAGNTGAACAGACCCCAGGCCACGACGAGCCCGCCCAGGACCAGCCAACTGACGAGGAAGATCTGGCCTGGCTTGGGCCATTTACGCTGGGGGGCTTCGATCTTCCGCCAGTCAAACTCATCCATGGTCAGGGTCCTTTCTGAAGTAGGTCCTGAAAACCGGACTGTAAATGCCGTCGCGGGGCGGGCATCAGTCTACGACGAGCGCCACAACCCTTCCTAGGATCCGCGGCGGCCTCGTGGCCACGGCCAACACCACCACCCGCCGGGCTGACGGGCGACGTATGGCGCTCAGTTTCCCGTTCCTGAGGGCAGGGGCCCCAGACGTCAATACACGCCTTCGACGATGGTCTTGGCCTGGGCGCCGAAGGGGCGCACCTCCCCGACCCCGTCCCAGGGGTAGGGGGCGCAGGGGCGACGGCGGAGACCCTCGTCGCGCTCCAAAAAGCGCGGCATGAAGAACTCCTTGGTCAAGGTGGTGAGCTCCACCCGTCCCCACTCGTCGTANTCCACCGTNCGNTCGGATTGNTCCGGGTCGGTGACCCGCANCACCGCGCGGGGCTGGGGCGCGTAGTAGGTGATGGAGTACTTGTCCTGCGGGAGATCCGGCTTGTGAGCTGCCAGACCCATGAGGGTGTTGCCGTAGGTCGGGACGAAGCCCACCGCGCTCTCGAGGACCTCCTCCATCAGGAAGCGCGTGGTCTGGGGGGTCATGGTCGTGCCACCGCAGAACACCCCCTTGATGCCCGCGTCCGGGATGGAGACCCGCTCGCTCAACTCTTCCAAGAGCTTGGGGGTGGTGAACAGGACGTCCACGTCGCGGTTCTCGATGATGGAGACCGCCTGGTCCATGACGTGGGTCATGTACGCCTTGGCCTGGTCGAACTCCTTGTTCTTGATGAGCTTCTTCACCCAGCGCGGATCCAGGTCCACGAAGTAGCAGGAGGAGCCACGGAAATTCGCCAGGTGCTCGATGGCGAGGCGTAAGCGCCGCGGACCCGTGGGGCCGATCATCAACCAGTAGCCGCCTGGCGGGAACGCGGCNGCGTCCAGGGTCTCCGAGAACTCCTCGTAGTCCTGCTTGTAGTCATCCCAGCCGATGCGCTGCTTGGGCATGCCCGTGGTGCCGCCGGTCTCGAAGATGGTGAACGGCCGCCCCTCGAAGGCCTTGGGGACCCACTGCTCATGGGACTCGGTGCGCAGCACGTCGCCGTCGAAGTGGGGAAAGCGCAGCAGGTCATCGAAGCCGGACACCTCCTCGGCGGGGTTCCAACCGGCGTCCTTGGCCCACGCGAGCCACCGGGGCGTGCCCGTCTCCGGCGAGAAGTGCCAGCGAACGATCTCCACCACGTGTGCATCGAGCGCCGCGCGGGCCGCCTGCTCTTGATCAGTCATGTNNGGACTTCTTGCTCGGGAAGAACTTGTCTTGCAGGTCCTGGGGCGGCGGCGNCGTCAGCAACGAACCGGCCACCATGGCCACCGACGACGCGGCCAGCAGGAAGGTGACGGGCATCATGTCCGCGATCAGGAACTCACCGGTGAGCGCGTCCCCGAGGAACCAGAGCCACAGGACCGCCACCGTGACGACCGAAGCGATGGCGCCCCACTTGTTCGCGCGCTTCCAGTANATCGCTGCGAATACGACGGGGAACAGGCTNGCGAAGCCNGTGAAACACCACACGCCCATGGNGAAGACCCCGCCNGGACGGCTCAGTCCGATGAGCAAGGTCACCACCACCGCGATCAACACAAACCCGCGCCCGAACATCACCTTGGTGCGGTCAGTNACCTCCCCCAGTCCCACGTGNCGCCCGTAACGCACCACGATGTCGTTGGTGAACAGGCTGCCGAGACACAAGAACTGNGAGTCCATGCTGGACATGATGGCGGCGAGGATCCCGGCACCGATCAGCCCGCTCAACACATCGGTGGAGTGCTTCGCNACCATCACCCCGAGGACGGCGTTGGGCTTGATGGCGTTGGGATCGCCCGCGCCAGGCAGCTCAGCGGCGGCCCAGATGCCGAGCAGGATGCACGGCACCCAGGTGACNGCGATGCACAACGGNTGGGCCACAACCGTCAACTTGAAGCTGCTCGCCCGCTTGGCCGTCAACCAGTGCTGGAACAGGTGCGGGAACATGGCCACGGACAGGGGGATGAAGCAGTAGGTGAGGAACTGCAGCTTGTGGATCTGGTCGCCGCCGCGGGTGGCCCGCTCGGCGGCGTCGGACGCGAGCAGCTTCTCGGTCGCGGCCACGGGACCCCCGAGCTTGCCGGTGATCACCAGGAACGCCACGATGCCCATGACCATGAAGACCAGGGTCTGGAACGTGTTCGCCCAGGCGGTGGCGCGCATGCCCCCCAGGAATACGTAGATCAAGACCACCAGGCAGATGAGCCCCATGCCTCCCGCATATGGGACAGCGCCCCGCGGCGCCTTGGCGATGAGCTGGCCGACGGCCTTCTTCCACTCCGGNGCGGGCGGCTTGGCGACCATGCCGAACAGCTCGCCGCGNCGCTTGGGATGGATGGACCCGGTCAGGGNNAGGGTCGAGGNCCCCGCGTCATAGGNGAGGCGNTCNCNCCACGANTCNGGGATGGACAGGCCNNGCGGNGGCGCNGACAGGACGACCTCGGTCTTCACGTCCGCCTCGGCGAACGTCTCGGGGGTCAGCGCCTCGATCACGTTCCCCGANCCCACCACCCCCATCAGGATGTAGATGATCACGAAGCCGACGATCACCGGGAACAGCAGCAGCGGCAGCAGGTCCGAGCGGTAGCGGTCACGGAAGAACGAGAGCTGGGTCACGTAGCCGTGCTTCTTGCCCAGCGCCCACACCCGAGCGCCGATCAGGAAGAAGCAGGCGGAGTGGATGATGCCGGACCAGGAGGCCATCAAGCCGTAGACGCCGATGCCCTTCTCGAANGCGCGGCCNGTGNNGCCCACCAGNGCGAANGCGGTCATGGTGGTGCCGAAGATCGACATCAGCANCATGAACGGACCGATGCCGCGGCTCGCCAGGAAGTAGTCGCCGGAGCTCTTCTTCAGCAGGCGGGTGGCGAAGATGCCGAGGAAGAGCAGCAGGGCGATGTAGCCCAGGATGATCCCGAAGGTCAAGAATCACCCTCCTCGAGGTGGGATGGCCAGCAGTACTTGACCGCGAGCCACCACGCGAACGCGGCAGCCACCGAGATCCCCGTGTGCCAGGCCAGGCCGATGGGCATGAACCCCAACACGAGGGGCGTGGCCGAGTCCCACCACCACAGATCGTGATGGAGCACGCAGAGCGCCAGAATCAAAGCGACGACGAGCTTGGACAACGGGCTACCTCGCCTGGTTTCCGACCGCGAACAGGTGGGTGTGGGTCGCGATGTAGACGACGCCGTTGGCGGCGATGGGCGACGAATAGACCGGCGAGGTGCAGTCCACCTCGACCACCTTGTCCTTCTGGTAGGCCTTGGTCGCCGGGATGATGGTCAAGAAACCGTCCTCGGTGCCGATGTAGCACTTGCCGTCGGCGACCAGGGTCGAGCCCCAGATGTGGGAGCTGGTGTCGTGCTTCCAGTGGAGCTTGCCGGTCTTGGCGTCGACGCAGTACACGAAGCCCGAGTAGTCGGCGGCGAACACCATGTCGTCGACGATGGACAGGGTCGAGATCGAACGGTTGATGTCTCGGAACTGCCACACGGGCTTTCCGGTCGGATCGACGCACACCATGTTGCCGATCCCCTCCCCGTGCTCCGGGTCCTGACCGATGACGGCGTAGATGTGGCCGTCGTAGACCACGGGGGTACTCAGCACCTCGCTGGGTCCGTAGCGAGTGGCGTACTTGAGCGTCTTGCCCTTCTTGACCCGATACTCCGGCGGGTTGCAGTCGAAGCGCCAGGCCTCCTGCAGGATGCCGAAGCCCTCCTCGTCCTTCTTGGGCTCCGGGCCGAACGCGTAGAGGCGCCCGTCCGGGCCGCCGAAGATGCACAGCTCGTGCTTGTCCGTCTTCAGATAGGCCGGAGACGACCAGTTGCTGTGGAAGATGCGCTCGCTGCAGCCGGACGCCTCCTCACCGATCAACGCCCCCGTGTTCTTGTCGAGACAGATCAAGCTCGGCGCGTTGGGAGCCGGCGTCTCCACGTGGCCGTAGTCGACGCCGTTGGAGGTGGACGTCCAGACCTTGTCTCCCACGACGACCACGGAGCATGACGCGATGTTGTGCGGGAACACGCCGCACTCATCGATCATGTTGGTGACCCAGATGATGTCCGCGTCGGTGTCCTTCACCGGCAGCGGTTTCTTGCCGGGGCCGGCCATGTACTGGCCCTCGTCCTTGTAGGGGCCGTCGTTGCCGTTCTTCATCCCCTCAACGTCGAGGCAGATCACCTCCGCCCGGTTGGTCACCAGATACACCCGGTTCCCCACCACGCACGGCGACGAGCAGATGCCCAGGAACTCCCAGTCACTCACCTTGCCCGTCCCCAGCTTGGGGACGTTGAGCTGCCAGATGAAGGCGCCCGTCTTCTCGTCCAGGCAGTAGACGCAACTGCGGTCGCCGGTGAAGCGATCATCACGCGGAGAGTCGTTGTTGGTGCCCACGTAGACCCGGCCGTTGGCGACCGACGGATTGCCGTAGCTCTGGGAGCCAAGCTTGGCGATCCACCGAACGTTCTTGGTCGTCTTGGGATCGATGGCGTCCGTGCTGCCAACGAAGCGACCCGCCGCGAACGTGCCCGGCAGGTTTTTCTCGCCCGAGACCATGTTTCGGGTCGGGTCCTTGCCCCACATCGGCCAGTCACCGGCGGACTGGGCCGGAGCTAACGTGCCAATGATGACCATCAACAGGATTACGTTCAGTCTCACGTCACTCATTCGTCGTCACCGAGAGGTTGTCCAAATAGACCCTGAACCGGCTCTGGGGTGTGAAGCCCCAGATCCCCGGGGAGCCGTGCGTGTGCACGTGGGGCACGTCGACCTCGATGGTCCAGCCTGCGGGCTCGGGCTTGTCCCGCTCCCAGACCTTGGCCCTCACCCATCCGGTGCCGTCGCCATCAGCGTCGACCCGGGTCTTCATTCGATACCACGTCTTCGCCTTCCAACGGAACTTGACCGCCTCCTTGACGATCCAGTCGTTGGAGCTGACCTGTAGCTGCTGGTGGTTGCCCTTGAGCGTGATCAGGTAGCGCTGGTTGACCACCCCCGCGGAGGACTTCACGCGCCGATTGCCATCCGTGCGGATGTCCACCTGCACGGTGTAGTCGGACATCATGGGGTGGCCGAACAAGGACATGTTCCTCTGGAACAGAGGGATGGCGATGCTCTTGGCCAGCACCTTCTCGCCGTCCAACTCCGCGACCTCCCACTTCTTCGACGCCCCCACCCACCACGAAGGCGGCGGCGCGAACGGCACCCCGCTCTTGGGATGGGGCTTGAGGCTGACGGCATCGAAGTCGGCCGCGTACGGGATGTTGGCAACGACCCGAACCCGCGCCTTACCCGTGAGACCTCCCGCTGTCGCCGTCACCACGCCGGCCCAGGGCGCCGAAAGGTCACGCACCGAGAGCCTGTCACCGATGCTGCGAACGTGAACCGCCCGCGTCGCAAACGGGTTCGACCATGTCACGCCCTTCACCGCGCCCGGCACGACCTGTCCGTTGGAGTCGA
>NYSS01000094.1 GCA_002683135.1 Planctomycetota bacterium | reverse complement strand
GCGTGAGTCTCCGCGTCATCCATGGAAACGCCCAGGACCTGGACGCCTCGCTTTTCGAACTCATCCATGCGATGGTCGAAAGCGATGAGCTCGGAGGGTCAGACGAAGGTGAAGTCCTTCGGATAGAAGAAGAGCGCCACGTACTTGCCGGCGTAATCCGAAAGGCTCACGTCTTGCGTGCTGCCGTCCGGCATCACCGCCGACGCCGTGAATGCGGGCGCCGCTTGGCCGATGAAGTTGCTCATTGATGATTCCTGGATCTCGGTTGCCTTGGCGACGGGGAAAAGGGCCATCTGGGGCACCGCCCGCCGCAGTGGTCGGGATTATAGCGAGGCCTGAGGGACTCGAAAGTCGGGAACGAACGGCGCATGGGTTCGTGACCTTCGGCCCGGGTCTGCTGGCCAAGATCCGGGCGAAAGCCGGCCGAAACGGAGCTACCAGTCCCTCACGATTTCGACGACACCGCCGTCGTTCAGCTCGTTCACCCGGTCATCCAGATCGGTCCACGGGAGCAGCCACGCCGGATCCCAGGGCTGGCTCACGGCGACGTAGGTGGACGTCTGCCCGATCCCCAGGCGGAGGTGCTTCGCGCGCGGCGCTCCCGGGCCCCGCTTGATCGAGTCGGTGACCCGGAATCCGGTGTCGGTGCGCTCGATCGTCCGTGTGAGGGTGAACGGGGCGCCGACCTTGCGGGTGATCAGGCGGCGCTGGAGCAGCTTGCGGACGAGCGTCCGAAACCAGCGCCCCACCGTGATCATGACCGCGCGCAGGACGATCAGCTTGACCGGTGTCATGCGTTCACGTGTGGCGTAGGCGAAGCGCTGGGTCGTGCTGACCACCGCGCCGTCGTCGGTGACCTCGGCGTCATGCCCGATGTGGGACACGAGGACCCGGTCGTCCTCGGTCACGATGGCGACGCCCGAGTCATTGGCGACGAGGTCGGTGCCGCGGTAGATGCGGAAGGGGCCGCCCTTGGCGAGGCCGGCGATGAGAAACGCCTCCCGCCTCCGGTCGATCAGGACCCCGCAAGCTCCCAGGTGCGTTCGCGCAGGGTCGGGTTGGAGCCGCGTGGGGGCGTCGTCGCGGGGCGCGAAGTCGACCCACGCCATGAGATAGGAGTAGACGTGGTGACCCTGGAGACGATCGTCGTCGTTGCGGGCTCTGCGTCCGGCCGTCAGGGCGCCGAGCAAGCGGTCGGAGACCCGCGCCGCCGCAGGGAATCGTGGCGCCAGCAGCTCGAGGCCGTGGGGCTGGGCGTGGTAGGCGCTGCGCGCGGCGTATTCGCCGCCGAAGGTGCCGTCCGGATGTTGTGCCGCCTCGAGCAGCTCGACCGCGCGCTCCAGCCCCTCCAGGACATCGTCGTCACCGGACGCTCGCCAGTAGCGGGCGAGGAAATCCACCGTCACGGTCTGGTACCCGGGGTCGAAGCCGTCGTATTCCCTGAACCACCCCTCGTCGTGCTGATGGCTGAGGGTCTCGCGCGCCTTCGCGCGGGCGGCCGTGGCGAAGGTGTCGTCACCGGTGACCAGCGCCGTCGATTGCAGCGCGGCCGCGGCGATCGCGTGGTGGTTGGCTAAGACGCCGCTCTCTCCGTGGGCCATGACCCAGCGGGCCCGTTGGGCGAGGAACGCGACGAGGTTTGGATCGTCGCCGTCGACGATGCGATAAGCCTCGGCCATTCCGTGCAGTGAATACACGGCGGCGCCGAGGGCGCGTTCGAAGGGATAGTAATCGTCGCAGCTGCCGTCCTTGTGCGCTGCGCGGCGCGCGAAGTCGATCCCCGAGAGCGTCCATTCGCGCACGCGATCCTGCTGGTGGTGCGGGTTGTCGGGGAACGGGTGCTTCCACGCGAGCGCCAGCGGCAGGACGAACTCCTGGCTCATGCCACACGGGAAGTCCATGGTCCGGTAATGCCAGTATTGCCGGTCGAAGCAGCCCGCCGTCTCGCTGAGCGGGTCGCGATCCAGCAGCTGGAGCATGGATGCGACCAGCGGCAGGGACTCCTGCACGTACACGTCCTTCGTTGGACGGGTCACGGGAGCCGCTTCTGCGCCACGATGAGATCGGCGAGCAGGCCGACGCTCAAGACCATGATGCCGGTCATCCAGATGATGATCGTCGATTCCTGAATGCCGTCGCCGACGACGGCGATGTCGTGGACGGTCTTGGCCGCGGCGAACAGGAACAGCAGGAACGACATCGGTCCGAAGACGCGCAGGGGCTTGAAGTACATGACCATGCGGAACACGGTCGCCAGGTAGCGGCTGGTGTCATGGACTGGGTGGAACTTCGACTTGCCGATGCGCTTCTTGTATTGCGTAGGGACGTACTTGACGCTGTGCCCGTTCGTGAGGAAGGCGAGGGTCATGGACGTGACACAGGAGAACCCGTCCGGGATGACCCACAGGTAGCGCATCATGATGCTGCGCTTGTACGCCTTGAGCCCGGTGTTCAGATCCGGAATGGAGGTCCGTGATAGCCAGCAGGCCAGCTGGCGTACCAGCCACTTGGCCATCACGCGGAGGGGCTTCATGGTGCCCTCCTCACTGGTGCGCGCGCCGTTGACCTGATCGAATTCCGGCATCCAGCGGAGCAGCTCGGGGATGTCGGCGGCGGTGTAGGAGCCGTCGGCATCGAGCATGACGATGATCTCGCCGCGGGCGGCGATCGTCCCGGTCTTGCGGCTGGCGCCGGATCCGCCGTTGATCGGGCGTCGGATGACGCGAGCGCCGAGCTCCTCGGCGATGTCGGCGGTGCGGTCTGAGCTGTTGTCGTCGACGACGAGGATCTCGTAGGGTTGCCCCGCTCCCGCCATCCCGTCACGGATCTCCCGGACGACAGGTGCGATGGCAGCCTCCTCGTTGTAAGCGGGGAGGAGGATGGTCACCTGCACGTCGCGCTGGTCGTCCGCGGGGACCTCCAATCCAGGGCGAGTCCGGGCCTCCGTGGTCTCGGCCATCTCGGTCATACGCTAAGGTTACCGCATGAATGTGAAGCCGCCGCCGCCGCCGCCGTTTCCGCCCCCTCCTCAGCCCGGAGGAGAGCCCTGGGGCGATGACGAGGATGGGCTCTACTCCGTTGAGCGGCCGTCTGCTGCGGGGGTCGTGGCGCTCGGCCTCCTCAACGTCCTCTTCGCCCTGGTTTGCGGTTGTGCCCACGGTTCCTTGGGTACCGTCCTCGAGCAAGTGAACGCCCAGGAGGAGCAGGAGGTCTTTGGTGCGGGCTGGGATGAGCAGCTGGACACCTTCTACGCGGGCATGCTCGACAACGCGACTTCCCAGGAGGAGCGCGATGACATCGAGCGCCAGCGGGCCTTCATGAAGAGCGATGAGGTGAAGGAGGCATTCCTCGAGGCCTGTGCTGTGCTGTCGACGTCGGATATGGGCAAGCGACTTCAGCAAGCGAGTATGGCGGCGGTCGCTGTGCAGCTCCTCATGCTGCTGTCGGGTGTCCTGTTGCTGACCCGCGCTCGGATATCCCGGTCGCTCGGGCTCGCTGCCACCTTCCTGACGATGCTGGTGCAGGTCACCGTCTTGGTGTTCCTGTTGGGCGTCGTGGATGAACTCGAGCTGGCGGTCGAAGACCGCATCGTGGAGGCCGCGCGGCAGGATAACCAGAACCTCGATCCCGCTGCCCGTGATCTGGTGGATCAGAGCGTGAGCGGCTTCGTCGGAGAGTCGTTGCGTGCGGGGGCGGTGGTCACCACCATCTTGGCGATCCTGTATCCCCTCCTCGCGTTCATCTTCCTGCTGTTCTCTCGGGGTGTTCGCCGCGCCCTGGAGGATGACGGACGTGCCTTGAGACCCGACGTGTTCTGATGCGGACCTTCGACGTGGCGGTCCTCGGCGCCGGTGCGGCCGGGCTGATGGCGGCGATCCGTGCTGCAGAGTCGGGCGCGCGCACCGTGCTCGTGGAGAAGAACCGCAAGCCCGGGGTGAAGATCCTCGCTTCGGGCGGTGGCCGGTGCAACCTGACGACGACCCGTGAGGGCTCCGCGCTCCTCAACACGTTCCCCGAGGCGCAGCGCGCCTTCCTCAGGCCGTCACTCCGCGCGTTGACTCCGCGCCGTCTGCGGGGCTGGTTCGAAGCCCGCGGCGTGGCCCTTCGGGAGGAGGCGATGGAGAAGGTGTTCCCCGTCGCGGGCAAGGCTTCCGTTGTCCTTGATGCGTTGGTGACGGCGGCGGATGCTGCCGGCGTCGAGTTCCAGTGCGGTGCGGCGGTGACGGGTCTCGAACCCGGCTGGACGATCGTCACCGATGGCGAAGACCTGGCGGCGGCTGCCGTCATCCTCGCGGTCGGTGGGCGCTCCTACCCCAAGGCGGGCACCACGGGTGATGGTTACTCCATCGCCCGAACCCTCGGGCTTCAGGTCACGGAGCTCCGCCCGGGGCTGGTCGGCCTGCGCACCGGCGCCGAAGACCTCTGGGGGCTCGCCGGCATCGCGGTCGATCCTGCGCGGATACGCCTGTTCGATCGCGCCACCGGTGCGACGCGAAGGGCCTCCGATCGTCCTGTCCTGTTCACCCACGAGGGGTTCTCCGGGCCTGGTCCCATGAACCTGGCGGGGCTGCTGGGAGAAGGAGAGTCGGGGTGGCTCAGCATCGATCTCTGTCCCGATCTCGGCTTCGACGCCATCGACCGGGCCGTGGTGGACGCTGGCAAGAGTCGTCGCAAGAACGTCTTTGCGCTGCTGCCGTCCCGGCTCCCGGAGCGCTTGCGCCGGGCGCTCGTGGCGCGGGCGGAGATCTCGCAGGAGACCACGGCGGCGACGCTCTCGCGAGAGGCCCGTCGGCGGCTGGTCAACATGGTGAAAGGCCTCGAGGTCGAGGTGCTGGGCACGCTCGGGTATGACCGCGCGGAGGTGACGGTGGGTGGCGTCGCGTTGGATCAGGTCGACCCCAAGACCATGGCGGTGGGGCGGGTGCCCGGGCTGTACGTTTGCGGAGAGGTGTTGGACGTGGACGGCCCCATCGGCGGCTTCAACTTCCAGGCGGCCTTCGCGACCGGGTGGGTCGCGGGGGAGGCCGCGTCCCGGTCAGATCCGGTTCGCCTCCTTGGCTGAGATGTCGAGGCGCTCCTTGATCTCTGCGATCTCGGACATCATCTGGGAGAGATACTCGCGCTGAACCTGGGCCTTCTCCTGGCGGACCTGAACGATGCCGTCGACGACCGTCTTGACGACGGCGACGAAGGCCCACATGCCGCAGCAGGCGACCACCATGAGCCAGAAGGACTGAGGGCTTTCCATGGGTGTTTCTCCGGGATAATGGAGGAGGGGGTGCCGCACGCATCCCCTTAGCGATACGCTGCGCTGCCAGCATATTTCGACTAAGTACTCGACCGTTCCGATGCATGTCCCCTTGATCACCCAATGCGCGCACAGGACCATGATCGGGTGAGGCTCCTCATCCTGATGACGACGCTGTTGATGACCGGTTGCGCGGTCACCGTCGATCGTGGGCTGCCCGTCGCGACGCTCCACGAGCGCCGCGCCGAGAAGATGTTCGAGGCGGGTCGCATCGCCGAGGCGATGGCCTTGTTCCAGCAGGCGGCGCAGGCAACTCCGCGCCCGTTCTTGGCGAGCATCGGGATCGCGCGGTGCGCCATTCGGCTCGGTGAGCGGGAGCTGGTGGCGACCGCGTTCAGGGTCGCGTATGGATCGGCACCGTCCACGCCCGAGGCGAAGGACCTACTCGGACGGACGCATCTCGAGGCGGCGAAGGTCGCGACGGGAGCGTTGCGGATGCAGCACGCGACCACCGCGTCGAGCATGTTCTCGTCCGCGTCTCGGGTGGCCCCAGGTCTCCCTTCGCTGGCCTATCACGCAGGCATGTCCGAGCTGCTGGCAGGACGCTCGGTTTCGGCGATCACATTCCTCGAGATCGCCCTCAGCGAAGATCCGCAGTCAACAGACACGCTGCATGCGCTCGTACTCGCGTTGAGGAAATTGGGCCAACGAGATCGCGTCCTCGCGCTGCTCGCCACGTACGAGCGAGACGGTCTTCTGACGCCCGCGCTCATCAAGGAGCTTCAATGGGCGCGGACTTCGGGCGAGGCTGGCCGTGGCGAGGGCCGGCGTCTCTGACCCGAGGGTTGAACGTGCAGACCGATCAGTTGAAAGACGTCATGGTCGCCGCCGTCACCCGCGCGGGTTACCTGTGCGAGGGGGTGCGTAAGACGTTGCTCCCCGAGAGCGCGCGCACCAAGGACGACAGGTCGCCGGTCACCGTGGCCGACCTCGGCGCGCAGGCGGTCGTGCGTCGCGCGTTGTCCGAGAGCTTCGCGGACGTGCCCGTCCTCGGCGAGGAGGACGCGTCCATGTTGGAGGACTCCGCGTTCGCGAAGATCGTCGGGGAGGCGGTGACCCTCGGCGGCGTGAGCATGGACCTGGGCGCGCTCCGACGGGCGCTGGCCCCCGATGAGGGCGCGGCGACGGCCCCTCGACGTTTCGTCCTCGATCCCATTGACGGAACCAAGGGCTACCTGCGGGGAGACCAGTACGCCGTCGCGCTGGCGCTCCTCGAGGGCGATCAGGTCGTCGCCGGTGTCCTCGGGTGTCCGGCGCTCGGCCCGGGGGACGCGGGGATCGTCGCGTGGGCAAGCCGGGGCGGTGGGACGTGGCAGGCTCCGTTGCTGACGGATGATCGTTCGTGGGGGCAGGTCGCTGTCACCGGTACGACTGACGCCTCGGCGCTGCGGCTCGTCGAATCGGTGGAGTCGGGACACTCGTCCCATGACCACGCGGCGCAGGTGAAGCAGGCTCTGGGCATCGTGGCCGACCCGGTGCGCATCGACAGTCAGTGCAAGTACGCGGTGGTGGCTCGCGGTGACGCGGAGGTCTACCTCCGGTTGCCGACGCGGCCTGGTTACCGAGAGAAGGTCTGGGACCACGCGGCTGGCTACATCTGTGTCGCCGAGGCCGGGGGCAGGATCACCGACGCCCGCGGCGCCCCTCTCGATTTTTCCCAGGGCGCGCACCTGGACAACAACCGGGGCGTCATCGCGACCCATGGGCCGCTGCATGACCGCGTCCTGGAGGCGGTCGCGGCGGCGCTGTCGAGCGACTAGTTGCGGGCCTTGGAGTAGGCCGCTTCGAGCTGGGAGAGCCGGGCCTCGAGGTCGGCGCGCTTGGCTTGGGCTTCGTCGAGGAGCCTCTCGGCGCCGCGAACCGCCTCTCGCGCGGCCTGAGTTGTCGTCGCCTTCTCGGTCACGGCGTCGGGGGCAGCGTCGGCGACCTGCTTCGCGTTGGCGACCGCGCCGTGCGCGGCGTCGCGCGCGGCGGTGGCGGCGTTCGCTGCCGCGCCGACCGTAGCGAGAGACTTTCGGGTTTCAGCGGCGTGCGATGCCGCCTCGGCCGCGGACCGTTCCGCGGATCCGATCGCTTCTGTGAGGGCGGCGTGGGATGACTTTTTGGCGGTCGCAGCGGCGACGGCGCGATCGCGTTTAGCGATCCGATGGACGAGGGCTTCACGGGCCAGGCCAAGCCCCACCTCCGCGGCGGCGAGGGCTTCTCGTGGGGCGGCGCGGTCGCTGGAGAGTTGTCTGGCGCCGGCGCGGCGAGTGTCCCGCTCGGCGACGGCCACGCGCACGCGCTCTTGCAGCGCGGCACGACGTCGCTGGCGTTCGGCGTGACCGTGGTCGGTCGGCTTGGGGAGCGCCGCCAGCCGCTCGACCTCCGCGGCGGCGACCGCGCGCTTGGCCTCCAGGTCGGACATCTCCGTCGTGAGGCGCTGTCGCTTGGCCTGCGATGCTGTCGCCTCCGCGTCTGCGGCCTGACGCGCCGCGCCGAGGCTCTGGAGCTCCTTGGTGAGCGTGGTGAGTGTCAGGTCGGTGTCACGGAGTCGGATCTTGGCCTGGGTGCCGTCGAGCGTGAGCCGCAAGGATCGCCCGGTGAGGGAGCCGACCTGGCGAGCCAGCTCGCGTACGCGCTGCTTGTCGTCGCGGTTTCGGGCCTCGGAGAGCTTGCCGGCGACGTCCCGCAGGTCCTGATCGATGTCGGACCGGTCGGCGATCTTGCGATCGAAGACATCCCTGAGGCGCTGGCGCTCGGTGGTGGCCGTCGCGTGCGCTTCGCGGCGCTCCGCGAGCGCCAGCTCGCTGCCTGACCGCGCTTCTTCCGCCGCCTGTTGCGTGGCATCGAGTGCGACGCGAGCTTGGGTCGCGGTCTCCCATCGCCCGTCCAGGTCCTTGAGCGTCGCTTTCGCGCGCACGATGGCGCCGGTGTATTCCTCTATGGCCCGTCTCGTGGCGGCGTCCGCGTCGTCGATCGCCGTCACCGATCTGCGAACCGCGCGTGCGGTGGCGTCTTGTTCGCGCACGGCCTCGAGCGCCCGCACGACCTCGGCGTCGTGGAAGTGGAGGGCCCGTTGTGCGGCGTCGACGTCGGCCTGGCGCTGAGCGATGACCTGCTTGTCCTTGTCCCGGGCAGCGGCGAGGGCCGCCACTTGGCGGTCGGCTTCGACGATTTGTTCCTCACTCATTTTGAGGGCCCGCCTCGCGTCGGCGACCTGGGCGAGCGCCGCCTTGTGGGAAGCCGTGCGGGTCTTCATGGCTCGGGTCGCGTCGCTTACGGTCGCTTGTGCGGTGGCCAGGGTGCCGTCGGCCATGGTGGCCCCGTGGGTCGCGGTCGCGAGGTCCTGACGCGCGGCCTGCAACGCCTCTTCAGATTCGAGCAGAGCCTTTTCCGACTCGACGCGCGCGGCGCGTGTGTCGGCCAGGTCGATCTCGCGACGCTGGACGAGGAGCGACGCGGCGTTTAGCTCGTCGCGGGTGTAGTACAGACGGGTGAAGACCTGGGCCGCCCGCAGTCGTTTCAGTCGGGTGCCGATTGATCCGACCTCGTCCGCGAGCCGGGCCGCTTCGTCCGCTTGACGCTGAACGGTCGCCGCGACCTTCTCGAGAGCGGCGAGGGGCGCAGCGATGGCCTTGGACTCGGCCTTCGCCGCGATGAAATCGGCGCGCGCCTTCTCACGGGCGGGTACGGATTTGGCGACGACCTTGTCGCCCTCCTTGATCGCCTTCTCCAGCTTCGCGACCTCGGCGTGCTTGCCGTCGCGGGCGGCCCTCGTGGCGCTCGCGGCCGCGCGCGCCGCGTCTCGCTTGGCGACGGCGGCGCCGTGCGCGGCCTGCGCCGTCGCGGCGGCGCGTTCGATGGCCTCGAGGGTTTCCTGCGCCAGCTTGGCCGCGCGCCCCAGGTCCTGGTCGGTCTTGGCCTGGGCAGCGAGGGACTTGGCGGCGGCCGCGGCTTGCTTCTGTGCGTTGACCAGGTCCCGCCGAGCCGCCAGGCCCTTCGCCGCGGTCTTGGCTGCCGCTTCCGCGTCTCCGCGGGCCTTGTCCTTGGCCGTGACGTTGGCGTCGAGCTTGGTGATCTGCGCCTTCACCTTCGGGAGGCGGACCTTCGCGTCCGCGACGATCTTGCGGCTCTCTTCGAGGGCCTTGGTGAGCTGCTTGACCAGCTCGGTACGCGCCGCGACGGTGGCGTCGAGGTCTTGTTTGCGCTGTTTGATGGGCGCGAGTTCGCTGGCCGAGGCCTTGGCGGAGGCCGCGGTCGCGTCGCGCAGCGCGGCCACCCGGGCGGGCAGGTCCGGGCCCGAGACGAGCTCGGTGAGGCGGTCGATTCGGGTCGTCAGCGGCTCCGGGTTCGAGTTGAGATCGCCGAGCTTCTTGCCGTCCTCAGCGTTCCAGACCCGCACGGCGCCGCTCCAGTCAGCGCCGATGACGCGTTTGCCTTCGTGATCGAAGGCGGCGGCGAGCGCCGCTTCACCGAAGGCGTCGAACTGGCGCTTGGTGCGGCCGTTCGGGTCCCAGGTCTTCACGCGGCCGTCGCGTCCTGCCGTTGCCATGTCTCCGTTCATGGCGAACTGGACATCGTGGACGCCGCCGCCGTGGGCAGAGAAAGAGCGGATCTGCTTCCCGGTGTGCATGTCCCACAGCTTGACGGTGCCGTCCATGCTGGCGGAGGCGAGGACGTTGCTGTCAGCACGAAATGCGACCGAGGTGATGGCGCCGCGGTGACCGCGCAGGTCGTAGAAACGGGCGCCGTCCTGGGCTTCCCAGACCCGGAGGTTGCCCCCGCGGTCTCCGGTGGCCATCAACACGCTGTCAGCGCTGAAGCCGACGGCCGTGACCCAGTCCGTGTGCTTCTTGATCTGGTAGATCTTCTCGCCGGTGGCGATGGAGAACACCTTGACGAGGCGATCCGGGCCGCCCATGGCGATGAGGGTCTGATCCGAGGTGATGTCGGCGGTCAGCACGGCGTCCGGTTCGGCCCCGACGCGGGTCACGCGACGCCCCGTCGTGATGTCGTAGAGGGCGGCGAGCCCCAAGCTCGCGTCTTTGCCGCCACCGACCAACAAGAAGCGGCCGTTGCGGCTGAACCTGATGGACTTCGGGTCACCCTCGGGGAAGGGGAGGATGCCGCGGAGCTTGAGGGTGGACGTGTCGTAGAGGACGACCTGCTTCTGTCCGGCGATGGCGACGAGGGGCGCCCACGGGCTGTGGGCGAGCGCGTTGATCGTCCCTGGGCGTTCGGTGACGATGACCGGATCGAGCAGCACATCGCCGGGCATGGGGGGAGGCCCGTCCGGCTTGCCGGTCACCGGCGCGGACAGGGCCAGGTTGACGCCGCTCTTCTTCGCCGCCCGCGCCTTGGAGCCTGAGGTCTCCAGCAAGCCCCCCTCGATCCAGGCCTTCAGGATCGCCAGGTTCTTCTCCGGCATGCGCGGCTGGCGCGGGGGCATGTAGGGCTCTAGCTGGTGCGAGACCAACAGGTAGAGGGTCGAGTCGCCAGCATCTCCTGACTGCACCACCTCGCCGGAGCTCGAGCCGGCCATGAGGGTGTTGTAGCTGGTGACGTCGAGGTCGGCGCGCTTGCGGTCGGTGTTGTGGCAGTTGCCGCAGTATCGCTGCAAGAGCGGCCGCACGTCGTCGACGTAGGTGACCTTCTTCTGGGCGCCGAGGGGAAGTTGGAGCGCAGCCAGCGCGACGAAGATGATTATTGGAGCGGAGTTTCGCATCAGTGGTTGAACATGAACTCTCTGGAGTTCAGGACGGCCCAGAACAGGTCGGCGAGGGCCTCGGTCGGGTCGCTCGCTTCGCGGACGGTCGCGACGAGGCGCTCGACCTCCGTCGCCGTTGGTGTACGTGTCAGGCATCGGATGTAGAGCTCTTCAATGATCTTTTCTGTGGGCCACTTTTCGTCGATCCACTTCTTCACGAGCCCGCCGTTCCCCACCTTCTGGGCGACGGTCGTCCCGTTCATGAGGTGGAGCGCCTGCGACAGGTTGGGCTCCATCTTCACCTCGCACGAGCAGACGGTCTCGCGGCTCGCGCGGCCGAACGTGGTGAGGAAGTAGGAGGAGACGGCGCCATCGGCGATCTGCACGGCGCGGGCGCCCTTCGGGAGCCCGCGGAACTTGTTGGCCCCGGTCGTCTCGGTGACCTGGGAGATCATGTCGAACAACACCTCGGCGCGGACCCGCCTCACGAGGGCGTGGGCGAAGTTCTTGTCGTCCCCGTCGTTCGAGGCGTTCGTCCGTGTCTCGAGCTGATAGGTGCGCGAGTTGCAGATGTCCTTGACGAGCTTCTTGAAGTCGTAGCCGTAGTCGGTGAAGCGCTTGCCGAGCTCCGCGAGCAGCTCCGGGTTCACCGAAGGGTTGGACACGCGTACGTCATCTACCGGGTCGACGACGCCGCGCCCCATGAAGTGCGCCCACACGATGTTGGAGAGGTTGGTCGCGAAGTACGGGTTCTTCGGTGAGGCCAGCCAGCTCGCCAGCACCTTGCGCCGGTCCTTGCCCTTGACGTCGGGCACCTCGCCGCCGAGGAACTTCGGAGCCATGACCCGATTGCCGACCGGGTGCCGGACGTCGCCCCCGCCGCGGTTGTAGACGATGGTCTCGCGGGGGTCCTCGGCGCGCTTGCGGCCGATCTGGCTGAAGAAGGAGACGAACCCGTAGTAGTCGTCCATGGTCCAGCGATCGAACGGATGATTGTGGCACTGGGCACACTGGATGCGCATGCCCATGAAGACCTGGGCGATGTTCTCGGTCAGCTTCTTGGTGTCGCGTTCTAGCTGGTAGAAGTTCGTCGCCGGGTTGCGGAAGGTGCCGCCGTCGGCGCTCAGCAGCTCGCGCGCGATCTCGTTCATCGGCACGTTGTTCGCGAGCTTCTCTTGCAGCCAGTTGTAGTAGAGGACCGTGGCCTTGTAGCTGATGCCCTGGTTGCCACCGGAGCGGATCTGCAGCAGCTCGGCGAACTTCATCACCCAGAGCTCGACGAACTCCTTCTTCTCGACCAGCCGGTCGATCAGCTTGGCGCGCTTGTGCGGGTCCGGGTCGGCGACGAAGGCGCGGAACTCGTCCGCGCTGGGGAGGCGTCCGGTGATATCGATCGTGGCTCTGCGCAAGAACTCGACGTCGCTGCAGACGCCGGACGGCACCATGCGTAGCTTCTGCAGCTTCGCGAACACGAGCTCGTCGATGACGTTGTACGGCTTGATGTCCGGCCACTCGTACGCGATATCCGGTGGGATCACGATGAACTGGGAGCCGACGGTGAACGCGTCGAAGCGAGCCATGAGGAACGCCTCTCCGCGCTCCTTGGCCGTGACCGTGCCCTTCTCATCGACCGACGCGGAGGTCTCGTTGCTGGTGATGAACGTGGTCAGGTTGGTGACGTCCCGGTCCGTGCCGTCGGAGTAACGGGCGCGTACGGTCAGGTTGTGGACGTCGCCGGATTCGATGACCGCCTGCTTGGGCATGAGGTCGATGCCGACCACCCGGGGTATGTCCTTGGGATCGTCGGGGGCACCGGCTTCGAGCCATCGCACCATGGTCTCGTGTGCCTCGCTGCCTTCCTCGAACAGGCGCCCTCCTGTGTGGGCGACCTTGCCGAGGCCCTTCTGCACGATGAGGCTGTCGCTGGGTCGCGCCAGGTTGACGCGCCGGCCCGGGACCTCACGGGTGATCCGGGTGTAGTCGCCGGCCGGGTCGAAGCCGAACAGGGACAGGCCAAACCCGTCCTTGCCGCTCGCTGAGCCGTGGCAGGTCCCGGAGTTGCACCCCACCTTGGAGAGCACCGCCATGACGTCGAGGCGGAAGCTGACGGGGCGCTCGGTGCCGGCGTTCTTCACGCGGACCGGCATGGAGACCTCGTGGCCCTTGTACGCGATGCGCACCACCGTCTCACCGTCCGCCCGAGGGATCAGCGTGCGTCCGCGAACACGCACCAGGTTCGGGTTGTCGACCCAGATCATGGCCGCGTCGGACACGTCGTTGGTGATGCCGTCGGTCCACTGCGCCTGGACGACGATCGACTGGATGTCCGTCGCGGAGGTGAGGTTCGCCTCCGCGGGGAACGGGGTGACCGTCGCGATCGTGCGGCTGGCGCGCTCGGCTGCGTGCGGCGGCTCCGGCAGGTCGCTCACCAGCAATCCGGCGTGAGCCACCACGGCGACGACGAGAGCGTGGATGGCGTGCTTCATCGCTGTCCGCCTCCGCTGCCTGTCGTGGTTTGACCGCTGGCGGCCTTCGCGCGCTCGGCGGCCTCTATCCGCAGCTGCTCGAGCCGCGTGGGCCGGCGCTTTGGCTTGGCCTTCGGCTTGGGCGGCTCCTTCTTCGCGACGACTGGCTTCTTCGGCTTTGGTTTGGGCTTGGCGCGCGGCTTGTCGATGCGGAGCACGCCACCGCCGGCGAGGGTCTGACTCATGAGGCCGCCTCCGCGGCGGACGCGGACCTCGCAGAACAGCGACTTGTGCTGACCAGCCGGGCTGTTGGCCGTGGTGGTGACGGGGAACACGACCTCGGTGGCGGCCTTGGTGATCTTCTGCGGAGCCGCGGTGACTCCGGCGGGCAGGCCGCTCAGGATGATCTCCGCTTCCTCGTCGAAGGCGGTCACCTGGGTGAGCTTGCAGATGACGTCCGTCGGTTCACCTTGCTGGGTGACCGTGAGGGGGATGGTGCCCGTGACGAGCTGGGGCGAGACCTCGAGGTCGATGTGCTGGGACGCGACGTAGACCGTCCCGCCTCCACGCACCGCGGCGGCCGCCTGGACGCAGGTCTGCCACTTGCCCGTCGCGGCGTTGCCGTTGGCGGAGAGGACGTAGATGCCCTCGTTCTTGCCCTTGGGGATATCGACGACGCCTCGCGCGTTCACGCCTGGGGACTTGAACGGCATGGTCAGCCTGATCTTCGCGGTGAAGCCCTCGGCCCGTTCGACGACGACCTTCAGGGCGAGCCGTCCGTCCCGCAGCAGGGGCGTCTTGGGCGGGATGATCTTCACCTTGAACGGGGCTTCCTCGATCACGCAAACCGGGAACTTGTAGACCGAGGTCCAGTAGTAGGGCGCGTTGTTGGGGTTGCCGCGCACCAGGTCCACCCGTTGGCTGAAGCGCCCGCGGACGCGCTTGTCCTTGGCGCTCTGTCCCTCGAGCTTGCAGAGCCGTCCCTCCAGGGGGGCGTCGGCGGCCGCCTCGAACACGACCGGGACGAGGTTGGTCTCGCGACGGATCTGCGGCGCGTGCATGGTCACGCCCGGCGGCATGTCGGCGCAGGTCAGGTTGACCTCGTCTCCGAATTCGCGACGGTTCAGCCGCAGCATCACGAACGCCCGGTTGCCGCGCGGCACGGCGGCCCACTGGAGGGACTGGGAGTCGTTCCGTCGGACCGGTGGCCTGATGAGGGACAGCCCGGCGCCGACGACCCGGATCTCGACCCGGTACACCATGTCCTCGCCGCCCTTGTACAGGTGGTCGCGCACGCGCATGAGGTAACGCCCATCACGGGGAGCGCGGAACTGCCCGCGGCTGTCGAGACCGAAGCCATCGTCGTTGCGGAAGACGCTCTTGCCCTTCGGATCGAGGATGAGGACCGTGGGATCGAGGGGTGAGCCGAGGGTGCGGGCGTGCACCCAGACGTTGATGTTCTGGCCCTTCTTGGCCTCGAAGCTGAACCAGTCCCTGTCCCGCTCCTTGCTGACGATGCCGTTGAACGCGACCGGCGCCGGCTTCGGGGCGGCCGTGCATTGCTTGGCGTCGTCGTTGGGCTCCTGCTCGTTGATGCTCGGGAAGCGCATGACGCGCAGCCGGTTGGCGGACGGGGAGATGTGCCCGTTCTGCTCCAGGTGCACGTTCATGACCCCGTTCTGGGTGGAGAGCTTCGTCTTCACCTTCTGCGGACCGGCCGGGTCTCCGAGGTAGGTCAGCTCGACCTCCTCTCCGGGCTGCCCGCCGGAAGGGAACACGGCGGTGGGGCGGGGGAGNGGGCCGATGTGCAGGCGGTANCGACACGCGCCGCTGCCGCCGTATGCGCTCTCGCGNACNGCGANGACGTAGCGCCCGTCCTCNGGGACCATGGNCGNCGCGAACGCGTCCTGGCGCAGCAGCGCCGTGTCGTCAGCGGCGGCGAGCTCGAACCGCCGGACGTCGAGGATCGCGACGTAAGGATCGAACAGGGTCAGGCCGAGTCGGATGCCCTCGACCTCAGCGGTGATGCGCTGTCCCTTCTTCGCCTCAACGACGAAGTAATCCACGTCTTCCGACGTCACCCGCCCGTGCACGGTGCAGCCGAAGGGGACCTCTTGTGGTTGCTCGAACAGGCTGTTGTTCTCCTGCTCCTTCAAGCACGGGAGCGCGCCGACCCAGACCGTTCGCAGTTCGGTCCAACCGGACTTTGTCCGCAGTCGTACCCGGTGTTCTCCGAGGGGCGCGTCGGCGGCGATCCGCACCGTGGCTTCGACCTTCTTGCTGCTCTTGGCCTCGAGGCGGAGGACCGTGATCCCGGGGTCGTAGGTCACCAACTCGAGGGGCCCCTCCAGCCGGCGGCCTGATAGCACGAGGACTGTCTCGGTGCCGCGCTGGACGCCGTCCGGCGTGACGTCCGTCAATGAGGGCTCCGCCGGGTGCCCGTCCCTGGCACCGGCGACCCCGAAGAGGGCCAGGGCGAGGAGAGAGGACAACAACCATCGCGTCATGTTCGTATCTCCCCTCAGGCCAGCAGGTCGTTCACCACCCGGCCGCCCTTGACGATCTCGATGGGCCGTCCGCCCGGGGCCACCAGCTCCTTCTCCGCGTCGATGCCCAGGGTCCGGTAGACGGTCGTCGCCCAGTCCGGGACGGTCAGCGGGTCCTCGTCCGGCTCGGTGCTCGTGGCGTTGGATTTCCCGTAGACGTAGCCCTGCTTCATCCCGCCGCCCGCGAGGACGATGGAGAACACGCGCGGGTAGTGGTCACGACCGCCGTTGCCGTTGATCCGCGGGGTGCGTCCGAATTCGGTGGTCAGCAGGACCAGGGTGCGGTCGAGCATGCCCCGTTGGTGCAGGTCGGTGATGAGCGCGGCGTACGCCTGGTCGAGAGGAGCGGCGCTCCGGCGAAAGCCATCCCGGATGTTGTCGTGGTGATCCCAGCCGCCGACGGTGAGGGACACCATGCGGACGCCCGCTTCGACGAGCCGGCGCGCCATCAACATGCGCTGGCCCGCTTGCGTCTGGCCGTACGTCGATCTCAGCTTGGCTGGTTCCTTGCGAATGTCGAACGCGTCGCGCGCTTCGGGGGAGCTGATCAGCTTGTATGCGTCCTTGTAGAACGAGTCCATGGCGTCCAGCGTGTCGGCCTTCTCGAGTCGCCTGAACCGTTCGTCGACGACGTCGAGCATCTTGCGGCGCCGGTCGAACCGCTCCTCGTCGACGCCGCGTGGCAGGGCGAGGTCGCGGACGCGGAATCCGCGGGCCGCCGGATCGGCGCCGAGGCTGAACGGCCCGTGGGCCGTCGACAGATAACCGCTGCCGGCGTACACGTTGGGTTGGCGAGGAATGCAGACGTATGGCGGCAGGCTCTTGCGCGAACCCAGCTCGTGCCCGATCACCGAACCGAAGGACGGGAACTGCAAAGCCGGGCTCGGTCGGTAACCCGTGAACATGTTGTGGGTCCCGCGTGCGTGCGCCGCCTCCCCGTGGGTCATGGAGCGGACGATCGTGAGTTTGTCCGCGATCTGGGCCGTCTTCGGGAACGGATCGCCGAAGTGCTCGCCGGTGATCTTGGTCGGAATGGACCCATATGGGCCGCGATACTCGACCGGTGCGTAGCGCTTCGGATCGAAGCTCTCCTGAGCGGACATGCCGCCCGGCAGGAAGATGTGGATCACGGCATCAGCGGTCGGCTTCAGGCTTCCGGCGCTGGTCTGGGCCTGCAGGCGCAAGACGTCGCCGAGACACAATCCGAGCCCCCCGATGGCTCCGGCCTGAAGGAACCCACGGCGATTGGGGAGGCGCATGGTGGACGGGGTCTGGCCGTGCGGTAGATCACGGTTCTGGGGCATCTTCTCTCCTCGGTAAGAGGTGCCGCCATCTTAGCCGTGACGGCCCGGAGGATGCGGCAAGAACACGCCGGTTCCTTCGAGTTTGAGCGGTTTTTAGCCGCCGATCCGGAACATCTCGATACGAGGCAGATCGGTGGTCCTGTCGCTCCGGTCTTCGGAGTAGCGGTCTGTGCGTCCGGACCATGTGGTGGCGACGATTTGCGCCAATTCCTCGTCCGACGCGCCGCTGCGGAGAGGCGCTCGCAGATCCACCCCGCCGGTGGCGAAGAGGCAGGTGACCAGCTCCCCCTTGGTCGACAGGCGTGCCCGGGTGCAATCACCGCAGAAAGGCGCCGTCACCGAGGCGATCATCCCGATCTCGCCGGCGCCGTCGGTATACGCGTAGCGGCGGGCGACCTCACCCGGGTATGCGGGGTCGACCGGTGCCAGAGGCCAGCGGCTCGCGATCTGCTCGAGCAGCTCCTTGGCCGGGACGACCTCGGAGAGGTCCCAGGCGTTGAGGGTGCCCACGTCCATGAACTCGATGAAACGCAGCACATGAGGCGTACCGCGGAAGTGCTCCGCGAGTTGAAGGACGGTCCCGTCGTTGACGCCGCGACGCACGACGCAGTTGACCTTGATCGGACCGAGCCCGGCCGCTTCGGCGGCGGCGATGCCTGCGAGGACGGCTTGGGGGTCGTGGGCGCGGCCAGACATGTCCTTGAAGACCCCCGCGTCGAGGCTGTCCAGGCTCACCGTGACGCGCCCGAGTCCGGCCTTCGCGAGGGCCTGGGCGTGTTGGGCCAGGAGCAGCCCGTTGGTCGTGAGGGTGAGGTCCTCGACATCTTCGATCTTGGACAGGCGTTCGACCAGATCTGGCAGGTCGGCGCGTAGCAGGGGCTCGCCACCGGTGATGCGGATCTTGCGCACCCCCGTCGCGACGAAGGACCGGGCGAGGCGCGTGATCTCCTCGAAGGTGAGGATCTCAGCCCGGGGGAGGAATTCGTATCGGTCGCCGAACACCTCCTTCGGCATGCAGTACGGACACCGGAGGTTGCAGCGATCCGTGACCGAGATCCGCAGATCCCGCATCGGTCGGTCCAGGTTGTCCCGGGGGCTCTCCATGGGATCGGCCAACCTACCAAGTATTGCCTCTCGGCCATGCATGGAGGTTCGGGCCGGGCCGCTTCATCACAAATAGGGAAAGGTGAGCGACTATCCAGGGTCATGTGAATCTGGGACACTTGTTGTCCACTTCCGGAGAACGTCATGCGCCCTTATCTCGCCCTGTTGCTCGTCGTGTTGCTCGCTCCCGCCCTCACCGCCCAGTACCAGGGAGCCAAGCCGGTCCCTGATCAGTTGCAGAAGGGCTTCGACAGCATCACCCCGGAGTATTGCAAGACCGTGCTCAGCTACCTCGCCGGCGAGGAGTGCCAGGGTCGGCGGACGGGAACAGAGGGCTACCAGAAGGCCGCGGATTACGTGGCGGCGCGCTTCAAGGAGTTCGGCTTGAAGCCCGTGGGCGACGACCGCACGTACTTCCAAGGGGTGCCGTTTCAGCAGGCGCGGGTCGACGTCGAGAAGAGCAAGCTGACCGTGGGGGGCTCGAAGTTCGTCTGCGGCGAGGACGTCATGTTCAACCCGGCGGACGCCAAGGTCGAAGGCAGCGTGGTGTTCGTGACCGGCGACGCGGACGCGATCCTCGAAGACTCCAAGGTGCTGCTCGGCAAGATCCTGGTGGTACACGGCGAGACGGGGGGGCGCAGCGGCGGCACCACGCGGCAGGCGCGCAAGCATCGTCCGGTGGCGATCCTGACGGTCTCCGATTCGGTCGGCAAGCCGCTCTGGGTGTCCTCTCGCGGTGGCGGACGGCGCCGCTCTCGTCGCGCCCAGCAGGTGCGCGGCACCATCACCCTGGAGGCGGCCAAGCGCCTCGCCGCGTCCTGCGGTCTGAAGAAGGCCCTCGACATGCCGGCCGAGGGGGCCACCTACGCGAAGGCGACGCGGCCCAAGCGGCGCGGTGGCGGGAAGATCGTCGTCGTCCGGGAGACCGCCGCGAACGGGGTCCCCAACGTCGTCGGTCTCCTCGAGGGGTCCGATTCGCGGCTTAAGCACGAGATGGTGATCTGCGGCTCCCATCTGGACCACCTGGGTGTGGGCACCGACGGTCAGGTGAACTACGGCGCCGACGATGACGGCTCGGGGAGCAGCGGGCTCGTCGCCCTCGCCCGCGCGTTCTCGACCAACGGCAAGCGTCCCCGGCGCAGCGTCCTGTTCCTGGCGTTCTGTGGGGAGGAGATGGGGCTCGTTGGTTCACGCTACTACGCCAACAACCCGATCTTCCCGCTCAAGGACGCCGTCTGCGAACTGCAGATGGACATGATCGGGCGCAACGAGGAGTTCTGCAGCTCGAACCGCACCCAGGAGACGGGTGAGGACAACGTGACGACGACCCACCTCATCGGCTCCAAGCGGATCTCCATGGACCTCCATGAGCTGGTGATCGCGATGAACGAGCACATCGGCTTCACCTTCGAGTACGACGAGGAGGACGTCTACACGCGTTCGGATCACTACAGCTTCGCGCAGAAGGGCGTGCCGATCTCGTTCTTCTTCAGCGGCTTCCACAAGGACTATCACCGCCCCACGGACACCGTCGACAAGATCAACTTCGACAAGATCGCGAACACCACGAAGCTGGTTTATCTGACGGCATTCGAGGCGGCGAACCGCAAGAAGCGGCTCCGCAAGTGATCACTTGGAGCGCTGGATCGCGGCAGCGTAGATGAGGACCAGGACGATCCCGACGAGCACCGCGTAGCGCCCCGCTTCCGTGGTGCCCGCGCCCGACGACGCGAGGCCCAGGGTGTGGGCGAGCGCCCCGCCGACGCCCAGCCCCGCTACGGTGACGAAGGCGTCGCCGTTGCCTTCGCCCGTCATGACGATCTGTCTTACGGGGCAGCCGCCTGCGAACGCGCCGGTGAGGCCGACCAGCACCATGGCCAGGGCGTTCCACAGGTGATCCGCGTGTGCGGCGGGTTGTCCGTCGAAGCCGAAGTTGAACTTCCCGCTGACACCGAGGATCACGCCGTACGCGAGCACCAGGCACCCGGTGGCCAGCAACATGGACCGCTTGGGGCCACGCCAGACCTGGCGACAGGCGGAGATCGCGCAGAAGCCGGTGGCGCAGAGGATCGCCCCGGCGACGCCGGCGACGGCGAGGGACAGGGCCCACGGGGCGTGCGGCGGTGGCCCGGCGCTGTCTGGCCCGGGACCGACGAGCTTGCCCATGCCCCACAGCGCCGCCACCACGGCGATCGTCACGGGCCCGGCGAGTCCCACCGCCATCGGCACCGGCGCCGTCTTGCCGACGTTGTAGCCACGCCGCTCGAATGCGCTCGCGATGCCGACGCCGATGATGAGCCCGGCGGCGCCGACCACCGCGTTGAGATCGCCGCCGCCCAGCCGCTGCAGCATCCGGAACGGGCAGCCGAGGAACACCAGGGCGCCGATGGCCATCCACACACCGAGGACGAAGCGGCTGACCGCGTAGCTGCCCGAGCGTCCGGTCCACTGGCCGCGGGCCATGCGCCAGATCAGCGCCCCCAGGATGACGCCCAGGATCTCCGGTCGGAAGATCCGGGGGCCCTTCGCGAACAACCCGAGGGCTCCGCTGGTGTCACGGAGGAAGCAGGCGCCGCACAGGCCCATGTTCCCCGGGTTCCCCTGGATCACGAGGAACGCGGCGGCGGCGCCCACGGCGGCGAGGAGGGCATACGCGAGACGGGGAGTGGTTTCCTGGCGCAGCATGGGCGTCATCCTAATCAGGGATCATCGGTGGCGTGCGAGGATGTCGCGCGCGCGCTTCGCCAGCCCGGACGTGAAGGACACGGGGCGCACGGCCATGTCGCGACGCAGGTCGGTATCCCTCAGCGCTCGCCGCGCGGAGGCCGGCAGTGTTCGTTGCATGGCCTTGCCCGAAAGGCCACCCGGATAGGCGTCGTCGAAGCCGGCGAGCGCGCGCTGATAGCCGCGTTGGCCTCGGACCTTGCGGACGCCCGTCACCAGACCGAGGACGACGTCCGTGCGATCCGCGTCAGAGAGCAGGGGGGACGTCGCCAACGACGCGCCCCATCGGTCGAGGAATGGAGCAAACGGCAGCAGCAGGTCCGGGTGAGCGCGTAGGCAACGCACCTCCCGCAGCGGGTAGTTGCGATGTCCCTCGCTGGCCATCAGCGCCTTGTAGAGCGCCGCGGCCCGCGCGAAGACGCCCCCGTAGCGCTCCTCACGTTCGTGGGCGAGGCGGCCGAAGCGGCGCCCGGGGGGGGATGACCACCGCTGTCCCTTGCGGGCCGACAGCCCCTGGTCCACGTCGCCCGCGTTGTGGGTCAGGACCGTGGCCAGTTGGAGCAGCTCGACCTCCCGTCCTCGGGTCCGCTCCAGCGCTGCGAACGCGCGGGCCTCCCTCGTTAGCTCCGCGTCGACGGCGTTCGTCAGCTCATCGGCCCCGGCTTCATCGCCCACTCGGGACAAACCGAGGATGCCACCGCACAGGACGGACAGCCGCTCGCCGTCATGTCCCGACACCGCGCCCACCCCATCCACCATGACGCGTCGTCGCGAGATCGAGCTCACGTCCCAACCGGCCAGGGCGAGGGCCAGCTCCTTGCGACGAACCAGCTCGTCCGGGCTGCGGTCCACGTACCACAGCTGGTCGCGGATCTTGGTGTCTACATCCGTGGGCACGTAGGTCATCACGGTCGCGAAGTGGGCGGCGACGCAGAGGGCGAAGTAATCGGTCCACTGAGCCTCGTCCGGCTCCTCCGTCGCCACCACCCGCTCCGATGCGAGGAGGATGGCGCGCCAACCGAGCGGCGCTGGGGCGAGCTCGTTCAAGCGTCCTTCGGATGGCACGGCGCCGCCGTCCAGGACCCAGGGCGCCGTGTTGGCGACGAGGGTCAGCAGGTTTTGCGGGCCGATGAAGCCACCGAATGCACCGCGTGGTTCGGGGAGATCGGGCATCGGAGGATAGACTTTCGCCGTGGAACGGGATCTGCACAAGCGTCACGGCCCGGTGACCGACATGTTTCCCCGGCTCGAGGAGCCGGCGCCTTGGCGTTTGTCAGACGATCAGGTGGCGGCGTTCGAGCGTGATGGCTTCGTCTCGGGCATCAAGGTCTTCGACGAGGCTCAGGTCGCCGCCCTGTGTGATCGGCTCGAACGGCTGCGAACCCAGGTGGGCGAGCTCGGTGACGACCTGTACGAGGTCGAGGCGGCATGGACGGAGGACCCCGATTCCGTTGTCTTCCACTTTCTCGGGGCGTGGATGGTGGACGAGCTGTTCCATGACCTCGTGTGGCACCCGGCCATCACCGTCCCATCGGCCCAGCTCCTAGGTGTGGAGCGGCTGCGGTTCTGGCATGACCAGGTGTTCTACAAGCCGCCGCGTCATTCAGGGGTGGTCCCGTGGCACCAGGACTACAGTTACTGGACGCGCACCGGGCCTCCGCGCCACATCACGGTGAATGTCGTCCTCGATGACACCAACCTGGAGAACGGCTGCCTCCATTTCGTCCCCGGCAGTCATCGGTGGCCCCTGCTGCCGAAGGTGCCGTTCGACGGGCCCATGGACGCTCTGCTGGCAGATGTCCCCGGCGAACTGCGAGACGGTTTCCGACCCGTGCCCGTGCCGCTACGGGCGGGGGAGGCGTCGATCCACCACTCGCACACCGTCCACGGCTCGTTCGCGAATCAGTCCGACGGCCCGCGCCGCGCGGTCGTGGTGAACACGATGGCGGCGGATACGCGGGTGGCCCATGGGTCGGCTCCGCTCCTCAAGGGTGTCCCCATGGAGCCCGAGGGCTCCGTGGTCGCGGGCGACCACTTCCCGATCCTGATCTAGACCTGCAGCCGCCCGGCGCGCATCTCCTGGTCGACCCGGAGGAGCGCGGCGATGGTCTTGGAGTCCGTGATCTCGCCGGCCGCGATTCGCTGCAGCGCGTCCGTGAGGGGCATCTCGATGACCTCGATGACCTCATCCTCTTCGAGGGCCTGAGGTGCGGGGGTGAGGTCGGTGGCGGCGTAGAGCCAGATCCGCTCGTCCGTGAAGCCGGGGGTCGTGAGGATGGGGCCGAGGGGGTGAAGCTGGCCGACTGCGAGACCGACCTCCTCGATGACCTCCCGGTGCGCGCACGCCTCCGGGGCCTCGCCCGGGTCCAGCTTTCCGGCCGGGACCTCCAGGATGTAGCCGCCGGCGGCCTCCCGGTACTGGCGGATGAGGACCACGGTTCCGTCCGGGCGCAGCGGGGCGACCGCCGCGGCTCCGGGGTGGCGGATGATCTCCAGGGCCGTCTCTGCGCCGTTGGGCAAGGACAGCTCCACCAGGTCCACCTGGAGAAACCTGCCGGAGTAGGCCCTGCGGGTCCCGAGAATCCGGGCGCGTTTCGGGTCAGAAGGGTCCATGGGGCCTCCGGGTTAATCGATTCTCTGCGCAGGGCATATGTACGTCTTCGGGAGTTACTGACAAGATCTTGGCGCTCGTGTTTGAGCTTCGCGGAACCAACTGAAAGGGAGAGACATGGTGAAGTCTATAGGGTGGCTTCGTATGGCGATGGCGTTGGCCGTCCTGTGCGTGGCGATGCCCGCACAGGAGACGGTTGAAGGCCGCCTCCTCAAGATCCTCAAAGAGAAGGGCGTGATCGACAGCGCCGAGTACAAGGACCTGCGGGATCTCGAGGCGCAGCTGCGTCGCGACGACAACGTCGCTGCCCTGATCGACACGCGCATTGAAGAGATGATCTCGAGTGTCCAGGAGATTGGACCGTCGACCAGCTACCAGGTCGGCAAGGGCTTCACCTGGCAGACCGCGGACGATCGCTTCAAGCTCAGCGTCGGAGGGCGTCTTCAAGTCAGGTTTACGAACGACTTCTACGAGGATGACGAGAACGAGCCGGACTTCGACGTCCCGCGCGCACGCGTCTGGCTGACTGGCAACGCCTTCGAGTCGTACCTGAAGTACAAGTTCGAGTTCGACATCGCCGGCGACGAGGTCGACACGACCTTGCCCAACGGGTCCACCCGGTCTTCGAACAACCGCCTGGCAGAGCTCAAGGACGCCTACTTCGACTTCGCCAAGTGGAGCGCATTCTCCGTTCGAGGTGGTCAGTTCAAGGTCCCCTACAGTCGTCACCAGCTCACCAGTTCGGGTAGGCAGGAGTTCGTCGACCGTGGCATCACGGACGGGGTCTTCGCGCCGGGCCGTGACGTGGGCGTGATGGTCCATGGCAAGGCCGGCGGTGAGAGCAGTGACCTGTTCGAGTATTACTTCGGTGCGTTCGACGGCGAAGGGGAGAACAGGACCAATAACGATCACGGGCTCATGTACGCCGGTCGTCTCGCGGTCAATCCCTTCGGCGGGGTGAAGTACAGCGAATCCGACACCGGACACACGGAAGACCTCCGTCTCGCCCTCGCCGTCAATGGCTGGGTCCATCAGGACGACAACCACGCTGGCGCGGGTGACGACTGGTCCATCGGCGCTGACATCGCGGTCTTCTATCAGAGCTTCTTCGCGATGTTCGAGCTCCACTACCGCGAGAACGACGTGAACGGCGGCGACGACGTCGAGATCGATGGTTGGATCGCCCAGCTGGGCTACTTCATCGTTCCCCACGAGTTCGAGGTCGCGCTCCGTGCCGCCAGTATCGACTGGGACAACAACGGCAACAACGACTCCGGACGCCGTGAGTACCTGGTCGTGTTCGGGTACTTCTGGCACTCCCACAACATGAAGATGCAGCTTGACTTCGGTCGGGTTGAAGATCACGAAGGCAACCAGAACGACAACGTCGACGAGTGGCGCCTGCGGGTTCAGTTCCAGGTCATCTTCTAGACGGCTGTTCCGCTACGATCTCCCCCACCACCCAGGGGGAGATCGATGCGGTACACCTTCACTTTCGCTTGCGCGCTCTTCGTCTTCTCGGCAGGGCTTGCGGCTCAGACGCCGCAGACGGTCGAGGGGCGCTTGCTCGAGATGCTGCGCGAGAACGGCCTCATCAGCGCCACCCAGTTCGAAGAGCTGTCCGGTATCGCCGCCGAGATGCGGTTAGAGCAGGATGTGGTCGAGCGGGTCGCGGCCCAGGTCGACGAGATGATCTCCCATCTCCAGGACGAGCCCCCCGTCACCAGGTACCGGCGCAGTCGTGGCTGGACGTGGGAGTCTCCGAACGGCAAGTTCCGCATGTCCCTCGGCGGTCGATTGCAGGTGCGGTTCACCAACGACTTCTGGGATAAGAACGCCGAGACGGATGACGAGAACGAGCCGGACTTCGACGTCCCGCGGGCGCGCGTGATCATGCGCGGGAACGCCTTCTCCAAGGACATCAAGTACAAGCTCCAGTTCGACATCGCCGGCGATGAGGCCGACACCGAGGTGCAGCCGCTCCTCGGCGATCCGGTCCTCTACAAGTCAGACAACGAGCTGTCGGAGCTGAAGGACGCCTACTTCCAGTACGAGCGCTGGGATTGGATGAAGATTCGCTGGGGCCAGTTCAAGGTCCCGTACTCTCGCCACTTCCTCACCAGCTCGGGCGAGCTGCAGTTCGTGGACCGCTCCGAGACCGACAAGGTGTTCACCCCGGGGCGGGATGTGGGCGTCATGATCTCCGGGAAGGCCGGGGGGGCGGACGACGAGCTCTTCGAGTACTACCTGGCGGCGTTTGACGGGGACGGCGAGAACCGCACGAACGACGACCACGGGCTCCTTTACGCGCTGCGCCTGGCGGTCAACCCGCTCGGCGGGGTTGCCTACACGGAGACGGATGTCAAGCACTCGGACGACTTCCGTTTTGCCCTCGGCGTCAACGGCTGGCTCCACCAGGACGACAACCACGCGGACGAAGGGGACGACTGGTCCGTCGGTGGAGATCTCGCCGCGTTCTGGAACGGGTTCTCGTTGCTCGTCGAGTTCCATTACTCCGAGATGGACGACGTGCCGCGCGACGACGAGGCGCTGGGTTGGCTCGCCCAGCTGGGCTACTTTGTCGTCCCCGAGACCTTCGAGATCGCGCTGCGCGCCGCGAGCATCGACTGGGAGCACAACGGCAACGGCAACTCCGCGAGGCGCGAGTATCTCGTCGTGCTGGGGTATTTCTGGCGCGATCACGACCTCAAGGCGCAGATGGACTTCGGCCGCATAGAGGATCACGAGGGCGATCCGGATGACAACCGGGACGAGTGGCGCTTGCGCCTCCAGCTCCAGGTCATCTTCTGATGCGCCTCGTCTCGCTCGTGCCTTCGCTGACCGAGACGTTGTTCGCCCTCGGCATCGAAGACTCGGAGCTCATCGGTCGGACGTCATGGTGCGTTCACCCTGCTGACCGGGTCGCGTCGGTGCGCAAGCTCGGTGGCACCAAGACCCCGAACGTTCAGCGGATCATCGAGCTCGAGCCTGACCTGGTGGTCCTGGAGCGCGAGGAGAACCCCAAGCCCGTTTGGGAGCAGCTGGTCGCCGCGGGCATCGAGACGTACGTGGCGCACGTCTGCTCGGTGGATGACGTGGCGCCGATGTTGGTGGACCTCGGTCAGGCCGTGGGTCGCGGTGCATCGGGCCACGTCCTCGCCGAGGCCGTACGACGGGAGCAGGGCCTCTGCGTTGAGCCGTCCCGTCGTCCGGTCGCCGTCCCGCTGATCTGGCACGACCCGCTCATGGCGGTGGCGCCGACGCGGTACGCGGGCGACCTGGTGCGGTCCGTCGGGTTCGACGTGCCCGACGTGGAGCCTGGAGTCGGATATCCGCAGGTCACGCCCCGGCGCATCGGCGAGGTCGGCACGGAGGTGCTGATGCTCACCTCCGAACCCCATGACTTCACCGTAGAGGAGGGTGACGCCGTGGCGGACGAGGTCGCCGCCGCCGGGTTCGCGCGTCCCGAGCCCATGAAGGTCGACGGAGAGGCGCTGACCTGGTTCGGCGCTCGGACCGCATCTGCGATCCGCAGCTGGCGCCGAGTTCTCGAAGCCACGCTGCCGCAACCATGAGAAGATCATCCGTGGCCCGGGTGTTCGGGGCGGGTGATCTCGCCCAACGTCCGTCGAGGTGAAGAACATGAAACGTATGCATGTGAACGTGTCGGTGGATGACCTGAAGACCTCGGTCAGCTTTTACGCCGCGCTCTTCGGTGCCCAACCCACGGTGCTCAAGCACGATTACGCCAAGTGGATGCTTGATGATCCGCGCGTGAACTTCGCGCTGGAGACCCACGGCCAGGCGCCCGGCGTGAATCACCTCGGCATCCAGGTGGAGGACGAGACTGAACTGGCGGAGGTCCGGGATCGCTTCAAGGCGACCCGGGGCACGGTCCTGGACGAGGGGCGAACGACGTGCTGCTACGCGGAATCGGACAAGGCGTGGGTCACGGACCCGGCCGGCATCGTGTGGGAGGGCTTCCACACCACGGGGACGTCGGAGACGTTCGGCCGCGCCGCGCCGCCCGCGGCGTCCGGGGGCTGCTGCACGCCTGATACGGGCTGCTGCTAACCTGCCCCCATGGACACCCGTCATCCGACGATCGCTCGGGCCGGCGACAGCGCGCTCGTGGTCATCGATTGCCAGGAGCGGCTGTGGAGGGTGATCAGCGGCGCCGAGGTCCTCGAGCGGCAGCTCGCGATCCTGATGCGCGGGGCGCGTATCCTCCAGGTCCCGGTCGTCGTGACCGAGCAATACCCCAAGGGGCTCGGCCCGACCGTGCAGAGCCTGAAGGACGCCGCCGGCGACGCTCCGGTGCTGGAGAAGATGACCTTCTCCTGCGCCGGTGACGACGGGTTCCAGTCACGGATACGCGAGCTCGAGCGCGGCACCGTTGTTGTCTGTGGCATCGAGGCGCACATCTGCGTCCTGCAGACGGCGCTGGACCTGCTCGCTGATGGCTACGCGGTGCAGGTCGTCGCGGATGGCATCGGGACGCGGGCTCCATCGAATCGCGACGTGGCCTTGCGTCGACTTGAACAAGCGGGCGCGGTGATCACCTGCGTCGAGTCGCTGCTCTTTGAGTGGATGGAGCGCTGCGACGCGGCGGCGTTCAAGGAGATCCAGGGGCTCCTCAAATGAGCGGAAAGATCTACCGCCAGACCGTGCCGATCGACTTCGGTGACGCGGACATCGCCGGGATCCTCTACTTCCCCCGGCTCTTCCACCTGTGCCACGTCTCCATGGAGGGCTTCGTCAAGGAAGCCCTCGGTCTTCATTACGCGGAGCTTCTCCGGGACCGCAACCTCGGCTTTCCGACCGTTCACACCGAAGCGGACTGGCGCCAACCCCTCCCTTACGGTCACGACCTGGACGTGGTCATGACCCTGCGCAAGCTGGGACGCAAGTCGATCGACTTCCGCTGGCAGTTCCGCGTCGCCGGCGAAGACGTCCTCCGCTCCGAGGCCCGCTCGACGACCGTGTGCGTGCGCATGGACCACTTCAAGAGCGTGAGCATCCCGGACGACATCCGCGAGGCGTTCCAGCCGTATCTGGAAGAGGGCGCCGAGGAGTGACGCCGGGCCTCGTGGGTCAGCCTTCGTAGACGTCCTGGACTTCGGTCGGGATGTAGGGGTCGAGGAACTCGTACTCCGCCGCTTCCTTGAGCAGGTTGCGGGCGATGACGATGCGCTGGATCTGGTTGGTCCCCTCGTAGATCTGGGTGATCTTCGCGTCGCGCATGTACTTCTCGATCGGGTAGTCCTTCATGTACCCGTAGCCGCCGAATAGCTGAACGGCGTCCGTCGTCACCTCCATGGCGACGTCGGTGGAGAAGCACTTGGCGATGGCCGAGAGCTTGTTGATCGACTCGTGGTCCTGGTGGTCCACCGCCGCCGCGGCGGCGTAGATCAGCTGACGCGCGGCCTCCGTCTTCATCGACATGTTGGCGAGGATTTGCTGGACCATCTGGAACGCGCTGACGGGCTTACCGAACTGCTCGCGCTTCATCGTGTACCGGGTGGCCAATTCGAGCGCGCCCTGGGCGAGGCCCATGGCCTGGGCGGCGACGCCGGGACGCGCGAGATCCAGGGTTCCCATGGCGTGACGGAACCCGTAACCGGCGCGGCCGCCGAGCAGCCGATCCGTACCGACCTTGACGCCGTCGAAGACGGCCTCGACCACCGGAACGCATCGGATCCCCATCTTGTCTTCGACCTTGCCGATGGAGAACCCGGGATCCTCCTTCTCGACGATGAAAGCGGAGATGCGGCGCGACTTGCTGTCGGGGTCGGTGACGGCGAAGACCGTGTAGAGGTCGGCGGCGCCGCCGTTGGTCGTCCACTTCTTTTCGCCGTGGATGCGCCAGTCGTCACCATCGGCGACGCCACGAAGGCGCAGGCCCTGGGCGTCCGACCCGGCGTTCTTCTCGGACAGGCAGAACGCGATCAGCTTCTCACCAGCGGCGATCTGGGGGAGATAGCGCTGCTTCTGCTCCTCCGTGCCGCCGACCAGGATCGGGAACGACCCGAGGGAGTTCACGGCGAACAGCACGCCGACGCCGCCGCACGCGCGCGACAGCTCCTCGACGACGACGCACAGGTTGCGCAGGTTCCAGTCGTTCTTGCCCGCGCCGCCGTACTTCTCGGGGATCCAGACGGAGAACAGGCCAGCCTCCTGGATGGCCTCCTTGATCTCCCAAGGGTATTCCTGCGCCTCGTCGTACTTCTTGGAGAGCGGGCGGACGACCTCTTCGGCCACGGCGCGCGCGCGCGCCTTCCAGTGGAGGTTCTCTTCGGTGAGTTGGGTCATGGCGACCCCACGATAGGGGGCGGGCGTCCGTGCATCAACGCGTGGGAGAGAGGATCGAGCGCGTCGCCACAGAAAGGGCGTCCTTGACGTCCGCCATGGGTGTATTTCCCCCCGACTCCCGCTCCATGGAGGTCATCACGTCGGCGTCGAAGCCGCACGGGTTGATGGCCTCGAACAGGTCCAGGGGAACGTGGACGTTGACGGCGAAGCCGTGCCAGGTGCACCAGTTCTTACACGCCACTCCGAGGCTGGCGATCTTGCGATCGTCCACCCACACACCCGTCGCTCCGTCCCGGCGCGCGCCGCTGATGCCGAACCCGGCCAGGGCGCTGATGACGATCTCCTCGAGCACGCGGAGATGAGCGTGCAGGTCACGCTGGCCTTCGGGCAAGAGCCGGATCAGGTAACCCACCACCTGTCCCGGAGCGTGCAGCGTCACGTCACCGCCCCGCTCCGTTTCGATGACGGGGAACCTGCCGGCGTCCTTCAGGTTGCGCGGGTCGGTGCCGCGGCCGAGGGTGATCACGGTCGGGTGCTCGAGCAGATAGAGCGTGTCCGGAGCGTCGCCCCGCACGCGTGCCTCCAGGCGCTCGAGCTGGCGGCGTCGCCCGTCTTCGTAGTCGATGAGTCCGAGATCCTCCACGTGGATCATGGGCCGTGACCCTAACACCCTTGAGGTGGGTGTTCTCCGGCGCCGACGAAGAGAGAGGCGGACGGGCGTGCCATCGCAAAAACCCGCGCCGTCGGTCGGGTATTGATCCGGTTGGGAAGCTACATGACACAGAACACTTTGGTGGAGACCGCGCCCCTGACGGGTCGCGGTCGGGACGTCTTCGTCGGGCGCCAGCCGATCTACGATCGGGACCTCAACCTGGTCGCGTACGAGCTGCTGTTCCGCAACGGCGATGTCGCCGCGGCGGATGTGGTCGACGGGGACCTCGCCACCTTCACGGTCATGCTGAACGCGCTCGTCGAGATCGGCCTCCCGCGGTTGGTCGGCGACAAGAAGGCCTTCGTCAACCTGACGCGGAACTCGGTGCTCTGCGAGTACGCGACCCTGTTCCCCAAAGATCAGATCGTGATGGAGGTCTTGGAAGACGTGACCGTCGACGAGGAGCTCTTGGACATGATCCACAAGTTCTCGGAGGCGGGCTACGAGATCGCCCTCGACGACTTCGTGTTCCGCGAGGAGCTGCGCCCCCTGATCGACATCGCCGACATGGTGAAGATCGATGTCCAGGCGCTCGACGAGCAGGAGGTGCGTCGTCACGTCGCGGAGTTCGGTGACCTGAAGCTCCTGGCGGAGAAGGTGGAGACGGACGAGGAGTTCCGGTTCTGCAGGGACCTGGGGTTCCAGTTCTTCCAGGGCTGGTTCTTGGGCAAGCCCAAGGTGATCACGGTCAAGCACATCCCGACGAGCCAGCTCTCGGTCCTGAGGTTGCTGGCGGCGCTCCACGACGACGGAGCCAGCCGAGACGTGCTCGCCGAGATCATCCGCCAGGATCCGGCGTTGACCTACCGACTCGTGCGATCGGTCAATCCGGGGACCCACGGCGGCGCCATCGAGTCCGTGGCCCACGCGGTGGACCTCATCGGCAACGAGCGCCTCGAACACTGGGTCACCCTGCTCTCCCTCTCAGGAGAGGAAGACACCTCCGGCGAGCTGATGTTCCGGTCATTGGTGCGCGCCCGTTTCTGTGAGCGCGTTGCCCGAGAGGTTCATCCGAGTCAGAGCGCCCGCTTCTATCTCTGCGGTCAGCTCTCGTTGATCGACGAGATCGTCGGGGCGCCGCGTGACGAGCTGCTCGAAGACGTCGCCCTCGACGCGAGCATGCGCGGCGCGCTCCTTGACGGCGATGGGCCGGCGGGCCTGGCGCTGCAATGCGCGGAGTCCAAGGAGCGGGGCGAGCCGGGGACTTTCCCGGGCATCTCGTCGGCGCGCCTCGATGCGTTGTGGGACGAAGCGGCGGCGTGGGCGGTGGCCGTGCGTTGCGACGTCGGCTTCTGAGTGCCCGTGTTTCTCACCACGTGGGGGCCCATTGCGGGGTGGTATACTCCCATCGCGTGCCCGGTCGCTCCGCTCTCACGTACTGAAGTCCTTATTGGACATACAGATGCGTATCCTCGGCATCTCCGCCTTCTACCACGATAGCGCCGCCTGCCTCATCGAGGACGGGCGCATCGTGGCCGCGGCTCAGGAGGAGAGGTTTACGCGCAAGAAGCACGACTACCGGTTCCCCAAGAACGCGGTGGACTATTGCCTCGCCGAAGCGGGCATCGAGGTCGAGGATCTCGATCACGTCGCCTTCTACGACAAGCCGATCCTGAAGTTCGAGCGGCTCCTCGAGACCTATATCCGGTACGCGCCGTTCGGTTTCAGGATGTTCCTGAAGGGCTTGCCCCTGTGGTTGAAGCAGAAGCTCCGGACGCCGCGGGAGCTCGACGCCGGGCTCGGAGGCAAGTTCACCGGGCGGTATGTCTTCACCGAGCATCATGAGTCCCACGCGGCGTCGGCGTTCTTCCCTTCGCCGTTCGACGAGGCGGCGGTGCTGACCCTCGATGGCGTCGGTGAGTGGGCGACGGCGAGCCTGGGGATCGGTCGTGGAAACAAGCTGGAGTTGACGCACGAGCTGCGATTCCCCCACTCCCTCGGCCTGCTCTACTCGGCGTTCACGTACTTCACTGGCTTCCGGGTGAACTCGGGGGAGTACAAGCTGATGGGCCTCGCGCCGTACGGCGAGCCGATCTACAAAGATCTGTTCTTGGACAATCTCCTCGACTTGAAGGAGGACGGGTCGTTCCGGCTCGACATGTCGTACTTCGCGTATTGCCACAAGGAGGTGATGACGTCGAAGAAGCTCGACGCGCTCCTCGGCGGGCCGCCGCGCAAGCCCGAGACCGAGCTGACGCAGCGGGAGATGGACATCGCCGCGTCCATCCAGGCGGTGACCGAAGAGATCATGCTCCGCATCGCCCGGTTCGCCCATCAGCAGACCGGGTCCAAGAACCTCTGCCTCGCGGGCGGGGTGGCCCTCAACTGCGTGGGCAACGGCCGCATCCTTCGAGAGGGGCCGTTCGAGAACGTGTGGATTCAGCCGGCGGCGGGTGACGCGGGGGGCGCCCTCGGGGCGGCCCTGTTCGTGTGGCACCAGCTCCTGGGATCACCGCGTGAGGCGACGGGGAAGGACTCTCAGGCCGGGTCCCTGCTCGGCCCGCGCTTCTCCAACGACGAGATCAAGGGCTTCCTCGACTCGGTCGGGGCGACCTACCACCTGGCCGCGGACGAGGACGCTTTGGTGGAGGACGTGGCCGAGCTCATCGCGACGGAGAAGGTCGTCGGGCACTTCCGCGGCCGCATGGAGTTCGGCCCGCGGGCCCTCGGTCACCGGTCGATCATCGGCGACGCCCGCTCCGAGGCCATGCAGTCGGTCATGAACTTGAAGATCAAGTTCCGCGAGTCGTTCCGACCATTCGCGCCGTGCGTCTTGCGCGAACGGGTGTCGGACTATTTCGGGATGCGGGACAACGAGGACAGCCCCTACATGCTGCTGGTGGCGCCCGTCAACGAGGACAAGCGCACCCCGGAGGAGCCCGCGGCGGGCGACGCCGTGGTCGGCCTGGACAAGCTCAAGGAGGCCCGCTCCGTGATCCCCGCGGTGACCCACGTCGACTACTCGGCCCGGGTTCAGACGGTGGACGAGGAGCGGCACGGCATCTACTACCGGATCATGAAGCGGTTCGAGGAGAAGACCGGATGCCCGGTCATCATCAACACCAGCTTCAACGTCCGCGGCGAGCCCATCGTCTGCACCCCGGAGCACGCGTTCCGGTGCTTCATGGCGACGAACATGGACGCCCTCGTCCTGGAGGACTTCATCCTGCTCAAGGAGGAGCAGGGGGACGCGGCGTCGGCGAAGCGCGAGGAGTATCTGGCCCAGTTCCAGCTCGACTGATGACGGGAGACGACGCCATCCGGCAGCGAAGAGATCATGGCACTTGTTGATGTGGATCTGAGACCCGACGAGAAGAAGCTGAAGCAGTTCGGCTTCGTGGCCCTCGTTGCGTTCGCCCTCCTGGGTGGCTTCGCGCTGTGGCGCGGAGGGTTGTTCGGAGTGGACCTGGGGGCTTCATCGCAGGCGACCGCGTACGCGCTGTTCGCGGTCGGCGGTCTGTCCGCGGTCCTCTCGTTCGTCATGCCGACGGCGAACCGGGTCCTATACCTCACCCTCGTCGTGATCACGACGCCGATCGGACTTGTCCTGTCGTTCGTGATCGTGGGCGCCTTGTTCTACGGGCTGTTTACTCCCGTCGGGCTGTTCTTCCGGCTGATCGGACGCGATCCGTTGAAGCTGAAGTTCGACCCGGCGGCCGAGACCTATTGGACCCGCCGTCGCACCGGCGAGGTCGATCCCAAGCGTTACTTCAGGCAGTATTGATCATGACTGATTCAGATGGCGATCCCCGTCGGGATGACGCAGGCCCTACGACGGAATTCGAGCGCGCGGCGATGGAGAAGCGTCAGGGGCTCCTGTCCGAGTTCCTGGGTTTCCTGGCCGAGAACAAGAAGTGGTGGCTGTTGCCGATCCTGCTCGCCGTCCTCCTGTTGGGCGCTCTGGTCATGTTGGGTGGGACGGCCGCGGGGCCGTTCATCTACACGCTGTTCTAAGGACTAGGTCCGCTCGGCGCTGGTGCGCGCGTCGGCGTACGATGGACCCGTGGATGTCACCTCCAGCGACCTCGCTGCGCGCGCGTCCCGCGGCGACGATGGGGCCCTCGGCAGCCTCATGGCCAGGCACTTGCCGGGCCTGCGGGCGTACGTGCGGTTGCGGGCGGGGCGCGCCGTGCGGGCCCGTGAATCCGACTCCGACCTCGTCCAGTCAGCGTATCGCGAAGTGCTCCAGGACCTGGAGCCGGACGCCAGCATCCCCGAGACCGAATTCCGCCAGTGGCTCTACAAGGCCGCGCTGCGCAAGGTGATCGACAGGGGGCGGTTCCACGGCGCCGAGCGACGGGCGGTGGCGCGGGAGGTTGACCTGCAGCGTGATCCGGATCGGGACGGGTGGGTCGGCGTGTACGGGGACGTCGCGACGCCGAGTCGGATCATGAGCTCGAAGGAGAGCATCGAGCGGATCGAGGCTGCGTTCGATGGCCTGGATGAAACCCAGCGTGAGGTGGTCTTGCTCGCCCGCGTGGTGGGCTTGTCCCACGCGGAGATCGCCAAGGCCATGGACCGCACCGAACAAGCGACCCGCAGCCTTCTCTCACGCGCCCTGGCCCGTCTGGCGACCTTGCTCGACCAGTCTTCGGACGGCTGATCGCTCGACCACCGGCGCCCGTCGCGCCGGACTCGAAGACCGGTCTCAGCCCTTGGGGTTGTAGATGTGCACCGCCATCCCGTGCACGTCCTCGGCCGCTTCCATGACGGTCTCGGCGAGGGTCGGGTGGGTGTGGACGGTCAACGCCAGGTCCTCCGCGCACAACCCGGCCTCGATGGCGAGGCTGGCCTCGGCGACGAGCTCGGACGCGGCGGGTCCGCAGAAGTGGGCGCCGAGCAGAAGATCCGTCTTCTTGTCGGCGATGATCTTGATGGTGCCGTCCGTCTCGCGTCCGGCGAGGGCGCGGCCGGAGGCGGCCATGGGGAAGGTGCCCACGTTGATCTCGTGCCCGGCCTTCTTCGCCTCCTCCTCGGTCATGCCGACGGACGCGATCTCGGGCGACGTGAAGATGGCGGCGGGCATGGCGCGGACGTCCATGACCTCGGGCTTGCCCGAGATGACGGCGGCGGCGACCAGCCCCTCCTTGGAGCCCTTGTGGGCGAGGAGCGGCGGGCCGGCGACGTCGCCGATGGCGTAGATGTTCGGGTTGGACGACTGCAGGCGCTCGTTCACCTCGATGAAGCCGCGCTGGTCGATCTTGACGCCGGCCTTCTCGAGGCCGAGGCCCTTGCTGTTGGGGCGACGGCCCACGGAGACCAGGACCTTCTCGACGGTCACCGTCTCCTTCTTCTTCGGGGTCTCGAAGGTGACCGCGACGCCGCCCTTGGACTTCTTGCAGCCGACCGCCTTCGACTTCAGGTGGACCGCAGCCTTGCCCTTCTTCAGCTTACGGGCGACCACCTTGACGCAGTCCTTGTCCGTGCCCGGCAGCAGCTGGTCCATCATCTCGACGACCGTCAACTTGGTCCCGAACTTCATCAGGTACTGGCCGATCTCCAGTCCGATGACGCCGCCGCCGATGACCAGCAGGGACTCCGGAACCGACTCGAAATCCAGGGCGCCGGTGGACGACACGATCGTCTTCTCGTCTACATCGAAGCCCGGGATGTCGATGGAGCTGGAGCCCGTGGCGACGACGAAGTTGTTGGCCTTGATCGTCTGCTTGCCGTCCTTGCCGGCGACGGAGATGGTGTCCTTGCCGGTGAAGGTGGCGGTCCCGTGGACGATGTCGACCTTGTGGCGCTTCATCAGATCGGCGATGCCGCCGGTGAGGCGCTGGACGATGCCGTCCTTCCACTTCTTCATGGCGGCGAGGTCGACCTCGGGGTCGGTCACCTTGATGCCGATCTCGCTGGCGGAACCCATCTGGTCCCACAGCTTGGCGGCCTGGATGTAGGCCTTGCTGGGGATGCAGCCCCAGTTCAGGCACACGCCGCCGAGCCGCGGCTCCTTCTCGACGAGGATCGTCTTGATGCCGTACTGGGCGAGTCGGATGGCGCACACGTAGCCGCCGGGTCCGGCGCCGATGACGCAGGCTTGGGTTTCCATCACAGGGGGAAGGCTCCTTCAGCCGTGCCCGACCCGTCTTCCGTGACCGAGGACCATTGGTCGCGGAGGTGGGGCGGCATCTCGTGGTACACATCCTGGAACATGGTGATCGGTTCGGGGCTGTCGGCGGTTTCGGCGATGCTCAGCGCCTCGTCCATGTGCGAGCGCAGCTCGTCCGTCGCGTCCTCTTGCTGGGCGTCGTCCCAGATCCCCTCGTCCCCGAGCCAGGTCCGGTAGCGGTCGAGGGGATCGACCTTCAGCCAGGGGGCCACCTTGTCTTCGTCGCGGTAGCGGCTCGGGTCGTCGGACGAGCTGTGGCCACCGCAGCGGTAGGTGACGAGCTCGAGCAACGTCGGTCCGTCACCGGCGAGCGCCCGTTCGTGCGCCTCTTGGGTGGCGCGGATGACGGCCAGGGTGTCATTGCCGTCGACGGCGACCCCCGGCATACCGTAAGCGGTGGCCTTGATCGCGATCCCGTCGGACGCGGTCTGCTTCTCGAACGGGACCGAGATGGCCCATTGGTTGTTCTGGCAGATGATGAGGCAGGGGACCTTCCACACCGCGGCGAAGTTCATGGCGTTGTGGAAGTCGTGTTCGGAGGTGCCGCCGTCGCCGATGTAGCCGAAGGCGACGCAATCCTGTTGCTTGAGCTTGGCCGCGTAGGCGGCGCCGACGGCCTGCGGCAGTTGGGTGGCGATGACCGACGACAGGGACAGGTGCTTGTACTCGCTGCTGGAGAAGTGCATGGGCTGCTGCCGGCCCTTCTGTACGTCGAGCACGTTGCCGAACAGCTGGCCGAAGTAGCGCTCGAGGGGGAAGCCCCGCATGAGCAGGACGCCTCCTTCACGCAGGGCCGGGAAGATCCAGTCCTGCGGGCGGGACACGAAGCCGGATCCGCAGATCGCCGCTTCCTGGCCGGAGGACGGGCCGAAGAAGGCGATGCGCCCCTGGCGCTGCATGAGCAGCATCTTCTCGTCCAGCAGGCGGAGCCGGAGCATGGCCCGATAGACGAACCGGTGCTCCTCTTCCGACATCTCGGGCACGGCTGCGTTCGCGGCGTAGTCGCCGACGGGCATGCAGCGGATCAGCGTGGAAGGGTCCGAGTGCGCCATCAGGCTTCGAGGACGAGCAGGCCCGGGTTCTCGAGCAACCGCTTCATGTGATTCATGAGATGCGCGGCCGTCGCACCGTCGACGCAGCGGTGGTCGAGGGTGATCGAGAGGTATCCGATCTTGCCCGCGACGACCTCGCCGTCACGGATCACGGGCTTGTCCTTGATCTGGTACACGCCGAGGATCGCGACCTCGGGGTAGTTGATGATCGGCGTGGCGAACAGGCCGCCGATGGACCCGGCGGACGTGATGGTGATGGTCGATCCGGTGAGCTCGTCGCGGGACGCGCTGCCCGTGCGGGCCGCCTCGGTGAGGCGCTGGATCTCGGCGGCGACCTCGAGGGCGCTCAGCTTGTCCGCGTGCTTGAGCACCGGGACCATGAGGCCGTTGTCCGTATCGGTGGCGATGCCGACGTGGATGTCATGCTTGACGACGATGTTCCCTTCGTCCTCTCGGAGCTCGGCGTTGACCGACGGGTGACGCCGGATGCCCGCGCACAGGGCCTTGATGATGAAGGGGAGGAAGGTGACCTTGACGCCCTGCTCGCCGCCGATGACGGCGGCTTGCTTGCGCAGCGCGTACAGCTCTGTCATGTCGATCTCATCGACATAGGTGAAGTGGGGCGCCGTGTACATCGAGCGGACCATCTGGTCACCCGTGGCCTTACGGATGCCGCGGTAGGGGACCACATCGGAGCCGCCCGCCTCGAACGTGCGCGGCTGGTAGGTGGGCGCGGCGGCGCTCGCCGCCGGGGGTGCCTGGAGGAGCGCCTCCACGTCAGATCGGGTGACCCTTCCGCGGGGGCCGGTTCCGGTGACCGCGGCCAGCGCGACGCCGGATTCACGGGCGAGCTTGCGGGTGGCGGGGGCGGCGAGGACCTGCCCGCCGCCGTTGCCTGCGGAGGTCGCCGCGGCCGCGGGCCTGGGGGCCGCCGGGGCGGGTGTCGGCGCCGCGGGAGCAGCGGCCTGTGCGGGCGGCGCTGCGGGGGCAGGGCTGGTCTCGCCCTCGGCCGTCTCCAGTTGGACGATCACCGAGTGGACGGGGACGACCGCGCCCTCTTCCGCGAGGATCTTCCCGACGGTCCCGGTGACGGGGGACGTGATCTCGACCGTCGCCTTGTCGGTCATGATCTCGACCATGGGGTCGTCTTCTGTGATCGCGGCGCCTTCGCTGATGATCCAGCGGACGATTTCACCTTCCGCCACGCCTTCGCCGATGTCCGGTAGCTTGAATTCGAAAGTCATCTCTGGCCTTAGAAATCGAAGGTCGCGACCTTCTTGATGCCTCGCATCACGCGCTGCGGTGATGGCATGTATACGTGCTCGAGGGTGTATGGGAACGGTGTGTCGAAGCCGGTGATGCGGACGATCGGTGCTTGCATGTACTCGATCGCCTTCTCCGCGACGATGGCGGAGATCTCGGACGCGACGCCACAGAAGCGGGTGGCTTCCGACGCGACGACGAGCTTGCCGGTCTTCTTCACGGATTCGAGGATGGTCTCCTCATCTAGGGGGAGGAGGGTGCGCGCGTCGATGAGCTCGACGTCGATGCCCTCCTCGGCGGCGAGGTTCGCGGCGTCGGTGCACGTGTGGACCATGGCGCCCCACGAGATGACCGTGACGTCGCTGCCGGCTCGCGCGATGCGAGCCTTGCCGATGGGTACGGTGAAGTCCGGATCATCCGGGACCTCACCCTTGACCGTCCGATAGATCCGCTTGGGTTCAAAGAACAGGACGGGATCTTCGGAGCGGATGCAGGACTTCAAGAGCCCCTTGGTGTCTTCAGGGGTCGACGGGGTGCACACCACCAGTCCGGGTGTGTGACAGAAGTAGGCCTCGGGGGACTGGCTGTGATAATGCCCGCCGCGGATGCCGCCGCCGTAAGGGGTGCGGATAACCATGGGGCACTGGAACTCGCCGCCGGAGCGGTAACGCATCTTGGCCAGCTCGGAGACGATCTGGTCGAACGCGGGGAAGATGAAGTCGGAGAACTGGATCTCCGGGACCGGCTTCAAGCCGTGCAGGGCCATGCCGACGGCGGTCCCGACGATGCCGGACTCCGCCAGGGGGGTGTCGATGACCCGGTCATCCCCGAACTGGGCATGCAGCCCTTCCGTCGCCCGGAAGACGCCGCCATTGATGCCGATGTCCTCGCCGAGCAGCACGACGTTGTCGTCGCGCTCCATCTCTTCGCGCAGGGCCATGGTGACCGCGCCCAGGAGTGTCATCTCAGACATCGCTTCCTCCTCCGATCACAGTGGGAACGCGGCGGTCGCATCGACCGTGTGGTCCCCGCCCTCGGCACGAAGATGTTCGCGCTGTTCTTTTAGGTGCGCGGGGAGCTCGGCATAGACGTCGTCGAACATGCTGTCGACGCTGGGTGGTGGTTTCGCCGCCGCCGCCTTCGCCGCCTTGGACATCTCGGCTTCTGCTTCGGCGTGGATGGCCGCGACAGCTTCTTCGTCGAGCAGGCCCTCGCGCACGAGGAAGGCCTCGAAACGATCGATGGGGTCCTTGGCTTTCCACTCCGCCTCGAGCTCGGTCGGGCGGTAACGGCTCGGGTCGTCGGACGAGCTGTGGGGCCCCATGCGGAAGGTGAGGAACTCCAGCAGCGTCGGTCCGAACCCGTTGCGCGCGCGCTCGACCGCCTGTCGGGTGGCCTCGTACACCGCGAGCACGTCGTTTCCATCCACCAGGTATCCGGGCATGCCGTACGCGGCGCTCTTGCCCGCGATGGAGAGCGACGCGGTTTGTTTGGAGAGGGGCACCGAGATGGCCCACTGGTTGTTGATGCACGCGAAGATGCACGGCGCGTCGGACACGCCGGCGAAGTTCAGGCCGCAGTGGAAGTCGTTGCTGGACGTGGCGCCGTCACCGAAGAAGGTCATGCAGACCCGGCCGTCCCGCTTGATCTTCATGGCGAGGGCGATGCCGGCGCCGTGCGCGATCTGTGTCCCGATGGGCGACGAGATGGAGATCATCCCGGCGTCCTTGAATGAGTAGTGAACGGGCATCTGACGCCCCTTCACGATGTCCTCGGCGTTGCCGAAACAGTTGTCGAGCATGGTCTCCGGGTTGACGCCGCGCAGGAGCGCGATGCCGGGCTGGCGATACGACTGCGCGATCACGTCGTCCTGTTCGGCGGCGAAGGCCGATCCGACGCACGAGGCTTCTTCACCGAAGGAGGGGAGGTAGAACCCGATCCGGCCCTGCCGCTGCAGCATCATGCCGCGCTCGTCGAGCTTGCGTGTGCGCACCATGGTGCCGTGCAACAGTCGGAGGTCCTCCTCGGAGAGCGAGGGACGATCCTTTTTCTTGACGGCGCCATCGGTCCCGAGAACGGAGAGCAGCTGCTCAGGCATGGGCACATCCTCCCGTGGTGGCCTTGTCCTGTTTCCTCAGATATTGCTCGGTGAAGAGCTCGCCTGCC
>NYSS01000093.1 GCA_002683135.1 Planctomycetota bacterium | reverse complement strand
GGCGGTCAGCAGGGCGGTCAGCAGGGCGGTCAGCAGGGCGGTCAGCAGGGCGGTCAGCAGGGCGGTCAGCAATCACCGCAAGAGCAGCAAGCCCAGGAAGCCCTGAACGAAGCCGGGGACAGGTTGAACCAGGCCGCGGAAGCACGGCGTCAGGGAGACACCGCTACCGAGGCGCAGCGTCGCCAGGAAGCCGACGCCCGCATCGATGAAGCGAAGAGGCTCATCGAAGAGGCGAGGAAAGACCTGTCCCGCAAACAGAAGGAACTCGAGGACATCGCAAAGCAGGAGAAGGACCTCTCCCGCAAGATTGAAGAAGCCAAGAACAAGCTGGACGAGGTCGCAAGCAACACCGAGAACGAGAATGTCCAGCGGGCGCGGGAGAGCCTGAACCAGTCGGCGCAGCAGTCCAGTCAAGCGGCGCAACAAATTCAGCAGGGTCAGGTCCAGCGCGGCCAACAAAGTCAGGAATCGGCGCAGTCCGGAATCGATCGCGCCATCCAGGAGCTCGAGCAAAGCGCCCAGGCGCAATCGGCGAATGCGGAAGAGGACCAGGAGCGCCTCGATGAACTGGCCCGGCGCCAGGAAGAGCTGCGGGAGGAAACCCGGAAGCTCGCGGAGAGCATGAAGCAGCTCTCGCCAAAGGGATCCGAGCAAGCCCAGAAATCGTCAGAGTCCATGGAGAAGGCGGAGCAAAGCCTCAAGCGCAAGGACCCTGGTGAAGCCTCCCAGCAGGAACAGGAGGCGATCGACCAGCTCGAGCAGGCACAGCAGGAGTTGGACAAGGAGAAGGGACAGTACGTTGGCCTGCAACAGGAGGAGGTGCTCTTCTACCTCAAGGCCGAGACCGACAAGCTCATCAAGGAGCAGGAGGCGATCAACAGTGACACCGCACGCATCGCCAAGGAGAGGGAGGAGTCGGGGCGGCTGTCCCGCTCCAACAAGCGTGGGGTGCTGAAGCTCGGTCGGCGCCAGACCGACTCCCACGAGAAGCTCAAGGGGATGCACGAGGCGATCGCTGAAGAGCAGGGCGCCAACGCGTCAATGGCGTTCGTCTGGGTGATGCAGCAGATCTCATCGCAGATGGAGCACGTCGCCGGCTACCTGAACAAGCGGCGCACCGACCGCCTCGTCCTCTTCGAGGAAGAGCAGGTGCTATCAGGCCTGAAGCAGCTCGTGCAGACCCTCGACGACGAGATCAAGGCACGCCAGGAACAGCAGCAACAGCAGCAGCAGCAACAACAGCAGCAGCAGGAGCAGCAACAGCAGAATCAGAAGCCGCCGCTGGTGTCCGTCGTCGCCGAGCTGCTCCTCATCAAACGCCTGCAGATCTCCTGGAACCGCGAGAACGACTCGTTCTGGGCTGGCGACCCGAAGTTCGGTGACGAGGCTGACCCAACAGACGTCGAGTTGCTACGACAACTAGCGCACCGGCAGAATGCCATCCGCAAGCTGTTCGAGCGCATCATGCAGAACATGCAGATAGAGTTGGATGAAGAGGAGGGCAAGTGACCGTCGGGTCACTCGCCTTCGGATGGAGAACACGATGAAGATCATGACCAGCCTGGTGTTTCTCACGTCGCTCCTCGTGCCCACGGCTTCGGCCCAGGGTGGCGATCAAGGGGAGGTCAATGTTGAAGAGTTGGTGAAACAGATCCGCCGCAACATGGTCGCGGTCGAAAAGGCGATCGACCGGGTCGAGACTGAGGCTGCAACGGAGAACGCAGAGAGCGCGAAAGAGAAGCTCGACAAGCTCGTCGCCAGCCTCAAGGGGCGCAGCGATCAAATCGCCTCCGACATCGACGAGATGATCAAGAACATCAAGCAGCAGCAAGGCAGCAGCAGCTCCTCGTCTTCCAAGTCCAAGCAGCAGCAACAGAGTCAGTCCCAGGCTCGCGACCGCAACAAGCGCCAGCAACAAGGCAACCAACCCCAAGACTCCCAGGGTCAGCCCAAGGAAGGCTCTCGGGAAAACAACACCGCCAAGGACAAGCAGGGCGGCCGCAACAAGCAGGGCAACAAGAAGCCCGAGGCCGGCAAGGTCCGGGTCCCCGTCAACTGGGACGCCGACCGCTGGGGGCATCTACCTCCGGAGCTGCGCCAACGCCTCATCGACCGCAACTTCAAGGCCTTCACTCCGCCCTACGCCCAGGAGCTGAAGGAGTACTACAAGAAGATCGGCGGAGGCCGGTAGCGCCTCATCCCCCTGCAGCGCAAGCACTTGGAGCGGAGGCCCTGGGCTCTCACAAGGAACAGGAGAATCCACCGCGTTGGCTTCCGTATCATGGGGAGCGTCCGGCCCGCGGCCCTGCCGAGGGTGCGGAGGGGGCCAAGAACCCAAAGGGGACCCGAATCCATGAAGCTGCTGACGAAAACACTCGCGCTCGCACTGATGCTCGGCGCCGCACCTCTGGCATGGGGCCAGGCTGGTGGCGACGCGGATCAGGTCGACCTGACAGAGCTGGTGAAACAGATCCGCCGCAACATGGTCGCGGTCGAACGCGAAATCGACCGGGTCGAGGCCGAAGCGGCGACCAAGGACGCCCTGTCTGCCAAGGAGAACCTCGAGAAGCTCATTCAGAGCATGAGGGGACGCGGCGACCAGATCACCGCTGACATCGACGAGGTCATCAAGAACCTCCCCTGCTGAAACGGCTCCGGCCAGGGCGCGAGTTCGTCGCCCTCCAACTCGAAGCAGCAAAGCCAATCGCAGGCCCGTGACCGCAACAAGCGGCAGAATCCGGGCGACAAGCCGCAAGACTCCCAGGGCCAGCCCAAGAACGGCTCCCAGGAAAACAACACCGCCGAAGGCAAGCCGGGCGGCCGCAACAAGCAGGGCAACAAGAAGCCTGAGGCCGGCCAGGTCCGGGTCCCTGTCAACTGGGACGCAGCGCGCTGGGGGCATCTGCCCGCTGAGCTGCGCCAACGCCTCATCGATCGCAACTTCAAGGGCTTCACTCCTCCCTACGCGAAGGAGCTGAAGGAGTACTACAAGAAGATCGGCGGCGCCAAGTAGAGAGCGTCGTGCCGCAAGAGGAGGCCGCGAGGACCTAGGTCCCGCGGCCTTCCTTCGTTTGTACGGCACGCGGGTCAAGGCCATCACCTCACCGAGGTGACGGGAGTTCCCCTCGGTCGGGTACAGTCCCGGCAGATGGATCGGGGAACCGCAATCGTCCTCACGCTCGTGGCCTACAAGCTCCTCCTGTTGGGGATCGGCTGGTGGGGGCAGCGCCGGACCAAGAACGCGGCGGACTACTTCCTCGGCGGGCGTGGTCTCGGCCCGCTCGTCGCCGCGGTGTCCGCATCAGCGAGTTCGTCTTCAGCGTGGACGATCCTGAGCGTCAGCGGGCAGGCTTACCTGTGGGGAATCAGCGCCCTGTGGTTCTTCCCGGCGTGCGTCGGTGGGTTTTTCCTCAACTGGTACGTGCTCGCACCCGGGTTGAGGGCCATGACCGATCGCACCGGTGCGCTCACGATTACCGAACTGGTTGCGGGCGAACGGACCCGGCCCTTCCATCACGCCATACGCACGGTGGGCTCCCTGATCATCGTGGTCTCACTCGGCTTCTACGTGTGCTCTCAATTCCAGGGAGCTGGCAAGACGTTCGTCCATACGTTCCCCGACCACCTGTCCCTGGAAGCCAGCATCGCTATCGGCGGCGGGATCGTCGTCGCCTACACGCTCCTCGGGGGATTCTGGGCCGTCAGCCTGACGGATACCCTGCAGGGCCTGCTGATGGCCCTCACGGCCATCGTCGTACCAGCAGCTGCTCTCTTTCAGGTGGGCGGTCCCGCGGCGCTGCTGGACGGGCTCGAAGCAGTCCGGGTCCCCGGGTTCCTGGACCCGCTCAGCGGCGGCAACGCAGCGGGCATCGGCTTCGTCTTTGGCATTCTGGGAATCGGGCTCGGCTATCCGGGACAAGCCCACGTCGTCAATCGCATGATGGCCCTGAGCGGCGGGCCCGGCGCGTTGCGCAGCGCCCGACGCATCGCGCTCTCCTGGGCGGTCATCGTCTACTCGGGGATGATCCTCCTCGGCCTGTGCGGACGCGTCCTCTGGGACAGCCTGCCGGACAATGAGAGCCTGTTCATCCACGCCACGAACAGCTTGTTTCATCCGGTGCTCGCCGGCGTGATGATCGCCGCCGTGCTCTCCGCCATCATGTCGACCGCGGACAGTCAACTCCTCGTCGCCGGCGCATCCGTGACCCACGACCTGAGGCTCGGCGGCCAGACACGGGAGACCATACTGAAGCGATCGCGGCTCACCGTGCTCGGCTTGAGCGCCATCGCCATCATCGCGGCCATGGAAACGGACACCTCCATCTTCCAGCGCGTCCTGTTTGCATGGGGGGCCGTCGGCGCCGCCTTCGGCCCCGTGCTCGTCGTGACGGCGCTCACGCGCAGGCTCCCGGCACCAGGATGGACCCTGGCGTCGATGATCGCGGGCTGCACCCTCAGCGTCTTCGCCTACTACGCGTTTCCAGGAAATGAGAGCAAGTGGCTCGAGCGGGTCGTGCCGTACATGGTCGCCGGCGTCCTCGCCGTAGCTGGCGCCCGCAAGGCGGCCTAGAACTGCACTTCGTGTGCCGGCGTGATCGCTGAGAACTGGTTCAGCGCGAGACCGGAGAGGACCAAGGCTTGTCCAAGTACGGACCGCCCTGTCGGCATGCTCACCGGGACCGGGAAGGTCAGGCTGTAGGTCCCCGATCCAGGGATCGAGCCCAGGAGCGTGTCGGCAGCGAACGACAACCAGATCTCCCCGTTGATCGGGGTCACCGGGCAACCCGTGAAGTAGCGTTCAACTCCGAAGACGACGGGCGCGCCGGCGAACGCCGTAGCGACGACGTTCACCGTGATGCTGGTGCCCGGCGTCGCTCTCTTAACCGCCCCCAGGGGACCGGCGAGCGGCTGGCCGGACACGCCGGTCGCGACGGTCAACGACTCCAACATGAGCCCGTCCTGCGTCCCAGGCCGGGGCTCGGTCAAGGGAATCGCGGTCGCGATGTGAACCCGTAGACCGACTCCAGGGGCCATCGAAATGAGGTCTTCTGCGCCGTTACCGTCGAGGTCACCCGTGATCAGATCGGACCCGGGGACCACCGCGAGCTGGAACGGATCGAGGGTCAATGAGCCGGTGCCGTCGTTGACGAAAAAGGAGACGGCTCCGGACGGGTCGAGCACGACCACATCCTGATCGGCGTCGCCATCGACATCGGCGCCGAGCGCTACCACGGCGAACGCGGTCGACAGGATGCCCATGGCCTGGACAACGCCGCCGTTGCCCTGGCCGAGCGTGCGCAGGACGCCGACCCCCGCATATCCCGCCACCAGCACGTCATCCTTGCCGTCGCCGTCAATATCGCACGCGTCAAGCTCCGGATTGCCAGGGATCAGGAACGGCGGGGTCACGGGATTGAGGACGGGGCCATTCGCCGACCCATGGAAGGTGTACAGCGTGCTGTCCGTCGAAGTGAGAAACGCCGCACAAGCAAGCACTGCATCGGGGAACGGATCTCCGTCGAGATCACACAGCAACAGGTCGCGGACGACGCCACAATTCGCGAACCATGACCCCTCGTTGGTGATCGTCGGCAGACTCCCCGGCGTCGCCCCCGGGGTCACCCCCATCCACCACAGGGTCGTCCCAGGGGTCTCCCAGATCCACACTCTTCCCTGCCCATCCCAACGAACACGAGACGGACCCAAAAAGCACCCGGGGGCCACAATCGGGGTCGTCGTCGTGACGAACTCAGGGCCAAGACCGGTGCCCACGCAGACACCCTGGTTCATCCCGACGCGTAGATATCCACTGTTGCAGCCAATGCCCGCGACCGCCACCGACAACACGTCGGATCGCCCATCAGCGTCCAGGTCCGCGATGCAGCCGCCGAGGCCGCCAACGCCGAGCGACGACACGGGAACAGACAGGGAACCGTTGAGATTGGCTACGTGAACGGCGTAGTCGTAGCCGGAACGCGTGAGGAGGTCACAGCGGCCGTCTCCCGTGAGGTCACCAGCGGACGCACTCCCAGAAGCCGGGTAATCAAAGGGCGGCGCGAACGAAACGCCCTGACCCCAGACATGCAAGGCCGACAGATAAAACAGCAGCAAGGTGCGCAGGAACATGGCGCCCCTCCAGGGGGACCGTATGTCCACCGTGCCAGGGCACACGAAGATCGGTCAAGCACAACCTCGAACCCGCGCGAATCGCGATTCCAGCGAGGTGACGGGGTCCAGACCTCGCGGCTGCCGACACCACTCGCTGAGGCGCTCCTAGGACGGGTGCCAGACGCGAAATGCACGGCAATCCAGGTACCGACTTTCCTCAAGCGGGAGCAGCACCGGGTGATCAGGGGCCTGCCCACCCCGGAAGATCTCCTGTAATCGGACCCCCGACTCATGAGCCACCGAGCCAAGCATCTCTTCGAAGTGCTCGGAGCGGACATGCTGGCTGCACGAACATGTGATCAGGGTCCCCCCCGCGCGCAACACGCGAACTCCCTTGAGGTTGACCTCGCGATAGAGGTTCAGGCCGCGATCGAGCCCTGAACGCTTACGCACGAACTTGGGTGGGTCGAGCACGACCACGTCGTAGGTGCGCGCCTCCTTTGCGGCGTGGTCGAGGACGCGCAGCACGTTGCCCTGCTCAGCGACGACCGTATCATCCAGGCCGTTCAGCGCGATCCCTTGCCTCAACAGCTCGACCGCGGGCTCCGACGAATCGAGACACAGCACGCTCTTCGCACCTGCCTTCGCCATCGCCAGCCCGAAGCCACCCACATACGAGAAGGCGTCAAGGACATCCTTCCCTCTCGCGAGTGACGCGAGCGCGCGACGATTTTCACGTTGATCCGAAAACCAGCCCGTCTTCTGTCCCGTCATCGGTTCGCACAAATAGCGAACCCCGTTCTCGACCACCTCGACAGGCCCGACGGGCGCGGAGCCGCGCAGGACCCCATCCTCTCGCGCGAGGCCCTCCTCCTCCGCGGCGATCTTGGACGCCCGCTCGAGAATCCCTACCGGACGGACCGTCTCTTCGAGTCGGTCGAGGAGCACGTCGATAAAGGCGAGCATCCCGAGCGAACCGATCTGCGTGACCAGCCAGTCACCGACCTTGTCGACGACGAGACCAGGGAGGCCATCGCTCTCGGCGTGGACCAGGCGGTAGGCGTTCGTCGCCGCACCCAGGTCCAGGGCCTCCTGACGCAGACGGACGGCGGCGTCGAGGCGACGCAACATGAGGTCGCCATCGAGAGGCCCCTCCCCTGCCAGCGCGGTGATCCGGACCCTGATCTGGCTCTGCTCATTCCAGAATCCCTGGCCGATCACTCGACCCTTCTCGTCGCACACTTCGACGACGTCGCCGTTCCGGAGCTGGCCACGGACCCGATCAATCGCACCCGAAAAAACCCACGGGTGACCAAACCAGAAAGGCCGCGCTCGGCGGGGCTTGATGAAGACCTTGGCCATTGGATAAGACGCCTGAAGGGGCGGGATGGTAGCACCTGCTGGGCCTTCGGCACCCCCGCCACGACTGCTAACGTCCTCGACTCTTAGGAGATCCGTATGGGCGCCCCGATGACCTCGACAGATCTGTTCGACCTCGAAGCTCTTTACGGCGAGGAGGAGCGGCTCGCTCGCGACGAGATCCGTCGCTGGGCTCGCGAACGGTTCACCCCCCTCGTCGAAGACGCGTATCGCAAGGGCGAGTTCCCCCTGGAGGTCGCGCTCGAGTTGGCGGACCTCGGCGCCTTCGGCGCGAACCTGGAGGGGTACGGGTGCGCAGGGCTCTCCAACACAGCCTACGGGCTCATGATGGAGGAGCTCGAATACGCCGATTCAGGGCTGCGGTCGTTCGTCAGCGTGCAGGGAGCCCTCTGCATGTACCCCATCTACGCGTACGGATCGGACGAACAAAAAGAGAAGTACCTGCCCAAGATGGTGACCGGCGAGGTCATCGGATGCTTTGGCCTCACGGAGCCCGACTTCGGCAGCAACCCCGGGGGCATGATCACCCGAGCAGAAGACAAGGGTGACCACTACGTCCTCAACGGCGCGAAGATGTGGATCACCAACGGTGGCATCGCGCACATCGCCATCGTGTGGGCGAAGCTGGACGGTGAGATCGTCGGTTTCCTCGTCCCGACCGACAGCGAGGGATTCTCCGCCCCCGAGCAGCGGCGCAAGTGGTCGCTGCGCTGCTCGGTGACATCCGAGCTGGTCCTCCAGGACGTCAAGGTTCCGAAAGACGCGCTCATGCCGAAGGCGATCGGACTGAAAACCGCGCTCGGCTGTCTGACCCAGGCGCGATACGGGATCGCGTTCGGCGCCGTCGGCGCCGCCCGCGCGTGCTATGACACGGCTCGGGACTACACGCTGTCACGGATACAGTTCGACAAGCCCCTCGCCTCGTTCCAGCTGGTCCAGACCAAGCTGGCCAACATGCTGACCGAGATCACCAAGGCGCAGATCCTCTGCTGGCGCCTCGGTAGCCTGAAGGACGAGGGCAAGATGAACTTCGCCCAGGTGTCACTGGCTAAACGGAACAACGTCGGGCGTGCCCTCGAGATCGCCCGCACTGCCCGCGACATGCTCGGCGCGAACGGCATCACCGATGAGTACCCGGTCGGGCGTCACATGTGCAACCTCGAGACGGTGAACACCTACGAGGGCACTTACGACATCCACGGCCTCATCCTCGGCGAGAAGATCACCGGGATCCAGGCCTATCAGTGATCCGCATCACTGGCCGCCAGTCACCTCGCGGAGGAAGGCGAGGATGAGGGCGGAGGCCTTATCGACCGCGGCACCGATGTTGTAGAAGATGCTCGCGTGCGTCCGGCCCCGGCGGCTCTATGGAACGGAGGATCTCTCCTCCTCCGTCGATCGCGACTCGCGACTCGAGGCCCAGAGCAAGGAACACGCCGCGATCAAGATGACGCACCACTCGAAGACGAGGATGCCCCAGTCGATATCGGTGACGGAGTAATGGGACGGCGGCCCCGAGAACAGGAGGTACCAGTTGCGCATGGTATCGCCTCCCGCAGTCTCCACGACGAATGGCGGGTATAGGGCCGCCGCCACGAAGAAGAAGACCGCCGTGAAGACAACCCCGCGCTGCGTCTTGTTCATGGCGTGAGAATAGCACGTCAAAGATGGGCGGCAGGATCGCGACGTACCCGAGGCATGTGGGTGACCGCGCCGGTACCATCCATCCCATGACCGCCGCTGATTTGATCGATCGCTTCGGGTCGCCGCTCTACGTCTACGAAGAAGCGGGGCTGCGTTCGCGCTGCCGTCAGCTCGTCGCCGCGCTGCCATCCTGCGCGTTGCTGTACGCCATGAAGGCGAACGCCAACCCCAGCCTGCTCTCCGTGATCCGCGAGGAGGGCCTGGGCATCGACGCCGTCAGCATCGGCGAGGTCATGCGCGCTCGCAGGGTCGGCTTCGCGACGGAGCAGATCTCCTACAACGGCAACAACGTCACCGACGAGGAGATGGGCGCGGTCAGGGAGCTCGGCGTCCACGTGACGGTGGACTCGCTCTCCCAGCTCGAGCGCTACGGTCGCTTATTCCCTGGCACGGATGTCGGCCTGCGACTCAATCCGGACATCGGCGAGGGGCACCATGATCATGTCATCACCGGTGGCCCCGAGGCCAAGTTCGGCGTCGATCACGAGGACATTGAGGCCGCCCACTGCATCGCCAGTCGCCACGGGTTGATCATCAGCGGACTGCACCAACACGTCGGCTCGGGGATCCTGGAGGTGGACCGGTTCGTATCGGCCATGGAGGTCATGCTCAAGGTCGCTGAGCGGTTCTCGGGCCTACGGTTCGTCGATTTCGGCGGCGGCTTCGGCGTCGGATACAAGCCCGACGAGGAGGACTTCGACGTCGCTAAACTGGGAGCAGAGGTCAGCCACCTGCTCGCCCGCTTCAGGGCCAAGGAGCCGGACGTCGTGTTCCGCTTCGAGCCTGGCCGTTGGATCATCGCGCCGTGCGGCACGCTGTACGTCACGGTCACGTCGGTAAAGCGGGGCAAGCGGCACACGTTCGTCGGCACCGATTCCGGCCTCAATCACCTCCTCCGTCCGGCCCTCTACGGAAGCTGGCACGCAATCGAGAACGTCTCGCGCCCCGACGCGCCGGCCGAAACCGTGGCCGTGGCGGGCAACATCTGTGAGTCCGGGGACCTGTTCTGCAAGGGTCGGGCGGTCCCCAAGCCGGAGGAGGGCGACGTCCTCGCGATCCGAGACGTGGGCGCCTATGGCTGGTCGATGGCGTCTTCCTACAACCTCCGTCCTCGACCGGCCGAGGTCCTGGTGCGGCCGGGGGGCCCCCAGGTCATCCGTGAGCGGGAACCTCTGGACGCCATAAATCATTAGCCTGAAGCAGCTTAAGGAGATCCCCCTGAAATGGGGCGCGATGGGCTGTAACCGACCGCGCCGACTTCGGTTACAAGCAAGGAGTCGGCCTCCACGGCGACCCCCAAATCACCGAACACCCGAAAGGAAGAACATGAAACGTCTCACCCCCTTGCTGCTGTGCAGCCTGCTGGCCATCGGCCTCACAGGTTGCCTGAAGATGAACACGACCGTCGACGTCAAGAACGATGCTTCTGCCGCCATGAAGATAAGCGTGGGCGTCAAGACCGAGTCCATCGAGACCATCAAGGGGCTGATGGAGTCCATGGGTGACATGGGCGGCGCTGAGGTGGAGCAGGCCGAAGAAGCCTTCGCCGCGATGGAGTCCATGCTCGACGAGAAGAAGGTCGCCCAGCAGTTGAAGGACTCGGGTCTCGAGGTCACGAAGGCCACCAAGACGGAAGAGGACGGTTGGAAGGGCATCCAGGTCGAGGCCAAGGTCAAGAACCTCAACGAGTGGCTCGACAAGACGACGGCTAACCAGAAGAAGCAGCTTGAGGACATGGACATGCCCATGTCCCTCGATGGGCTCACCACCTTCTTCAAGACCGACACCCAGGGTGTCGGCGAGATCGTCATCATCCCGCCGCTGAGCGACCTCCTCGGTGGTGACCTGCCCATCGACCTCGAGGAGCTCGAAGACCTCGGCGATGACGAGCTCGACCAGCTCGAGCAGAGCATGGAGATGTTCAAGCAGATGCTGTCCGTCGATGACATGGCGCTCGAGATCATCATCAACCTCCCCGGCAAGATCGTCGCGACCAAGGGGTGCAAGAAGTCCGGCGAGAACGGCCTCAAGTTCACCTTCAAGGGCGGCGACATCGGCATCGAGGACCTGTCCTCCCTCTTCGGATTCAAGGACGGCATCTCCGCCACCTTCGAGATCCCCGAGGGCTGCAAGATCCAGTTCAAGGACAAGAAGGGCGAGGCCAAGGCCGAGGCCGACGACGCCAAGAAGGATGAAGAGAAGAAAGAAAAGAAGGGCGGCCTGAAGATCGGCGGCGGAAAGAAGGGCTGACACTCCAGGCACCTTCAGCAAGCGGGGTCGCCATGACTCGCCTTCCGGGGCTCCGGGCTCGCGCTCGGGGCCCCTTCGCTTTTCGCGCTAGCGATTGAAGACTTCGCCCGGGCGTGGTGCAGAGATGAGCGAAACCATCATCGACACACGGGGCGTACCGATCCGCGCTTGGGTGAAGGACGTTCACGTCGACGACAACGCGATGCAGCAGCTCCGAAACGTCGCGAGCTTGCCGTTCATCCACCGCTGGGTAGCGGCCATGCCGGACATCCACTGGGGCATCGGCGCCACGGTCGGAAGCGTGATCCCCACGAAGAAGGCGATCATCCCCGCGGCCGTGGGCGTGGATATCGGCTGCGGCATGATGGCCGTGAAGACGTCTCTCTCGGCGGCCGATCTGCCTGATGACCTGAAGCGCATCCGCGCCGCCATCGAGAAAGCCGTGCCCCACGGCCGCACCGACCGCGGCGGCAAGGGCGACCGCGGCTCGTGGAGCCGCGCCCCCGCCCCCGTCGAGGCCCGCTGGAAGAAGCTCAAGAGGGGATACGAGTCGATCATCCAGAAGCACCCGAAGCTGGACCGCGGACGCCACTACCAGCACCTCGGGACCCTCGGCACCGGCAACCACTTCATCGAGCTCTGCTTAGACACCGAAGACGGGCTCTGGGTCATGCTCCACTCCGGCTCACGGGGCGTCGGCAACCGCATCGGCATGCACTTCATCACCCTCGCGCAAAAAGACATGCGCCAGCACATCGCCGATCTCCCGGACAAGAACCTCGCCTATTTCACCGAGGGAGCGAAGCACTTCGACGATTACTTCGAAGCCGTGGCATGGGCTCAGCGGTTCGCGAAAGAGAACCGCGAGTTGATGATGACCGCGGTCCTCGAGGTCATGCAGCGGGACGCCATCCTGCCGCGCTTCAAGGCCGACCTGATGGCCGTGAACTGCCACCACAACTACGTCCAGAAGGAGGAGCACTTCGGGGAGCAGGTATTCGTCACGCGCAAGGGCGCCGTCTCGGCGGCCAAGGGCGAATACGGCATCATCCCCGGATCGATGGGCGCACGCTCGTTCATCGTGAAGGGCAAGGGCAACCCAAACAGCTTCCATTCCTGCAGCCACGGCGCCGGCCGGGTCATGTCACGAACGCAAGCGAAGCGGAGCTTCTCGGTCGACGATCACGTGAGGGCTACCGCTGGCGTCGAATGCCGGAAAGACGAAGGCGTCATCGACGAGACGCCCATGGCGTACAAGGACATCGACGCCGTCATGCGCGCGCAAGGAGACCTCGTCGACATCGTGGCCACGCTCAAGCAGGTGGTCTGCGTTAAAGGATAGGCCTCAGCGCACCCGAACCCGCGCGACGTAGGCCATCTCCGGATCGTTGCGGACCCCCACGGATTCCACCAGGACCCGCAGGCTGAGCTTGGGAAGTCCCCGGAAGACCTCCCGCTCCCCGTCTCGGGTGACCAGCCTCACGACCACTGGCTTCTTGAGGTCACAGAGCGTCTTGTCGAGTTGGATCCACAGGTCGCCCCGCCCTCCGGAGACCGTGAACGTGTTGCCGTCGCGCCGCACGTCGATGACGCCGGAGCCCCGCTCGGAGAACAACCAGTAGAAGTGGCGTTTCCAGGAGAGGCTGGGTTCCCACACGACACGCTCCGGGCGCGGGTCACGGGTGTGCTTGAGCATCCACGCGAAGATGGAGCGGATGTCGTGGCCGCGCTTCTTGGGAAAGCCGTGGCCGATCCGGTCCTTGGGGGGATAGAGGTTGAAGGTCGCGGGATAGCCGCCGTGTCGCGGACGCAGCTCCTGGTCGATCCGCTCAAACGCACGAATCGAAGAGCTCGGCTTCACCACCCGATCATCCTCCGCGTTGTACACGCGCAGCGGCAGGTTGCGGAAGTTCGGGACCACCCCCCGCTCGTAGACACCCCCCGCCATGGGGGCTGCCGCGGCGAACAGGTCGGCGTGTTTCCCGCCGACAGACCAGGTCCCGTAGCCCCCCATGGAGTGCCCGGCGAGGTAGACCCGGTTGGTGTCGACCCTGTAGGTGCGCTTCAACTCATCGAGGATCGCGGTGACAAAGCGCTCACCTTGGGGTTGGGTCCAGCCCGTCCGCCTCTCGGTCACCGTTGGATAGACGCAGATCAGCTTGGAATCCGGGGCGCCAAAGTGGCGCTCTGTCCCTGGACCGCTCCCGCCGCTCCCGTGGAGGCTGATAAACACCCCGGTCTTCGCGCCCCCCTTCGCCCGTGACGGGACACGCATGACGTACGGGCCGCCGTAGTCAGGATGCAGGCAGGTAAACGGGCTCTTGCCCTTCTGGCGTGGCAGGCCCGTGCGCGCCAGCTTGAAGCACGCCTTGGTGAAGCTCCGCACGTCAGCTGCGCTCGGGTGGTCGAGCGGCTCCAGCTCCGCGAGGATCTCCGCACGCTTCTTGGGATCCCATTCCTTGAAGTAACGGGTGATGATCCGGGTCGCCTTGGATTTCTCCGAGCTGGTGAGCCCGGTGGTGCCTGTATCGACGGGCCCGAGGAGCAAGAGACTCAGGGCGAGAATCATGGACACGTTAGACCTCCACGGGGACCAAGCGATGGGTCGACGGTTCCAGCTTAAACGGCGATCAGCTCGAGGTGAGCATCGCGGGCCCGTTCTCGGGATCCGCGGCGCTCAGGCCGGAATCACTCGGCCCCGAACGTGAGGTTCACCCGCTGAACCGCGTCCAGCGCATTCAGCGACGCCACCAGCTGCCCCGCTACTGCTTGATCGCAATCGACGTCGTATGCCAGGCGAGCGTTCCCATCGCGATCGATTCGAGCCTCGATGACACCAAAGCTCCTCACGCTAGCGGTGAGCACGGGATCGAGCACCGCGTCGTGCGGACCCGCTCCGTTCATGCGCAACGTCAGGCGTCCGCCGACCACCTCGGACGCCGGCGGCTCATCGCCGAACTGCGTGATGAGCATCGACACGACACCGACGATCACGGTCCCGATAACGGCGACCGGCGGGTTGGCCGCTCCGATCGCGAGCCCCACGGCGACGGCAAAGATGACGAACGCGGTGTCGCGGATGTCGCGAACGGTCGTCCTGAAACGGACGATGGCGAGCGTGCCGACGAGCGTGAATGCGACGGCCGCGTTCTGTCCCACGGCCATGGTGACCATGGTGATCAGCATCGACAGCAGGATCAGGGTTCCGCCGAGATCGAGCGACTCCGGACGCCTGCGCGATGAGAACGCGTAGAAGCCTGCGACACCCCAGCCGAGCACCGCGGCCAGCAAGAGCCGCGCGGATGCCTGGAACGGGTCAGGCGGATCGACTTCGTTACCAGCGGGGACACCGAAGATGCTCTTGATGAAGTCATCAGAGCCTCCTTCGGCCTCAGGACTCGGCGCCGCGGAAGCTCCCTGCGGCGCCATCGGCGGACCCACCGGATCGGCCTGTGCCATGAGGCCGCCGCCCAGAACGAGCAGCAGCGTGAGGCTGCGCACGAAGCGGGTCAACCTCCGACTCCACCCAGGCCGTCAGCCATTCGCGCTCTGCTGTCCTCTCGTTGCCAGTCCAGCGGCTTCCACCCCCCGACTGTACTTGGAGAACCCGGTGGTGTCGCGACCGAGCATCTTCAACACTTCGTCGAACACCTCGGGCATCGTCCCGTCGTACTTCAGCTCGAGGATGACGTCGTCGGTGACGTCGATCGGATCACCTTGAGGATCGAAGGGATCTTCGTCGGGCGCCATGCGCCAGACCTTGACCCCCCAGTCCAGGGTCAGCCGAGCGCTCCCTTCTCCCGAGAACGCGGACCGCGGGTAGACAACGAGCAACACCGGGGCCAGATCTCGGTCGCAGACCGCCTCCTGAAAAGCCCCGGCCCACTCGGACGGCGTGCCGCGACCGGCCAGCAGCTGAGTCAGCCCCTCCAGAGGCCAGCTGGCACGACGCTTCTTGACTCTGTCACCACGGCGGCGCTTGCGCTCAAGCCAGACTTTCCCCTCTTCCCCATAGCGCCGGACGCGGAACTTCGTTCCCCGGGCCTCGCCAAGGCGGTGGTAGATCTCCATCTCCGGCGAGTCGAGGTACAGAGTCCTGATCTCGTAGGTTCCCTCAGAGTCCCCAAACGGGTCCGTCGACAACCTCTCGGCGGCCCAAGCCTGGACACGCTCCGCTTCGGCTCTGGCGAGAACGACCTTCAACTCATACCGGATGAACTGAGTCGTCGTCTTGCGGGGGGATTCAGGATTCGTAGCGGACATATGGGGCGGCTCGGACCGTCGGGTGCGTTGCTCCGACCTTGATCCCGGCGGGATCGGATTTTCCCGGGCCTTCCATCGTAAAGCCTGGGGATCTGTCTTCTCAGCAGGGAGCCCGGAAACAAGCCTTCATCGTGCTCAAACCCACTGGGAGACAAGAAGTTTCACCCATCTGAGAGCATCCCGAAGCCAGGGCAGCCCGTCATGCTACAAGGACTCCCCCCGATGAACGACCCCTCGTTTGCTCAAGATCCCATCTTGGACCCGCTAAATCCAGCGCAGCGGGACGCCACAGCCATCACCAGCGGCCCGCTCTGCGTCCTGGCTGGGGCGGGCACCGGCAAGACTCGCCTGATCACCCACCGGATCGCCCACATGGTCCGAGACGGCGTCCCTGGGTCATCGATCCTGGCCGTGACCTTCACCAACAAGGCCGCCCGGGAGATGCGGGATCGGGTCTGGAACCTGGTCGGTCAAGCCGGGGTCCGGTTGAGCACCTTCCACTCTTTCTGCGCGGCCTTCCTGCGCGAGGAATTCCCCACGGTGGGCCGCTCCAGCGCCTTCTCGATCTACGACGACGCGGACGGGCTGGCGCTCATGAAACGCGTGATTCAAGACATGGGCCTCGACCCGGAGGTCCACCGGCCCCAGCAAATACTCAACCGCATCGGGCGCTGGAAGAACAAGCTCGTCCTGCCCGAACAGGCCCTCGACGAAGAGACGGGGGCGGTCGAGCGAGAGGCCGCTGACGCCTACCGCCGATACGACGCCGCGCTCGGGGAGGCCAACGCGTGCGACTTCGACGACCTCCTCGTTCGTGCGCTGCTCTTGATCCGAGACAACGAGGAGATCGGGGAACGCTGGAAGCAACGCATCACCCATGTCCTCGTAGACGAGTTCCAGGACACCAACCGCGTGCAGTACGAGCTCGTGCGGGTGCTGACTCGCGAGGGGCACCACCTGTGCGTGACCGGTGATCAGGATCAGTCGATCTACTCGTGGCGAGGCGCCGAACCCGAACAGTTCGACGTGTTCTTGGAGGACCACCCCGAGGCGGCGCTCGTGCGCCTTGAACAAAATTACCGATCCACGGGTCACATCCTGACTGCCGCGTCGCGGGTCATCGCGTGCAACCGAAACCGCATTCCGAAGCAACTGTGGACCGAAGCGGAGGACGGCGAGGCGGTGCGGGTGGTCTCGTTCCAGGACGACTACGAAGAAGCAGACGCCATCGCCAATGCCGTCCGCGAGTTCGAGGCGGAGGGCCTGGATCGGACATCCATGGCCGTCTTCTACCGGACAAACGCGCTCTCCCTGCCCATCGAACGGGCGCTCGTGGGCAACGGCATTCCGTACGTCGTCGTCGGTGGGCTCGAGTTCTTCGCCCGCGCTGAGGTGAAGGACCTCCTCGCCTACCTGCGCTTTCTGGCCAATCCGGCGGACGTCATCTCCCTGGCGCGGATCCTCAACGTCCCCCCCCGGGGAATCGGCAAGAAGACCCAGCAGGCGGTCATCGACGAGGCGCGGACGTCCGGCCGCCGCGTCGGCGAGTTCCTGCGCGATGAAACCGCCTTTGATGGGTTCCCGGCCCGCGCCCGCAAGGCGCTCACCGCGTTCGCGCAGCGCCTCCAGGCGCTCGACGGCCACACAGACCTGCCGGTCGCCCCGTTCATCAACAAGGTCCTGGATCTCACGACCTACGCCGACTACTGGAAGGCCAAGGCAACCAAGTCGGGGTCGCTGGACCCGTACCAGAACATCGGACAGTTCGTGACGCTGGCGGAGGAATTCGATCGGCTACAGGGCGGGAGCTTGCCCGACTTCCTCGCCCAGGTCGCCCTGCTCACCGATCTGGACAGGACCGAGCGGAAGGACGAAGCCGTCTCCCTCATGACACTGCACACAAGCAAGGGCCTGGAGTACGACGTCGTATTTCTGGTCGGCGTGGAACACGGACTGCTCCCCCACGCCATGTCCATGGACACGCCGCACGGGTTCGAGGAAGAACGACGGCTCTTCCATGTCGGCATGACGCGGGCACGGCGGCGCCTCGTCATCACCTGCGCGGGTGCACGCACGCGCTTCGGGCGAGCAGCTCTCGCGTCGCCTTCACCCTTCTTGGACGAGATAGGACTCGACGGTGTCGAGCACTACGGGGACGTCGGACTGCGACCGGGGCACAGCGGAGAAGACGCCTACGAAAGGGACGAAGAGGACAACCCTCTCGCCCACTTAAAGGCCGGCGCGCCGGTGTGGCATCCTGACTATGGATCGGGGATCGTGGTCACGCTTCGCGGCCGTGGCAGGGGCCTCGACCGCAAGGTCGTCGTCGACTTCGAGGACGAAGGACGCCGCACCCTCATCCTCCGACACTCCCGACTCGACGTGCGCGAAGATGAAGTCTGGTAGGGCGCGTTCTTCGTCCGTATGAGGCTATTGTTAGAGTACGCGCCGCAATGTTGACGCTTGTTGTAGAGAGCGGGGGACGCCGCGAGACATTCAGCTTCCCCGGCGATGGTGTCTCGGTCGGACGGGCGGAGGACAACGACCTCCGGATCGGGTCGCGCTTCGTCTCCCAGCACCACTGCCGCATCGAGACGATGGAGGATCAGGGCGTCAAGCTGATCGATCTCGATTCGCAGAACGGTACCCGCGTCAACCACGAGGACACCAGCCAGACGCGGCTGCGCGAAGGTGACCGAATCGACATCGGCTCCGTCGCGATCTACTACGAACGGGCGCCGCACGAGAACACCGCATCGCTTGACGGTGGGCTGGAGGAGGTCACCGATCCCGGTGACGAGGACATCCAGATCTCGGCCCGCGCCGGCACGGGCGTCGGCTCGCGACTGCGGGAGGGACTGACTGACGTCTTGATCCAGTACCGCAAGAGCTTCGGTGACGAGCGCGGCCTCTCGGAGGCCGAGGAGGCCGTCCTCGACGCCACGCGGCGACTGTTCCCGCGCCCAGCGTTTCAGCAGTCCCTGGACCTGGCGCGGCTCATGGCCGTCACCAAGGCCATGACCGCGAACACGGACCTGCCCAAGGTCCTGGAAATGATCATGGACGCCGCCGTCGAGATCACGGATTCCGAGCGTGGATTTCTCGTCCTTCGGGAGGAGGGCGGCCAGTGGAAGGTCCGGACCGCGCGCAACTTTGACCAGGAGGCTGTCCGCGGCGCTGAGAACAAGATCTCGCGCAGCATCGCTCAGCAGGTCGCCCGGACCGGCAAGCCCATATGCGCGGTCAACGCTCAGGAGGATCAAAGGCTGCAGGCGTTCGCGTCGGTGAACGAACTCAAGCTGCGATCGATCCTCTGCGTCCCCCTGATTCTCCGCGAGGTGGTCGTCGGAACTCTCTACCTGGACAACCGGTTCAAGGACGGCGTGTTCAGCGACCGCGAGCTCGGCCTCATGGAAGCATTCGCTGATCAGGCCGCGATCGCCCTGGAAAACGCGAGGCTCTACGAGAAGAACCTCGAGCAAGAAGAGGCCCTGTCCAGGCGCACGGAAGAGGTCGAGGAGCTCGCTCGGATCCTCGATGAGCGCATGCGTAAAGCGGCCGAGATCGACGCCGAGGACATGAAGCCGTTGTCGCGGGAGGGCCTGAAATACAACTACTCGATGATCATCGGCGAGAGTCCGGTCATCATCGAGATGTTCCGCCTCCTGGATCGCGTGTCGGATTCAGATATCCCCGTGCTCGTCACTGGCGAGAGCGGGACAGGCAAAGAGCTGGTCGCCGAGGCGGTCCATAGAAACTCGTCGCGCCACGGCAAACCGTTTCTCCGAGAGAACTGCGCGGCGATCCCTGCGTCTCTCATGGAGAGCGAGTTCTTCGGCTACAAGAAGGGCGCGTTTACCGGGGCGAACACGGACCGCAAAGGCCTGTTCGAACAAGCCGACGGCGGGACCTTGTTCCTCGACGAGATCGGCGAGATGTCGCCCGAGATGCAATCGAAGATGCTCCGCGTGCTACAGAACGGGGAGATCAGACCCGTGGGCGGGCGCGACACCACTCACGTCGATGTAAGACTCATCACGGCTACCAATCGAAATCTGCGCCAGATGGTCGAAGAGGGGCAGTTTCGCGAAGACCTCTTCTATCGCCTCAACGTGGTCTGCGTCGACACGCCGCCGCTGCGGAATCGGATGGAGGACATCCCGGCACTGTGTGCGCTCTTCCTCGAAAAGGCGGCGCGAGAAGCGAAGACGGGCGACAAGAGCATCGACCCGTTCGCGATGCGCTATCTGCTCTCCTATCACTGGCCCGGCAACGTCCGGGAGCTGCAGAACGAGATCCAGCGGGCGGTGGCCCTGTCGGGGGCCGTGATCAGCACGGATGACCTGGCCAAGGAGATCACCTCAAACCGCACGATCGCCGTGGACTCACCGACAGGCACAGGCGGACTCAAGGACATGGTGAAGATGGCCACGCACCAAAAAGAACGCGAGATCATCCTCCGCAGCCTCGCAGAATGCGGATGGCGCAAGTCACTTACCGCCAAGCAATTGCAGATTTCTCGTCCAACCCTGGACCAGAAAATCCGTCTCTTCGGGCTGTCCCCATACATCGAAAAAGGGCGGAATCGTTGATTCCCCGTCCTCCGGGTCTCCTTGTCAGACGAGGTTTACACTCCACGGTTGGCGACTTGACACGTACCCGTGCAAACCCTGACAGTATCAAGGCTTGTGGTGGGGACTTCGGAGCACGTCATCGGAAATCGGGCACAGAGTTTGCTCTCTAAGCAAGGCATGATGACCGGCTCCCAGACCGCTACTCGCTGGACAGGGGAATCGATCCGTTGACCCCGAACGCTCACCCACACCGTCTCGTCATCGAAGAATCCGGCCACCGCGAGATCTACGAGATCCTCGAAGACACGCTCGTGGTCGGACGCGATGCGGCGTGTGCGATTCAACTTCAGGATCACAAGATCTCGCGCCGACACGCGGAGATCGTGCGGCGTGACGGGGTCTTGCACATACGCGACCTGGAGAGCAGCAACGGCACGCTCGTGAACGGGCTCCCGATCTTCCGGGCAACGGCCCTTGCTGACGGCGACAAGATCGATCTGGGAGGAAACAGCATCCTCTGGGTCACCGAGGCGCGGGCCGCGATGTCGATGGATCGCGGAGAACCCGCCACCGCGACCGCAGCGGCCCCTCAACCCCCATCCGGGCACACCCCTCCTCCGAGCAACGTCGACCGGACACCCGTCGGCGATCGCAGCCCACGGGCCGCCCACTCCAGCCGCGCTCGACTGATCGTAGGGACAGTGACGATCATGGCGATCGGTGGCCTCATCGTCCTCCGATCGACCCAGAACGACAGCACGCCGGGGACGGGAGCAACCGCGACACCCGTGACCCCGGAACGGTCCGAGGTGAAACCGCCCGACGAGGTGACCCCTTTCAAGCAAGCCGAGCCCTTGCAACCGAAGCTGCCCGTCGACACGGAGGCGGACCTCCTCCGCGACTTCGAGCTGGCCATCACCGACGCCCGCTTCGGAGCAGCGACCTACGTCCTCCAGCGCCTCGGCCAAGACCGACGCGGCGCGTTGAAGACGCGGCTCGACACCGCGATCGCCGATGCCGCAGGCGAGGTCCAGGAGCAGGCCGCTCGCCTCGAATCATCCCATGGCAAGCGCGCAGCTGCCGACTTCATCAAGCTCCAGTTGGCCGACTTTCCTGCAGCGAGCGGCGCGCACACCCAACTGACAGCGATCCTGCTCGGCCTCACCCGCAAGCCTGCGACCGGCCGGCCGGTGGTCGCGAAGAACAACGCGAAGCGCGAGACACCGCCCGACGAAGCGCCGTTCAAGACGGCGCGCAAGCCCATCCCGCCGGACGTCCTCAAGAAGGCCGGCGAGGAGGTCGCATCTGCTGACAAGGCGCTCGGTGAACATCGGTTCAAAGCAGCGGAGGCCCGCTATCGACAAGCGTTGGCCCTGCTGAAGGACGTCCACGGACCGAACCGCCACCGCCGGCACGCGGAGCGCGGCATCCGACGCGTCGCCGCCCAGCTCGGGTTCGTCGACTCACTCATCTCGAGCGCAGGCACCGATCCAGGTCGCCTTGGCCGCATACCTCACATCTCTGGCCAATCCAGCAAGGTCATCCGCATCGACCACAGCGGGGTGACCTTCGTGGGCACCAGCGGTCCGCTGCGTGTCGCCTGGCGTGTGCTGCCCCAGCGCGCGTTCATCGCGATCCTCGACAAGGCGCCTCTCGACGCGGAGAGCATGGTCGACGCCGTCTCGTGGCTGCGGGAATACGGGGCTGACGAGGAGGCCGAGAAGCTCCTTGTTCGGGCCTACAAGAAGGACGAAGCCGTCAAGCCTCGCATCGACCAGGCCTTGGCCGACGGTCGTCAGATCCCCCTCCCCGAGGCGGGCTTCGCCCTGCTCGATGGCCAGTGGTATTCGCCCCGTGAGGTCGCACGTAAACGCCTGAACGACCTCATCGAAAAATCGGTGAAGATCATCGGGGACGACGACGCCGATGCCCGAGCGGACGCCATCGCCGTCCTGATGGGGCTCGGCGATGCCGCGCGCAGCAGCCTCTACCGCGCGTTGCTGATGCGGAAAGCCCACCTCAAGGAGCGGCTGGCGAACGGCAAGGCAGCGGCCGCGATGAGCGAAGTCGGCGACCTGCGTGCCGGGCTCGAGGAGGCCCGCGCATCGGCGCTGGAGTTGATCTTCGACACCGAGAAATATCCTTACCCGTATCGACCGCCGGGCGCGAGTCAGGCTGCCTTCGAACAGTATCGGACCCATCAGCCGATCGTGGACGAACGCGTCGCCGCCATTCGTAAGATCTGGAATGACGAGCGCTCGGCGGGGGTGCCCGATTTCGTCCACGAGATCATCTCCGAGATCCGACAGCTCAATCGGGCGATCCGTGAATCCGCTTTCGGCGAACCGACGGCAGACCCCGCCGCGTGGATGATGCACCTCCCCGCCCAAGGCGAACGCCTGACGATCCGCAATGTCGCCATGTCGGAAGCCGACCGGACACGCATCGAGAAGGCCGCGTCCGTCATGAAACGGAACGCGGCGAATCCCGGCGAGGCGACCCGCGGCGAGATCAGCCAGTGTCTCATCACCAACGAGTACCGCGTCATGATGGGTCGGTGGGCCGTCCGCTTGTATGACCCCCTCGTCAACGCGTCGCACGGACACTGCGCGGACATGTCGCGGCTCGGGTTCTTTTCCCATACGTCTCCGGTGGCAGGCAAGCGGACACCGTTCGCCCGCATCGTGAAGGCCGGCATGGCTCCCTCTGGCGCGAGCGAGAACATCGCTATCAACAGAGGACCACTCGGCGCCCACAACGCCTGGGTCCACTCCCCTGGGCATCACCGCAATATCCTCGGCCGCTCCTGGCGACTGATGGGGCCCGGCAACGTTGGGCGCTACTGGTGCCAGAACTTCACCGTCTCGGACCGCAACGTGCCCGACGCTTACGACAAATGAACGGTCGGCTGATCATCAGCGAAAGCGGTCGGGACCGCATCCACGAGCTATATGACGAGCGCACCGTCATTGGCCGGGGCGTCGACGCGGACTTGAACCTGAAGAACCCGGCGGTCGCCTCGGCACACTGCGAGGTCAAGCGTACGGCGACCGGCTTCAAGGTCGTTGACCTGGAGACGACCGACGGCACCAAGGTCAACGGGCAGCTCATCAATCAGCAAACGCTCCAGAACGGCGACACGATCCAGATCGGCGAGGTCCGGATCACGTACCTCGGTGAATCCGGCGCGGTCGAGCGGCCTGCGAAGAAGGCCCCCCCGCCACCGCTGACGTTGCACCCAACGGACGCACAAGGCGAACCGCATCGGTTCTATCGCCACGAACAGAAGAGGGGCCTCGGATCCGGCCCCAAAGCGGCGCTCATCCTCGCCGCGCTCGGGATCCTCGCGCTCATCCTCGTGTGGCTGGGTAGGAGCATCCCAAACGAGGAGCCCATCGGTCGGTACCGCGATGCGGTCAGCATGCTCGACGACGAGGCCGCGAGCGCACGATCGATCGAACAGGCCATCCTGATCCTCGAGGACCTCCCCCCCGGTACCGTCCAGGAGCGTGATCTCGTGCACATGATCGAGACGGCCAAGGGCCGTCTGTTCAACCTCGTCGGGCCTGTGATGAACCAGGAGGCCCAGGACGAGTTCACTCGGATCATGCAGTACTACAAGAGCCACAGCGAGGACATCGGCTACCTCCAGGGGCAGGTCCGTTACTTTCGCGAGCACTACCCCGAGACCGGGCAACTCGTGCAGCTCGAGGAGACGCTAGAGGAGGTCCTGGCCGGCGGACCGGAGGGCAAGAAGAAGTGGAGCGAGGCGCAACAGTTCCTCCGCCACGCCCTCAAGAACGCCGACTTCCGGGGAGCGTTCGATGCGCTAACCAAATTAGAGGGCGACGCGATCATGGTGCGCGCCCACGGCCCCCGCATCGCGACCTACCGCAACACGTTCGAGCGCGCCTTCAAGCGCCACTTCGAGGACATGAAGGCGCGGGCGCTCTCGGCCCATGAAGCGGGTGACACCGAACGAGCGCGGCGCATCTACGCGCAGCTGGCCAACGTAGGGCTCGAACCCTACTCGTCCCAGGCCAAGACCCTCCTCAACTCGCTGGGCGGCTGATCACGTCCCCATCGTCTCGAACAGGAGGAGGCCAATGGCCCCGAACAAGATGATCGGGAGCCAGGCCCCCAGGACCGGGTTGAGGATCTCGCCCCGGCCCCCGAGATCCTGAAGCACCGTCTGGGTCGCGAAGAACGCCACGGAGAGCAGCAAGCTGACTCCTGCCGCAACGAACGGAGTGCGGCGCGTGGCCTTCAGGACAAGGGGCAAGCCGAGGAGCAGCAGGACGACGACGCCCAGGGGATACGCGAAGTGGGCGTGCATCAGGAGGCGCAGGTCGGATCTGTCCGGGTAGCGCTCGATCAGCCGACGCAGCTCGCCCACGCCCAACACGAGCAAGCCACGCGATTCGATGTCGATGTCGCTCGGCCGCAGGCCTGTCGCGCGCAACACCTCCATCGGGGCGGGTTCGTCATCCGCCTGCTGCCACCCGTTATCCCCCCAGCGGACCGCGGAGTAACGCACCCGACCACCCCCTCGACCTCCCGGGAGCAACACGTTGACGTCGTAGGCGATGCGATTGGCGACGTCGTATTCCCGGATGTGAATCGTCTCACCTGACCGTCCCGGGATCTGGCGAATGCGCTTGATGACATCGCGATCCTTGCCCTTGTAGATACGCTCAAGCTTGTGGCGCTCAGCAGCGATGGACGGCAGGACCGCCTCACGGACACCAGCGAACAAGAGCGCGAGCGCAAACCCGGCCAGCAGCAACGGCACAGCCAGGCGCCGGAACGAGATACCGGCGATGAGAACGGGTACCAGTTCGTTCCTCGTCGCCATCTGCTGGGCCGCCCACATCGCACCCATGAGCACGGTGTAGGGGGCCGTCTGCACCATCACGAACGGCAGGTTCAGCGCGTAGTACAGGCACAGACCCTGAAACGGGCTCCACCCGGCGCTCTCAAACGACGCCGACGCCTCCGCGAGGTCGCCCATCTTGTTGAAGAAGTGAATGACCAGGTACATGCCGGTGAAGAACACGAACGACACCAGCCACGCGACGACAAATGAACCGAGGATGTACCTGTCGATGCGCTTCACGGACGCATCACCTTCCGAAACGTCCAGCTCGACAGCGCGAGCAAGACGCCGTTGCCGATCCACATGGCCCCGCCCGCCGGAACGGCGAGATCAACCGCGAGCCATCGCCCCACCATCTCCAGTGGGTAGTACAGGCACACGACCAGCAAGAACCCGGTCATGAAGACAACGGCACGGTTGCCCGTGCCGCGCCACAGGCCGAGCGCAGATCCGAGAAACGCGAACAGCACCGCGGAGAACGAGAAGGCGATCCTCATGTGATATTCCGCCGCGTACTCTCTCGATTTCTCCTGCAGCTTCTCGCGCTGCTTCCCATCCTCTGCGATCGCGGCCTGACTCGCGTACCGGCGGGACCGGGTCAGCAATTCCTCGTACGTACAGTCCGACTCTCGCTTCCGCTTGCGCTCGGAGCCGAGGGACTCGAGGTGCAGCATGACGGTGAACTCGGACGCCTGGAAGACCTGGCCAGAGGAGTTCTCTCGCGTGATATCCTCGAGTCCGAGGGAGAGGGCGTTGGCGACGGTGTCGAGTCGTGGCTTCGCCCGCGCGGCTCGAATCCTCTCGGTGAACGACCGGTCATCTTTGTCGAGGATGATGAGCTGGAGATCGCCGAGGACGATGTGTCCGTCCTCGTCCTGTTGCAGGGTCTTCCACATCGCGCTCCATGACTTGTCCACGATGCGCTTGTCTTTGCGCTTCAGGAGCCCCTCCAGGTTGGCGAGGAGATCCCGCTCGAGCTCGACCCGCCCCCTGAAGTGCGCGGCCGGCATGGCGGAGCCTTCGAGCCAGCAGAGCGCAAACGTGCAGGACGCGCCGAGCACGATGGCCGGAATAATGGACTGCCATGGGTGGATGCCCGCGACCCGCATGGCCGTAAATTCGCCGTCGGATCGCGCCCGGCCGTACGTGAAAATACACGCCGTCAACACCGTCAACGGCAGCGTCAGATAGAGCGTTGACAGAGCCTTGAAGCCTGTGTGCCGCATCACGAGGAGGAACGGCACACCCTCCGTGCGGCTGGTCCCAAGCACCAAGGCGAGCGCGACCATGAAGAAGATGGCGAGGATCGCCACTACCGTCAGGGCAGCGTTCTGGAGGAGCTCGGATAAGAGGTAGCGGTGCAGGCGCTTCATCGACGTCCCGCGGCATGGTAGCCGCGCGGGTTTCTGCGGCACACCTGTAAGCAGACCTGCGAGGGCTTGAGCGGCCTCGCTCCGAGAAGAAACACCCCACTTCGACCGGATCAACGCCCAACCCAGGGAGACGAAGGGAAAAACCGCCCTCCGGCCGGGACCAGGCCGCCATGTAGGCTGGCCCGGCGAGGGCGATCACCGGCCGATCGGGCTACCGGGAGGTGCCTCAACTGACCGCGTCGGCTGCCGCTGATCCCACGGGCGGTCCAGGAAGCGACGGATGTCATCGCGAGCCAGCAACCGGTGAGACCTCTCCACAGTCTCCGCGACCTGGTCCGCGCTCGCCAGCTCGGCGTGCAGCGAACGCAGACGGCCGGTCACCTGCGCGCGCACGGTCGGCGAGGCGCCCGTACTGGACGCCAGGCCCATCAGCTGATCAAGGACGCGACGCTCCACCACGCGCTCGATCCCGGCCTCGTAGGTGTCCTGTGAGGGCGCCTTCCCCCACGTCCGCAGCAACAGGGCATTCAAGACCTCTGCGAGACCGAGACCTCCCGAATCAAGGGACGCCGCCATCGCCAGGCGCGTCGCGCGCTGTGGGTGAAGCAAGGCCTTGAGCGCGAGGTCCGCCGCCGTCTCCGCCACGGCCATCGGATCAAAGATCGCCCCCGTGCGACGGGGGAATCGCTCGCGGGCGCCGCGGCCACCGAACGGAGCCGGCGGCAGGACATCGAGGAGCTTTCCAGGCAACGTCAACGCCTCCGGTCGGAGACAGGAGAGCACCTTCTCCAACGCCAGCCTCTGGCGCGCCGCGGGCACGGGTCGCTGCGGGACCTGGCCGTCCCCCCGCAGCGCATACGTGTAGTGGTAGCCGCCGATGAGCTTCGCCGCCGCTTCGAGCTGGTAGCGATGATGCAGATAAACGGGCACCACCGTCTCCTCCAGCGCGGCGACCGGCGCACCCTTCGGCAACGCGCTCTCCGACAACCGGTCCATGGCCACACGCCGAACCTCCAGCGCGTGCGCCAGCTCAGCCACCGGGTCCGACCCGTTATCCCAAAGGTGGGCAAGCGCGTGGGCTGTCCCAAGCGACCGTGCGTCCTGATCCGAAGCGAAGTGCATGCCCGCGGTGAGCCACTCCTGGACAATCGCGTCTAGCCCGGCCTCCTCGGAGACACCAGGTCCGAACTCCGTATACGCGTAGCGAACGGAGTACTTGTCCCACTCCCCGATCCCGACGTCATACGCGTCGGACAGGTCCAGCGAGCCGTCTTCGCGGATGAGGACCTTGGGCGCCGGATAGTCCATCACGGACGCCCGCCCGTTCACGCTCGCCGCAAAGTTGTGGGCGAAGCCCAGGGTGTGCCCGACCTCATGCGCCGACAGCTGACGCACCCGCGCCAGCGCCGTCTCCACGGGCTCGGTCTTCGGATCGGCGAAGCCGAGCGCCCCTGATCCGGGAGGCCCGGACGCGCCACAACATCCCCCCTGGCCGGGCGTCATCCCCTCGAAGATGAGCCGGTCCTGGCGAACCCGCAGCGACCCGAGCAACACGTGCCCCTTGATGATCTCGCCCGTCCGCGGATCGCTCACGGAGCTCCCGTACGACCATCCCCTGGTGCTGCGGTGCACCCAGTTGATGACGTTGTAGCGGACGTCCAGCGGGTCCGCCCCTTCCGGCATGACCTCGACGCGGAACGCGTCCTTGAAGCCGGCCGCCTCGAACGCCTCGTCCCACCAGCTCGCCCCCTCCACCAGCGCGCTGCGCACCGGCTCAGGGACGCCGCGATCGACGTAGTAGACGATCGGCTCCTTTGCCTCGCTCACCGCCGCGCTGGGATCCGTCTTCTCCAGACGATGACGCCCGATCCACCGAACCTCCATGTCCCCGTCGAGGGGCGCCGCGTAGTCCTGGAAGGAGGGCCCCGAAGACGGCGCCCGCGGATCGAACGCTCGAGACCGATACCCGTCCGGGGGCAACTTCACGAACGAGTGGCGCTGCCGCAGGGTCACCGCGCTCGAGGTCGGCGCCACCCGCCGCACGTTGCTCCCGGCGCCCTCCCCCGTGAACGTCAGCAGCGCTTCGAGCTCGGTGTTGCGAGGGAACCCCTTGCAACCGTCGATCCAGGTCGACGAGCGCGTCTTGTCGAGCTTCCACGTCCCGCCGTCACCCTTGAGCTTGCGTGCGATCCCCTGCGCATCCCGCACGACGAAATCCGTCGCGTCGACCAGGACGCGCCCACCCGACTCCGCTTCGATCTTGAATCCAAAAAGCACCGACTCGGCGAACGACTCGGTGACCGCGTTCCGTTCGGCGGCGTCGTCCGACAACGCACGAAACTTCAGGTTGGGCTGCACGAGAAGCAGCTTGGGGCCGACGCGACGCAATGCGACCAGCCGGGTTCCACCCAGTTGTTTTCGATCGAGCCCGACGGGGTTCGACCCGAGACCCGTGGCCAGGCTGTACACGTAGATCAACTGCTCGCCGGGCCTGAATTCCGCCCACAGCTTCCCCGCTCCCGCGTCCCACCAGAACGTGACGTAGCCCTCGTGTTTCACGAGGCCCTCTGTCCGCTCCTCGATGCTCGGAAGTTGCGCGGCCACCGCCCCTGCGAGGAGGGCGAGGATGGGGATGATGAACGTCGCTTTCATGGGTTCCTCCAGAACCGGGGGAGGCTACCAGACGGGGCCGCCGAATCCACGGCGCCGCACGCACCCGTCCCGATGGTAGGCTCCCGCGCTCAACACCACCCCCGGTGATCCGGAGACTCCACCATGGCCCGCCGCTATTGGCTGCTTAAGTCAGAACCTACGGTCTTCTCGATCCAGGACCTCGCGAAGGCGAAGGGCCAAACCACCTGCTGGGAGGGCGTCCGCAACTATCAGGCGCGGAACCTGCTGCGCGATGAACTGCAAGCGGGGGACGGAGTCATCTTCCACCACTCGAACGCGAAGCCGCCGCACATCGCGGGCACCGCGGTCGTCGCGCGGGCTGGTTATCCCGATGCATACGCCTGGAAAAAGGGGCACAAGTACTTTGACCCGAAGACCGACAAGAGCGACCCGACGTGGTTCATGGTCGACGTGAAGCTCGAGCGGATCTTCGACACACCCCTTTCGCTCGACTTCCTCAAGACGGTCCCCGCCCTGACGAACATGATGCTCCTGCAGCGCGGATCCCGTTTGTCAGTACAACCGGTCACACCGAAGGAATGGAAGGCGGTGCTGAGGCTCGCAGACAAGACCTCTTGATAATGACACCTGTAAGGTCAGACTCATTGGCCCCTCCTGCACCCCCCATTGCCGACTCGTGTATCGCCCAATTCTCGCACCATGACGGTCGAAGATAGCTTTAGTCAGTCCGACCTCGATGCGCTCTCGTTCTGCGTGTCACTGCTGCGATCGGACCCGGACGCCACCTACAAAGAGGCGCGCAGCGAAGCGCGCGTCAGCAAGGGGCTCTCGGTGCGACGTCAGGTGTGGACGGCGGCGCGACACAAGATGGGCATCGGGCCTCAAGATGAGATCGTCGACGCGGCGATGGCCCACTCACTGCGGCCCGAACCCGGTCGCGCCGAGGCGCCGACATCGGTTAGCAAAGACGCCACGATCGAAGGCTTGGTCGGCGCTGAAGAAGAAGCTGAGCCGGGCGAGGCCGGCAGCTCGAAGGAACCCCGTCCCGCGTGGGCCACCCGAAGCCCGCAACCGGACGACAGCGCCGTTCCGTCCGCCAAGAGCGTGTTCGTGGACGCGCCCTTGAGTCCGATCGAGTTCATGGTGCAGCACCTGCAGACCACGAACCCGGAGGCGTCCTTCGAGGAGGTCCGATTAGCGGCCGAGGCCGCGGGCCACACGGTCTACCCCGCTACCTTCGGCCGCGCACAGGCGCTGGCAGGGCTGCTGGAGGAAAGCGACCAGGATGAGCCCATCCCGGGCGCCCCGCCCCCCGAGCCGACCCAGCCTCCCCCCGGCCAGCCCAAGGGCAAGATCGATCCGGTCGCCGGGCTGGGCGCCTTCATCAAGGCCATGAACAGATCCGAGAAGGAGCACCATCTCCTGCGGACCAACATCGAGCAGATGCTCGAGACCATCCGGCGGGGGCTGGGTAAATAGCCTGAGCCCCGACCCATCGAGACCGAAGATCAGGTGGCGGACGGACCCGCCCCACATGCTGACTCAGAGTCGATGCCAGGCGAGCAAGGCCAGCGCCGTCGCATAGACACGACCGCCGTCGCGCGCCCACTGGTCCGCCGAACGGAAGCTGCCCGCGTGGCTCCCCGTGCGGACCTGCAGGGCCGCCACCCGGCGGCGGAGTCGCTCGCGCGTCGCGTCGTCGGGCGAGGCGCCAGACATGAAGTACACGGCGAGGAGGTCATAGTCGCCATCGAGGAGCCCCGGCGGCCATTCCGACGACGCCCCCAGCCCGAGCCCCACAGCCGTCGGCGTCGCCGCGCCATGAGGAAACGCGCCAGGCCGGTCGTATCCGAGACGCCCGCGCCCATCGACCAGGGAGCGGAGCCAGTTTCGCGCCGTATCGATCGCAAGGTCCAGGTCGCCGCGCCCGTGCGCCCGCGCCAGGAGCAGGGCCTCGAGCGGCCACGCCGAGATGACCGAGTTTGGTGCGTCGGCTGCGTTCCCATATCCCCAGCCGCCGCTGGCCGATTGCTCCGAGACCAGATGGTCCACGGCGCGCCGCGCGACCCCATCCAACGCCGTAACCGGGTGTCGGTCGATCACGTGGAGGATGGCGAGGGTCGCCGGCGCATGGTTGTAGAGATGCTCGGCCAGGGGCGGCCCGAAGCGCCCACCCTCACCTTGTTCGCGCAACAGAAACGCGACGCCGCGATCGAGTGCCCGCGTCAACTCCGGGGCATCGGCGCCGCAGGACGCGAGGGCAGAGACCGCTAGCCCTGAGAGCCCGACGCGCCAGCGATCGCGCCCACCCCAGCGCGCGGGGCTCCACGAGCCGTCCGCCTCCTGCGCCGCGACGAGCCATCGCACCGCCTCGGAGGTGGCGATGGCCGCGGGGGGGCGGGAGGGCCGCCGAGCGTCCGACGGCGCGCGCACGACCATGACGAGCACCACGGTCGCCGCGACCATCCCGACCCACGCCCAGCCTGCCGAGCTCAGATGCCGGAAGGGCGTCAGCGCCGTCTGCGCCATGGCGAGCACGCGCTCCGCGAGATCACGTCGTGGAGGCGTCGCCGGAGCGATCTCCTGGAAATCCGATAGGAGGGCTCGAAGCTCCTCCAGTTCGGCGCCGCACGCACCGCACCCGTCCACGTGGTCGCGGACCTCCATCGCGCGACCGGGATCCATCTCGCCCTGTATCAGGGCCGGGAGTTCGGACGCCCAAGGGCATGGGGAGGAGTCGGCGGGTTGTCGGGGCACATCTTCCATGGCTCAGCCACGGAGGGATCGTCACGAATGGGCCGGAGGTTCGCTTCAACCAGCGCTGGTAGGCGAGAGCCGAGCGCGGAGCTTGCGGAGCGCGTGGAAGACTCGCGACTTGACGGTCCCCTCGGGGATGCCCATCACCTCGGCGATCTCCTCGTACTTGAGCCCGCCCCAGATGCTCAGAACAAGCACCATCCGATGCCCCTCGGACAGCTTGTTCAGGGCCGCCTCGAGATCCAGGCGTCGATCAAGACCGAGCCCCTCGGGGCGCGGCAGGGACTCCAGATCGCAGCCCGGCACCTCTCGCCTACGACGCCGCTCGCGGCGGCGGCACAGGTCCAGCCAAGCGCGCCGGGCCACCGTGAACAAGAACGTCCGAAAGCTGCCCGTGGGCTGGTATCGCTCCCTGTAGGCGTGGACCCTCAGGAAGGTCTCCTGGGCGGCGTCATCGGCCTCGTCGTGGCGAGCGCCGAGCCGCGCAAACAGGTGCAGCAGGACGTCCTGATAGCGACCGATCAGGTCCCGGAACGCGTCCTCTGAGCCGCGGGCGATCTCGCGCATGAGGCGCCAGTCGTCCGTGTCGGTGCCGCGAGGCTCGGGAAAAGTAGGGAGTCGATCGGCCATGGTGAACCCTCTTTTAACCGATTTCGGGGCGGCCAGGTTCAGGCTCGGCAGGCAAAAACCCCAGCGATGAGGCGGAAAGCTCGTGTTTTTCAGGGTCCTCTTCCGCGAGGCTGAACCCCGCCCCCCCCTCGCTCGTAGCCGCCATGGGATCTCCGGGGCTCATGGCGGCGCACCGCAGCGGGAACAGAGAGATATCTCCCGGAAAACCCGCCGTTCAACCACGCAAAAAGGCCCACGCCACCGCGGTTCACCTGTATCCTCGAAAGTGGTGGTCTTGATCGGTGTACCGGTCGCCACCGCAAACCCCCAACAAGCTTTTGCCTGGAGTTTTCTACATGAAGTCCCTCAGCCTCATGCTGTGCCTGATTGCGATCTGCGCCGGCATCGCGACCGCCCAGTCCTCGATGACCCTGCCCGCCGGCCTCCTTACGACCGGCGGCGGTGCCGGATCGGGGTTCCCCTTCAACGCCACCACTGATCATCGGTGGCAGTGGCACTACGCGAACTCGAACTTCGCAGCTGCTGGGGTCACTGGACCGATCACCATCACCGACATCTCAGTCCGGTTCCTCAGCCCTACGTTCGCGGGTGCAGGATTTGACTTCCCAAGCGTCGACGTCTATATCGGCTCGGCGACCACGGCCTACGGCGTCGCCACGCACAGCTCGGTCTTCGCGGAGAACACCTGCGGCGACCTCACGCTCATGCGATCGGGTCCGTGGGTCAGCGGGGCCGTCGGTCCCGCACCGGTGGGCAACGCCACGGCAGACTGGATGTCCTTCGGCTCCACGGGTTCGTTCACCTACGACCCGGGCCTCGGCAGGGACATCATCGTCGAGATCGCCAAGTGCGGGACTAACATCACATGGGGCACCTCGATCGACGGCAGCTCGGCCGCAGCCGGCCTCAATGGTGGCAACCGCTACGGCAACACCGTCGACTGCAGCGCCGCGACGTCAACCTTCGCGAACAACGAGTTCGTTCCCGTCGTGAAGATCGACTACATCGCCGGCGGCACGCCAGGCCTGTGCATCAGCAATACCCAGAGCAACCAGACCGAGTCCAGCTTGACCGTCAACGGTGGTGCGTCCGCGGCCCTGAGCAACGGCGTCGCCGCCACTGTGGACATGAACAGCTCCAACGCCGGCGCGCCCTGGGACGTCGGCCTCGTGCCCGGCGCGTCCAGCATCGGGCTGTCCGCGGGCGGGATCGCCACCCCGGCGGGACAGACGGTCAACCTTGACCTGACCAACCCGTCTTTCCTGTGGCTGAACAACAACTTCAGCGCGGGCGGCGGTTTCCCCGCTGGCGGTATCTCCCTGCCCTACGCGTCGGCCAACTACTCGGTCAGCGGCCAGATGGCCGTCATCTCGGCGACCTACTCTGACGGCGTGGCCCTCAGCCAGGCATGCGATCTGTCGTGGGTCGGATGCAGCGGCTCGAACTTCGACAACCTCCCGGCGGGCGGGTCGCCTCCTGGTTGGACCAACCCCTCCACTCCGTGGGTCGCATTGGCCTCCGTGGCCTGGAGCGTCGACTCGTCCGGTACGCCGTCAGGTGGCACCGGCCCCACCTCCGCGGCCAGTGGCGCCAACTACATGTACTGCGAGACCTCCGGCACGGGCGGCACCGCAGAGTTCAACATGGCCACCTGCCCGTTCTCCACTCCGGCCAACACCCTGAGCTTCTCTCTGAGTCGCATCGGGGCCACCATCGGCACCCTGAACATCTACGTCGCCTTCAACGGCAACTGGAACGCCACCCCGATCGCCACCTACACGGGGGCTGATCCGGGGCAACTGCAGGGTGGCACTGAGTGGTCGTCAGAGTCCATCACGGTCTCCGCGATGCCGCTCGGCACCGCTGACATCGCCTTCTCATTCTCCTACACCGGAGGCGGGGGCTTCACGGGCGACATCGCGATCGACGACGTCGCCGTGAACTAGTGGTTCACCGCATCTGAGAGGGGCTCCCCCCTGTCACGAGACACCCCCGTCGACCTGGGTCGGCGGGGGTGTTTTCGTTCGCGGCTGCAGCGAGCGAACGCCGCCTGAACGCGGGCCTACATCCGGTCGACGAAGGACTCGGAGACCTGGCGCGCCGACGAACGCACGTCGTCGACGAGCTTCAGCGCGCGGGCGCGGAAATCGGCGGCCCACTCCGCGTCACCCTCGAAGTCCTTCATGTTGGTGAGGACGTTGTAGAGCGCGCCCTCCGCGCAGGCGACGGCACAAGCCGCCGCCGTGGCTGCGTCGGAAGCAGCGTTGGGGTTGCCGATGTCGAGGACCTCGCTCGCGATCTCGACCACCGCCGGCGTCCGCTCGAGCACTCCGAACGGCACCATGATAGCCCCCTTCGTCGCGTCGATCATGGCCTGCTTCTTGCCCGCCTCTTCCTCCGGAGTCGACGCCTTGAGGCGCATGGCCGCCATGAACGCGTTGAACGCATCCGTGTCCCGGTCGATGTCGTCGAGGAACGCGTCCTTGAGCTCTTGCGCGCGCACCGAGATGCGCTCGCAGGCCGCCCAGGCGCCCTCCATTTTCCGCTTTCCGACCGTGAGGTTCCCGACCATGGCCACCAGCGCCGCGCCCAGGCTCCCGCACACCGCGGCGACGCTGCCGCCCCCTGGGGCCGGGGATTCACTCGACGTCTCGTCGATGAAGTCCTTCACGGTGCGCGTGACCAGGTCGCCCCCGCCCCGCAGGCGGTACTCGATGATCCGGTCAGCGGCATCGAACGGCGAGATCTCCGACAGCCCCAGGCTCTGGACCGCCGCCTCGATGACGCGAGCCTCCGGGAGCCCGGTGCTGCGCCCCATGCGCTCCAGGTAGTGACGACCGGCGGCAAGCATGGCGTCCAGCGGGACCAGACCGACGAGCTCGGACCCGGTGACCCGGGCCCCGATCTTGCGCGCCTCTTCCTCGCACGCGTCGAATACGTCGTGCAGGCTCGCGACCTCGCAGTCGGTGAGGTTGCACGAGATCTGTGCGCGGTTGTACTCCTCGATCACCCACCCGACGGCCTTGACCGTCTGCAGGCGCCCCGGACGTTTGATGGGCTCCCCGCTCTCGTCGCGGACGAACTTGCCGTCCGGCCCGCGCATGTTGCGGCCCTGCTCCCGCACCTCGAGCGCGACCTCGGTGGCGACGCGCTTGTCGCGGGTGTTCAGGTTCACGTTGTAGGCAATGAGAAACTTGCGAGCGCCGACTGCCGTCGCGCCGGAGCGCGCGTTGAAGCTGGTTGGTCCGAAATCCGGCGCGCCCTCGGGGCTCGCCAGCTTGGCCTCGAGTCCTTCGTATTCACCCGCGCGGACCTTGGCCAGGTTCCGGCGCTCCGGCTTGGACGCCGCCTCCTCATACAGGTACACCGGGATGCCGAGCTCGTCGCCGACCCGACCGCCGAGCCGCTGAGCGAGCGTGACGCACTCGTCCATGGTCACCCCGCTGACGGGCACGAACGGGCAGACGTCGGTCGCGCCTTGACGCGCGTGCTCTCCCGAATGCCGCGACATGTCGATCAGCTCGGAGGCCACTCGGATGCCCTCGAACGCAGCCGAGCAAACTGCATCCGGATCACCGACGACGGTCACCACGGTGCGATTGGTGGCCGCGCCGGGATCCACGTCCAGCACCGCCGCCCCGTCGACGGCATCCATGGCCGCGACGATCTGGTCGATGACGGCCTGATCCTGGCCCTCGCTGAAGTTGGGCACGCACTCGACGATCTTCTTCGCCATGAGCGAGTTGTAGCAAGCAGGCCCCCCACCGTCAGGGGGGCGCAGAAGCCCCCCCTCAAGCCCTAGGGCATCACCAGGATGATCCCGGCCATGGGCTTGGGCCCCGCGATCGAATCGCCGGAGAAGCGCTTGCCGGAGAACGTCGCCAGCACTCGGGTCCCGGGGGCGAGGTTCAGGGCCAGAGGGACGCGCTGTGGACGGTCCACGGGAAGCTCGAGCAAGGTCTTGTCCGCTGTCCGTAGCAGGATCCGGTCAGGGACGACGTTGCCGTGGAAGAGGACGTCCAGGACACCCTCCACCCGGCCCGTATCCCTGTCGCGAACCAGGAGGCCCGGGATCAGCATGGGCCCATTCGAGTGGAGGCGGCGGCCGCCCGTCAGCTTCAGCGTGCGCGGGGTCCGAGGCCCCCCTGGCAGGCCCCCGGGCCGCGTACGATCCGTGACCATGGGGGGGAGCCGATCTCCCCGCAGCAACCGCGTCCAGAACAACTCGGGCACGGTCAGCGCCATCTCCGCGGCGATCATCTCGGAGTGCTGATCCCGCCCCCCCACACCGAGCACCTGATCGATGAGTCCACGCGCGGCCTCATNGAGNCCCNCGNNGNGNGGGAGCTNGAGANTCGTCGCGCCGNNGGGTCGNATATNGGGCCNGNGGNNGAGCCGTACCGCCGTGCGACCGCCGCGTCCGGTGCGCACCTCGCGACGGACCGGAGCACGGAACGGATGCGTCCACGCCATCAGCTTCAGCCGCGCGTTCGCGGGCGCGAGGACACGGCGACTGCCGGCGCCGAGGAGCCACGCTGACCCGGCGTACGGCCCATGGGACACGGAGCCGAAGAGGGGCGGCGCGCCGCCCTCAGCCGACACGATCTCGACGACGGCGGGGACNCGCGCGCCCTGAGGATCGACGACCTCCACCTCGAGCACCCCGGCCGGGATCAACGAGATCGGACCGAGGAGGAGACCCGGCGGCCGAGGAGCTGCCTCGAACACCAGCCCCCTGCCGCGGGTCCGCGCGCTGACGTCAACGGGGATGTGGATACGAAAACGGTCGCGGCCGATGGTGAAGTCGGACAAGCGCCCGATCGTCTTGCCATCGAGCGCTAGCTCCGCATCCGGGCGCGCCACCCCCTCATCCACCGACGCCGGACGCGAGGCCTCGACGACGAGCAGGGACGGGCCGCGCAGCACCGGCAGCTCGACCCGAACAGCCTCAAGGTGAGGCCTGGCGCCCTCCCTCAAGACCTGGGCCGAGGTCGTGCCGCCGAGGGCCACGAAGCACAGCAGGGCCCGCGCTCCCATGAAGCGACAGGTCACTCCGTCCCCTCCCACCGCTCCTCACCCTTCTCTGACTTCTTCGCGGCGAAGCGAGAGCGGATCTGGCTCATCATCTGGCGGCCGACCTCGGGGTCGGCGAGGGTGTCGTCACTGCTGTCGGTGATGTGGAACGAGTCGACGTCCATCTCCTCGAGGAAGCGGCTCATCGTACGATCCTCGGTCCGCCCGAAACGGGTCCGGGTCCGAGCGTAGCTCAGGTGCAAGCGCTCCCGGGCACGGGTGACACCCACGTAGGCGAGCCGGCGCTCCTCCTCCACCCCAAGCTCGTCCGCCCGGTCCCCATCCTCGCCTTCTATGGAGTTGCGATGCGGCAGGATCCCCTCCTCCACGCCGACCATGAACACCACCGGATACTCGAGCCCCTTCGCCGCGTGCATGGTCAGCAGGGTGATGCCCGTCGTGTCTTCGTCCTGCTCCTCCTCCTTGTCGCGAAGCGCCAGAGCATCGAGGAANGCCTCCAACGTCCGGAGCCCAGCCTCCTGCTGCTGACGTGCGGAGTCGACCAGCTCGTCGACCACGTTGAAGCGAGTGTCCAGCTCCAAGGGATCATCGACGATGGTCCGCAAGTGATCCTTGTACTGGATCTCCTCGACGAGCCAGCCCATCGCCTTCCAGATGCCCGAGCTCCGCGCCAGCTCAGCGAACCCGTCGACGATGGCGATGAGGCGCTCAGCCCCGGCCCGCGCGCGGGCCGGGAGGTCGTCCTTGCGCTGCCGGAGGGTCGGGAACGCGGATGCGCGCGCCTCCGCGGCCCACCCGAGGACCTTGTCGATGCTCCCCTTGCCGATCCCCCGCGGCGGCGTGTTGATGATGCGGAGCAACCCCGAATCGTCATCCTCGTTGCGAACGAGGCGAAGAAACGCCAGCAGATCGCGCACCTCACGACGGTCGAAGAATGAGCGCGTGCCGACGACCCGGTACGGGATCTGGCGGGCACGCAAGGCCTGCTCGAGAGGTCGACACTGGCTGTTGGCGCGAAACAGGATCGCGCAATCCTCCCACTTCATGCCATCTCGATGGCGCAGCAGAGAGATACGCCCGACGACGAAGTCCGTCTCGTCCTTCTCGTCTTCGGCGATGTACAGGTCGATGGGCTCACCCCGCCCCAGCGCTGACCAGAGGTTCTTCTCGCGGCGCTTCGCGTTGGTCGCGATCAAGGTGTTCGCCGCGTCGAGGATCCGCCCCGTCGATCTGTAGTTCTGATCGAGGGTGACCACCTCGGCGCCCTTGAAGTCGATCGTGAAGCGGAGGATCCGCTCCGGGTCAGCCCCCCTCCACCCATAGATGGACTGGTCGTCGTCGCCAACGACACACACGTTGCGACGGGTACCCGCGATGCCGCGGATCATCTCGTACTGACAGCCGTTCGTGTCCTGATACTCGTCCACCAGCAGGTAACGCCAACGGTCCTGCAGCTTCTCGAGGACCTGGGGCGCGTCCTTGAACAGGCGCAACGGCTGCAGGATGAGATCGTCGAAGTCCAGCAGCCCCTGCCGCCGAAGCTCGTCCTCATAGCGTCCGTAGGCGACAGCGAGCGTGCTGTCGATCCCTGGATCCGCGGCCTCGAGCGCNTCGTCCGGACCCAGCCCCGCGTTCTTCCACAGCGAGATCTTCCAGCGCGCGTCATTCGGTCGAATGACCGCTCGCGACAAGCCACACTCGCGCAGCGCGTCGGTGATGAGACCGAGCTGGTCAGCCTCGTCGGCGATGTTCGCGTTCCTCTTCAGGCCGATGTGGTGTCCGAACTCGCGCAGGACCCGCAGCCCCAGGCTATGGAACGTGCTCACGACCATGGCCGAGATGTCTCGGCCCTTCAGGATCGCCTTGACCCGCCCCCTCATCTCCCGGGCAGCCTTGTTGGTNAACGTGACCGCGCACACGGAACCGGGGCCAACCCCCTTGGAGAGGATCTCCGCGATCCGGCACGTGACGACCCGCGTCTTGCCGGTCCCCGCGCCCGCGAGGACGAGGATCGGTCCGGAAATGGTCTCCACAGCCAGTCGCTGCCCGGGATTGAGGCCGTCGAGATGATCGTTACGGTGCCAGGTCAATTCGCTCACTCACCCCAAAACGACAAGAGGGGGCTGGACATCGTAGGGTGAAGGTGAAGAAAATTGACCCTGCTCCCCATGAATCAACTCACGGCATGCCCCGCCAATGAGCGGCTTGACATCCGGACGGCACGCCCGGACCTCCTCGCGACCATCTGCGTGACCGGATCGAGCAGCAACGCCGGCAAGACGACGCTCTGCGAAGAGCTCCTCGAGGCGCTGGACCTGAGGGGCCGCGCCTGCGTCGCCTTGAAGATAACGCGAACCCACCTGGACACCTGTCCCCGACAGAACGACGGCTGCGGGGTCTGCGACGATCTCGACCAACCGTTCCGTCTGATCCGGGACCTGCCGACCCTGGATGTCTCCGGGAAGGACACCGGCCGCTATCTCGCGGCCGGCGCCGCCGAGGTCCTGTGGCTGATCGTCGATCCCGCCCACATGGGCGCCGGCGTTCGCGCCGCCCTCGACGCCGTACCCCGAGACGCGATCCTCGTCGCCGAGGGGAACAGCTTCAAGGACCACGTCACCGGAGACACGCTCACGGCCATGGCCATGACNGACGGCCTCGAGATGAAGGACAGCGCGCGGCACGTGATCGACCGCGTGGACGTCTTTGTAGGTAACGACGCCACCGGCGCGGANTCCAGCAACGGGACTCCCTGGGTCGAAGCCCATCAGGCCGCGAACTGGATCGTCGAACGCCTCGACGCCCTCACCGACTGACCGTTGTCCGCCCCTCGGGGTCGGGCTATGGTCTCTCTGGTCTGCCTCTGAGCGCTCCCATGTCCCGTTCCCGCCGAAAGCTACTGGTCGTTCTGTTCTTCGCCCTCGCGGTACCCGCGGCGGCGCTGTACGCGATCTTCGTTCGCACCGAGCAGTACGAGAAGAGTGAAGCCGCGACCCCGGATGGCCCGAGCCTGCTGGCGCGCGCCATCGAAGCCCTCGGGGGTCACGAACGGCTATCTCTCGTTCGCTCCGTGGTCTCCCGCACCATCGCGAACGAGGCGGGTCGGCGCACCGAGGCCCGCATCAGCATCGCCCTTCCAGGACGCTACAGGCACGACGTCTCCACCCGGGGGGCACGCCTGGTGCACGCCTCCAACGGCGACACCACCTGGTCGACCCTCGATGATGTCCCTGTCCCCGTTGAAGAAGCGGACCTCCTTCGACTTGAAGAACAGATGGCGATGGTGCGCTGCGGGCTCCTTGTCGGGCTGGAGGAAGACACGACCGTCACCACCACGGAGCTCGGGTTGCGTGACGGGCTTGACTGGCTCGAGGTCGGATTCGAAGAGGGCGACGTGGGTCCGTTCCTCCTCGGGTTCGCTCTGGATACAGCGATGCTCAGCCGCGTCGAATGGAAGGCCAGCATGAAGAGCCGCCTGACCAAGGCCTCCATGTCCGTGACGTTCTCCGATTTCCGAAAGATCGACGGGATCATGGTCGGCTTCGCGGCGACCATCTCTGTGGATGACGAGGTCCTCGCCAAAGAGACGATCGAGGAGATCTCGTTCGGAAAGAGCATCGAGCCGGAGATCTTCGTTGAGCCTGAACCGCTCTCCCAGAGTCCGATCTTCGACCGCCTGTCTGCCCGCGAACAGGTCGTCCTGATAGATGACATCCCTGGCGATCCGGCGGACGCCGAGCGGGTCGTGAACGCCTTCATCGAGGAGCTGGACATCAACCGGAATGGGCCCGGGTTCCGCGATTTCGACGGCGAGCGCACGGTCGCCGTGGGCCTCCCCGTCCACCTCACACAGCAAGACAAGCCCCGCGCGGGAACAAAAGGCACCCCCCGGTTCACGATCCAGACGCCGCACCGTATCCTGACGACCATCGTTACGGTCCCGGATGCTGAGACCCTCCGCCTCGCGGAGCAGCGGCTGCGCGAACACGCGAGCCGCGCGTCCCTCGAGCAATCCGGGCCGATCCGGCACGTGGCATGGAAGAAGAGCATCGTGCAGGTCCAGCTGCCCGTAAAGGAGCAGTGAAGCGGGCCCTGTCCGCGCTCTGACGAAGGAGAAACGTGGGAAGGCTCGATGACAAGGTCACGGTGGTGACCGGCGGAGGCTCGTCCGTCGGGCGCGCCATCGCACTCAAGGCGGCGCAAGAAAACGGCCGCGTCGTCGTCGCGGACAAAGACGAAGACGCTGGCCACGCGGTCGTCGAGGCGATCCTCGAGGCGGGCGGCGAGGCGACGTTCGCGCCCGTCGATCTCACCGACGAGGCCGCCGTCCAGGCCATGGTCGGAGACGCCATCCTGGCATACGGCAGCCTCCACGGACTCGTCAACGGGATGTCCTACCGGGCGCAGGGTGACGCGCTCACCACCAGCCGAAAAGACTGGGAAGACAGCGTCGCCTACAACCTCGAAGCCGCCTGGATCTGCGCCCGTACGTGCGCGCCATTCCTGAAGGCCGCCGGCGGTGGGTCCATCGTCCACATAGCCCCGACCCACGTCCTGCGCACGATGCCCCGCGCCTTCCCCTACGCGGTCACCAAGGGCGCCCTGCTCGCCATGAGTCGTTCCATGGCCATCGACTTCGGGCCGCAGGGGATTCGATCCAACGTCCTCGTCACCGGCTACATACAGAGCGACCACACCGAGCGACGCCTGAGCGAATCCGCTGATCCAGAGGCGAGCTTTCGGCGCGTGCTGTCCATGCACCCGCTGGGGCGCACCGGGACACCGGAGGACATCGCCCACGTGGCGTGCTTCCTGCTGTCCTCTGACGCGGCGTTCGTCAGCGGCGCGACGATCGTCGTGGACGGCGGTCGATCAGCGGTCATTCAAGACCTGCACGACTGGTAGATCCCGGGCTTCGACGGCGCGACGCCGGCCCGGGAGCTCAGGCTCGGCGACCCCAGGTGGCGCCGTCCTTCGTGTCCTTCACCTCGACACCATTGCTCTCAAGGTCGTCGCGAATCCTGTCCGCGAGCTCGAAGCTCTTGAGCTGTTTCAGCTCGGTACGGACCGCGAGCAGCAGGTCGATGAAGGGATCAGCAGCCATGCCGCCCTCATCAGCTGAATGATCTCCCACGATCCCGAGAACCCCCTCGCCGAGATCTACGAAGATATCTCTTGCCGCAGTGAGCACGTCCTTGGAGACGTCGCCAGCGGCCAACGCCTGGTTCACGGGTTTGACGAGTTCGTACAGCGCCGCGATGGCGATGGGCGTGTTGAAGTCGTCGTCCATGGCCGCGTGAAAGTCGTTCTCCGCCTTCTCTATGGCCGCGCCCAATGCCGCGTCCCCCGGCTGCTGATCCGCCGGGGCCGAGGCGGCGGCGGACGCCAACGCCCGCACCGCTCCGTGGAGNCGGTCCAACCCGTTGCGCGCTGATGAGAGCCCATCGGTCGTGTAGTTGGCCGGAGACCGGTAGTGCGTCATGAGCAGNAACGCACGAATCGCCTCGGCGTCGTGATCGCGCAGCGCAGCCTCGACCGTGATGAAGTTGCCGAGCGACTTNCCCATCTTCACGCCGTCGACGTTGATCATGTTGTTGTGGAGCCAGTAGCGCGCGAACCCATCGCCCACCGCGTTGCTCTGGGCGACCTCGCATTCGTGATGCGGGAACTGGTTCTCGAGCCCGCCACCGTGAATGTCGAACGTCTCGCCGAGGTACTTGACTGACATGGCCGAGCACTCCACGTGCCAGCCAGGGTAGCCCCAGCCCCAAGGGCTCTTCCAGCGCAGGATGTGTCCCCCGTCAGCCACCTTCCACAACGCGAAGTCGCGCGGGTCCTTCTTGTCGCCGCGCACCTCCACACGGTGCCCCGCTTCCTGCTCCGAGGACTGTCGTCCCGACAACTTCCCGTACGCCTCCCACGAGGGGACCGAGAAATAGACGTTGCCCCCGACCTCGTACGCNTTGCCGCGCTCGATGAGGTCCTCGATGATGTTGATTTGTTCGTTGATGTGCCCGGACGCCCGCGGGTAGATGTCTGCCCGCTCAACCTTCAACGCGTCCATGTCTCGCAGATAGAGGCGCGTGTACGTCTCGGCGAGCTCCATGGGGTGCACCTTGTCGAGGCGAGCGCGCTTGCCCAGCTTGTCCTCTCCCTCGTCCGCGTCATCCGTCAGGTGCCCGACGTCCGTGATGTTCTGGACATAGCGCACCTTGAAACCGAGGTGCCGCAGGTATCGCACGATCACATCGAACGAGACGTAGCTCTTGGCGTGACCCAGGTGGGTGTCGGAGTAAACCGTCGGCCCGCACACGTAGATCCCGACCTGCCCCTCGACGAGGGGTTCGAAGCGCTCCTTGGAGCGGGATAACGTGTTCTGGACGTGGAGGTCGTGGTCGCGGACAGGCATGGCGGCATTGTCGCATCGGAGACGGTCGCGCTCCACCCAGAACGGGGGCGGGCCGCGAGACGGCTACTTAANCTGCTCCTCCGTNAGCCCCTGATCCACATGGATGTCCAGGTACTCCTGCACCACCGGCTGGTCGAGGCCGTCGAGCGTGACCCTCTGCGGCATCGTGTAGGCCCCGACCCGCTGATACTCGAACTTCATCACGGTGGTCCGGACCTCGCCTCTGCTGTTGATCCGAGTATCCACCTTGTCGACGAGCCAGCGACCCTCAGGNCCACGGCGATACGTCGGCCCAAGGGTGATCACCGAGGTGGCAGTCTGCATCTCCATGTGAACCGGGAGACCGTTCGGACCGAACGTGATCAGCGCCTCGAGGAGGGACCTCGCGAGCGACCGCTCCGAACGCGCGACCACCCTCAGACGGCGCTCTGACTCGAAGATGATCTCGTCGCCCTCATACTGGGAGCGAGTGGGGGGCCGGACCACCAGATCCACCAGGTGCGTCACGTTCTTCAGGTGCGAGGACCCCGAGNCNTCCGCCCACCGCCGGGTNCCCGCGCCCGCCCCTGGCTCCAGTAACAGGCGACTACTCACGAGATCGGGCTTCATCCAGCGCACCTCGACCACGACCTTCGGCTGGCGCGAGGACTTGTAGCGGTAGGTGACATCGGCAAGACCCGCCAACAGGGGCGAGTACAGCAGCCCATCCGCGCGGTCGAGCAAGNCCAGCGCCGCAGCGTCCTGCCGGACCATGGCGGCCGGGTCAGAGGCATCTTGAGGCGCCGGATCGGGCGGGATGCCGCGCGCGGTAGAGCGGGCCGGGTCGCCGTCGGAGCAGGCGGAGCAGATCACCAGAGNGAGGACCAGGAAGAGACGCATCATGCTTGGATCCTAACCCGCGCCNGAGAGACGTTAGGATTCNANNATGAGCCATCCAACGCGTACTNCNCTGCNTCGCCTCNNGCCCTTGAGCCTCCTCATCGCCGCGGNAACCNNCATCACGNTNGCGNNGGCGGGGTGCGGGGACGACGCACCGGNNTACCCCGAGATCACCGTCAACGAGCCAGACGCGGCCGCCCTGGCCAGAGGCGCAACGCTGTCCGGTGCGGCCCGCTGGGACGGCGAAGCGCCGAAGCGGCCACCCATCGGCATGGGGTCCGATCAGCACTGCGCTCAAGCGGGCGAGGGGCTCAAGTCGGAGAAATACGTGGTCAGCCCGGCCGGCGGGCTGCGCGACGTCTTTGTCCACGTAACCAAGGGGCTCGACCCTTGGACATTG
>NYSS01000092.1 GCA_002683135.1 Planctomycetota bacterium | reverse complement strand
ACGGGCTCCCGGAGGCGTCGTAGGCGGGGAGCCCGGCGTTCACCGCGCAACTCACGTGCTGAGTTCCATTGAACGTGAGGGCGCCGCCATGAACACCCGTCGTCCACGGGGTGGCCCCGAAGGCCACCAGGGTGCCGTCGTTGGCGTTGGGCGAACTGTCGCTCGCCAGGGTGCCCATGGTCTCGTCCAGCCGCCAGTGAGCGGCGGGTCCCGCCTGACCAAAAGCCACGGCGCAACCGACCATCGCGAGTGCAAGAAATGTACGCACGCGTGGACTCCTTTCGTCCTGTGAGAGGATGCGCCCGTGCGATGGGCGCCATGGGCCAGCGTACCCCTGGAGGAAACCGGTGTCACCAACGAACCCCATCAGGGACAGATGCGGATCTCGAGGGCATGGGAACCCACCAACCCCTGCGCCGTCACCGCCGCGGCCTGCAGGTACACGGTGAGACCGACGTACGACGGCAGATTGGGAACCCCTACGAGGTGGTCCGCCTCACCCCAGACGTTGGTGGTGACGGTGGCGAACGGAGCGAACCCCGGGTCGATGAGGAGCTCGGCATTGGAACCGAGGATCGGCACCTGGGCGGGGGCGAACGCCAGGTAGGCCGTGACCTGGCTCAGCGGAGGGGCGCCGCGTATCTGCAGGGTCGAGGTCAGGCCCACCGTTGGCGGCGGCACGGCGTCGAGGGTCATGACGAGCGCTGTGGGATCGGTAGCACCGTAGGGACGCACCCCGCACGCCCCCGAGTCATTAAGGACACCGGGCGTGGGCGACGGCAGGGTGACCCACGGCTCGCCGCCGTCGAACAACCGCCCGTACGAAACGTCCGCCGCCTGCGGACCGAACCCACGGACGTCCTGGAGCGTCACCCCATCCGGGAGGAACAGCGCCACCGACTCCCCGCCGGCCGCGAGCCTGAAGGTCGCGTGATAAGGCCCCTCCCCCGGCTCGTCGTCCGCCCATACCAGCAACGTGTCACCGGGCAACAGGACGGTCCCAGCCGGGATGGACCACTTCTGAGGAACCGACAGGTCGTCGGTGAGCCAGTAACCGGAGACATCGATGGCGATGGACGAACCGTTCACGAGCTCGACCCAGTCGTCGTGGTCGCCGGCGCCGTCCACGAGGCCGTTCACGTTGCGCGCGAGGATCTCGTTGACGCTCACGCCCTCGGTTACAAACGTCGCCTCGGTGAGCGCGCTCCAAGTTCCGCCCGACAACGCCCGAGCCTTGATCGTCCGGCTGGACGCCAGGGTGAGGGGTCCCCCATACGCCGACGCGGAGGCGGAGACGGCACCCCCGACGAGCCGCGGGTCGGTCCCGTCCTGTGTGTACCAGGTCGTCCCGGTCGGAGCGGACAAGGTCACCGGAGTGCTGGCGGCGATGGCGCCCCCGTGCTGGCTCAACGTCGGCGCGTCGAGGGTCGGATACAGACCCGCGCTGCGGTATTGCTGTACGACGACGCCGGTCCGTTGGGGAAAGTAGGAAGCCGACAGCCGCGCCTGCTCCGTGAGCCAGTGCACGTTCTTGGTGTACAGGTGGTAGGGGCCGGACTGCCATGAGTGGGCATCCCGACGGTAGTCCCCCCATCGCGCCGACTCCGCCACCACCGCGGTCTCGATCTCCGTACGCAGGCCGGTCCAACGCCCGTGCGCCGCGGTGGGCGTCAAGGCCCCGTCGTTGAACAAATGGCGGTGTATGCGATCACCGAGGAGCACAACGAACTCCGGGTTGGACAGCAATCGGGTGAAGATCCGCGACGGGTTCCCGTTCGAGTTCTGGGAGAGCTCGTTCTGGTTCACGCTCTCGAGGACGTGCTCCGAATCCCAGCAGAAGAAACGGAACTGGGCGCCCACCTCCCGCTTGCGGCCCGCATACCAGTTGTGGTGATCCCAGTCCCAGTTGCCGCCGTAGTGATTCAGGATCATGTAGTCGGCCAGGTTGATCACGTCCACGTACTGCTGGATCGCGGCATAGGCGGATGCGGTCGAGAGCCCCGCGTTGGCCATGTTCATGGCGGTGTTCCAGGCGGTCGCGTCGCCGTCCACGGCGCCGCCTCCCTTGATCGCGTCGTAATCCTCAGGCTCGCCGCCGAATCGTGAAGCCAGGAAAGGCGCGGACGGGCGCTCCGTCGGGTTGTACAGCCCCCAGTACAGACCGTTCAGATACAGGTGGGCGTAGTTGTTGTACGGCGACGGCTGCCCCATCTCCCGATGAGTGTTCTTGATCCACTGGTCGCGCATGAAGGTGGCGATGGCGCGCTCCGAGTGTCTCCAGTGGATCCAGGTGTTCCCGAAGTGGCCTCTCAGGATCACCGTGTCGAACCACGTGACGGTCGATCCTTCGAACCACGGGAACTCGAGCTTCGCCGGGCCGTACTGGCTCTTGAACAAGAGACGCAGCGAGTGCTTGGGGGACTTCTCCGGCAGACGGCTCGCGCCCCCCTGGATGCGCAGCCCACAGTCAACCTGGAAGCCCGGAGTCCCGTCCGGGTAGATCCACTCGACCGACGCCGGGCGCTCCCAGGCCACCCCCTCCTGGAGCGGGTTGACGTAGATGCCGGACGGCCCGAACAGGTGTTCGAGGTCGGTCACCACGGAGACGATCGGGATCGACGTCAGGGCGCTGCCCATGACCGGCGCGTAGACGGGATCGTTGACGATCTGTGGATCCATCTCGTAATCGGCGGCGGGAGCTCCTGCCCACGTCGCCGGGAACCCGGGCGGGCTGTTGGTCTGCTGCTGCACGTCCGCGGTGAAGATCCAGGTCCATGTGCCGACCCCGGAAGGGACCCATCCGGTGACATAGGCGCGCGCCCGCAGGACGGTGGTCGTCGCGACGGTGATCGGTGCGACGTAGGCCGGCGAAGACGGAGTCGGCTCGCTGCCATCGGTGGTGAAACGGATCGTCGCCGCGGGCGTGGGTGACGTCAGGGTCACGGCGAAGGTGTTCGTCGCCAGGCCACGGGGCGTGTCTGCCACGGGATCGTTGACGAGCCCGGCGAGGCCGACGCCGTTCGGACCGCCGGGGGTGGGATCGGGGAAGTAAGCGATCGGTGGACCGGCCGCCACACCGTCGAGCTCGGGGACAATGAGGAAGTCATCGTTGGCGAAGCTCGAATTCAGGCCGTGGATGGCGAGGATATTGCCCCCCGCCTGCAGCGCCGGAAGAGAGGCGGAGATGTCAAAGGTCTGGAACTGGAGGGCGAGGGCATCGGGACGGTCCGTGGTCGCCGACGCGTTCCACGGCAGCGCAGCGGGGGCGTTCGCCGACGCCACGACCTGTCCATTGAGATAGGCCACGAACCCGTCGTCGTAACGCATCCGCAGCTGGAGGCCGCTGAACGTCGTCGGGTCCGAGACCGGGAACGGCACGCGGACGAAGGCGGACGCATTCACTCCCGACATGGTTGATTGGAGGTCGAGGCCGATGAGCGGCTGATATCCGACACCGAGGTCGAACCCGGCACCCGTCGTTCCTGCCGTCCAGGCCGTCCCCTGGCTCGAGGCGTTCATGACGTCCTGGACCTCGGAGGGGAGCAGCGCGCGATCGTAGACGCGCACGTCGTCGAGTTCACACTGCATGTGGCAACACGTACCCGCCCGCAGAACCGCGCCGAGGGAGACACGGTTCATGGACGACCAGGTCCCCGAGATCGAGTAGCTGAACGAAACCGGGTCGAGCACCCCGTCCACGTACACGCTCGCCATGCCTCCGGCGTCGACCCATGTCACGTGATGCCACGTGTTGTCGAAGACCGGGGTCTGGGTCTGCTGGTTGAGCAGCACGCCTCCGCCGTCGTTGCGGATGAAGACCTGGAACCGATCAGTCGTGCCATTCGAGTTGCGCCCGGTTCCGAGCGTCAACAGAGGGCTGTTCCCCTGGCTGCTGCCCTCGCTGTAGACGCGGTCGTCGTCCCGCGGCGGCCCCTTCACCCAGAGCCCGATGGAATACGCCGCGCCCGACCCGTCGAAGACGGGCAAGGCGCCCCCCACGGCGACATCGACGTAGTCGTTGCTCCCGTCGAACGCGAGGCCGCCGCCGTGCTGGGCCACGCCCCACGGATTGCCCGAGAAATTAACCAGGGTCCCGACATGACCGTTGCCCGTTGCGTCGGCCGCGAGCCCGCCGCTGGTCTCATTGAGTTCCCAGTGAGCGATGGCCCCCGTCACCGGGGCACCGCCGGCCGCCAAGGTCCACGTCGTACCCAGCGAACCATCCATCGGCACGATGGCAGTGGCGCCGGCGCCCGAGCCGACCAGGGCCTGGGCGCCGATGTTCGTCCCGTACGAGACATCCGTACGCTGGGGCGGATAGGACGGCGCGAAGGCGGTCGCGATGGCGACGCCGCCCGGCTCGACGAGGGCGAGGTACTCGCCGTCACCCGCGAGACTGAAGTTGGCGTGGAGTTCCGATCCGAGGAGGGCCCGGTTCTTCGACGACGCGAAGACAATGAGCGACGCCCCAGGAGCGAGCACCTCTGGCGGGAACGTCCACTTGGTCAGGTCCTGTGGATCGTCCGTCAGATACCAGCCACCAAGGTTGACCGAACCGGGCCCGGCCGCCGTGATCTCAATCCAATCGGAGAACGCACCGTCCTCGTCCGCGAGCGTCGTCGCGTTGCGCGCCATGAACTCCGTGATCATCGCCGTCTGCGCTGAGGCAGTGACAGGGACGAGCCCGACCAGAGCGCCGAGAAGCAGGGCGCGAACGGTTGTCACGGGACGTCGATCTCCACGGCGCTGGAGAGAGAGAACCCCGCCGCGGCACCCGGGTCGACCATCCCAAACTGGATCGTCAGGAACAGCGGCACCGTCGGTGCCGTGAAAGAGAAGGAGGTGGAGAGCGCGTAGCCAACCGGGGTGAAAGTCGGGATCGCGACCGGGACGCCCCACGTGGTGGAGAAGAAGTTGTTCGCCAAGACCGTCGCCGAGTCCAACGCCACGTTGACGATATTCGATGGCCCCAGAACCAGGCTGTTCTGAACCGCCACCCCGGGGTGGGACGCCAGCTCCCACGGGAACCCACCGAGCGAGGTCGCGAGGCTCAACGTGTACGGGGTCCCTTGCGGGATAGTGACCCGGGCGGCACTCGCGAAAGACCCGGCGTACCCATTGACGTCCATCCGCGCGCTCGACTGGTTCACCTGGAACCCGGTCCCCAGGGTCCCGTTGCCCTGAATCACCTGAACATCAAGAGGGGTGATCGCGAACGGATAAACCCGGACCTCGTCAAGCACCCCGTCCAACCGGCAGCAAGCGGTCAACTGGGTCAACGCGCCGAGCCCCACACGATTGAGGCTGTAGAAGCCGCTGCGGGTGTAGCTGAAGTCCCCGGCATCGAGCACGCCATCAATGTAGAGCCAGGCGCCGCCGAGCCCGTTGTCGACCCAGGCGACGTGATGCCACGCACCGTCGAAGACCGTCGCGATCGACTCGCGATCAAGCTGGGCAACGCCGGCATTGTTGCGGATGACCACCCGCAGACTGGTCGCTGAGTTGACGCCGCTGCCGAGAGAGAACACGGCCGCCACCCCGGTGTAGTTCCCGGTGTGACCTTCCCCGTAAATGACCTTGTTGCTCTGAGGGCCGGCGTTCACCCACGCGGCAACGGAGTAGGTAGCACCCGGGAGGCTGGCAGGAACACCCCCGTTTGTCGCGCAGGTCACGTAGTTGCTGCTCCCGTTGAACACGAGCCCGTTACCGAAAACGGCAGACGCCCACGCGGTGGACAGGTAGTTCGTCAGGGTCCCATGATTCGCGTTAACCGAGCTATCCGCCGCCGTAAGGCCCATGGTCTCGTCGAGCGTCCATCGCGCGGACAGGGGCGCCTGCCCCGCAACCGCGCCCGCCAGAAGAAGGAGCGCCAGGGCTGCACCGGTCTTACTTGCCTCACGCGACATCATGGCACCGCGAGGGTCACGGGAGCGCTGATCACGACGCCGTCCGGATTGCTCGGGTCGACGAGGCCGAACTGCAACGACACGAGGGTTGTCGTGATGGGGGCCTGCATGGAAACGACCGCGGTCGCGGATCCGACACCGACACCCCCACCGGGCAATCCCAGGGTCACGGCGAACGGCGTGGAGAAGCTGTTGTTCAGGAGGCTGAGACTCGGGCTGCTGAGGTCAAGGTTGATGATGTTCGCCGACAGCACCGTCGCCGCAGGGATGGCCGGTACGGTACCGACACCCATCTCCCAGGGGTTACCGGGGAGGATCGTCGACAGCACCATGGGGAAGACCTGCCCAGGAGCCAGGAGGAGCTGCGGCGCGCTGGTGAACGACCCGATGGCGCCCATCACAGTGAGCGACGCTCCGGGCTGGTTCTGCTGATAGCCCGACACGAGGACGCCATCAGCCATCACCGTCGCGACGTCGAAGACGCTCATGGCGTAGCCGTAAATGCGGAAGTCGTCGAGCAGACCGATGAAGTTGCAGCACGCGCCGGCGCCGGCCATCGCTCCCAGCGTAACCCGATCGACGTTGCCCTGGTTACCGACGATGGTGTAGGAGTAGTTCCCCAGATTGGCCTGGCCATCAACGTAGAGCGTCACCGCGCCCCCGTCATCCACCAACGCCACGTGGTGCCAGGTGTTATCGAAGACCGGGTAGCTGGACTCCGCCTTCTTTAAGTAGATGCCCGTCGCGCTACGAATGACAAATCGCAGGCGGTCCATCGTCCCTGCGCCCACGCGCCCCGTACCCAGAGTGTAGATCGGGAGGACGCTTCCTGAGCTGGCCTCCGCATAGATCTTCCGCTCATTCTGGGGCGGCGCCTTGACCCAGAAAGCGATGGAATAGGGACTCCCGGACGCGTCGTAAGCCGGCAGCGCCAACGCCATCGTCACGTCAACTTGCTGAGCCCCCAGGAATGACAGCGCCCCGCCGAGAGCACCGGTGGTCCAGGGCGCGGCCCCGAACCCGGCGAGCGTCCCATGATTGCCGCTCGCAGAACTGTCCATCGCCACGGTCCCCGTGGTCTCGTCCAGCCGCCAGTGTGTCACTGGCAAGATCTGGGCCGAGGCAAACGAAGTCCATAGGAGCACGAGGACGACTCGAATCACCATGGCTAGACCGTATCATGTGACTAACACCGACGAGAAGCGCGGGGCCTGCGCGCACGCGGCCCCGCGATCTCCGAGCCGACCGGATGTCAGGCCGAGGCGCTCTCCGCCAACTTTTCCGGCGGAGGCATCTCGTCATCGGCGAAATCGAACGAGTGCTTGATCAGGGTGTCGTGATAGTCCTGGAAACCGGTCCCGGCCGGGATGAGGTGGCCAAGGATGACGTTCTCCTTCAGTCCCACAAGCTGGTCGACCTTCCCACCCAAGGCGGCCTCGGTGAGGACCTTGGTGGTCTCCTGGAACGACGCCGCCGAGATGAAGGACTCACTCTGCAAAGAGGCCTTCGTGATGCCCAACAGCAACGGCTCCGCACTGGCAGGCTTACCCTGCGCCTCCTCGATCCGGTTGTTCTCCATCCGGAAGCGATGCTTGTCGACCACCGTGCCCGGAAGGAAGTCGGAGTCACCCGGTTCCTCAACGCGGACCTTGCGCAGCATTTGCGAGATGATGATCTCGATGTGCTTGTCGTCGATCGTCACGCCCTGTGACCGATAGACGTTCTGGACCTCAGTCATGAGGTAGGCATGCAGCGCCTCCTCACCCGAAATGCGCAGGATGTCATGGGGGACCAGCGGGCCCTCGACGAGCGGATCACCGGCACCGACCTCGTCACCCTTGTGCACGCGCAGGTACTTGCCATGGGGCACGAGGTGCGCGTGCTCTTTCCCTGTCTCGTCGTTACGGACGATGATGATGCGCTTGCCGCGCTTCTTATCGCCCAATTCGACGACGCCATCGATCTCGGCGATGACCGCCGGGTCCTTCGGGGTTCGCGCCTCGAACAGCTCGGTAACGCGCGGAAGGCCGCCCGTGATGTCCTGCGTCCCCTGGACCTCGCGAGGCCGCTTGGCGAGGACCGTACCGGCCTTGATCTTCTGCCCTTCCTTCACCTCGATCACGGCGCGCTCGGGCACGTGGTACTGCTGCACCTTGGCGCCGTCCTTGTCGAGGAGAACGATCTGCGGATGGAGGGCACCCTTGTGCTCCATGATCACCATGCGTTTCTTGCGCGAGCCAGCCTCCTGCTCGAACTTCATCGTCTCGTTGTCGACGATGTCCTCGAACGCGACGACGCCCGGCACGTCAGCGATCAGGGGCGACGTGTGTGGGTCCCACTCGCAAAGCAAGAGGCCCTTCTTGGCTGCCGCCTTCGTGATCTCCTCACCGTCGGCCACGTGGAGGAGGGAGCCGAGCGGGATGTCGTGCGTCTCGAGCTCCCGCTGCTTCTCATCGAGGACAGCGATGGAGCCGTTTCGGTTGAGCACGATGAGCTTCTTCGCGCCGCTCACCACCGTGCGCAAGCCCCGATAAGAGATCACACCCGGCCGCCTAAGCACGATGTTCTTCTCCTGGACCGCGCGCGACGCCGTACCTCCGATGTGGAAGGTCCGCATCGTCAGCTGGGTTCCAGGCTCACCGATGGACTGCGCAGCGATGATGCCGACCGCCGTGCCGACCTCGACGACCTTGTCTCGTGACAGGTCGGCGCCGTAACACTTCGCACAGATCCCGAGCGCGGCATCGCAGGTCAACGAGCTGCGCACCTGGATCTTCTCGAAACCGAGTCCCTCGATGCGGCTCGCCGCCTCTTCGAAGATGACCTCGTTCTCGTCGACGATCAACTCGTCGGTGATGATGTCGCGGATGGTCTGGCGCGAGGTCCGCCCCCGGATGTTCTGGCTGAGCGGCACCTCGACGCGCTCGCCCTTCATGACAGCACCCTTGACCACGCCGCGAGGAGTCTCGCAATCGATCGTCGTGACGACGACGTTCTGGGTGACATCCGTCAGCTTGCGTGTCAGGTAACCTGAGTCCGCGGTCTTCAGGGCAGTGTCAGCCAAGCCCTTTCGCGCGCCGTGCGTGCTGGAGAAATACTCGAGGACCTTGAGCCCTTCGCGGAAGTTCGCCTTGATGGGCGTCTCGATGATCGCTCCCGACGGCTTGGCCATCAGGCCGCGCATGCCGGCGAGCTGACGAATCTGATCGATTGAGCCACGGGCGCCCGAATCAGCCATGAGGTAGATCGGGTTTACGTAGTTCTCACCCTCCCGCCGATCGACCTTGAGCTCCTCCATCATCTCCTTGCCGACCGCCTCACGGGCGTGCGACCAGATGTCGATGACCTGGTTGTAGCGCTCCTTCTCGGTGATCGCGCCTTCCTCACGGCGCACCTCGACGGCCTCTACTTCCTTCTGGGCGNTCGCNANGATCGNCGNCTTGCGCTTGGGCATGCGCATGTCGCCCTTGCCGAACGACAGGCCNGCCATCGTNGACGACTTGAAGCCGCAATCCTTGAGATCATCGAGGAGNNTGAGCGTCGCCTTCAGACCGAGGCGCTTGTTGCAATCGACGATGACNTCGCTCAGCGCCCGCTTCTTGAGGGCGCGATTGTAGAACGGCATCCCCTCCGGGAGGATATCGTCGAACAGGACTCGCCCGGTCGTCGTCTCGACGAGCTCCGTCACCATGCCGTGCTCGCCCTGCTCGTCGACGATCGTACGACCCGGGATGCGCACCCTGATGCGCTGATGCGTCACGATCTTCTTGGCGCTCCAGGCCTGGAAGACCTCCTGGGTGGAAGCGAACGCCTTGACGATCTCCCGGCCCTCGGCGTCGGTCACGGTCTCGTAGGTCCCCGGACCGGTCACCGTCAGGTAATAGCACCCGAGCACGATGTCCTGGGTCGGAGCCATGATCGGCCTGCCGTTAGCGGGCGAGAACACGTTGTTCGTCGCCAGCATCAGGGTCCGGGCTTCGATCTGCGCCTCGAGCGAGAGCGGCAGGTGGACCGCCATCTGATCGCCGTCGAAGTCGGCGTTGAATCCGGTGCAAACCAGCGGGTGGATGCGGATCGCGTTGCCCTCGATGAGCACCGGCTCGAAGGCCTGGATACCCATGCGGTGGAGCGTCGGCGCGCGGTTCAAGATCACCGGGTGGTTCTGGATGACCTCCTCGAGGATATCCCAGACCTCCTCGTCCTTTCGCTCAAGCATCTTCTTGGCCGAGCGAATGGTGTCGGCCAGTCCGAGCTCCTTGAGCCTCCGGATGATGAATGGCTGGAACAGCTCAAGCGCGATCTTCTTGGGGAGGCCGCACTGGTGCAGCTTCAACTCAGGGCCGACGACGATGACGGAGCGCGCCGAGTAATCCACGCGCTTGCCGAGCAGGTTCTCGCGGAAGCGACCCTGCTTGCCCTTGATCATGTCGGTGAGCGATTTGAGCGGTCGGTTGCTGGACCCGAGCACCGGACGACGGCAGCGGCCGTTGTCGAAGAGGGCGTCCACCGACTGCTGCAGCATCCGCTTCTCGTTCCGGATGATGACCTCGGGAGCGTTGAGGTCGAGGAACTTCTTCAAGCGGTTGTTGCGGTTGATGAGGCGGCGGTAGAGGTCGTTCAGGTCGGACGACGCGAAGTTGCCAGACTCGAGCAGCACCAGCGGCCGGAGATCCGGCGGGATGACCGGGACGACATCGAGGATCATCCACTCGGGGCGGTTCTCCGAGTCACGGAGCGCCTCGACCGTCTTGAGGCGCTTGATGATGTCCTTCTTGCGTTGCTTGCTCTTGGTCTCCGTCAGCTCCATGCGGAGCTCGGCGCTGAGCTTGTCCAGGTCCAGGTGGAGCAGGAGCTTCTTCACCGCCTCCGCGCCCATCCCAGCCTCGAACTTGGACCCGAACTTCTCGCGGTGCTGACGATACTCCTCCTCAGTCAGGAGCTGTTTTTCCGCCAGCTTCGTCTCCTCCGGGTTGCCCGGATCGATGACGACATAGTCCTGAAAATAGACGACCCGCTCGAGATGGTTCGTCTTCATCGCCAGCAGGGTTCCAAGGCGACTGGGCATGGCCTTGAAGAACCAGATGTGCGCCACGGGCGCCGCGAGATTGATGTGCCCCATGCGGACACGCCGCTCGCGCGAGTGGGTCACCTTCACGCCGCATCGATCACAGACGATGCCCTTGTGCTTGATGCCCTTGTACTTCCCGCACGAGCACTCGTAGTCCTTCTCCGGGCCAAAGATGCGCTCGCAGAAGAGCCCGTCCTTCTCGGACCGGTAGGTGCGGTAGTTAATAGTCTCGGGTTTCCGCACCTCGCCGTAAGACCAGTTGCGAATATCCGTCGGAGACGCCATGCGGATGCTGACGCTCGCGACCTCGTTCACCTTCTCGTAGCGGCTGTCCATCGTCATGTTTCGTTCCTAGAACCGCACGCTGTCGGCCTTCGGCCGGAGCGTGCTAGGCCTATTCGCTCATGCAAGCGCCGTACGCGCACGGTGAAGTTCAATGTTGAGGCAGAGTCCCTTGATCTCGTTGCAAAGCACGTCGAAGGAAACGGGCGTTCCCGCTTCGAGCGTGTTCTCGCCCTTCACCATGGACTCGTAGATCTTGGTCCGACCATCGACGTCGTCGGACTTCACGGTGAGGAGCTCCTGCAGAATGTAGGCGGCCCCGTAGGCCTCGAGCGCCCAGACCTCCATCTCGCCAAACCGCTGCCCGCCGAAGCGCGCCTTACCGCCGAGCGGCTGCTGCGTAATGAGCGAGTAGGGACCCGTCGCGCGGGCATGGATCTTCTCATCCACCAAGTGGTGGAGCTTCAGCATGTACATGTAACCGACGGTGATGTCCTGCTCGAACGCCTCGCCGGTGCGCCCGTCGAACAACGAGACCTTGCCCCCGTCGGGCAGGCCCGCGTCCTTCAGCGCTCGCTCGATGTCGGACTCCTTCGCGCCGTCGAACACCGGCGTCACCGCCTGGAATCCGAGACGCTTGGCAGCCCATCCCAGGTGGGTCTCGAGAATCTGCCCGACGTTCATTCGAGAGGGGACACCCAGCGGATTCAGGACCATCTGAACCGGCGTCCCATCCGCGTGGAACGGCATGTCCTCCTCGGGGAGGATGCGCGAGATCACGCCCTTGTTGCCGTGGCGGCCCGCGATCTTGTCGCCCACCGAGATGTGGCGCTTCGTCGCGATGTAGATCTTGACCATCTCGAGGACGCCCGTCGCCAAGTCATCACCACGCGAGAGGCGGTTGACCTTCTTGGTCTTCTCGGTCTCGTATTCCTCGATCCGATCGAAGTACTTCTTGCAAACCTCATACGCGACCGACTTCGCCTGCGCGCCCCTGATCGAATCAACGGCGTGCTGGATCTGCTCACGGACGGCCTTGAGGTGCGGGATGTCGTTGGCGTTGTCCGCCACGATCTCCACCTTGGCCTTCTTGTCCATCAGCGGCGCCTTGCCGAGCTCGGACAACCGAACGACCAGTCCGACGAGCTCCTCCTTGTAGAGCTGAAGGAACTTGCTCTCGGCCTTCCGGATCTCGGCGAGGTTCTTCTGGCGCTCCTCCTCGGTCTGGTTGACCTTGCGGGAGAAGTGCTCGCTATGGATGACGATCCCCTCGATCCCGGACGGCACCTCGAGGGAATCGTTTTTCACGTCCTCACCGGCCCGACCAAAGATCGCGTGGAGCAGCTTCTCCTCGGGCGACAGCTCGTTTTTCGACTTCGGCGCGACCTTGCCGACCAGGATGTCACCCTGACGCACCTTGGTGCCGATGCTGACAATGCCGCTTTCGTCGAGGTTGCGGAGGGCGCGCTCGGAGACGTTCGGGATATCCCGCGTGAACTCCTCGCGACCGAGCTTCGTCTCGCGGATCTCGATCTCGAAGTTGTCGATGTGGATGCTGGTGTAGAAGTCCTGCTTCACCAGCTCCTCAGAGATGAGGATCGCGTCCTCGAAGTTGTAGCCGTCCCAAGGCATGAAGGCGACCATCACGTTGCGGCCAAGCGACAGCTCACCTTGGTGGGTCGCGGCGCCGTCGGCGATGACCTGGCCCTCCTCCACCAATTCCCCCTCACGGACAATCGGCTTCTGATTCAGGCAGGTGCGCTCGTTGAGTCCGACGAATTTCCGCAGCCGATAGAGGTCGTCCCCGACCTGAATCTCGTCCGCGGTCACCTTCTTGACCGCCCCCCCATGCAACGCGGTGATGACCATGCCCGAATTCCGGGCGACCACCTTCTCCATGCCGGTCGCCACGACCGGCGGCTCGGTGCGAATGAGCGGCACCGCCTGACGCTGCATGTTCGAACCCATGAGCGCGCGGTTGGCGTCATCGTGCTCGAGGAACGGGATCAGACTCGCGGACACGCCGACGATCTGCTTCGTCGAGATGTCCATGTACTGAACGTCGTTCTTCGTAACCAGGCGGAAGTCGCCGCGGAGCCGCGCCATGACGCGGTCTTCCGTGAACACGCTCTTGGCATCCACGACCGTATCCGCGGGCACGATGCACGTCCGGCTCTCCTCGTCGGCGCGAAGCCACTCGACCTGGTCGGTGACCTTCCCCTTCTTCACCGCCCGGTAAGGCGTTGTCAGAAAGCCGTATTCGTCGACCCCGGCGTAAATCCCGAGGCTGGCGATCAGCCCGATGTTCGTGCCTTCCGGCGTCTCAATCGGGCAGATGCGGCCGTAGTGAGAGATATGGACGTCGCGCACCTCGAAGCCGGCGCGCTTGCGGTTCAGTCCGCCGGGACCGAGCGCGGAAAGACGACGCTCGTGGGTGAGCTGCGCGAGCGGGTTGGTCTGGTCGACCACCTGCGACAGCTCGCCACGGCCAAAGAAGTAATCGATCGACGAGGAGATGGTCTTCGCGTTGATCAACGTACGCGGAGTCAGGTTCTCCTTTTCGATGTTCATGCGCTCCTGGGCTGTCTTACGCAGCTTCAGGAAGCCCTTGCGGAACTCGTCCGCGGCCAGCTCACACAGGGTCCGGACGCGGCGGTTACCGAGGTGATCGATGTCATCGACCTCCTTACCCGCGACATTCGCTCGCAAGTCGAGGATGTACTGGACCGCATGGATGAAGTCATCCGCGGTCAGCGTCATCTCTTCCTCGCTCACGTTCTGCTCGAACTTCCGGTTGAGGCGGAAGCGGCCGACCTTTCCAAGCCGGTACCGGGACGAATCGCGGAACTTCTCGTTGAACAGGTCACGGGCCTTCTCGAGCTGAGGCGGGTTACCCGGGCGGAAGCGCTGATACACCCGAAGGAGGGCTTCCTCGTGGCTCTTCGCCGTGTCCTCCCGCAGCGTGTTGAGGATGAGGAATTCGCTCGGCTGACCGTCAATGACCTCGATCTCCTTGAGGTCGGAGGTGCCGATGTCCTTGACCATCTCGTCGGTCAACTGCTCGCCGCAGGGGACCCGCACCTCACCTGACTCGGGGTCGATGATGTCGCCGACCACGAACGCACCCTTGATCTTCTCGAGGGCCGCTTTGCCCGTGAGCTTGATCTTCTTCGTGTCGTGGAAGAGGCGAATCACGGCCTCGTCCGTGCCGTAATTCGGATCGAAGGCACGGATGATCGTCGTCGCCAGGAACTTGCCGCTCTGGTCGATCTTGACGTTCAAGATGTCCTTCTTCGTGACCTCGATCTCGATCCACGAGCCGCGCTCGGGGATGATCCAGCACGAATGGAGCTTCTTCTCCCCGGTCTGAATCGCGACGGAGAAGTCGACGCCCGGCGAACGGTGAAGCTGCGACACGATGACGCGCTCGGCCCCGTTGATGATGAACTCCCCGCCTCCGACCATGCGGGGGATCTCGCCCAGGTACACGTCCTCCTCCACGGGTTCAGCCTTGTCCAGCCGCACCCGCACCTTGAAAGGCAAGCCGAAGGTCTGCTTCAGCAGCCGGCATTCGTCGGGCGTATAGCGCGGCTTGCCCAGCTCATAGCCCAGGTACTCGAGTCGCATCGTCTTGTCGTACGACTCGATGGGGAACGTCTCCTGCAGGATCGCCTCCAGCCCGAGCGTGATTCGCTCTGACGACGGCGCGTTCTCCTGCAGAAACTCCTTATAGGACATGATCTGGAGTTCGGTCAGATCGGGAACCCCGAGGACCTCTACCCCACGCCCATACACTTTCGATTCGATCGTCATCAAGACACCTCGATCGATCTACAAAATTGGTTCGCGGCACGCGCGCGAAGACGCCGCACCACAGCGTCGTCTACGTACGGCACCCAAGCCTCACTCCGCTTCGGGGTCTCCGAAGCGGAGTCGAGCACTGATCTCATTGAGCCCGGTCTCGCCATCCCGGCCCCTCGCGAACCATCAAAAATCCGTCGTGCCCGTCCCCCAAGGGAGACGCGCGAAATGCGATCTCTCGCAACACAAGGAAAGCCCGCCAGGTCCCACATCACCGTGGCCCCTGGCGTCTTGCCTACGGGCTACTTGAGCTCGACCTCGGCGCCTGCTTCTTCGAGCTGCTTCTTGATGTCCTCGGCCTCGTCCTTAGTCGCCCCTTCCTTCACAGGCTTGGGCGCGCTGTCAACGAGTGCCTTGGCTTCCTTGAGCCCCAGGCTCGTGATGCTGCGGATCGCCTTGATCACCTGGATTTTGTTGGTCCCGGCTGCCTTGAGCACGACGTCGAAGGAGTCTTTCTCCTCCGCGCCGTCGCCGTCGCCGCCGGCTGGCATCACGCCACCCATCATGACGGGCGCTGCGGCCTCGACCTTGAACGTCTCCTTGAAGGCCTCCTTGAGCTCAACGAGCTCGGTGACCTTCATGTCGCCAATGCTGTCCAGGATGCCCTGGATCTTCTCGGAATAAGTTGCGGTGGTCTCTTCGGACATGATTCGTTTCCTTTGTGCGATCTGGTTTTGTTTGCTTCCGTTCGAGCCGTTCTGGCTCGCTACTCGGCGCCGCCCTTTGAATCGATCAGCGCTTCGAGCAGTCCGTGCATTTCGGTGAACAGGTCGTCCATGCTCTGGGATAGGTTGCTCACCGGACCGAAGAAGCCGCCCATGCACATGGCGAGCAGTTCCTTCCGGCCAGGCACCTTCGACAGGACATCAATGCCCTGGGAGTCCACGACCTCGCCTTCATTGAAGCCGCCGTGGATCTGAAGTTTGTCCTTTGCGGTCCGCTTCTCGTCGGCGACCAACTTGGAGATGGCTAGACAGCCTTCCCCACCGTGGATCACCGCAGACGGTCCGTCGAGGACTGCATCGAGGCCGGGCATCCCGACCTGCTCGAAAGCGAGCTTCGCCAGCGAATTCTTGACGACCCGCATCCGGAAGTCTTGCCCCCGGAGCTTCGTCCTGAATGCGGAGACCTCGGCCACGGTCATGGCGCTGGCCCCGACGACGACGCAAGAGTCGACACCCTCGAGTTCCCTCGCGAGTCCGTCGATCAGCGCAGCATTGAGTGATTTGCTCATCTGTATGCGCCTCCTACACCCTCAATCGAATTCCAGGGGATTGTGTCGCGGAAAGAAAGCCCCTCGTGACGAAGGGCCCCTTGGACGAAGCTGGCCGTAGCGTCTTGACGTGCTCGATGAACGCCTCAACGTTTTCGCAAAGCTGGTCAGCCGAGAACGAACGCCTCCCCATCGGCGCGGCCACGATGGCGCCCGCGTCGTTGCGAAACTCGATCTTCCCGGCCTTGAACTCCTTGACCGCAGTCGCCACGTCCATGGTGACGGTGCCAGCCTTCGGAGAGGGCATCTTGCCCTGGGGGCCCAGGACCCTGCCCAGCTTCCCGACGTGCTTCATCATGTCGGGCGTCGCGACCGCCACGTCGAAGTCCGTCCAGCCGTCCTGGACTTTCTTCGCGAGATCGGCCGAGCCGACCTCCATGGCGCCCGCCTCGCGGGCCGCATCGGCCTTGTCGCCTTCGGCGAAGACAACCACGCGCAGCTCCTTGCCAATACCGTGAGGCAAACTGATCGATCCACGAACCACCTGGTCCGACTTCTTGGGATCGATACCCAGCCGCAGGTTCACCTCGACGGTCTCGTCGAACTTCGCCTTCGGCAACTTGCCCAACAGGTCAACGGCCTCCGCCACTTCGTACGGGCGACCGTCCTCGACTTGGCTCTGCGCGGCGCGGTGTCTCTTGCCAACTCTTGGCATCGACGCGCCTCCTTCAGGGTGCTCACCTCACGAAGTGGTCCGGCCGCACCCTCGGGCCCGCCACCTCGTGCCCCGGCATCCACAGCCGAGGCCTCGTTGTTCTATGTCCACATGCTGTCAGCGGCTCCGCCGCCTCGGCACGTTTGTCTTACGTCCACATGCTGTCAGCGGCTCCGCCGCCTCGACACGTGGTCAATCAACGACCTTGATGCCCATCGACCGGGCGGTCCCGGCAATGATAAGGCACGCCGCCTCGTCGGAGGCCGCGTTCAGGTCCTTTTCCTTCAGCTTCACGATCTCCATGACCTGCGCCATGGTCACCTCACCCACTCGGTCGGTCTTGGGGTTACCGGCGCCCTTGACCACGCCCGCCGCCTTCTTCAGCAGCACGGCCGCCGGCGGCGACTTCAGGATGAAGTCGAACGTACGGTCGCCGTAGACGGTGATCTCGACAGGGATAATCAACCCGGCGTTCTCGCGCGTCGCGTCGTTGAACTTCTTGACGAACTCGCCGATGTTCACGCCATGCTGACCGAGAGCAGGGCCGACCGGCGGAGCCGGAGTTGCCTGTCCACCTGGGCACTGGAGCTTAATCTTCGCGCTTACTGCCTTAGCCATCGCAATACCTGCTAATCAACTGACTCGTGTGAGCGTCCTGTTTCTCAACCGATTCGAGAGATCTCGCCACGGCCGTCAGATCGGCTCCACCTGCCAGTACTGGAGTTCGACCGGCGTCGCGCGACCGAAGATCGTCACGACGACCCGCACAACGCCTTTCTGCTCGTTGATCTCCTCGACGACGCCATCGAAGTTCTCGAATGGCCCCTCGCGAATCTTGACCTTGTCCCCCATGCCGAAGTCGATCTTGATCTTTGGCGCCGCGGTGCCGGGCACCTCCACTCCGAAGATCTTGTTGACCTCTTCTTGCAGCAGCGGGAACGGCTTCTGATGGGCGCCCGAGGTGCCGCCGACGAAATCGCCGACACCCGGAGTCTCACGGACAAATGCCCACGTCTCGTCGTCCATGAACATCTCGACGAGGACGTATCCGGGATACGTCTTGACCTGACGGGTGCGCTTCTTGCCGTTCTTGATTTCGGCAACCTTCTCGGTCGGAACGACGAGTTGGCTGATCTTGCGTTGCAGACCACGCAGCTCGATCCGACGCTCCATGTTGCGCCTGACCGAATCTTCCTTGTTGCTCTGAACCCGCACGGCGTACCACTCGGCGACCGGCGCACCCGGAGCGGGGGCCGCCGCCTCAGACTCGGGCGCAATAGCCTCCGCGGTCTCTTCGCGGGTCTCTTCCGGAGTAGTGGGATCGTCGTTGAGCGCCATGGGGATCACGTGAGGAGCAAACCGAAGATGAATCCGAACAGCAGGTCCGAAGACCACAGGAAGATCGCGAGGAAGACCATGAATCCAAGCACGATCATCGACGAACTCTTGGCGTCCGCCCAGCTGGGCCACGTCACCTTCTTGAGCTCCTCGTTCGTCTCGATGAGGAACTCCGCTGAGCGCGGCTTGTTCAGGAAACGGTGGATCATCCACAAAAAGATCGCGACGACAGCCCAGGAGACGATGAACCCGAGATCCAACCGCTGCTCAAGGACCGGGATCTCCCAGCCATCCAGATGGTCGGTGGAATCGGGCTGCAACACGAGGGTCTTCGCGAAGTCGAACGAGTTGATCAGCCAGGTGTACAGCGACTGGCCACCCCAGACCACGAGGACAGTCAAGCCCCAAAACGCCGAGCGTCGGACCAGGACACCCTGTCCTTGTTTGTGGATTTCAGCCATCTCGTTCCTCAAAGACACCCACACAGACGACGCCACGACTGACGCCACCTGCGCGGGGCTCCAGACCCTGGCCGGGTGGTGGCCAGGGTCTCCGTCGCCTGACTACTCGATCACCTGCGCAACGACGCCGGCACCGACGGTGCGGCCGCCCTCGCGGATGGCGAAGCGAAGTCCCTCTTCCATCGCGATGGGCGCGATCAACTCGACCAACATCTCGATGTTGTCGCCAGGCATGACCATCTCGACGCCCTCGGGGAGGTCCGCCGTGCCAGTCACGTCCGTGGTGCGGAAGTAGAACTGTGGCCTGTAACCGGTGAAGAACGGAGTATGGCGGCCGCCTTCCTCCTTCTTCAGCACGTACACCTCACCCCGGAACTTGGTGTGCGGGGTGATGCTGCCGGGCTTCGCAAGGACCTGACCGCGCTCGATCTCGTCCTTCTTGACGCCGCGGAGCAGCGCGCCGATGTTGTCGCCCGCGCGCCCCTCATCGAGAATCTTGCGGAACATCTCGACGCCCGTGCAAACGGTCTCGCCTTCCTCTTCCTTCAGCCCGACGATCGAGAGCTTGTCGTTCACGTGGACGATCCCGCGTTCGACGCGCCCCGTCGCGACCGTGCCGCGACCCTCGATCGAGAACACGTCCTCGACCGGCATCAGGAACGGCTTATCGACGTCGCGCTCCGGCTCCGGGATGAAGCTGTCGCACGCCGCCACGAGCTCCATGATGCAAGCCGTGTCGGGTGAATCGGCGGCACTCTCGCCCTCGAGCGCCTCGAGCGCCTTCAGCGCCGAGCCCTTGATGACGGGAGTGTCATCGCCTGGGAACCCGTGCTTGCTGAGGAGTTCGCGGATCTCGAGTTCGACGAGGTCGAGCAACTCGGCGTCATCGACCTGGTCCGTCTTGTTCATGAAGACAACGATCGCGGGCACGCCGACCTGTTTCGCGAGCAGGATGTGCTCGTGGGTCTGCGGCATCGGACCGTCGGTCGACGCGACCACGAGGATCGTGCCGTCCATCTGGGCCGCGCCCGTAATCATGTTCTTCACGTAGTCGGCGTGACCAGGGCAATCGACGTGAGCGTAATGCCGGTTTTCCGACTCATACTCGACGTGTGCCGTGTTGATCGTGATACCGCGTGCCTTTTCCTCAGGGGCGTTATCGATCTCGTCGAAGTTCTTGACCTCGGCGAGCCCCTTCAGAGCCAGCGTCTTGGTGATCGCCGCCGTCAGCGTGGTCTTGCCATGGTCGACGTGGCCGATCGTGCCGATATTGACGTGAGGTTTGTTCCTCTGGAAGACTTCCTTCGCCATGCCTGTCTTGCTCCCGGCGCTCACCCTGTCGGGGCGACGCCCTGCTATCAGTGCTTGCCGGACCGTGCTAACGCACAGCCTCCGGTGTGAGTGGAGCTGCTGATGGGACTCGAACCCATGACCTCGTCCTTACCAAGGACGTGCTCTACCAACTGAGCTACAGCAGCACGCTCGTCTTGTTGTCATCCCCTCCGAGGAGGGACATCTGTGTTCGTTGTCTGTTTCCGTCGCGGGCACCATCAGCGCCCCATCCAAGAGCGGGTGATGGGAATCGAACCCACGCAACCAGCTTGGAAGGCTGGGGCTCTACCACTGAGCTACACCCGCCGATGGGGGGAGGAGGATTCGAACCTCCGTAGGCGTACGCCGGCAGATTTACAGTCTGCTCCCATTGACCACTCGGGCATCCCCCCGCCAAGGTTCTAATTCTCTCTCAGTGTGTCTTTGTCTCTGCTCCCCGACGCTTACCTGCCTCCAAGACCCGCGTGGAAGAGCCAGCGGCCGGGCTCGAACCGGCGACCTGCGGTTTACAAAACCGCTGCTCTGCCAACTGAGCTACGCTGGCCATGCGAGACGACCATAACCTGCGGCAACTCAACAGGGTATGGCGAATCCCGACCTTGGCCGACGTCGCTCAACGGACGTAGGAGGACCACGGAACCGTCGGAAGAGGATCTATTTACGACGAATTCGGGGTCGCTTCAACCACGAGACCGATGAAGCCCCACCGAACCTGGCGGAAGCCGTTGGTGGGCCCCGGGTCCCCGGAGACAGAGCAGCATGGGGCTGAACCGCGGCTCGGAGACGCTAACTTGGGCCCAGATGTCCGATAGCGCCACCTGCAAATGGGCGCGGGCGGCCTTCACCTGCGCCGCCACTGCGTGTCTTTTAGTCTCGCTGGCCAGCACCATCAAGGCCACGGGGGCGGTCCCCGGCGACGAGTTCTTCGCCGCCGGCGTCCTCTACGAAGCGCTTCCAGCGCTGATCCTCGTCGCGAGGGTCCTCGCAGCCGTCGCCGCCGTGGCCCTCCTCCTCGACCTGAGGGCTTCCCGTGGAATCCGGCCCCGGCTGCCGACCGGGCTCGCGGCCATCACCATCGCTATCGCCCCGTGGGCAGCCGCCCCCTGGTGCGTCCTGGTGGGAACAGCCGCGTTGGCCACCGGGGGACTCGGGCGGATTCGCCAGGATCTCCTCGAGGCATCGGGAGACCGGGCCGAGCGCCTGGAAACCCTCGGGCAAGCGCTCGGGGCGACATCCGGGCCTACGCTCCTCCGCTGGTGGGGGGTCCTCTCGCTCCTTACCGCTGCCGCCGCACTGCTCGTCTCCCTCGCCGAATCGTGGGCCTACACCGCGGGATTCGCACCCGAGCTGTTCCCCGTGGCGGCCCTCCTGCCCTACCGCTGGCACCTGGCCGAGCTCGCCGCCCACTTCGGACCGGGGCTCGGTCTCGCCTATCTCGTGCCAGTCCTGATCGTCCGCCTGCTCGCCCGTCGCCGCCGACGGACAGCCCTGCTGGCCCTGGCAGCCGTCACCGGCGGGACGATGTTCGTTTATATCGGCGCCGCGACATTCGCCCACGTCGGTGACGAGATCATCGAGACAGGCTGCCTGCCGCACACCGTCGCATTCCTGATGCTCCTGCTCGTCTACTGGTCTTACACGGTCTACGCTGCGTTCCTCGCGCTCGGCTTCAACACTCCGGGTGACGCCCGCCCGAGCGCCCCTCGCATCTGGGCCGTCGCCGCAACAGCGCCGCTGCTTCCACCACTCACCTGGCTAGGCCGCCTGACGGCGCGGCTGGGCGGACGCCCGTCGACGTACTTCGCACTAGTAGCGGTCGCAGCGGCCCTCTGGTTGTTCGCCCTTGTAAAGACCTCGTACCCCGATCTCGAGGACTTCCGCAGCCAGTTCATCGTGATCGGGGTGATCACGGCCGTGCACGTCCTCGTGCTCGGGCTTGCGGGGCTGTGCCTCGCGGTCGGCCGATCCGCCCCAAAGGCCCCACGGGGTCTGCTGGTCGGCGGACTGCTGGCGCTCCTCCTCCTGCTGATCTCGGGGACGCGGTCGGAGCGCGGTGAAAGCGCGCTGATCCTCAACGAGTACTCCCGCTTCGGGTACGTCGTCAAGAAGACCTCCATCCGCGAGTTGCTGACGTGGGACAGGCTCGGGACGCGGCCCACGAAAACGGTCTTCCGTGCCCACGGTCCCGGGGAAGATCGATACCCGACCTCCGTACCCGAGCCGCTTGAGGGACGACGACCGCCGATCGTATTTGTCCTGTGGGACGCGGCACGCCCCGACCGCATGGGCTGCTACGGACACCCCCGCGAGACCTCGCCCAACGCCGACGCACTCGCGCGTGAATCAGTGGTCTTCGAGCGCGCCTACAGCATGTCGACGGCAACGTCCTGCGGCGTCCGCCACATCATGACGGGGCGTTACTCGACTCGCTACATGCTCGAGAGGGCCCATGACCCGTTCTTCGTCCACGCCCTACGACAAAAGGGCTACGACCGCGTTCTCGTGACCGCGTTCGGCAGCGACTTCAACGGGGTCAGCATCGAGGCGTTCAAGCGAGGCGGACCGGCTCCGGAGACCGACGGCGCGCGCTTCGAGCACCTCACGCGGCATCCTCGCGGTCTCGACCGCGAGGTGCCTGAGCCGACGAAGTGTGAGCGCATGATCGAGGCCTGGCGCCGCGTCCACGCCGAGCGCGGCTCCCTCGATGGCACCTTCTCCTGGCTCCACTTCACCGGCGCCCACTTCCCGTGGTTCAACCGCGACCCGGTAAAGGACTTCGGCGACGGCTACAAGGACCTCTACGACGGTGAGCTCGCCAAGGTAGACGCGCTGACCGGGCGCGCCTTCGACACGCTCAAGGAGCTCGGAGCCTGGGATGACGCCATCATCGTGTTGCTCGCCGACCACGGCACGGGCCTGAGCGAACACGGGCGCTGGGCAGGCTTCCTTCCCTACGAAGAGCAGATCCGCATTCCTCTAATCGTCAAGATGCCTGGGATAACCCAGCGCCGGGTCGATACGCCCGTAGGGACCATAGACCTTGCCCCGACGCTCCTCGGTCTGTTCGAGCCGGGTGGCCAAAACACCTACGACGGCGTGAGCCTGCTGCCCCTGTTGGACGGGACCTCTGCCAAGCTCGGTCGCCGCCACATCGTCAGCCTATGCGCGTTCGAAGATGGGTACGCGCTCATCGAGGACGGCCGATGGAAGCTGCACTACCACCGCGCCGAGGGGTATGCCCTGCTGTTCGATCTCGATGAGGACCCGGGAGAGCGTCGCAATCAGTTCAACGAACGCAGCGACGTTGCCGGCCGACTCGTCGGGCTCCTTGACGGGTGGCTGTGGGAAGGTCGACGCGGGTACGGCAACCCCTACCACTACCGCGACTGGACCCCGCCTCGGTGAGATCCCGATCCATGACGGGCACGAGCGGCATACGACCGATCTTGGGCGGCGGGACCCTGGGACTGGTGGCCTGGGCGATTCTTCGAGTTGAAGAGAGCGGCGCCGTCCCCGCGGATGAATTCCCTCCGGCCGTGGCGACCTACCTGGCGGCCCCCTGGGTCGCGGTCGCCGGAGTCATGCTGTTGGTCTGGGGGATCTGGCGCTTGCTCCGCACCCGGCGCCAGACACCGCCCCATACCGCAACCGGCGACGCATTTACCCTCAACGCCGCGGGTGCTGCGCGCGCCGGCGTCGCGCTGTGTGGGTCGATCACCGCCGCCACCCTGGTCCTCGCGCTCTCGGAATCGGCGCTCTTCACCGCGCGCTTCGTCCCCGACCTGGTCACGGGGGATCAGCTCCTTGGGTATCAAGCCGGGCTGGGCAGCCTGGCCCTCGCTATCGGCGTGCAGTCCACCCTCGTCTGCCTCGGCGCCCTCGCCCTGCTCACCCTCCTGCTACGTCTTGCGCCAGGCCGCGAGCGGGCCTGCTGCGCCCTCGCATGCGCGGTCGGCGTGACGCTCACCCTGCTGGCGCTCCTACGATTGACGCTGAACTCCGAACTCCTCGAGCTCCGCCTGTGGCCGCTGGTGATCGCCGCGGCGACGTGCGTGGGCGGCCTCCTGGGGTGCGGTCTGATCGCGCGCCTGAATACATCCCCAGCCCATCCTGGCGCCGACCTCGCCGATACCCTCGCGTCGCTGCCAGCCCGCCTGCTCGGCGGGACGCCGCGCCTGGTCATGGCCTCCGTCGTCTTCTTGTCGGCGCTCGCGCCCGCGCTGTACCCGGACGTGGAAGACTTCCGGATGCAGCTCTTCCCTTCGATCGCGCTGGCGGCGATCTTCGTGTTCAGCGCCATGCTCATCGCCATCGGCCGCGCCGCGCGTCGCCCGAGAGCGACACGCCTCGCCGCGATCGCCTGTCTCGCCGTGAGCACCCTGACGCTGATAACGAACACGCAGCGGCCCGACACCGCGTTCGTCGCCCATGAATACGCCCGGTTCGGCAACCTCGTCACGGACATACCTGCGGCCCGCTGGCTCCACCCCTTCGAGGAGATCGGGTTCGACAATCCCCACACCACCCCGTGGCCCCACCATCCTCCCGGCGCCGCGCAACTCCCGGCCCTCCCGGGTAGCGTCATCGCAACGCAGGGGCTCCCGCCGATCATCATCGTCTTGTGGGACGCCGCCCGGCCCGACCGGTGCTCCGCCTTCGGACACGGGCGTCCCACGACCCCGAACCTCAAACGACTCGCTGATCGTTCCCTGGCGTTCTCCCGGGCATACAGCTCCGCGACGGCCACCACGGCCGCAGTCAAGGGACTCCTCTCGGGGTGCTATTCGACCCGCCACATGCTCGCTGAGTCCCACCCTCCGTTCGTCACCATGGACCTGGCAGCCATCGGCTACGAACACTTCATCGTCACGGTCACGGGGAACGACTACAACGGCGTCAGCGCCGAGGCGTTCCGTCGAGGCTGGACACACCCCGGCATCACCTGGGAGGACATCACGCTCCCGAACGTGGATGGCCCACAGCTGGACGGCGAGAAGACGGCAGCCGTCGTCGCGGCGCTCGAGCGTCGAGCAGCCAGGACTGGCTCCGTAGACGGCACGTTCGCCTACCTCCACCTGACCGGGCCGCACATCCCGTGGACCGGTGATGACGCGCCAATCGAATTCGGAGACCTGCCCACGGACCGATATGACGAGGAGATGGCCAAGGCGGACGCCCGATTAGGCGAACTGCTGGACGCTCTGGAGCGGCTGCGCATCCTCGATCGGGCCATCGTCGTCGTCACCGCCGACCATGGGACCGCCCTGGGTGAGCACGGCAAGCTCGCGGGATACCTCCTGTACGAAGAGCAGATTCGGGTCCCCCTCGTCATGCACCTCCCCGGCGTGGCGCCGCGACGGATCGCGGACCCGGTGGCCTCCATCGACGTGGCCCCGACGCTCATGAACCTCTTCCGCCCCGGGCAGCCGCACCGGCACCACGGGCGCAGCCTCATCCCCCTGGCTACCGGCCGCCCGCTCCCGCCGCGGCCGTTCGTCTCCTTCTGCGCGTTCTGGGACTCCTACGCTGTGTTGGACAGCGCCTTCCGATGGAAGCTGCACCACCACCGCGGCCGACGCTACGAAGCGCTGTTCGACCTGGACGCCGACCCGCGTGAACGGACGAACCTCATCACGGAGCAGCCGGACATCGCCGACCGACTCCGGACCATGCTCGACGGCTTCTTGTGGGAGGGTCGCCACTCCTACGGTAATCCGTACCACTACCGCGCCTGGGCGGGACCTGGCGGGTAGCCAACGCGAGACCCGCACGGCGAGCGACGACGGAGCGTGGGATTAGCCGCGGCCGGCGTCGGGCGGCGTCACCCACGAGACATCGTCGAAGTCGATCTGCATGGAGATGCCGCCGACCTTCACGGAGAGGCGTTCGTCGCTGCGCTGCAGCTTCTCGATGCGACAGATCTGTCCGAAGCGCGGGACGTAGACCTCGTCGTACTTTTTGAGGTGACGGAGGAACTCACGCCGGCGGTCGGCGAAGGCCTTGGTGTGCAGGCGGGTCCCGACCAGAGCCTCGAGCTCGATGAGCGCGCCCTGCAACGCCTTGGGGACGTTCTTCAACGCGTTGAGATGGGGGCGGGCGGCCTTCACGAAGCCGTCCAGGATGCGGGACACCTCAGCCTCAGCCTCCTGCTCAATGCGGTCTCTTGAGGCCTCCGCGTCTCCGAGCGCGGCCTCCGCTGCGCGCAGCTTCCCCCGGCTCTCCTCGACGAGATCGGCCGACTTCTGGCGCGACTCTTCCGCCGCGACCCGAGAGATCATTAACTCGGCCATGAGCTCCTCGGCCCGGGCCTCCTGGTTGTCCATCAGCGCGTGCGCCTTGTCGACGACATCGCGGGGCATGCCGTGACGGTGGCAGATGGCCAGCGCCTGGCTCGCGCCTGGCTGCCCGACGACGAGCTCGTAGGTGGGCGCCAGCGTCTTGGCATCGAACGCGACGCAAGCGTTCTCCGCGTCGCGATGGGAGAAGGCGTACGCCTTCAGGCTGCCCAGGTGCGTCGTCACGACCGTCCGCGCGCCGAGCTCGTCGAGGCGCTCCAGGATCGCCTCACCGAGGGCCGATCCTTCATCGGGATCGGTGCCGGCGCCGAGCTCGTCGAGCAGCACGAGGCTCGCCTCACCTGCCTGTCCGAGAATGCGCACGATGTTCTCTACGTGCCCAGAGAACGTCGACAGGTTCTGCGAGAGGCTCTGCTCGTCCCCGATGTCCGCATAGACGCCAGCGAGACACGGCAGCTCCGAACCCACCGCAGCGGGCACGTGCAGCCCGGACTGGAACATGAGCTGGATGAGGCCGATCGTCTTGAGGGTCACCGTCTTTCCGCCCGTGTTCGGACCCGTCACGATGAGCATGCGGAACGACTCGCCGAGGGTCACCGTGATCGGCACGACGTCGTGCTCCAGGGTCCCCTCGCGACGTGCGTTCACCAGCAGCGGGTGACGGGCTCCCCGGAGGCGGATCACGGGTTCGTCGATCAACCGGGCCGGGATCAGGCCGAGATCCTGGCTCATCCTTGCGCGCGCAGCGGTGAAGTCGAGCCAAGCCGCCACGTTCTGCGTGTAGGCAAGCCGCTTCTCCTCCGCGTAGACGCGCTGCGACAGTTCAAGCAGCAATCGGCCGCACTCCCGATCCCCGTCGAGACGGACATCTGCGAGCTCGTTCACCAGCGCGACCACCTCATGCGGCTCGACGAAGGCCGTCTCACCCGAGGAGCTCTTGTCGTGAAGAATCCCCCCCACGTGACCGCGGCTGTCGAGCTTGACCATGAGGACGTAGCGACCATTGCGGACCGACCACGTGCGTTCCTGAAGGAACGCCCGGTAACGCTTCCCCGCGACGAGCTCGTCCATGCGGTCGCGGATGCTCTCTTCCAGATCCCGACGACGACGGCGGAGCTCCCACAGCTTGGGCGACGCGCGGTCCGCCACCGCCGCCGGTGGTTCCACGACGTGGTCAATCGCCTGCGCCAGCTCGCCATGATCGAGCAACCGATCGGCGAGTACAGACAACGTCGGCGCGCGCGATCGCTCCTCATCCGCGAACGCGCGCAACGACTCACAGGCGCGGATCATCTTGAGTATGAGGTGGAGTTCCTCCGGACCGAGCGCGCGATTCTGGCGATGGCCATCCCGGACCACGCGCACCATGTCCACCAGGCCGCCGACGGGAATCGTCTTTCCAGCATCGAGCAGCGCGCGCCCCTCGTCGACCTGCCGCAAGCTCAGCCGCAACCGCTCCACATCCGTGGATGGACGAAGCTCCGAAATCACAGCGCGGCCGAGCGGAGACCCGGCGTAGGGGCTGAGGAGGTTCTTGACCTCCTGGAACTCCAGGACCTGCAGGGAATGATCGTCCATCGCTATTCCGCACGCCGAACCCGATCGCCACGGGGAGCGAGGCTATCAATCGTGCGGACGACGAAAAGCGGCGACCGTCAGCACAAGGTGAGACACACGAGCAAGAGGATGGTCGCTGCAGCGAGTAAGTCGTTGATCACGTGGCGCATGGTGGATCTCCACCGACACGCTACCGGCCGTGGGGGACAGTCTCCTGACCGTGCGCCCCACGATCCGCAACGACTACAAAGCGCCGAGGCCCGGCTCCGTCCCGTTACCGGACGCTGGGACGTCCGCGGGCTCGCCGGCAAGGCGGTCGACTGCTTCTTTCATGCTGCGACCGACCTTGAACTTGACCACGCGCTTCGCCGGCACGTGCACCTTTTGGAGGGTGCGGGGATTCTGAGCCTTCCGAGCCGCGCGCTGCTTGATCTCGAAAACGCCGAACTCCCTGAACTCCAAGCGGTTCCCGCGGCCGAGCTCGCTCACGATCTCATCAAGGAACATCTGGATGACGTCCTTGGTGACGATTTTCGTCTGCTTCGTTTTCGCCGCGATGCGGTTGACGAGTTCCTTCTTGGTGATCGTCGACATTCCTCTCTCCTCGGACGCCTTCCCGTAGCGGAAGGTCCCATCAGGAGTCCCTCGAACGGCCGGGGCTCCCTGGGAGAACGCTCCTAAACCAAGACTCTAATGAGTCTTAAGGCCAGGGTCAACATGAACAGGGGGGTCTAATGGACGCGACACTCAATCCGACCGACCTCCCGACACCGGGGCTCCCTTTCCCCGAACACGCCCTCTATCGGTCTAACCGAGTCGACGTATTTACTTGATTACCAGAGATTTGGGTCCGAGATCGACGCCATTTTGGCGGTCTGGAAGCCACTTGGAGCTCGGACTGAAATGGCTCAAACACAATGGAAGAAACACCTTATGCATTTATGGGCCCTCTCCTTCTGGCCTCCAGCCTCGCCCTCATCGGGAACCTCGCCGACCGGAGCCAGCCGGCGACCATGCGGGCAGGTCAGCTGAGCCCCGCGTCCTCCCCACGATGCGACCTGCTCATCCTCGACGGAGCAGGAGAAGCCCTCGTCGAGAAGATCATTCTGATACGCGCCGAGCTCGATCTATCTCAACCGGGCTCCCTCCGATGGGTCCCCGGAATAGGCGGACGACGTCTGCACCAGTGGTGGCCCTGGATCAAGCACGATGGTGGATGACGCCGTCTCGTCGTAGCGTGGACACCATGCATCCGCTGAACAGCGACCCCACGGTCCGCGCCCTCGTCTCGCTCGCGCTTGGCGAGGACCGCGTCGATTCCGATGTCACATCCCACGCCCTCGTCCCTGGCGACGCGAAGGCGCGCGGAAGCGTGGTGGCTCGCGCCGCAGGGGTGATCGCGGGACTGGTACTGCTCGATGAGGGTTCGCCCCTGCGCGAACGTTTCCCCCACATCGCGATCGACACCGCCGCGACGGATGGCGCAGCGGTCGCAATCGGGGACGTCGTCGCGACCCTGTCGGGCCCCGCCCGCGACCTGCTGGGACTCGAACGCACCCTGCTCAACTTCATCCAACGGATGTCGGGCATCGCGACGACGACCGCCGAATACGTCGAGGCCGCCCGCGGCACCCGGACCCGCATCCAGGAGACTCGGAAGACCTGTCCCGGTTGGCGAGCCCTCGACAAGTACGCCGTCACATGTGGAGGGGGGCTCAACCACCGCATGAACCTCGCCGACATGATCCTCGTGAAAGAAAACCATCTTGCGTTCGCCGGTCACGAGCAGAGTCCGGACGGTGTTCGCGAGGGGATCCGTCGCGCGCGAGCCGCGGGCGACGCTGTACCCATCGAAATCGAGGTCGAAAACCTCGACCAATTCGACGCCGCGCTCGCAGAAGCGCCGGACATCGTCATGCTCGACGAGTTCTCCGACGACATGGTCGCCGAGGCCGTCCGCCGCCGAGACACCAACGGACCTCCCCCCCCGCTGATCGAAGCCTCTGGCAGCGTCACCCTTGAGCGCATAAAGGCCCTCTCCCGCCTCGGGGTCGACCGCATTTCGGTCGGTGCGCTCACCCACTCCGCGCACGCCCTCGACCTGGCTCTGGATGTGGAGCCGCTGCCGTGATCCCCCGGGCGCTCCGACGCTCACATGTCCTCAAGCACCTCGGGGACAAGCACCCGTACGCCCGCGACCTGCACGTCCTCGGAGTCGTCAGTTCGACGTCTGACCTGGTCCTTGAACGCGCGCGGACCGGCGCGACGAACGGCTTCGTGGTCGCCGCCCAGGGGCAGAGCGAGGGACGAGGACGACGCGGCACCCACTGGACCTCCCCGACCCGGCGCGGGCTGTGGTTCTCCGTGCTCGTGGCGCCGCCTCCGCAAGATCGGCGTCTGCTCTCCCCCGCCATCGGGCTGGCCGTCGCCGACGCCATCGGGCAGCTCGGAATGGTGGCGAAGCTCAAGTGGCCCAACGACGTGTTCCTCGGTTCAGACAAGGTCGCGGGGTGCCTCGTCGATCTCGCCGAGGACCAGACGGGGGCACCTTTCGCGGTGGTTGGGGTTGGCATCAACACGCACCTCGATCCGGCAGATCTGCCGCCGGACATGGCCCATCCAGGGACATCGCTGCACGCCGCGACGGGCCAGGACATAGACCGGGAGGCGTTGCTGGCATCCACTCTCGACGCGATCGCCAAGTGGCTGGAGGTCGCCCACGCAGGCAACACCGACGCGATCGTCGAAGCCTGGGCCCCGTATGACCTGCTCATCGGGCGCACCATCACGGCCGTCGACGGCGACCTCGAGGTCAAGGGCCGCGTCGTGGCGGTGGACCCGATCGTCGGCATCCATGTCGACACCGGTATGGGTGTCCAGATGCTCCGCAGCGAGACGACCCACGTCATCGCTACGGAATCGGCTTGATCATCTCAGCACGACGTCGTTGATCAGGTTGAAGGGCAGCAGGTAGTTCCAGTCCCGAGCCAGGGGCTCCATACCCGGGAGCACCCCCTTCTCCGCGATCTGTCCCGCCGCGTGGAGAGCAGCGGCGCGGGTGCGATCAATGATGCGGGGTCCCTTCAGCAAGGTGACCAGGATGTCAATGCTGGCGAGGTCGCGCACGGACGCGAGAGATTGCACCGCCTGGACGCGCGTGACCGTCGATCCGCCCTCGAGCGCCAGCATTTCCAGCGTGTCGAGCGCCTCGCGGTCGCCGAGGAGCCCCAGCGCCAGGCCGATGTTCGGGCGCAGGGCCGGGTGACGGACGCGCGCCAATTCACGCCGCAGCGGAATCCTCGCGTCACGGAAGTTCATCAGGCCCGCGGCAATCGCCGCTGACGCCCGCAGCCCGGCGTCGCCAGGGCTCAGCGTCAGGTCGATGAGTTGCGGGCCCGACGCCACGTCGCCCAGCAACCCAAGGCCGAGCGCCAGCGCGCTCTTCGTCGACGGATCGAGGCCCTTCTTGCCAACGCCCCGGCGCAGCATTTCAGCGGCCTCCTTCGCATCCGCGACCCCGAGGGCGAGGGCGATGAATCCACGCGCCGCGGTCAATCCGCTCTTGCGCTTGTAGTGCCTGACCAATTCGATGCGCGCCTCCGAAGAACCGATCCGGCCCAGGGCGATAGCGGAGAAGTGGCGAACCATCTGGTCACGATCGCGATCGAGGGAAGCGGCCAGCGCCTCAACCACCCTGCGGGATAGTCGACCAAGGTTGCTGGCCTCAGTCGCGGCCCTGCGCTCGACCTGCGAGAGGTGGTCCACGAAGCGTCGACGCGCTTCGGGGCTGAGGGTCCGAGCCGCCTCCCAACCAGCGAGCCTCTTGCGCAGCCCGTCCATGCGCGCCCACAGGGGCGAGGCGTAGGAGACGTGACCCAGAGCGAGGGCAGCGGAGCGGCGGACGTGCACACAGGAGTCCTGCAACAGACGCAGTAATGCAGGGACCAGCGCGGTGTCGTCCTGCTTGCCGAGCGCCAGGGTGCCGACGGCACGCAGATCCCCCGCGTTGCTGTGCTCACGGACAAACCCCATCAGCGTGACGGTCGCGTCGACGTGCGGGATGAAGCCGAGCGCGTACAACGCGGAAGCGACGACGTTGCGATTCGCACCCTGGCGGTAAAGCACTGAGGCGAGAGGGGCCAACGAGGCGGGGTCCCCCTGGATCCCGAGGGCGAGCGCGGCCACCGCCCGATCGGTGTCCAGCCTCCGGTTCGATGACACGAACGCATGCAGCGGCGGCAAAGCCGCAGGCGCGGCCGTTAGCCCGAGCGCCAGCAAACCGCACTGGCGGACGTAGCCATTGCTGTCTCGGGTGATACCCGTGAGCAGCTCGACGTCGTCGACGCCGCCGACCTTGCCGAGCGCCAGCGCCGCCTCGCCCCGCACGACCGCGCTCGGATGATCAAGCGACGCGCGCAGGATGGGGATCAGCATGCGCCCCACGGTGGCGCGATGCGAGGAGATCGGCGCCGCCAGATGATCCTCGATCGTCGCGCCGAGGAATGTGTCCCCGGACATCTCGGCGCTCTGCGCACGGTCCGCGAAGCTGCGACTGACATCCAGGTAGTGGTCGCGATTGAGCATCCACCAATTCTCCCAGCGGTCGTACGCAAACGGGAGCCCGTACGGGGTGCTGGTCGTGCGGCCGACGGGTCGCGGCTTGCCGCTGGGATTGACCGGCGGGCCGGGTGGCGGCCCCGGGCCAATGGGAGGCGCGGGGAGCCCCGGCCCCGGCGGATGGGGCGCCGGCGCGGTCACGCCAACGTGGCTCGGCCTGCCGAGCCACGGCAGGGTCGGCTGTCCCGATCCCGCACCCGGGTCACCGCCCGCTCCGTTACCCGTCTGCCCCCCGGGAGCGGCGCCACCGCCCATGCCGGGAGCGCCGGGATTTCCGAGCGCGCCACCACCGACGGCGCCAGGTGGCGACAGGGTGCCGCCCCCCGGCGGAGCGTAGGTACCAGTCGGGGGACTCCGGGGTAAAAGGGTCGGCGGCGAGACCTGGGCCGTAGCCATCGCGAGGAGATTCGCGAGCATCAGCAAGGTCACCAGAGTGCGGGGTCGCATCGTCTCCTCCGATCGAAGTCCGTCCCACATAAGCTACGCAAACACTGAACCTGGGCGCACTTCCCGTCCCTCATACGTCGCCGGTGGCTCGGGCAACGACGGATCGTCGACCGAAGCCCGGGAGCAGCCCAACTGAGCCCTCACTCAAACCCTTGTTGCTCACCGACTTGGAATGATACCTAAGGGCGCTGGAAAACGCCCCATGGACACGTCGAAGCAACCCGTTTCCGCCCCCAGCCGCCAAGCGGTAACCCGACGCTTGCTCGGGAGAGCGCTCAGATACCGCGGCGTCATCGTTGCCGCGCTCCTGTCATCACTGATCGCTGGCCTCACCCAAGCTTTCCCCATCCTCCTCCCCAAGCTGTTCATCGATCACGTCCTCTCGGAGAACGGGCCAACGGAAGACCTCGGTTTCTTCGACCAGTGGATCGTGGAGCAGAGCGGACGCCTCGCTGACGCCATCGGTCAAGGCGCGGCGGACGGGCGCCTCCAGGTAGCGTGGCTCGTCGCCGGGTTGATCATCGTGACGGTCACCCTCGGCGCGATCGCACGGTTCTTCAACGAATACCTCTCCAAGTACCTCGCGACGCGGATCATCCATGACCTCCGCAACGACCTGCTCGCGCGCATCGTCCGCCTCCCCATGGGGCAGTTCATCGGCACGCGTCTCGGCGAAGTGGTCTCCCGGTTCTCGAACGACGTCCAGACGACGTATCTGACGATCAGCCTCTTCGCCTCCCAGATCCTGTTCCAGCCGTTCCTGCTCCTCGGCGCCGTGCTCGTGGCGTTCTCTCTGAGCTGGCAGCTCGCCCTGTGTGCGCTGGTTTCGTTCCCCTTCGTGTTCCTCCCGATGCTGCTGCTCGGCAAGCTCGTGAACAAGCGCAGCCAACGGACGCTCGCGTCGCTCGGTGAGGCGACCGAGTCGCTCAACCAGGTCCTCTCCGGAATGCGCGTTGTGCGCGCATACCGTATGGAGGAGGCGGAGCTGGAACGCTACCGGCACGTCAACGGAGGTTGGGCCCGGCGTCAGATCCGGCTCGTCCGCACAAAGGCGACCGGTAAGGCGCTCATGGACGCGATCTATGGGCTCGTCCTCGCCTCCGTACTGGTCGGCGGCTCTTACCTGGTCGTCGGAAATCGTTGGGGCGTGCAGGGTTCGACCCTGCTGTCCTTCATCGTCGCGCTCGCTTCGATGTACCGGCCGGTGCGACGCCTCTCGACCGCGTACAACCGCTGGCAGACGTCGCTCGCCGCCGCAGCCCGTGTCTTTGAGCTGCTCGACAACGATGTCGAAGATGACGAAGACCGGGACGCCCGCGAGATCGGCCCCATAAGCGAGGGGATCCACTTCGACCACGTCGGATTTGCCTACGAAGGCAGCGACGGCCCCGTACTACGTGACCTGAGCTTCAAGATCCCGGCGGGCTCCACAGTGGCCCTGGTCGGGCCGTCCGGATCGGGCAAGTCCACCGTGGCTGACCTCATCTTCCGCTTCTACGAACCCACCACCGGGCGCATCACGGTCGACGGAGTCCCCCTGTCCGACGCTTCCCGGTCGAGCCTCCTGGCGCAGGTCGCCGTCGTGAGCCAGGACTCCTTCCTCTTCAACACCACCGTGCGGGCCAACATCGCATACGGCCGCCCGGGGGCCTCCCTCGACGAGATCGAGCGCGCCGCCGGCGCGGCCCACATCCATGAGGACATCATGGCGCTACCGGAGGGTTACGAGACGATCGTCGGCGAACGCGGCGCGCGCCTCTCCGGCGGACAACTGCAGCGCATCACCATCGCGCGCGCCGTCCTCAAAGGCGCGTCGTTCCTCCTCTTGGACGAAGCGACCAGTAACCTCGATACTCGGGCCGAACGGAGGGTCCAGGCCGCGTTGGACAACCTCCTCGAACAACGGACCGCGCTGGTCATCGCCCACCGACTCTCCACGATCCTGAACGCAGACCGCATCCTCGTGATGGAGGCAGGGCGCATCGTCGAAGAGGGCACGCACGCCGAGCTCATGGAACGTCGCGGCGCCTACCGGCGCCTCTACGAAGCACAAGCGGGATAGGGGATCGCAGCCGTGCTCCGATCCCGATGGTCAACGGGACGGCCCCGCGCCTCCGGGGTCGCCCAAGGGCGCCGGCGCGCGTTGATGGGACCGGAGCCCGCTGTTACTCTCCGCACCGTTCGGCCAAGCCCCAAACCTTGCTGAACGCGAGACTTGTGAGGAGGAACCACACACGTGAGAGCCGACGGACGTGGACCGGACGTGCTGCGACCAATTCGATTCGAGACGGGCTTCGTCCGTACGGCGAAGGGCTCCTGCCTCGCGTCCTTCGGGGCCACCCGGGTCATCTGCACGGTGACGGTCGATGACCGCGTGCCCGGCTGGATGTCCGGTCGCGGCCGCGGCTGGCTGACCGCGGAGTACGCCATGCTGCCGGCGTCCACGGGCCAGAGGAAACCGCGCGACGGGCGCAAGAACGGTCACGTCGACGGACGCACCGTCGAGATCCAGCGCCTGGTGGGACGCACGCTACGTCCGAGCGTGGACCTCGAGCGCCTCGGCGAGCTCACGCTGCACGTCGACTGCGACGTCCTCGAGGCCGACGGCGGGACCCGCACCTGCGCGATCTCCGGTGCATCGGTCGCGCTGGTCGAAGCGCTCAAGGTACTCGAGCGCGACGAGAAGATCCCCAGCGGCTGCCTCAAGAACCGCGTCGCCGCCGTGAGCGTGGGCGTCGTGGGTGGCGAGCTCTTGCTGGACCTCGCCTACTCCGAGGACAGCCGCGCGGAGAGCGACATCAACGTCGTCATGGACGAGGAGAGTCGCTTCCTCGAGGTGCAAGGGACGGCTGAGGGGCGCCCGTTTTCACGGCAAGAGCTGGGGACCGCGCTCGACATGGCCGCCGGCGGAATCAGTCGCATCCTGGAGGTCGCGCGGGATGAATCCGCGTAGTCCCATGCGTCTCCTCATCGGGACCGGCAACGTGAAGAAGCGCGACGAGATCGCCTATATCCTCGGCGACATGGACCTGGATTTCGTCGTTCCCACGGACCTGGACCCTGCCCCACCGTCCCCGGCAGAAGACGGCGACACCTTCGAGGAAAACGCGGCCGACAAGGCCCTCGCCTATGCCTCCGCCACCGGGATCTGGACGATCGCCGACGACTCTGGCCTCGTCGTCGACGCCCTCGACGGACGTCCTGGCGTGCATTCCGCACGGTACGCAGGAGAGACGGCCACGGACCAGGAGAACAACGACAAGCTCATCGACGAGCTGCGTGAGATCCCCGATCCGGACCGGGGTGGCGGCTACGTGTCCGTCATCGTCCTCGCCACGCCGGAGCGGGTGCTCCTGCAAACGCGAGGGACCTGCCGCGGACGGCTCCTGCGGGAGCCGCGCGGCGATGGAGGGTTCGGATACGACCCCCTGTTCTTCGTCGAGTCGCTCAACCGGACGTTCGCCGAGATCACGCCCGAGGAGAAGGGCCGGATCTCACATCGAGGCGCCGCCCTGGCCGCATTCAGGCGTGGTCTTCCCGAAGCGCTGCAAGCGGCTCAGGACGCATCATGAGCGGGACGCCCCCGGAACACATCCGCAACTTCAGCATCATCGCTCACATCGACCACGGGAAGAGCACCCTGGCCGACCGGCTCCTGTTGCTGACCAACACGATCAGCCAGCGTGACTTCCAGGACCAGCTCCTCGACGACATGGACCTGGAGCGGGAACGTGGCATCACCATCAAGGCCCGCGCCGTCCGCATGTTCCACGAGAAGAACGGCATCCGTTACCAGGTCAATCTCATCGACACCCCTGGTCACGTCGACTTCTCCTACGAGGTCAGCCGCTCGCTCGCCGCGTGCGAAGGAGCGCTGCTCGTCGTGGACGCCGCCCAGGGGATCGGCGCGCAGACCGTCGCCAACGCGTACCTCGCACTGGAGCACGACCTTGAGATCGTGCCCGTACTGAACAAGGTCGACCTCCCCAACGCGCGACCTGACGAGGTCGCCATGGAGATCGAGCAGGTCCTCGGGCTACCAGCGGAGGAGGCCCTGCACGTCAGCGCCAAGACCGGCGAGGGCGTCAAGGAGATGCTCGACGCCGTCATCGACCTCATCCCCGTGCCGAGGGGCGACCCGGACGCCACATTCCGTGGGCTCATCTTCGACGCCAACTTCGACGACTACCGCGGCGTCATCGTCTACGTCAGGATCGTCGACGGCATCGTCCGCACCCGAGACAAGATCGCCATGAAGAGTACGGGCACGCAATACGAGGTGCTCGAGTGCGGCATATTCGAACCCGGCATGACCAAGATCGCCTCCCTCGCAGCGGGCGAGACGGGCTACCTCATCTGCAACATCAAACAGCTGGCGGACGTCCACATCGGCGACACCCTCCATCTTGCCAACGCGGAGGTGGGCGCGCTGCCCGGTTACAAGGAGCCCCAGTCGGTCGTGTTCTGTGGGCTCTACCCGACAAACCCGGGCGACTACGACAACCTACGCAAGGCGCTCGCCAAGCTGCACCTCAACGACAGCAGCTTCCACTACGAACCCGAGACGTCCGGGGCGCTCGGCTTCGGCTTCCGCTGTGGGTTCCTGGGGCTGTTGCACATGGAGATCGCTCAGGAGCGACTCGAGCGGGAATCCGGGCTCGACGTCGTCCAGACGGCCCCCAACGTGACCTACGAGATCGTGGACCATCAGGGTGAGATCACCCGCATTGACAGCCCGGCCAAGCTACCGGAAGAGAACCTGCTCGCCGAGATCAGAGAGCCGTTCGTCAACCTGAATGTCATCACTCCGGCCGAGCACCTCGGTGCGGTGATGTCGCTTTGCATCGACCGCCACGCGGAGATGAAGAAGCAAGAGTTCCTCTCCCCCGAACGCGTGATGATCAGCTTCGAAATCTCACTCGCGGAGATCATCTTCGACTTCTACGACAAGCTGAAGTCGATCTCGCGTGGCTACGGGACGATGGACTATGAGATCAAGGGATATCGGGAGGCGTCGCTCTGCAAGCTACGCATCCTCGTCGGCGGCGAAGAGGTCGACGCCCTGAGCGCGATCGTCCGCAAGGACGCGGCCCAGCGGTTCGGGCGCCGCCTCATCGAGAAGCTCCGCTCCGAGATCCCCCGTCACATGTTCGACGTTCCGCTGCAAGCCGCCATCGGAGGGCGCGTGCTCGCGCGTGAGACGATCAAGGCGCTCCGCAAGAATGTCACCGCCAAGTGCTACGGCGGCGACATCAGCCGCAAGCGCAAGCTCCTCGAGAAACAGAAGGCGGGCAAGCGCCGGATGAAGTCGGTCGGTTCGGTCGAGATCCCGCAAAAGGCCTTCTTCGCGGCGCTCAGCATCGATCGGGACTGACGCCGTGCCCGACACCCGCGCCCCCCACCCACCCGAGCCTTCACCGGACGAGGCGCCGGTGCCTCGTCCCCGCGGGGGCAAGCGCCGCGCCGAGGGCTGGGCCCGCACTACGATCCCCTCCATCGCCATATGCCTGATCCTGTGCATGCTGTGCAAGGTGCTCATCGGCGACACGTTCGTGCTGCACACCTCGAGCATGGAACCGACGATGGTCGGTCGACGCGACGGCGGGGACCGCATCGTGCTCTCCCGCCTGCACACCGAGTTCGCGGATCCCGATCGCTGGGACGTGCTCCTGTTCCAGTACCCGAACAACCTCTCGACGCACTACATGAAGCGCCTCGTAGGCATGGGCGGAGAACAGCTGTTCATTCGCGGCGGCGACCTGTGGGTGGCCGACCACGCGTGGGCGGGGAGCCTGGAGGAGGGGCGCCGGCGCGGCCGCGTGGCCATCCTCCGCAAGCCCGGACCTACTCGCCGCGCATTCGCAGACGCCCTCCCCGTCATCAGCCAAGGAGAACTCGAACCCTTCGGGGCCGATGCCTGGCGGCGGTACTGCGCCGTCTCAAAGGGACCGTCGGAGCGCTGGACCCCGGACGACGACTCCGGACACGTCACGGTAGAAACGGATGAGCCGGCGCTCGCGCACCTCACGCGCGAGGCGCGGGACCTCATCCCCGATGCGATGCAACCCGCCGACCGCATGACGACGGCCCGCCCCGTATCCGGGGGCGCACACGCGGTGGGCGACCTGTCGTTCCAGATCGACGTGCGTCCCTACGCAGACGCGGGATCCGTCATCGTCGCGATCGCCGACGGCGTCGCGGGCGTGACGATCCGCGCCGAGCTCGCGGTCGACGGCGACGTGTCCGGAGGGCCGACGCGCTTGAAGCTCGACGACCGCGTCATCGCGACCTCCCACGTCCGGCTCGAGCCCGGCGTGTGGTCGAGCATCCGGATCGAGAACGTCGACGATCGCGTCCGGCTCTCCCTCGACGGCGCCGACCTCTGCGTTCGCGACTACGGGCACCCGGTCGTCCCCGAGGGTGCCGAGGCCTCGTGCCCGGCATCACGAGTCAGCTTCGGGATCACCCGGGGTCGGGCAGACATGCGTCCGATCTCCCTCCACCGCGATGTGCACTACGTCGCCGCCGGTCAAACACGGTTCCTCATACCCGCGGGGGAATACGTTTTCCTCGGAGACAACACGGCGTCGAGCTCGGACTCCCGTTCGTGGCGTCGCACGGCAATTCGGGTCCTGGAGACGGGCGAGATCCTCCAGGGCGACGCGCAAGGGGTGACGTCGACCAGCTTCACGCTGCGCACCGGAAATCCATGGTCCGAGCCGGACGGGACCTGGAGATTCGCGGACAGGTTGGGCAACATCCACTCCTTCGAGGACCCTAACGAATGGCATGAGGTAGGGACGTGGCCGACGCCGTATGTACGGCGGGAATGGGTCCTCGGGCGCGGAATGTGCGTCCTGTGGCCGCTCGACCGGTTCACCTGGCTGAGGTAAAAGAACGTGGACATGAGCGACGAGCCGAGAAAGAGCCTCTTCCGATTCCGCAAGAAGAAGGACACCCAGGACCTCCCAAAGCGCGGATTCTGGCGCGGCAACCTGGAGGCGTTCACCGTCGCCATCGTCATGGCCCTGGTCATCAAGACCTACGCATTCGAAGCGTTCCAGGTCCCGACCGAATCCATGGAACCGACCATCATCGGCCGCACACCGGGCGGTGACCGCATCATCGTCAACAAGTTCAAGTACCAGTTCTCCGACCCGGAGCGGTACCAGGTCGTGGTCTTCCGCTACCCGTTGGCCCGCATGGTCAACTACGTAAAGCGTCTCGTCGGGATCTCGGGAGAGCGCCTGAGGATCGGGCACGGGGACATCTACACGACCCGCGAGGAGGGCGACACCTTCAAGATCGCGCGCAAGGACCGGGAACTGTGCAGCACGATCTTCGGGGAAAACCCCGTCATCCCCGAGAAGGCGACCGAGAAGATCTCGGGCGCGTGGGTGCGGGAGTGGTTCCATGTGCCAACCTCTCGGGTGAAGATCAGCGGCAAAAAAGGCCTGGTGACGATGGATGCCGGGAACGCAGAGCTGCTGCTCGCGACCAAGCCAGGGCGCCTCGTCCCGGAGCGGCGCGATCGCTACGCCGACACCCGCAGCAGCACCGGCGATCGAGACGTGAAGGAGCCGCTCAGCGATCTCCGAATCGACCTCACGGTCACACCGTCCAGCGGCGTCAAGTCAGTCACGTTGATCCTGCAGGACGGGACCCAACCGAACATGCCGATGCGGCTCGACCTCGCTGTCTCCGGCGGCGGCGGGGAATCCACCCTGACCCACGGACCGCAAACCGTCAGCGGCGGCGACGCGGGAGGCCGCCTCAACGACGTCACGCTCAAGGCCGGCGAGGAGGTGGACGTCCGCCTCGAGAACTGCGACGACCGCATCCTCGTCGTGGTCGATGGGGACGAGGTCCTGAGCTACGAGTACATCCAGCACTGGGGAGACCCGCCCCAGGGCACCGACAGCCAAGTGAAATTCGGATTCGTGAGTGGCCAGGGCGAGATCAGCCACATCGCCATCTACCGGGACATCCACTACACCGTCTTTGAGCCAACGCAGAAAGAGGCGTTCGACGTCCCAGAGGGACACTATCTCTTCTTCGGCGACAACCCGGAGAACTCCCTCGACGCGCGGGGCTGGCGCGTGGTCGGCATCCGACTCCGCGAGGGCGGCAAGATCCTGCTCGGCGACATGGAGGCGGTGTCCGATTCATTCGAATGGCCGCGGCGCGACAACAACCCGTACTTCGAGATAGAAAACGGGCCCCAGGGCAACGCCATCTCTATCGTCAACCCGAGCACCCACCACTTCCTCGACATCTTTGGCAACGAGTGGGACCTCGAATCCGGAAGCTACGACATCCTGGACCTGGCCGCCTTCGGCATCGATGAAGGCAGCGCCGGTATCCTCGAGCTACACGGCACCGACCTCGACGATCCGACGCCAGAGCACCTCGCCATGGAGGGTGTGACCACCGCCATGCTCAAGGCGCGAGCCGATCCTCTTCACCCGAATCAGAGAGCGTTCCGGGCTTACAGCCGACTGATGCACTACGTCCCCCGTGACAACATCATGGGCCAAGCGAACATGATCTTCTGGCCGCCGAGTCGGTGGGGCGTGATCCGGTGACCGACGAAGGCTCCCTGCTCAAGGTCGAGGATCTCGTCAAGTCGTACGGCGGACGCCGCGTCGTCAATGGGATCGAGCTTCGCGTGGGTCCGAGCGAGATCGTGGGTCTCCTCGGTCCCAACGGCGCCGGCAAGACGACCGCGTTCCGAACCATCCTCGGACTCATACGTCCCGACCAGGGGCGCATCCGCTTCAACCAGCAAGACATCTCCCTCCTCCCCGTATACCGTCGCGCTCGCCTCGGCATGGGCTATCTGGCGCAGGACCCGAGCGCCTTTCGCGGGCTGACTGTGGGGCAGAACCTCCTCGCTGTCCTTGAGTGGATGCCCGAACTGAGCAAGGAGGAGCGCCAGGACAGAGCCGACGATCTACTCGAACGATTTCACCTCGAAGGGCTGCGGGATCAACGGGCGGCGCATCTGTCCGGCGGCGAGCAGCGGCGCCTCGAGATCGCACGTGTCCTCGCCCGTCGTCCGACGCTCATGCTCCTCGACGAACCATTCGCCAACATCGACCCGCGCACGGTCGAGGAGCTCCAGGAGATCCTCTCGAGCCTCCGCGACGACGGCATGGGAGTCCTCATCACCGACCACAACGTCCGCGAGACGCTGTCCATCACCAATCGCAGCTATATCATCGTCGACGGTCGGATCTTCCAGCACGGCCCCGCGAAGCGGCTGGTCAACGACGAGATGGTCCGCAAGGCCTATCTCGGCGACCGCTTCTCGCTCCCGGAGCTCGACGATGAATCGGACGTGGCTGCCGACAAGGACACGCCTCAAGGATGACCCCGGCGGGCCGAAAATGCCCTCTCCGCTACACCTTTGGAGCCCCGCTGGCCGACGAGTCTTGTACCGGCTCCTACCGAAGTTACCGTTCGCAGTTCTCGTCTGATGGCCCGGTCCGGCCAGCGATGGCCTGATCGGCACGACCTCACCGCACGATCGTCTATACGCGGTGGGCAAACCGTGGGGAGAGAGACCAGCATGTCCACTGAACCGCTTCCTGACAGAGACCTCAACCAAGGGGCCGACGACGGGAGTGGAGACATGGCCACGACGGGTGTCCGGCGCATCCTCCTCGTCGATGACGAGGAGGGCATCAGGGAGAGCCTCTCCACCTATCTCGAGACCAACGGGTTCCAGGTAGACACGGCGGCCGATGCGATCGCTGCTCGCCGAATGATCGGCGAATCGACCTACGACCTGGTCTTGACGGACATCTCCATGCCTGAGGTGTCCGGGCTCGACCTGCTGGCCCAGATCAAGGACGAGCACCCCTCCCTCGAGGTCATCATGATCACGGGGTACCTGGACATCTCGTTCGCGATCCAGGCCATGCGGCGCGGCGCCTACGACTTCTTCACCAAGCCGTTCAACTACGAGAAGATCCTGCTCACTATCGAGCGCGTCGAGGAAAAACGCCGGCTGGAGGATCAGGCCCGGCGGTATGAGTCGCTGCGCCAGCAGAAACAGTTCGAACAGCAGGCGATCCTCGAGACGACCCTCGGACTCGCGCGCGCCGGCGAGGAACGGGACCGCTACAACATCGGTCACGGCAAACGCACCGCTGAGTTCGCGCTGATGATCGCGGACAAGCTCGGCTACAGCGACGAACGCAAGAAGAACCTGCGCTACGCGTCGCTCCTCCACGACGTCGGCAAGATCGGGATCGACGATCAGATCCTGAACAAGCCCGGGCGCCTGGACGAGCAAGAATTCGCCGCCATCAAGCGCCACTCCGAGATCGGTGAGTACATCCTCACGCCCATCTCGTTTTTGTCCGACATCGCCGAGGTCGTACGCCATCATCATGAGCGCTGGGACGGCACCGGGTACCCGGACGGGATCGCTGGCGAGGCCATCCCGATCGATGCCCGCATCCTCTGCATCGCCGACTACTTCGACTCCATCACCTCGGCGCGGCCTTACCGGCGCCCGATGGAGACAGAGAAGGCCCGGGCCTTGATACGGGAAGAAGCCGGGAAGACATTCGACCCGACCCTGGCGGACGTCTTCCTCGAAGGCCTCGGCGCGGCACTCGGCCAAGCGTGATCCGCTTGATCGAGGGAAGCCTCGCTCCTATCATCCCGCCTCTCGGAGCACCGCATTATGAACGCCATCTGCTGTATCGCCCGGGTTCCCGACACGGCCACTCGCATCAAGGTCAGTGGCGAAGGCAAATCCGTCGACCCCGAAAGCGTCCAATACGTCATCAATCCGTATGACGAATTCGCCCTCGAAGCAGCCATCCAGTTCAAGGAGCGCCATGGCGGCGAGCTGGTTGTCATCCACGTCGGCTCTGGAGACTTCTCCAAAGACCTGCGCCAGTGCCTCGCCAAGGGCGCGGACCGAGCCATCCAGCTCAAGCCATCCGCCCCCGTCGGGCCCCACGGCATCAGCGCCCTCATCGCCGAGAAGGTGGAGTCGCTCCTCCCCGCGACCGTCTTCTGCGGCAAGCAAGCGGTCGACGGCGATGTCGGAGCAACCGGGATCATGCTCGCCGGGCTCCTCGATATACCCGCGGTCTCCAAGGTGTCATCGATCGAGTTCTCCGACGACGGCGCCACGTGCACCCGCGAGATAGAGGGCGGCACGGAGACCATAGAGACGACGTCCCCCTGCGTTTTCACGCTCGAGAAGGGCGCGAATGAGCCGCGACGGGCCGGGCTCAAGGAGATCATGGCTGCCAAGAAGAAGCCACTCGACATCGAAGACGTCGCCGCGCCAGCCTCCAAGTTGGAGGTCCTCTCTCTCGAACTCCCTCCGCCGCGGCCCGAGGGGCGCATCGTCGGCGAGGGCAAGGATTGCGTTCCCGATCTGGTCCAGTTGCTTCGCGAAGAGGCGAAGGTCCTCTAAAGAAAGGTCGAGACATGTCCGGCATCTGCGTGATCCTGGAGCAGCGCGGCGGTGAGGCCAAGCGCGCGTCCATAGAGGCCCTCGCCGAAGCGCTCCGCAACAAGGACGCACTCGGCGGCAGCGTCACCGCGGTCCTCATCGGCAGCGGCATGACCGCCGCAGCCGAGCAGATGAAGAGCTCGGGCGCCGACAAGGTCGTCGTCTACGATCGCGGCGATCTCGCACACTACAGCGCTGAGGGGTACCGCGCGTGCGCGGCGCAGGCGATACAAGCCGCGCACGCGACCACCGTATTCGTCGCCGCGACTGTCCAGGGCCGCGATCTGGCCCCCGGGCTCGCGGGCTCCGCCTGCCTCGATGCTGGGTACGCGGCGGAGTGCACGAACATCGAAGTTGATGATGGACGCATCCTCGCGACGCGCCCTGTGTATGCGGGGAAGGCGATCGTGAAGGTCTCGTGCAACAGCGACGTGTTCGTGCTGTCCCTTCGCCCGAATGTGTTCCGCGCGTCCCTGCCCGGAGGCGACGGGGTCATCGAGTCGGCAGACCCACCGTTCCCCGAAGGCGAACTCGGGGCCCACGTCACGTCCATCGCTGACAGCGCTGGAGGCTCCAAAGACGTCGCTGAGGCAGACGTCGTGGTCAGCGGCGGTCGCGGCGTCGGTGGGCCGGAGGGCTTCGCCACCATCGAAGCTCTGGCCGCGGCTCTGAACGGCGCCGTCGGCGCCTCGCGCGCGGTCGTGGACCTCGGCTGGCGCCCGCACGCCGAGCAGGTCGGGCAGACAGGCAAGGTTGTCTCGCCCACGCTCTACGTTGCCTGCGGCATCTCCGGAGCCATCCAACACCTCGCTGGAATGCGAACCAGCAAGGTCATCGTCGCGATCAACAAGGACGCCGAAGCACCGATCTTCAAGGTCGCGGACTACGGGATCGTCGGCGACCTCTTTGACGTGGTCCCCGCGCTGACCAAAGCCGTAGGCGAACTCGCCGACTGAGAAACCCCAGCGGCCCTCCGCACTCGGTCAATGGAGCCATCCCTTATGATGGCCCCGAACCGCGATGGAGAGGACCGCGCATGCCCGTCCCGATCGTGTGCCCCAAGTGCGGGGCCACCTACGAGAACCTCAAGTTGTCCGCCGGCGCCGCGTTCGCGTGCGGTGACTGTGGGCGTGAACTCCACGTCCCGGGGAAAGAGAAGCCAGCACCCGGACCCGCCCTCCCGGTGGTCCAGCCGACCGCTCGCAGCCCCGGAGCGCCACCGCCTGTCGTGAAGCCCACCGCGCCACCGCCTGTCGTGAAGCCCACCGCGGCACCGCCTGTCGTGAAGCCCACCGCGCCACCGCCTGCCGTGAAGCCAAAGGTCGCGCCAGCGGACGACGCTCCCCTCACCGTGCCACCACGAGTCGCGCCAGCCATCCAGCCAAGAGCCAAATCGGGAACCAAGCCGCCGGGGCCCCGCCGCACGCCATCCGGGCGCGGACGCCAGGCGCAGAGCAAGGCTCCACCCCCGCAGAAGCGCAAGACCCGCCCGGCGAAGCGCCGCACCACGAATCGCCCGCGCACCCGCGTGATGAGCGCTGAAGGGATGGAGAGGAACGCCGAGAAGAAGAGCAACCGGGGGCTCATCCTGGCCGGGTGCTTCGGCGCCATCGCTCTCGCCGTTTTGATCCTCGTCATCGTGAATTCCGGCGGCAACGGAGAATTGGACGCCCAGAACTCGTACCAGGGCGGCTATGAGGACGGCACGCGCCTCCGCATGTTCAAGGCGTTCGGGCTCGCCGCACGGAGGAACCCAGAGTTGTTCAAGGCCTTCAGCGCTCGCTACTCAGGCAAGCCGGTCCTCGACGCGTTCATGGAGGGCGTGGACGACGGACGCCGCGGGAGAGATCCCAAGCACGGCGGCGAGGACCTGAAGGCCCTCATATGGGATTCGGACACCGCCAACGAGGCCCTTCAGGAGCTGGGTGGGCTCGGCGAAGGGGCCAAGGCTGACGATCTCTGGAGCGCCGCAGAACGGCTCGGCGGCGTCTCAAGCAGCTGGGCGGAAACGGCTCCACCCGCGATCCTGTCCCTGATCGCCAGGGAGCGATCAATGCTCATCGACAGGGTCATCGCTCTCGACCCCGACCACGCCAAGGCCCGGCAGGCGCGGGGCGAGTTCCAGTACACCGACCAGTTGCTGGAGTTCGTCGAGGCCAACTTCCTTCAAGAAGGCGAGCGCAACCTCGCGAAACGCAAGCACGAGGACCTCAAGCGGAAGGCCGACAAGAACGGCGGATGGCTCGCGGCCAAGCACAACGAAGACATCACCCGCGTGCGGGATCAGTTCCGATCCAAGTGGGAGAAGTTCAAGAAGTTCCGTGACAGCCCGTTCTACGCCAAGTCCATGGCGATGAAGGACAAGGTCAGCGCCGATCTGAAAGAGACCCTCAAGAAGGCCCAGGATCGGATCTCCGACTTCGAGGAGGCGGTCAACAAGGGCGACGCCCCGGAGGCCGTGAAGAAGGCCATGGTGGCGAACTTCACGAAATCCCTCGAGGGTCTCGACGCGCGAGAGTACGAGGCGATCATCAGTCACCCGCCCTACGTCCTTTTCGTCGAGAAGGACGATCAGTGGGACACGCATCTGGTCGCCCAGCAGGTGCTCGGCCCGCTCACGTCGCTCAACGACATCTTCCTCGACCGCTACGCGGAGAAGTGGGGCCTCGACCAGGACCAGACCGCGCCGATCCCGGTCATCTACTTCCGCGACGCCCAGGCATACCAGCAGTACCTGTTCGCCAGCCAGGGCGTCATGAACCCGGGCATCCTGGCGCACTTCGAGCCGGAGAACGGCCGGCTCTGCATCCACGACGACACCGACAAGACCACGGTCATGCACGAGGGCGTGCACCAGCTCTTCTGGTACCACTCCAAGGTGAAGTCGGACTTCAACGACCAGAGCTTCTGGTTCCAGGAAGGCGCCGCGGAGTGGTTCTCGGGCTCACGGCGCTGGCTCGAAGACGACAAATGGAAGTATGAACTCGGCCTCCTCCAGAAGAAGCGCATCTCCGGAGTTCGCTTCCTCATCGGCCGCGGGGACATCTATGCCCTCGAAGATCTCGTCGGCTATACCTACGGAGACCGCAACGGTGGGAAGGTCAACCAGGGCCTCGTGTATGCGCAGGGCTGGATGCTGATCTACTTCCTGAACTACTTCGACGTGGACGCAAACGGCGTCGTCAAGGTCGACAGAAAGGACCGACCCGTGGTCGGTCGCTACCGGAACGTCTGGGAGAAGATGCTGGGTTACGTGCTCGCCGGAAAGGACGGCAAACCACACACCGGTGAGGCCGCGTTCCTCGACGCCGCCGGCGTGTCCAGCGTCGACGAGCTCAGCGAGATGGCCGACTTGTTCGACCGCTACCAGCGCTGGTTGTCCGAGAAGATCAAGTTCAACCAGTACAAGGATAAGCGGCTCGTCCCCTGGGACGAATACGTGAACAGCAGGGGCCAGAAGACCGGGCGCAAAGAGGACGATCAGCTCCCGGACCAACGCGAACGCAAGCGCCAGAAGGACAAGAAAAAGGACTGATGGACCTCCAGGACGACGAAACCATGGCGCCACCTCTGACGTGGCGCGTCTGGCTCCTGGTCCCCCTCGTGTTCGTCAGCCTCGTCGGCGTCGTGGTCCCTCTCAATGAGAGCCGCGCGCCTCAGCAAGCCCCCAAGGAATACGAGGGCAAGCCGTCCGAACCGCGAGTTCCGTACGACGACGAGCTCGACAAGCTGCTCTCCGATCACCCGGAGATCAGAGGCAAGGACTGGCGCACCATCTACGGCCTGCACCAGGAGTGCGTGAGGAAGAGGAACGCGGCGGGCAAGATCAAGCAGTCCTTGCGAGGTCGGGTCGACCGCCTGCTGAAAAAGTACCGTTGAGGCGGCGGGGCGCCCGACCGGACGCTCCCGGCGGTTGTTAGGATCGGCCATCCCAGAGCTTGAGGACCCCCATGAGTTCATTCGCCTGCCCGCAATGTGGCGCCCAGTACGGAGAGGACCAGGTCGCGCCTGGCGCGACCTTCACCTGCGGCGCGTGCAACGAAAGCGTGACCGCGCCGGCGGCAACCGCGGCCCCCAAGCCGGCCGCGCCCAAGCGGCGGGCCGCGCCCCGTAAAGCTCCGCCCCGCTCCAGGTCCGGCGGTCCCAACAAGGGCGTGATCATCGGCGGAGCCGCGCTCGCCATCGCCGCCATCATCGGGCTCGCGATGGACTTCGGCGGAGACGATGCCAGCGGCGGCGCAACGCAGGCCGAACCCGAAGTCGATCCGCTCGTCCCCGCTCGCGCGTTCATCGCCGATATGGAGCAACGTCACGACCTGAACGTCGCGCAGGGGGCGTGGAGCGCCATGTTGGAGCTGGAGGACCGCGCCACCACGTGGCGCAAGGAATCCAAGCCCACGGCGGCGATCCGCATGCTCACCAGCAAGGCAGCTGAACTCAGCGCTGCCGCGCTGAAGATGGACCCCAACTTCGCGCCCGCCCGCGAACGAAAGGGCGAGCGCAAGTACGCAGACGAGCTCCTCCCCTTCATCGAGGCGGAGTACCTCCAAAGCGTCGACAGGATCCTCACTCAGCGCGCGCACGACACGATCAAGCGCCTGACGAAGCGAGGAAACGGCTGGGGCAAGAACGCGCTATTCGAGGACAGCGACGCCCTGATCGCCCGCCTACAACCCCTCCGGGCCGCACGCGAAGCGCTCGAGAACTCCCCTTTCGGCAAGGCCGCGAAGGCGCTGACCGAGCCGACCCTCGCCGAGCTGGAGAAGCGACTCGGTGAGGGGGCTGACGGCGAGAAGTGGCCCGGCGCCGATGTCCGCATCAACAAGCCGTTCGTGTTCTTCATCCAGAAAGACGACGGCTGGGATCCACAAGACGTGGCCAACGGCCGCGGCGCCGAGCTCCTGGCGCTGCAAGACATCATCATGGCGGAGTTCGCGGACGACCTCGGGCTGAAACCGGTCGATGAACCCGTCCCGGTGCTCATGTTCCACAGCCGGAAGATGTACGAGAAGTACCGCGGCCCCGGCATGGCCGAGGCCCACTTCGAACCCGGGACCGGTCGCATGGCGGTCCACGACAACTGCAGCCGCGACACGATCATGCACGAGGGGACCCACCAGCTGTTCTGGTTCTGGACCTCCAAGGCCGCCGAATCGCGTTCCAATCCGCTGACCCGGAGCTACTGGTTCCAGGAGGGCATCGCGGAGTGGTACTCGGGCGCGCAGCGCAAACGCAACAAGGACAACACCGGGTGGGACTACGAGATCGGGCATCTCCACCTCGGTCGCATGCGGAACATCGGCTCCGCCATGAGCAAGGGGCAGTCGAAGCACCTCTTCAACCTGAAGGAGCTCCTCCAGCTTCGCAAGTTCCATGAGCCCAAGCTCAAGAGGACCCCGAAGCGCGTCGCCGCGGTCTACGCCCAGGGTTGGTTCATCATCTACTTCATGAATCACTATCTGCTCGACGGGAAGGGCAACCCGCGGATCGGGGAGAAGGGCAAATACGCAGACAAATGGCGCCAGTACGTGAAGTCCGAGCTCAAGGGCAGCACCGGTCTCAAGGTCTTCCGCCAGATCATGGGCGTCGACGATGCCGCGCTCGGCGAGATGGAAGACGAGTATTGGCAGTACGCCAAGTGGATCAACAAGAAGATCCTGCTGGGCGGCATCAAGGGGCGACGCCTCATCCCTTACACCGAGCAGATCATGCGCGGCGAGGTCGTCGGCGCGGCCCGCGACGACATCATGCCGAAGGTCGACGCCGAAGAGCGTCCCCCAATGGACCGGGACACCGTCGGGAAGTAGCTCTTAGTGGCGGAAGTGGCGACGATGGGTCAGGAGCATCGCCAGACCCGCCTCGTCGCACGCCTTGATGATCTGGTCGTCGCGGATCGAGCCCCCGGGCTGCACGACCGCTGAGACACCAGCCTCGGCCGCCGCGAGGATGCCGTCAGGGAATGGAAAGAAGGCGTCCGACGCCATGACCGCCCCCTTGGCCAGCTCCGCCGACTTCTTCGAGGCCAGCTCCACCGAATCGACCCGAGACATCTGCCCGGCGCCGCAGCCGACGAGCTTGCGCCCGTTGACGAACACGATGGCGTTCGAGGTCACGTTGCGTACCACATCCCACGCGAACCGCAGGTCAGCGATCTCCCGGTCATCCGGTTCCCGCTGCGTCACGCACTGGAACTCGACGTCGGGGTCCGGTTCATCCCGCTCCTGTACGAGCATGCCGCCCCCAATGGACCGCAGCTCAAGCACCCCGGACGCCGGAGAACCGCCCTCCCCCAAGGCGAGCAAGCGCGCGTTCTTTCCCCACTTGGCGCCCGTTCGGATCGCCTCGACGGCCTCGTCGGTGAAGGCCGGCGCGACGATGACCTCGAGGAACTTCTTCGGGTCGGCGATCTCCGCCGCCAGCGCACCGTCTACGGTCCGGTTCACCGCCACGATGCCCCCGAACGCCGACAAGGGGTCGCCTTCGTGCGCCGCACGGAACGCCACCAAGAGGTCTTCATCTATCGCGGCGCCACACGGGTTGCGGTGCTTGATAAAAGCAACCGCCGGCTGGCTCTGGCCACGAACAACGTCCCAAGCACCGGACGCGTCCAGGTAGTTGTTGTAAGAGAGCTCCTTGCTGCCTTCATGGGCTGCCGCCCGGGCGACCGTGCTCTCCCCCGTCGCAGGTGTCACGTAGACCGCGCCCGGCTGGTGAGGGTTCTCCCCATATCGGGTGACCGCCTTCAACTCCAGGGGCACGACGAGCCGCTCCGGGAAGCGCTCCTCGGTCAGGTAGGAAGCGATGGTGGCGTCGTAAGCCCCCGTCCGCGCATACGCCTTGGCAGCCATGGCGCTGCGCGTCGCCTCCGACACGCAGCCGTCCCGTTCCTCCATCTCGGACCGGATCGCGGGCAGGTCACCTGGATCGGTGACGACCAGGACATGGGCGTGGTTCTTCGCCGCGGCCCGGATCATGGCCGGCCCACCGATATCGATCATCTCGACGCAATCCGCCCTGGTGGCGTCCGGCTGCGACGACACGGCCTCGAACGGGTACAAATCGACGACGAGCAGGTCGATCCGCGGGATGCCATGCTCCTCCGCAGCCGCCACGTGGCTGTCCTTGTCACGCCGGAACAGCAGACCTCCGTGCACCCGGGGATGCAGCGTCTTGACGCGGCCGTCCATCATCTCGGGAAAGCCAGTCACGTCGGCGACATCCCGGACCTCCACGCCCGCCTCACGCAGGCACTTCGCGGTCCCACCCGTGGAAAGCACCTCGACATCGCGGCTGGCGAGGAACCCCCCGAACTCCGCGATCCCGTCCTTACGCCACGCCGATATCAGGGCTCGACCGATCTTTACGTCCATCCCTATCCCCTACTTCTTCGTCGCTCGATACTTCAGATAGCTCTCGATAAACGGCTGCAACGCGCCGTCAAGCACGGCCTGGATATTGCCCGATTCGTGACTGCTCCGCGTGTCCTTGACCAGCGTGTACGGCTGCATGACGTAGGAGCGAATCTGGTTACCCCACGCGATATCTCCCTTGCCGTCGTACATGGACTTCAACTCGGCGCTGCGCTCCGCCTCCTTGATCTGGAGGAGCTTAGCCTTGAGCAGCTTCATCGCCTGCGCCTTGTTCTTGTGCTGGCTCCGCTCGTTCTGGCACTGGACGACCACGCCGGTCGGAATGTGAGTCAGGCGCACCGCGGACTCCGTCTTGTTGACGTGCTGGCCGCCCTTGCCGCCGGCCTTGTACGTGTCGACCTTGACGTCCTTGTCCGCCACGTCCACCTCCAGATCCGCGTCGAGATCGGGCGTGACATCGACCGCCGCGAACGATGTCTGGCGTCGGTTCTGTGCATCGAAGGGAGAGAGCCGAACCAGCCGGTGGACGCCCATCTCACACGACAGATAGCCATAGGCGAATGTGCCCGCGACCCGAAGCGTCGCGTGCTTGATGCCCGCCTCGTCGTGCTCCAGAGCCTCCAGGAGTTCCGCCTTGAAGCCCTGGTCGGCCGCCCAACGGTTGTACATGCGCAACAGTATCTCGGCCCAGTCCGAGGCATCGGTGCCACCTGCGCCGCTTTGGATGGTGACGATGGCCCCCGCCTTGTCGTAGCGCCCGGACAACAACGTCCGCAGCTCGAGGACGTCGTAGGCCTTCTCAATCGCGGAGACGGTCTTCTCCAGCTCGGCCATGCCCGCGGCGCCCTCTTCCTCCGCGAGCTCGGCCAGGACCTCCAGGTCTTCGATCTGTGAGCCCACTCCCTCGAGCGACTCCACAACCTGCTTGGCGTCCTTCAGTTCGACGACGCGGGCCTTGGCCCGCTCCTGGTCGTCCCAGAAACCGGCCTCGGACATCTCGCCCTCGATCTTGCCGACCATCTGCTTGCTGCCGGGATAGTCAAAGGGAGTCCTTCAGGTGGGAGATGCCGTCGTGCAGTCTCTTGATGCGGCTTTCCAGTTCAGGCGTCATGTCGAATTCTCAGGCTTGTGCTCAGGCTTTGGACGGCAACGAGGAGAGCGGAAGATCCACGGGATAACGCTTGCCGAGGCGGCAGACATCCCGCGCGGACGTGCTGGATAGCAGCTTTCCCTTCTCGCTCTTGATGAACTTCATGAGCGCCGACAGGAGCCTCAGGTAACCCTCCTGGGCGTGGTCGGGACCGGCGATCATCACGATGAGGCGAACCGGCGCGTCGTCCAGCGACGGGCCGTAGGCTATCCCCTCAGGCATGACCCCGACAGCGACCACGAACGACTCGACCGTCGGGATCTTCGCGTGGGGCACGGCGACCCCGTAGCCCACGCCGGTGCTCATGAGCACCTCACGCGCGAGCACGGCGCTCCGCAGCGCCGCGGAGTCCTTCACCGCGCGCGACCTGGAGAGCAGCGACAGGAGCTCGCTGAGCGCCTCGTCCTTCGAGGTCACCTCCAGCCACGCGACGTGCTCCGGCAGGATGATGTCGGCAAGCGTCGGCATTGAGTCGAGATCTTAGCGCCGCCCTGACCCGCGAAAAGGGCTAGGGATCCCGGATCAGGACGTTGCGCAGACGGATCGCCGTGCGCTTCCCCTGGTGGAGCTGGAACCCGAAGTGCCCCGACGCGGCGCCCCTGTCGCTGATCACCACCGTCGGGCAGCCGTTCATGGTGATCCGGATCTTCTCCCCCACCGCCTCGACGACGAAGTGGTTCCAGTCGTTCTTGTCGAACGCGGGCTCCCAGTCGACCCTCTCGGCCTGGTGCAGCATGCCGCGCCCCCGCTCGTGGTAGAGAGATCCCCAGAACTTATCGCCGGCGTCAGCCTGGTAACCCCGCATGACGTGCTCCGGCAACCGCTCGGAGCGGAACTGGCAGCCCGAGTTCCCCTCCTCCAGCAATATCTCGTACTGCAGCACAAAGTCACCGTAGGTCGCGTCGGTGCTCAGGAACGTGTTTTGTTTCCCGCCCACCAGCTCGCCGATGACGACCCCGTTCTCGACCCTCCAGAGCTTGGGGTCACCGGACCAGCCCGAGAGGTCCTTGCCGTTGAACAAGGGACGCCACGCAGACTTGGCGGGGACCGGCCGGGACGCCCCCGACCGGATGTAGTAGATCAGGTCCGCCGCCTCCTCGAGAGACAAGCCGTCCAGCAACCCCGCCGGCATCCCCGACGTCTTGGCGAACCGGCGCGTGTCGATATCCGACACCGACACCTCCACCCGATCGCCCGTACCTTGCAGCAAGGTGAGCGTCTTCTCGGTCTCCGACACCGGCAACCCGGAGAAGATCTCGTCGTCCTTGGTGAAGACGTCGAGCGCTCGGTACTGATCGGAGATGGCGCGGGACGGGTCGACGATCGTGGTCAGCAAGTCCTCAAGCGTGTAACGCGACCCGGCCGCCGTCAGATCGGGACCGACCAGCGTGCCCTGGTCACCGAACTTGTGACACGCGGCGCACGCCTTCTGGAAGACGCGGGCGCCATCATGAAGCGATCGACGCTCAGCGCCGAGCGAGTTACGGAGGAAGTCGAGGCTCCGCGTGAAGTCGCGCGTCGGCGCTCCCTTCACGAGGTGCACCGACGCCTGCCCGGGCTTGATGGCCAGCAGCGCGCGCATCTTCGCCTTGTCTCCGTCATCGAGCAGCTTCTCGAAGTCCTTTCGCAGATACCCGATGTAGCCCTGATAGCTGGCCCCGCCGCTCCAGTTCTGAGCGGCCACCAGCCACTCGAACACCCGGCGCTTATCGTCGTGGGTCCAGCCCTCGGTGATGACCCGGAGGGCGTAGGCGAGGTAGATCTGCTCAGCCCGCGATTTCTCCGCGATCAGCGCCTTGAGCAGCAGCGGCCGCGCGCGATCCGGCGCAGCCTGCGCCAGGATCATGGCCGCCTCCCTGTCCGCGAGGCGGTCCCCCTTACCGTACGTCGCAGACACGACGTCGATGGCGCTCGCGGGGACCTCGAAGTCCTGCATCATCATGCGCTGGATCAGGCGAAGACCCGCGTGCCGGACTGAGGGGGTCTCACTGTTCAGCGCTGCCGTCGCCAGGGCTGAGTCGGGCCCGAGGGAGCGGCTGGGGTCCTGCTTCCCCGTCAAATACCGGTGAACGCCCGACAACGCGTTGAGCATCAAATCCCCGTCGTCGGCGCCCCCCGCCGAGGCCGGGACGGTGTCGCGGCGGCGGAACTCGACGATCGCCGCGAAGCGCGAGAACCGATGCTCCTCGTCCACCGTACGCAGGACATCTGCGAGCTCCGCTATCGTGGCACCGGGCCCCGGCCGAGCCGCCGGCCGCGGACGCACGGGCTGCTTGTTGACCGGCTTCGTGTAAGTCAGCTTGCCCAGGCTCCCGCGGGTTCCGCGGCCGCCGTTGGTGAACAGCAACGCTCCGTCCTTGGTCACCGCCAGGTCGGTGACGTTGAGCGGACGCCCCGAGAGCAGGACCTCGGTCCTCCCCTTGTAGGTGTCACCCACGGCGTCGAGATGAAAGGCCAGGATCCGCCCCTGTGCCCAGTCCGCCCCGAACAGGGCGCCCTGGAAGCGCTCGGGGAACTTGTCGTTGTCATACAGCACCACGCCGCAAGGCGAGCCGCGCCCGCAGTCGATGGCGGCTGGCAGAGAATCCGGGTAGATGTCCGGCCACTTGGACGATCCGGTACGCCAGCCGAAATCCGCACCATCGATGGCGTGGTACACCCGCGTCGGCCGGTACCAAGGCATACCGATATCCCACTCCATGTCGGAGTCGAACGCGAACAGCTCGCCGTGGCGGTTGAACGCGATGTCGTAGGTATTGCGAAACCCGGCGGCGTGAACCCGCCAGTCCTTGCCCTCGCGATCCACGGAGTAGATGAGCCCGCCCGGCGACTTGATGTTCCGCGCGTGGCCCCGGGGATCGAGGTAGCGGGGCAGCGGGTGCCCCTGGTCGTGGGGCCGATAGGGCGACTGCGAGCTCCACTCGGCCTTCAGCTTGGTGTGGTTGCCGATGACGCCGTAGAGACGATCCCCCGGCCCCTCGATGATCGCGTGCGGACCATGCTCGCCCATGCCGCCGTTGAAACCACCGATCAGCTTCGGGTTCTCGCCGTCACCCTCCTCGATCCGGTAGAGCCCAGGCCCCTTGGGACCGGCGCCGACCACGTAGAGCCCGCCGCGCGAATACAGCAAGCCCTGGCACGACTTCACCAGGTCACAGTAGACCTCGTCACGCTCGTAGATGCCGTCCTTGTCATCATCATGAAGCCGCAGCACCGGACCCCGTTCGACAGAAACGATGGGCCGGTCCTGGTCGTCCAAGCACAGCGCGATCAGCGAGCCGACCCCCGAAGCCACCTCCTTCGCCTCGAACCCGGGCAGGGGCGCGAAGTCCTGGGGCTTACCCTTGTTGCCGGCCTTGCGGCCTCCGTTGGTGGCGCCGCCTCCGAACCCCGGCTCACCCCACGGCCCCTTCCCCAGGGGGGCCAGGATCGAAGCAGGCTTCCACCCACCGTCGTCAAAGCCCCCCGTACGCCAACCCCCGACGGCGGCGCGGGCCGTCTTCCATGCCGCGCCCGTGGGGGCCACGCGCGCGGCACCGACCTCCAGCCACGCGAGCAAACCCGCCGGACCACCGTCGTTCTCGCCGCGGACGGCGACCACGTTGCGGCCCTTGGTCAGATGACGCGCGACGTTGAACAGCTGGCCACGCTGCCACTCAGTTCCGCGACCGACCTTCTTGTCGTTGACCCACACCTGATAGCGATTGTCACAGGTGATCTTGAGGCTCGCCTTCGCGGGCTTCTTGGGGAGGTCGAAGGCCGCGCGGGCAAAGACCCGTTCGCCGTCCGGCTGGTTGCCGAGACCCTGGACCCAATGGCCCCAGATCCACTGCTGGGCGGTGAGCGGAACGGACAGCGACAAAACGACGATGAGGGGGGTGGCGAAGCGCATGCCCAAGAGCCTATCAGGGCAGCGCCGGACCGCGCGCGCGGCGCCCTATCCCAGCACGCCCATGGCGGTGCCGACGCTGGTGAACGCGGCCACGGCCCGGTCCAGCTGCTCGTCGGTGTGGGCGGCGCTGATCTGCACCCGGATGCGGGCCTGCCCCTTGGGAACGACGGGGAAGCTGAAGCCGATGACGTAGATCCCCTCTCCGAGCAGGCGCGTCGCCATATCCGTCGCGACCCTGGCATCCCCGAGCATGATCGGGACGATGGGGTGATCGCCGTCCTTGATCGCGAAGCCCGCCTCCGTCATCGCCGCGCGGAACCGCTTGGTGTTCACCTCCAGCCGATCACGCAGCTCGGTCGTCCGCGAGAGGGTATCGAGGCACGCGATGGAGGCCGCGACCAGCGCCGGCGGCACGGAGTTGGAGAACAGGTACGGACGGCTCCTCTGGCGGAGCACGTCCACGATCTCCTGGCGGCCCGCGGTGAAGCCACCCGCCGCGCCTCCGAGGGCCTTGCCCAGGGTCGACGTGATGACGTCGATGCGATCCATGACCCCGTGATATTCGTGCGTCCCGCGACCGGTCGGGCCAAAGAACCCGGACGCGTGGCTGTCGTCCACCATGACCGCAGCGCCGTACTTATCGGCGAGCTCGCAGATGTCCGGCAGGGGCGCCACGTATCCGTCCATGGAGAACACTCCGTCGGTCGCGATCAACCGGGCCCGAGCACCCTGTGCCTCCTTGAGGCAACGCTCCAGGTCGGCCATGTCGCAGTTGGCGTAGCGATAACGTTCCGCCTTGCAAAGACGGACCCCATCAATGATGGAGGCGTGGTTCAACGCGTCCGAGATGATGGCGTCCTCCGGTCCGAGGATCGTCTCGAAGAGGCCTCCGTTGGCGTCGAAGCACGACGTGTAGAGGATGCAGTCCTCCATCCCGAGGAAGTCCGCCGCCTTGCGCTCGAGCGTCTTGTGCTGGTCCTGGGTCCCGCAGATAAAACGGACGGACGACATGCCGAAGCCATACCGGTCGAGCCCCTCGTGGGCGGCCGTCATCAAGGCCTCGTGACCCGAGAGCCCCAGGTAATTGTTGGCGCAGAAGTTCAGCACCTCCTGGCCCTGAACCTGGATGGCCGCCCCCTGCGGACCGAGGAGCTGACGCTCCTCCTTGTAGAGACCGCTGTCCCTGATGTCGGCGAGGGTCTCATTCAGGCGATCTCTGAGCTGGTCGTACATGGCAATGGCCTTAGCTTCTCGGATATGCGCGGCCCGGTACGATAAGCGCCCCCCACGTTTCGGGGCAACCGACCAGGACCCGATAAGGATCTCACGAGAACCAGATGTCGCGAAAGCCCGCCGTTCTGATCACCGGCGCTAACGGAGAGATCGGACAGAGCCTCATCGTCGCGCTGACCAAGCGAGACCCCGACGTCCGGGTGCTGGCCCTCGACTTGAAGGAGATGGACTCCGAGATCCGACCCCGCTGCGAGGCGGGCATCGTCGGGGACATCCTCGATCAGGGCCTCCTGGACCGCCTCGTCTCCGAATACGAGATCTCCACCATCTACCACCTGGCCGCCCTCCTCTCGACCCGAGGGGAGTTCACCCCGGAGACCGCTCACCAGGTCAACGTCCAAGGGACACTGAACCTGCTGAAGCTCGGGGTCGAGCAGTCTCGCTGGCACGGCGCGACGGTGCGCTTCTTCTTTCCGAGCTCGATCGCGGTGTACGGCATCCCCATCAGAGACACCCGGAACACCATCGATCCGGTGCGCGAGCACAATTGGACGATCCCCATCACCATGTACGGCTGCAACAAGCTGTACTGCGAGAACCTGGGCCGCTACTACACCCGGCACTACAAGCAGCTGGCCGCCGAAGACCACGGACGTCGCATCGACTTCCGGTCGATCCGATTCCCCGGACTCATCTCCGCCTACACCGTGCCCAGCGGCGGGACCTCGGACTACGGCCCCGAGATGATCCACGCCGCCGCGAAGGGGGAGCCCTACGCCTGCTTCGTCAGCGAGGAGACGCGCCTCCCGTTCATGGCCATGCCCGACGCCGTCACGGCCATGGTGCAGCTGATGCAGGCGCCGGCGGAGAGCCTCTCCAGGGTCGTCTACAACATCAACGCCTTCAACCCGAGCGCCGGCGAGTTCGCCGATCGCACCCGTGAGGTGTTCCCGGACGCCCAGATCTCCTTCGAACCCGACCTGCAACGTGAACGGCTGGTCCACTCGTGGCCGGCCTCCGTCAACGACACGCTCGCCCGCTCCGAGTGGGGGTTCTCCCCCACCTACGACATCAGGCGCACGTTCGACGAGTACCTCGTCCCCAACATCAAGAAGCGGTACTCCTAGGCGCATGCCCCCCACGGACGAGCCCGTCTCCGACCCGCTCGTCGCTGAGTTAGAGGCGATGCTGGGCGCGCCCCCTGACGACCTGGGGGCGGCGGCGCGGGGCCTGGTGGCGCGCGCTTGCGACGAGGATTCGGACGGCGGCAGGCACCGGGTCATGGCGCTCATCGACCACCTCGAGGGACGGGCGTTCGACGTGTCCCGCGCGCTGGCGATCCGCGGCCCCGACGAAGCGCGGCTCCTCGGCGACGCCCTCGATGTCCTCGACGCGATCCGCGACGTCGGGCTTGAACGGCTCGGCGAGGCCCCGACCGACGTCGTCGCCGAGGTGGACCGAGAGGAGAAGTCGTTAGCCGAGGTCGGCTCCGAGACGCGCGACTCTTCTTTGCGAGCGCGCCTCGATGAGTTGATCGTCGAGCGCCTGACAAGCCTCGCCCACACCCCTTCACCACAATCCCCCCCGGGCACCTCCCTACGCGTCATCGCCGAGTCCGTAGGCGACTTCGTGGAGCGCGGCCAGACCGGTCTGGCGGAACAACTCGGCGGGGTCCGAGCGAAGCTCTGGCGCAACATCCTCGAGCGCGCGCAGCAGCTCGAGGGTCGGGCGGCGGACGACTATCTTCAGCGGCTCGCTGACGAGGTGAATGACCGGGCCGAGGACATCCTCGCCCGCTCCGAGAGCCTCTCCCACGACGCGGCCATGAAGATGTTGGCGAACGCGCGACGCGACGTGCAACGCACCCTCACGCTGACCCGGAGGATGCAACGCGAAGGCCGCCGCCGCGAGCTGCGACGCATGAGTCGGCGCATCCGGGCGGCCATCCAGGATCGCCAGGTACGGAGCCGACAGACGGAGCAGGTGGGACCCAGGACCCTGCGCGTCATCGAACTCATGGTGTTCCTGTCGATCGTCGCCGTCCTGGCGATCCTCGGCCAGGACCTGCTGGCGGACGACCCGAGCAAGATCACCGACGCCGCCAAAGCCGCGAGCGCGCAGAGCACGCGTCTGACCCTGGCGTGGGTGGACGCCGCCATCTGCGGGTTCTTCTTGCTCGAATTCGGGTGGCGCTGGGCCCTGTCGGGCTGGAGCGGCCTCTACCTGTGGCGGTGCTTCTTCATCGACGTCCTGCCGTCGCTGCCCTTCGGCCTCGTCACCGAGCTGGTCGCCGCCTCCGACGCCGCCGCCAGAGGCGACGTGGCGCGGGGCCTGCGCGCCGTCCGCGGGATCCGCCTGTTGCGCGGCATGCGGCTCATGCGCCCCCTGTTCCAGCTCTACCGCATCATGGCCTTCACCCTTCAGGGAATGGACCGGCTCGCGCGCCGCAACGCGGCGCTGCTGAACCGCAATATCGTCCTGTTCGACCCACCCGAGGAGGACGAAGAGGGGTCGGTGTCGGCGTCCCTCCGGCTCAAGCGGTTCCGGGGCAGGCTCTCGCGCGCGCTACGGCTCACCCTGTCCGAGCTCCCGCCGGTGCTGCGCCAGCCCCTCGCCTGCCGCCGCGTCGAGGCCCTGGGCCAGCGCCTCGATGCCGCGCCCCACCACGAGATGCGTCACGTCGTGGGCCCGGAAGCCGACCTGCGCGACATCCGCGTCGAGGCCGTGGTCGAAGAGTTGCTGACGCTGGAGGCCACCACCGTCGAGGTCCACCTGGGAGAGGAGACCGCCGGGCGCCTGGCGCGGGTGCTGCGCATGCTGGACATCCCCATTGTGCGCAGGCTCTGGCTGGTCCGCGAAACGGCCGCGGGCACCACCGGGCTCGACCCCTATCAGGCCCTGGCGCGGGCCGGACGCGGGCTCGGACGCTGGCTCGAGCGCATGGTCGAACGCTTCCGGTTCTTCGGTGACCTGACGGGCATCGTCACCGGCTCTCAGCTCCTCGACCGCGTCGGATCGACCCTGGTCAAGGCGACTCAGAGACCGGCCGTGCGCCTGCTCATGTTCGGATTCGCGGCGGTCATCGTCTCCTGGTTGATCGCCTGGCTCGGCGCCGACGAGGGCGGCGCCCTCGAGAAGCTCGGCCGGTTCTTCAACACGGTCCTTGGCCCCGGCGTCATCGTCCTCGGTGCGGCCTGCCTGTTGATCCAGGTCTTCGGGCGCTGGATCAAGCGGCTCGCGGGCGAGACCACGGAGTTGTTCCACAAGGTCGCGGAGGCCCAGGGCATCAACCTCCTGAAGTTTCACAAGCTCGGGCGACGGACGGACGACCTGGCGCTCATCTTCGACCGCACGGTCTCACCTGAGCTGCGGCTGGCGACCGCGGATGCAGGCGTCGACGCCGAGCGCGCCCGGTTCAGCCAGATCCTCCCGCACGAGGTCGCTGGCGGCGACGCCAGCTCTCCCCTCGCCCGCCAGCACGAACACGTGGTCCTGCTCTATCTGGACTACCTCGACGGCGCCGTGTTGCACCACAGCAACGTCAAAAGCACGGAGCAGTTCCTGGGCAACCTGGAGATCGAGGCCATCCGGCGCGAACGCCTGCAGCTCGGGAAGAAGGAACGGAAGGAGCTCAAGAAGCTCGACCTCAACAAGGACAGGGCGATACCCACCGGGCCATACCTCTGGTTCCGCTTCATCACCGAGAGCCTGTCCCAGCGCGTCGCCAAGCTCGTGCTCCACTACAACCGGACAGCCATCCCCATCGCGCACCGCCCGCTCGTCCCGGCGGCGCAGGTGGAGCGCATGGAGGCATGGCTCGACGCGCCGCGGCGCCGCACGACAAGGGCGCGCCCCGGGATCGATGCGTGGAGCCGCAGCTGGACCCTCGTCACCTGGCCGTTCGTCCTGCTGTGGCTCGCCGCCTCGAAG
>NYSS01000091.1 GCA_002683135.1 Planctomycetota bacterium | reverse complement strand
TGCTACCCTCCGGTAGTCGCCCGCGCAACCAACCCCATTCAACAGAAGGATCGAACAACTGACCGTCTTCTTTCCACCTCTGGTGGTAATTGTTCTCAACAACCATGCTCATGTGCTAGATCGAGAAACTGCACGTGCTGAACCCTCCGGTTCCAGCACCTCCCAAGGCACCCTGGAGCCAAGCGTAGCACGCTTTACGGAGCGCAAAAACAGAGCGAGCACAAAGTGACAAACCAAACAGCGCGGTTCGGCCGGGCTAAGGAACGCCATACAATAAGTGTCCGAGTTGTCTTTTCTTTTCGAGACGTCACGCAGCCATATAGCCCGCGGGCTCAACGCTCATAGCTGGCGGGCCTCAGCGACACCGTCTCACTGGCAAGGTTAACCAGAATGGACACCACAGCTAGCATTGTTTCCAAAACCCCTTTGCCAAACATGCTGAGATATCTATGAATGAACATGTCTTGTTTTACGGGCACAACTACTGAACGCACAACGAATTATCACGAGGGAACAAACTGCCACTTTTCATGCCCCTGTCTCTCAAAAGCCATGGACATTCGCGCTCCCCCATATTGAAGTATGTTTGCCACAATCTTTCATCTTTTGGTCCTTCTATTTAGCAAGTATTTCGGACACTACGCGTTCTTAGCCCGCTAAGTCACTTAGCTCTGTTTGCCCCATAAGCTCCATCCTTTGTCGTCATCCGCGCAACATAGCGCGCCATGCACATGCCAGCGTATCCTGCCCAGTTCCATTACCTCCCCCATTGGGAGACCGGGCTAGCTCCCCCGTGCGGGGAGCTATTGGAACGCTTTGACGAAGAGTGCTGTAAGCTCCCTCAGCACTCCTCTGTTATACAGGACGTCTGCCTTGGTGAGCTTGGTCAACGGGTCCGCCATCATCATCTTCGTCCCTTCGTGCACCAGCTCCACACGCCCTTCCTTAATTCTCTCTGCTGCCCATAAACACGACACTCCGTATACGGAACACACATATGTCAATGCAGCAGACCACCCTCTCTCGAGCATCTGGATGCATGCCGTGTTGTCTTCCCTCTGCCTTAGCACTGCCCATATTGGAATGTCCGGAACTGCGCCAGTTCTTTGGCTACCATCATGGTATGCGTTCCGGTCCCCTAGTGCGTGCCAACTCTCGCAGTATCGGAGTGCAAACCTCATGGCCCACACCGCACAAACTACTTCACTCTCGGCAGGGGACAGCTTAACGTATTTCTGCCCCGTGCTTCCGAAATCAAGAGTGAGGAAGACGTCATCATTCAAGTTGCAATTTGTCGGCGAAACGGTTAGTATCGACCCACTATAACACTTCGGCACTCTATGGTCTGCATCCGCGGACAGGTCCGGGCGCCACTCCTTGAGGCACTTCGGCCCCTTCCGCGCATCCTGTACCAAACATATCATAAGCCACTGCTTGATGTAACCCAGCGTTGCCTCCGCAAACGCCGTACAGTCATCACTCCAAGTGGTTACTCTGGTCGACATAACGTGCACCGCCTTCAAGAAATCTAACCGCGTACCCCGAGCTCCATACATTAAACCACCAATAAGACTGCGCACTTGCGTTCCCGCCTCCTGTTGATACCCGGGAAGCGGTGGTATTGGCTCCTTGTCTGGTAAGTGCTGTCGCTTGCGCAACGACTTCCCTGTCTGGGCTTCCCAGCGTCCAATTACCTCCAGCAAATAATCAGCCTGTGATAATGCAATGTACCGCAACTCATCACTACCCTCCGGTAGCGTGAGAGCTTCATCAGCAACCAACTTTTCGAACTCTTCTTGTGTAGTGAATGGGTTCAACTTTGCTCTCATTCTTTCTGCGATCAGCGGGTACATAAGCTTGATCCCTAAGAACTTCAGAGCCACGTACTCCTTGTCGAACTGCCACCTCTGGCGTAGAGCGTCAAACTCCCTCTGGCGTACACTTGCGGGCATGCTGGCCGCAATGTCGTCGACATAATTGGCTAAGATCAACGGTTCCTGAGTAACTGGGTCCCACTTACACAACATACCATAGCAGTGAGGCAACCTATGCCACCCAAGTCGGTCCATCAAATCCCACTGAAAATCTTCAATGAAATTAGTCCCCGAGTCCGATTTCCCGTAGAGGTTCTTTAGCAAGGGAAAGGCCGGCGTCCCGTTGCCTCCAAGAGCAATATCCTCCCGGATAGCCGTGGCGATGGCCGCCTGCCAATCATCCGGCATCATATCCAACATCTCCTGCCCGAAGACAAGCCATGTGGTGTCGTCGCGAGTGGTCGTCTGGCAGTACCCTGTGTCCAAATCTATTGTCATGGTGACTCGGCCATAGATGGCCGACACTACGGTTACAAAACGCAAACCGGCCATTGAGCTTGTGGGAGCCCAAAACTCACCATCACGTTTGAACCACTTTTCAAGAAGAACTCGTCCATCCTTCGTAATTCTAATACAACCTTGTACTACCACCCGCGCTTTGTCTTTGTGCCGTTCCTTGTCCTCCCAATTCTTGACCCCATATATCAGTTTACCTTTATAGATAATAGCGTCGTCTGGAACTGATTGTAGCGCTTTCGGCCTTCCCCAGGTGCTGTGCTCCATAAGGCTGCCAACCTGTTTGGCCACGGTCTCCACATACTTCGGACGTTGTTTAGCGTCTTTAATGTTGAAAACCTTGACCACATAAGCCTTGCGCTGCTCCGGGTCGAAATTCAGGGAATACATCTTTCTCAACCGAAAAATAGCCTCTCTCGTCAAACGCTCCCCCGTATTGGAGTACACTTCTCCCAGCGTCATACAACGACCAATGGTATCGCTCTCCTTTTTTGCCCTGGCTTCAATGGTCATCGACTGCTTCTTTCCCTGCCGCTCCACTCGTTTTCGCGCGCAAGGCTGCGGGCGTTGACGGGTAGGTTTGCAGTAGGGGCAGTACGCTTCCCCATGAACTGCCGTCTGGTCGCACATGACCGCTACAGTTATGCCATACTCTGTTATAGGCCGAATGCAATCCGGACACAAGCATTGCCTAACCGACGGCTTAACATCGCTAAGCATTCTGCGCCCTGCACTCTCTTTCGCTTTAGCCTTGGCTTTCGCGGTCTGCTTGTACTTAGGCACGGGAACAGGGTGAACCTGAAACCAGCAATCCTTGCAATACCATCGTACACACTTGACATCATCATTCGGCCACTGCTTCCCTTTCCAAAACGGCGCTGGAAAATTAGAGCAATCTTCACAGCAATATCCTGCTCCAACTCCGAACCCTCGTTGGTCGCGCCACTCTTTCAAATCTCGGCGCACCCACGGTTCGTTGAGACTCGGTCCGCCGAGCCTGTCGTCGAAAGGAATTTCGGCCTCGTTCCAATTCACGTTCATGCGGAACTCGTCATCCCGATGGTGCCCACAATAGAAACGCCCATCCTCTACCGTAGCGCACTTTTCACACACGAGATGCTTGCAGTAATATTTGCCGCTGTACCACTGGTTATACACCAGCATCAAATCATCCCATTCTGCTGAGAACGAACATTGTTGCAAATTCTGAGGCTTCGAGCACCAACACGAGCAACACCCTCCTTGGTTAATCTGTCCCGGCACGGCTCTGGCACCTTCCCGCGGCACCCCGTTCGGCACAAGCGCTGCTCTGCACGCCCGAACGTCTTCTCGAACACTCTCATCTTTTGTTTCAATTCCGGTACTTCTGGTCCACTCGGCGTCGTAGTCATCAACCCACGTTCCGTCTAACGGTTCCATTGTTTGCTCTTCATCTAACATGCATGCATCTTCAGCAACCCAATCTACGAGGGCTTGGAAGGCTTGGTTCCTATTTGTTATCTGAGACGGGTGTATTTGTAGCGCCTTCGCCAACTGTCCCAACGCTTGCATCTTGCGCGGTCGGGGTGGGCGATCACGTCCGCTCCTTTTCCTGGTATCGTCCCTGTCCCAGGCAGCCGGGTCCTCTCTCGTACGACACGAAATTCGCTTGCCATCCACGACGAGCATCTTACACCGAAAATCTATATGATCGGCGTTTTCGTCTGCGTACACCCACGCCTGCTCTTTGGTCATTCGTCTCCACCGTCCGCAATCATCACATTGCACCCAACGGTCATTCAGGTTTCGTTCCACCTCTTCCGGCGAAGCATCTACCTCCTCCGAGGGTAGATGGAGAGTCTTTGGGAATTGCGGCTTTCCCTCTATCACGACGGGACGTGCTGCGGTGACATTCACCACTGAATACGGACTTTCCTTTAACATAGCTCGAGTGCCCACTGGCACTTGCATCGATGGTCCGAGGTAGTAGGCCCTCTCACCTTTACTCTTGGCCTTATCCACCTTGGCACCTGGGTCCCTCCGGACTACCATCTCTGCCATAAATGCGATCAGGTCGTCCAGACCAATCTTTGCTTTTCGCTCCAACACCATCTCAAATTTGCCTTCCTCTTCTTGTTGAACACCTTGAGCTGAGATCAGCGCTGCGGCGTACTGAATCGCATAGGACCACAGGAAGTCTTTGCAGCTTTGGCGAACACTGTCCCCCAACGCCTTGCATTCTTTCACTGCCTGATCCAGCGCAACTCTGGCCACCGTGCATAAGATGTGGATCGCTCCCTCCGCCAGCGGATTAGCATTTGAATTCTCACCTTCCGTAAGAGTAAGCATCACCCCCAGCTGATTGAGCTTTCCTTCCGACGCAACGATACCGCTTTCTCGGTCCCAGTGTGTCCTCCGGATGGGGTCAAGTCCCCATACGTATTCCGATGTTAGCAACGCTTTTAACAACCCTGCGAATACCGCCTCCTTGTGCTTCGAAATCAAGGGCATTGCCACATACACCGTGCGGTGCAGTGTTGAAGTACTCACAACAACTAGCATATACTCCACTGGACTGTCATTGCTAAAACGGACTATTAAATCGCAAGCCATACCTCCCAGCTCCACCCGTGCTCCTGTCCTCCTGTGCGACCGAGCTCGGATTGCAGCATCTTGGCATTGCAGGCATTCTGCGTCTTGCGGGAAATGTATTCCATCACCGTGCTCCTCGTCTCCACATGGCGGTAGCAACCTTCTTGCGGCGGTCCTCATGGACTGTTCCATGTCCTTTTGTTTTTTACTCATGTGGGATGAGGCAAGTGTGCCTAGCACGGGTCCTTTTGCCTGCTGCACGTCTCCAGCTGTTAAGCGTGATTCGCAATTAGAGCAATGCACCGATCTTTCTGGTAGCGTGCTCAATGTTTCCGCTGCCAATCCTGCAGCCTCCAGCAGCTCACATACTTCTTGAATGATCGCTGCGTGGCCCTCCGGCGACGTAGACTGCTTGGCTTCTGCACCCTCCTTTGGCGCACAGGCCCGCTTTAGGCCTGAATCGGGTTTAAGGCCTTTCACCTTTTCTGCAGCATTCGACGGGTCAGCTCCCGCCTCAGCAGTACTAGCGTAAGCACTGCCCTCGCTTTGTGACTTATTTTTTAAGCCTTCTCTGGCTGCTTTCATCAAGACAGCTTGTAATTCGGGTTTCACAGGGACTGTCACAGCTACGGGACGGTTTTGTTCTAACGAACTCTCTCTCTTTAACAGCACTGACGCTACCAGCGCTGTCACCTCTTCAGGGTTGTCTCTGGCCGCTACCGACACCCAATCACAATCGGTACGGAACTCTTCGTCCTCGGCCACTGGTATATTTCGTGGATCCTCTTCATCAAAGATCTCATACAATTCGGTTCCCAACTTCTTTTCACCAAAGGGGGCGTGTCCGCGTACTTCGTCTTCTCGATCAGCATCATGGTCACCTCGGCGCTGCAGGAACGTAAGCGTGGCCCACTGCAGCTTGTCGTTTTCCCAGTCATTTCCTTCAATCCAAGGTCTATCACCCATAATACACCTGTAGCTCTGGGTCCGGATTCCAGACTTCCACAGATCATCTTCAATAACGAACGCTCTTTTGACTTCAACCATATTCCCGCGGTCGTCATGGTGTTCTCGCAGGTACAGCCACACCGTTTTTCTCTTGCCGGTCCAAAACTGACCGGTCATAGGAATTTGTTGTTTCGTGCGCGCAACCTGCACGTCACTCGACGTGGCGAACCGTTGAGACGCAATCTCCAAACGCACGTGCGAGAATCCTCCGATTTCCGAACGATACATGAGCTTCGTTATGTATGGGGGGGTGTAAGCTGTTTCCCAAAAGAAACTCCCCTCTACTGGGAACTGTCGACACTGTGATATCTTCTGATCATCCGGCGCGAGAGCGGTGACCTTCACCGTGGGCCATAACTTCGAGTTGACTTCGGTCGTCTCCGACTTTTCCAAAGCAACTCCTGTCCCACGAGCCTTTTCCATAACGTCATCACTCGGCTTGACCTCGCTCTCTAAACAATCCAAATAACCATTCGAACCGCCCGGGCTACCCTCCGGTAGCGCCGTCGCAGTGCCAAACGCATTGGGGTCGGAACGCGCTTCCCAGAACTTCTGCCTGATACTGTCCGCCTGCTCTTTCGGAACGTAGCCGATAGTGTTCGTCACCGGCAATCGTTTCACACCTTTGAACAGATCGCGCACAATATCCCAAGTTTCCTCGGGCACCTGATCTTTCTCTATATAGATAGGCGCCTTGTCACCCGGGATGTGCAAATACCCGGTGACCGCTGCTTGAGTGGTAGCACCTACTGGAAGCAACTGCGTTCCCTTCACCATCATTTCCCCACGCTGATTTTGGTGCAGCGACTGCGTACCATCATTAGTGGTTCCGACGCGGTGTGTTTTGCCTAAGATGTCTGAAGATGTTTTGTTTGCAAAAACGTCGGTAGCCGCCGTATCCGCTGCGAACATGCCCTCGTCCAAATTGAAAACGGTGAAACACGATATGAGTTTGTCAACTACTGTTCGTTTATCTCCTCGCACCCAGTTTTCCAGCAGTCGCTGCCTTTCATCCGGATGCTCGTGTGCCGGATTAACCTCCGTGCGCTGCATATTCCAAATCTGAACCAACAGTGCTTGACATTCCGGTAATGACATTTTACTCAACCTCTCGTACATCTCCGCTTCCGTCAGGTTGGCCATATGCNCCTGCTTCAATAGCCGCCGTCCGGCGTCCGCCCAACTTTCNGGCTTCCATTGCGAANTGATGCCNTCTGCAATATGAAGCTGCAACTCCTCCGGCAACTCCTTGACCCGTTCCTCGATAGACTTGATTCGCGAACTATCCTCACCAATCGAGCACATCTCCGTGCTGCCCTCCGGCAGCAACGGGACATCGCCCTTGCGCAAATTATCCAGCGGAGGGGACTGCAATTCTCCGTGCACACAGCACGGACACAACACCGCAAAATTGTGGCCACTCGTCGGGGTGACGTACCTATGCCCCAGACACACATCATCACCGCACTGCTCGCACGCGTAATATATGGTCGTCTCCTGGCAAGTAAAGTCATCACCGCAACAATAAGGGCCCTGACTTTCCGGTGACACAGACCGCACGCTTTTCTTCTTCTCAACCGCGGCCTCCACGGCTTGGAAGAAAGACAAGCCGTCGTTACCCTCCGGCAACGACAGGACGCCACAATGCGAGTACTGTCCTTGCTTCGCCCCAGCCTTCTCCATGATCGCATCCAAGACTGTACGCATTTGCTCGTTCATTGGGGGAAGATCAGCAAGAAGACCCTTCTTCTTTCTTGCCGCCTCGCGCTTCTTGCGAGCGGTCTTCTTGGCCAGCTGCGCTGCCTTGTCTTCCTCCTGACCACCTGCGTTTCCAGTTTCAGTCTTGGCACCCGGACCAGTACCTACCGCCGCCGCGGTACCCGTACCCTGAGCCGTCGCCGCACCTGTCGCACCGCGAGTGGGCGAAACGTCACGTCCGAGATTGGCGATTTTCCTTTCACACGACTGAATCCTGTTCTTGAGCCTGGCGTTGGCAACCTGCGCTTGTGCTCCTTTCACATGCTGGTAGACACACCGGTCAGCGAACTTACAGGTGCCGGTATTGGTCCAGTTGAAACAAGGAGTTTTCGCCGAGCCAGGAGAGCCCCACGGTTTCCCGGGTACTCCTCCCCTCTTGCCTTTTCCTTTTCCTTTGTCAAAACCTTTGCCCTTACCGTCGCCTTTCGCTTCGCCTTTTCCGTCTCCTTTGCCCTTGCCCTTTCCCTTGCCTTTGCCTCCCCACTTTCCTTTGCCGAAACTTCCAATACGGTTGCCTGGCTGGGTAGCAAGAGATGCATGGCTTTTCCGTGGGAGTGGACAATCACGGGCCCAGTGGTCACCTTGGCAATTGAAACACACAGGTTTCTCTCCGACTGTTCCATATGGTACCGGTGCAATCGCCTGCTTCGTGCAATCTCGCGCTAAGTGGTCTTTGCTTCCACACGACCAACAATTGAAATTGCCCTTTCCTTTCCCCTTTCCCCCTTTACCTTTGCCCTTCGTAAACCATGCATGATGTGGCCGGTCACGATGAGTAAGATGTGTGGTCTTCTTCTCATGGGCAACCTGGTCAGAGGAATGAGGGTTGCGCTCAAACACTTTGCGCAAATCGTCATCATACAAGCGAAACACTTTCCAATAATCGGTTCCTCGCCATATTCTGACTCCAAGCCTTTCAATGTACAACAGCCATTTCAGTCGCTCTCCTTCATCAAGCAGGGCCATACGTTTGGCCACCACTGGCTGGAGCATTTCCAACATTTCCAGTTCGTCGGGCATCATCAAGTCCCATCCTTCCACCATCATGAGGTGGCGCTCGAAACGCACTAGGGTCTCCGACCAAATCTCTCCCGTCAAGGGTTTCATCACTTTGATCTCCCTCTCCATTTGCTTGGCTTGCGCTGGCGTATGCATATAAACTCGTATAAGGCGTTGAAAGAGAATTTGTGCAATAGACGGGTTGCATGTTTCCAACTTGCGCTTAGCGGTTTCCCACTCACGCTTCATCGCACGAGCTAAGGCGGGCATCAAACTCGCCTCCAAGAACTGCTGTCGTCGGTGCTTGTTCGGGTCGTCTTTCTCGTCGTCCAACCCGTCACCTCCTTGGTAAGGCAGAAGAGCGGGGCCAGGATCGTACGTTTCCAAATCCAGTCCTTTCTGGAGAGTAAACTCCCCGAACTCCTGTACGTACAACATATAACATTCCATGACCTCCTTGCAATTTCTGCTCCAAAATTCTCGCGCGTCGAACGGAAAACACTGTGTTAACTCCATCTCCGCTTTCTCTTCCCACTTCATATGCTCGTCAAACCTACTTATTAAATGGGAACCTAAGGCTGGAACTGCGGGAAAATCTACGAACGTCTTTGCCTTTAAGTCACTCGTTGACTGCAACGGTACAGGTCGTACAACTTTGTTGCTGTCTGCCATGGCCTTCATGGCCTCTGCAACGCTGGTGGAAACTTGGTGCAAGGCTAACGTAGCCTGATTATTGCCCTGTGCCATCAGCACTGCCATCTGCGCTCGTAGGTCAGCAAGCTGCCTTGCCTGCTCCTCAAACTCCGCGTAGTCCCATTCATCCTCTTCTTCCTCGTCCTCGTCGCTGTCGTCCTCATCATCCTCCTCATCCTCGCCATCGTCGTCGGGTCCATCGTCTCCACCCCCGCCGCCGCCTCCGCCACCTCCACGCACCGCCCGCCGTCGCGGCGCTCTTGGAGGGTCGTCTCGCGGAGGTCGGCCTTCGGGCTCCTCCCGATCTTCATCCCCCGGTCCCTCCGGATCCGGTGGGGGAGTGGGACCGCCAGGTGGTTCTGGCGGCGGGCGGTCTCTCTCTTCACCGCCTGTACGTAGCTCCGACTTAAGGCGTGGAGCTGCAGAGCTACTGGCGGACGCGGCGCTGCTGGGCGCTGCATCCTCCAGTGAGGCGCGCTGCCGGCCGAATCGTACAGCGTTAGCTCGTGCAGCTGAGGATGTTCCGGAAATGGCGCTTGCAGCATCATCGCTGCGGCCCATGCGGAAATCATCACTCGCTTCCGATTCCGGTTTGAAGGGAGGTTTTGCTGCTCGGCTGCTCAGGAATCCACCTGGCCCTCGAGCGTAGCGCCCCGCTGCGCTACTGCCCTCGACTGCGCGCCCCCTAGACCTTCGGTCCTCCGCCTTCGCGGGAACGCCACGCGACCCTCCGGCCAACGCGGCGTTCTCGAGTTCGCGCCCCTTCATCGCCTCAGCTTTTGGCCCATGCCATCCCGGGGCGCCCGTCTCCCCGCTGTAGGCCTCACTGGAACGATCAGGCTTTCTCAGCTCTCTTGCGGAGTACGCTCCCGCCCTCGTCTGATACTCACTCTGTTCGAGTCTGCCACTCTTCCCGGCAGTCTCACGACGCCCCCGTTCTTCGGCACCACGCCGTTCAGTTTGTGGGTCTCCCATAAGCGGATCCGGCCACCTCTTGTGCGCCTCCCCGCCATCCTCGGGTCTCGGTTTCACGTGCTCCTTCGCACGCCCACTGGACTCCTGCCTCTCGGCAAAGCCCCTCGCGTTGCAGTAGGGTTCAACATTTTCTAACCGAGCGAATGCCTTGTGCGCACCGCTCACCTTCCTGGCCTGTCCACCCTCTCCGGCTTTCTCCCTTGCGTCGGGACGAACGACGCCTCCCGCTAACGCGCGGGACCCTCCGGTCCCGTCACGCTGACGTTCAAAAGTCACCGCTGTGCTGCTCCCAGCGAGACCTCTCCTGAACATGCCTGCTGTGGGGTGGAACTGGGTCGCCCGGACCCCCGTTAGTCCGCGGCTATGTGTGGTCGAGTGGGCCGAACGTGATCCCAACCTGCCCGTGGAGCGTCGGCCGGGCAAGCCTGCTATCGACATTCGCAATGCCTCATTTTCGCGAGATGCCTCCAGCAGTTGGGCGTTCCTCTCCGAGAGCTGCGCCTGCAGTTTCGCAGATCTCTCCCACACTTCTGCGGCTAAGCCGGTACCCGCCGCCGGGAGCGACTCCGGCAGACGGTTAGCCGCAGTATCAGTCGATTCGCGGGTAGTCACTCCGAGCTTGGCTTTGGCGTCTCTTCGCGCTGCGTCTTCCACAAGTAGTTTATCATACTGGGTGCCTCTGGACGCGGGGTACTTCTCCGCCATCACGCGGGGTATCACTTTCTCAATACGCGACATGTCCTCGAACGTGTCACAGGTAGTGTCGATAAGGTCATGGCATAACTGTGATACCACTTGACGCGTACCGACTTCTCCCCTGGTCATCATACGATGTCCATCTTCGCGCAAGACATAACGATACTTTCCGCACGACGAGCACTGAAGCGCAATGGTACGAGTTGGCGTTCCCTTTCTCGTGCTTGGCACATAAGGCGTGAAGCCCACGACGTTCTCCTCAGTCTCATCAAACACCGCGTGTCCACCATGCGAGTCTGCTGAGCCCGAGCGGGACCCTCCGGCCTCATCGCTCAACGCACGAAAGATAGGGTTAGGGTTAAAATTCGACACCTCGCACCGCTTCTTATTCACCTTGGTCGAGCAAGTGGTAATCCTAAGCCCAAGACAGAGATTCGGAATCACTAGTCCTGGCCTGGGGCGTTCATCCGGAAGAGCCGTTTCAACCAAAGTTTCGATGTCTCTGATCAACAGGCGTCTACACTTATGACACTTACCACATTTCACAACCATGGTTAGGGCTACGGGGATGCCCTCGCATTCAGAGTCG
>NYSS01000090.1 GCA_002683135.1 Planctomycetota bacterium | reverse complement strand
TGAGCCTGTCCTTTGCAGCATTAAATGTGCGCTTCTGAATGATTTCCCTTTTGGGAGGCAATGCACCTTGCAACACTTTCCTGTCTGGCATATTCTCATAGTCTGATATTGCCTGAGTTCTCTGTTTGGCCCTAAGGGCGGCCTTTCGCGTGCTACGTTTGCGCATGTTATATTACTTATTAGGAAGAAGCAAAAGCAACGTGCCACTAGCCCCAATACAAGAAGAGCACCCATTCCCATCCCACTGCTGCTGTTTCCCGCATTCTGAACTTTCCCAACCTGATAGGTCACATTATCGACGTAGTCTTTGTTGTACTGCGCAATATCTTCGTCTTCTTGGTTCAGTTTCATGTTCATTTGTCCAACTGCTGCACCAGTCATACCAATCGTGCGTACAAAGGTTAACCCGCTGTCTTCTTCGGCTTTGGTCATAAACGGTGCCATGCCAGCAGTCGCAGGGATTAGAAGATCACTTTCTCCTCTCCCGAGCGTTATCGCGGGCATGGTTTCGCCAAGAGGCAACACAGTGGGGTCGTGCCCGTTTAAAACGCTGTCCTTGAACAAACTCGAATCCCTTTGGCTGTTGAGGGCGCTCTGTACCCCGGCGGACGCAGGAACAATCTCGTCTTGAGTATATGCAACCTTTCGGCCATCATATGCTCGAACAACACTGACACGCTTTCCATTTATTTGCGTCAGGAGTCCCAGAATTTTACCCTCTGGGGCCAACTGTTCTCCAATTGTAGCGGCTTGTGCAAGACGACGTTTGCTGTTGTAACTGAGCGCGTCCACGAAAGTTTTTCCTGCAGGAATCCAGACCCATTCGCCCGAAAAGAGTGAGTCGGGGCTTAAAGAAGTAAACGAATTTGAATCGATTTTGGCCCGATTCCACGAACTGCTTGTCAGAGTCGTACCCGCCTTGAGTTCTGCAGCGTTCACAGCTCTTCGAATGCCTTGGTCGTTCTCTATAACGTACTCTTTGCCCTTGCATTGTATAACCGAGTTGCGCTCCCCCTTAAAATACACTCTTGATCCAATGTCGGTAGGCAAATACGATTTTAGAGTGGGGTCGTGGTCTTTCATAAACCGGATTTCTCGAATTAAGGAAAATTCAGGGTTGTCGTCCAGCTGTTGTGCCAATGAGCGCGGTGCGGGTCGAAGCTTGTCATCCGAGAACACTTTTTCCCGACCTGTGCTGAATTCAAAAACACTCCAGAGATAGTCATTGTTTTCAGAACCTAGAACAAATCCGACAGAATGCGTCGTCTCTTCGAAGTCCATCTCGCCGGGGATCTCATAATAGTCGTCACCCCACAAAGACGTGCGTTTCTCAATTTGGACCGTTGTCCTTTTTTGGTTTATAGCGCGACTGCGCGAGCCGTTATCAATCAGCACCCACTGTCCCGGCTTGTATATCTCATGCGCCGGTTCGCTTTCGAACGCGCCAATTGCCAACGACGCAGCTTCCGACAGTAACATACCGATCGGTCCTTCGACGTCCGCCATCGCAGTACCAAGGCCAGAAATAATAATTTCGCCTGCAAGTTTGCCCCCCGCCTCTAAAACTTTCTCCATAACGAGGCTCGACATGTTTTCAACTGTAAGGTCGCCAGACAAGTCTAACCCAAGGCTTTTCATGGCCTTCGCCTTAAGAGCATCGAACGTCGAACTGAAGTTTTGCTTTAGAATTTTCTCTGTAACGTTAAGGGGTGCTCTCGCATCGACAGACAGCGAGTCGAATGCATTTTTCGCCAGATCGTGAAGATTTCCAGCTGCATCTGAGATTTTCAGTCCCCAATCAGGCATAATGTGCCGGCTTTTATCAATTGGACATAAAATAAGCCACCGCGATAACACCCACGAGTATGAATATTGCCGAATTGTCCGCTTTTTTAGAGCTCGAAGGTTTTGGTTCAATGGGCTGTAATTTTTCTACCAAAGTCTGAACGTTGCGGACTGTTTGGGGAAAGAATCCGACGTTCATGACGAGTAACACTGCACTTTCGTAATCACCTATGCCCTTTACCATGTCTTCAACCAATTGATCCCAGTCCTCATCGTAGTTCTCATGCAAATAATTCCGTTGAACTTCACTCATGTCTTCGCTGCCTTCGAGCCCTTGCACCAGAATTTCAATCATATTGCCTGCAGTTTCTTCTTGCAATTTTCGAACATTTTCTGTAAAGCCTTTCTTCTCTCTGAAGCTAAATTGTCTGTCCTCTTTTGGTTTCTGCAGGATGTCGTCTACCACTCTCTCAACAGTTTGCCAAAATTGAATCTTGTCCTGATTGATGCGTCCCATGTTCGTCGCGCCTCGTAGGTCCTCATCGCCTTTCTTCGACCCCAGTATGATGCTATCTTCCGACCCCGTTGGCGGTATATCTTCAGGCAGCCTTCGACGGCGCAACATGTTAAACGCACTGGTGTCGTCAAGGACTGTTGCAACTGGTTGAGATTTTGGGACCGTGGGAGTGAAGGTATCGAGTTGCATAAACGGCCACGATTCAACCGGATTATAAATGGGTTCGGGCTCGATCGGAAGCACTTTAGGAGGCACTTTAGGAGGCGGCACGTTAGAAGGAGGCGGCACGTTAGAAGGAGGCGGCACGTTAGAAGGAGGAGTTTGATCAGGTTCTTTCAAGCTGTCAAGGTAATCTTTGAGGTCTTGTTTTGTTCTATGTCCCGGGTGATAATGGTCGTGTTTGTATTTTTGGTTGAAGAGGTATTGATCGTGGGCGGCTTTTTCGGCCTCTTTGCGAGCCTCCTCTCGCGCATCTTTTTCTTCACGCCAATTTTCGGGTTCGATTTCTATGTCTGCTACGCTGGTCTGCATAATTTCGAATCCCTCCGAGAGCCATGGTATTTTTTGTGGCTTGTCATACTTGACGAGCACAAACATGTCGCTGTCGACGGTCGTGATCACACCATGGGCCTTGCGTTTTTTGCCNTCAACGTCAAACGTGTAAATGACTCTGTCACCCACATGAAAGTTGTGAGAGTCATAGNAGACTTCATCAATATTCCAAACAAAATCGTCGTGCGTGCCCCACCCCACCGTCTCTGGCGTTGCAAAAAAATTAGGATCACTCCATTCTACACCCTCAGAAGGCGTATATGCATCTTTAGGCTTTTGTGGCGTAGAATCTGGAGGCTTTTGTGGTTTGTACCCTGGAAGCATCGCGTTGAGTAAGCTCAGGTTGTATAGCGTACACACGCTCCGGACTTGATATGTGTCGGGCAACATGTAACCGTCCATACCAATTCTAAACCAGATGCAGACCTCTTCGTTGGGCTCGACTTCTGTTTTGATGGTTTCCTGATCTCCAAGCTTCAGAAAAGCCCAATAACCGACCTTGGGATCGTCCAAGAGACCCACCGATGTTCCTTGCACCGTCAGAATTCTAGCGCGTTTCCAAAGTCCGGTGCTGCTGAGCACGGTCCCCCTCCACGAGTAAGCATTCATCATCCCGCCATAGCCCCAAACCTTCGAGTCGCGCTGGTACGCTCCGCCTGCGAGACCGTTGTCCCTGAACCATACATAGGTCGGGTTTGTAACATAAAAACCTTCAATTTCACCGGCGAGTTTGTAATACTTCCCGAGTCTTGTTTGCAATTCGTCATCGTAATGGTCTATAAGGGCCATGTCTCGATCGTAGCCCGGTATGAGCCACGTGCCGCTTGCCATTTGCGTCACGAGGGGAACCAGTTCGCTGATTGCAAAAACGGGAGACATGTAGATCGCTCCGAGAGCCATGCCAGCTGCGCTGCCCACAATTGCGTCCATGGTGCCCATAATTAACCCGCCAGCCCACTCACCAAGCTCGGCGCCAATTGCTGAAAATGTCGTGTCCAAGACTTCGTCTGCCATTACAAAATCGTCCAGCATCTGACCGTCCGGATTGAAGTTGGGGTAGGTCTCGTCCATAAATGCGTTGAAACCAATCGGCCGAGACCCCCCAAAAGCGTCTGTTGCCTCAATTTCGAACGGCTGAATCCTTGACATTTCACTGTTAGACTGCTGTGGTAAATCAGACAAGTCAATTTTCATTTCCATCAATTCGATTGCGGGTGGATCGGTCGAGGCTCCGCGGTTGTACATGTCAAGATCTAAGGGACTGACGTTCGTACCGGCCATCTCGCGGCTTAAAGACAACTCAGATTCCTTGGGCATGATGCTTTCGAGTTGTATGCTGCGCATTTCGAGAGGGTTTGCGCGTTCCGCAGCGAGCTTGGCTTGGAGTTCTGTGTCAATTGGAGTCATCTCCATCTCGTTTTTCCATTGCTCATCTTTCAGTACTTCGAGCATATTTTGGAGGCCCTCTTCGTTCTTCAGATTGTAAAAATCCGTTCCGATTTTGCCATCCGTTTCTTTCAAGTCGTAGAGCAATTCTGTGAGAGAGTTTGATGCAGCCTGTTCGCCCTGATTCAGTTCCATGAGTTCGATGTCTGGTTGTTTCATTTCAGGGGGTTCGAAACCGCCACCGTGTCCGGTCGATGGCAGCGTGGGCCTGTACTTTTCGATAATGGGCTGCATTCGGTCTTGTGCATGTTCGACCATCAGGTCAAGATCGGAACCCTCATCTTCCACAAACCCAAACGCCTTCCCCCAATTTGTCACTGTCTCTGTGATGTCTTGTTTCACGTCTCCCACGAGCTCAATCATATTGCCCGCATAGTCCTTGCCAAGAACATTTTGAGCGATACTGTTCCCAACTTTGGCCGGATCGAGGCCGAAGACCTTGTCTAATAAAGAAAACATTTGTTAGAAGCATCTTATTTTATTTACCGATCAGAATGGCTGCCCCGAGAGCGAGTGCGATCAGCGGAACCATCATGCTGTTAGTCGCCGTGGACTCGTCTGGAATTCTGCGCGCCTTTGTACGGTATTCTCTCATCTGCGCTTCGGTTGCTTCTTGGGAGATTTGTTGAGAGACTTTTTGCATTGCCTCCACATCCCGTGCTGCACCTGCACCCAACGTTTCAAAACCGAATTTGACAAGAGCGACTGCCAGCACTTCGGGAAGTTCTTGATTTGGATCCTTGATATATTTCTGTGTGATGTGTCGCATAACTTGTGGTCGGTAGAGTACCGCAGTTCCGGATTTCGATTGGTCCTTTTTTTCTTCTAATTTGAGAGCGGTATCAGACAGCAGAATATCGTCCCCGTCGCCCGTTACGAGAGCTATTTTGCAAAGATCCTTGAACATTCTTTTACCAATAGCAGAGGGCATATGTTTGTCTATTTCTGATATGGTGTTCAACGCAAAAATACTTTCAAGTTTGTAGAAGAATGTTTTCCCAGTTATACTTCGGGCGTCCGAAAACTTCAACTCTGGTGAATCCCATGTTACAATCCAAGGAGATCCAAAGTGGTTTCCATCCTTGTTATACGCTTTTCCGTCGTAGCGCTGCTTCACCTTCTCCACAAATTTCTCGTCGGTCCCTGCAAATCCCCCCAAAATCTTCTGAAGGGTCTCTGCACACTCTGTCCAACCGTTTACGAGAGTATCTGCGTTTCCTCGATCTCGTACGTGTTGTGTTTGACTTAGAAGGTTGCTAAAACTGCTTTGTTTGCAGAGTGCTTCGAAGTCGGAAACACTCCGAACAGGTCCCTGTCCGTCGATATTAAACCTGAATGTTGTAATTGCTTTATTAAGCGCGTCAAAAAATGGTTCGAGTTGTTGATTTTGAATGGCCACAATTTTAGAAACGTTCTTAATCGCTCTGAGCATGTCTTCGATGTAATACATCATGTCTTCACCTGTAGGGTTGCAACATCGGCTCCACATCTGGCGAAATAGCGTGAGTGATTCTGAAGGGCTCTTATATGATGGTTTAGTACCAACCTGAATACCTTGCCATAGAAAACATGTGTAATAACTGCCAAAAGTAGCATCTTTGGGTTCATTGAACATATGTGTGTTTTGCGGACCCTGTTGTTGGCCCTGGTAGCCCTGGTACCGCTCTTCGAGTCCCCAGAAATCGATGTAGGGATGATATGCAATAGCATGCTTGCGGATAAATCGGTGTACGAATGCTATGTTGACCTGCATGTCCTTTAGGTTGGCACTAGCGTCCTGTTGTTCCATTTGTTTGATGGTTTTTTCAACGATATTTTCTTCCCGCTGCATGGTGATGTCGTTCTATTTTCTTAACGTAATAGAAATAAATAAAAGTGCGAACGATGTCTGGCACGGACGACGAGATTAAGGATGGCTACACCAACGCTTTCTGGAACCTGCTCGAGCCGTTCAGGACCGGTAAAGCAATTCAGGGTTCCCTTCAGTATATTGGAATTGAGGTATTGGTTGGACAACTTTGCCGCCGTGCAATGAACATGAAATACAACTGGGCCGAGTCCGCAGAAATTCACACCTATAGTGTCCCATTGATTGGGCAATTGAATATGGGAGAACCCTTTGGAGAGTTGAATGTTTCCAGCAAAGCAAAGGTTGAACTAATGGACGAGGCGACCGACGGCGCGAAAGCGATTCCGGGAGCGATTGCTGGTTTTATTGCGCAGCGCTTGAGGCGCGATGGATTCCGGGTACCTGGTTTCGGAAACAAGGACTTTATCGCCCTTATGGTGGGAAAGATTCTTTCGCGACCCCTAACTGCCTATCTGTTTTCGTCGTTACCGAATAATGCACAGGTTGCACACATTGTGATCAACGAAATCATGAACCGACAAAAGGCAGTTATTGATGCTGCTAGGACCAGCGACGAAGAGGAGTGATTAATTTCTTCGTTATGCTTAAAGAGTACGCTATAATAAGCGTGAAATAACGATGCGACGAAAGCCTGCCTATTTACGAAAGCCTGCCTATTGTACATGGGGGCGAATTAAGCATTGGCAAATCGGTTTCAAAGGTGAACTCCAGTGTGAATTGGACGAGGACTATAAACCAGACTATCGTGTAGTGGGTATAAAAAAGAAATACCGACAATGTCAACTAATGTTTGGAGGCACTCTGAAGTGGTTCTATGTTCATCGCTTGGTAGCCCATTCGTGGCTTCCTAAACCACACCACAAAGCACTGAGGGTAGTTGATCACAAGGACGGCAATAGTTTGAATAATGCGGCCTGTAATATTCGCTTCACGACTTACCGTGCCAACAATATTAACAAGAAATGTGTGGGGGTAGTCGAGCGGGAAGGTTTGTTTATTCCGCGCATTATGGGCTATGAACACATCCGATATGCGACCCCCTGTAAAGAGACAGCGATGTTTGCGCGGAGCTTATTGGCCGAGTGTTATGTTCGATACTGTACGCGATATCCGGACAATAGTGACAGTATTCCGCACAATAAAATATGCGTATATTAGAAATGCGAAAAGGCTGGACAGATCACGTAGCTGAGGTGCGCCGAAAGGGGAACCGCGGCAAAAAAACTATGACCCATCGCGAGGCGATGAAAGCCGCTTCTGTGACCTGGCCAAAGATGAAGGCAAAACTACTTAGGAAAGCGAAACGTCACCAACCTGCCGCAAAGCCTCGCGTACAAAAGCCCAGTGCGCGGAAGGTCGAAAATGCAGAGGAGAAAGCTTCCGAAGAATCTTAGAGTACAAAACTTTGTAGTACACAACATCTCGGTTCTCTACGCAGTCGTAAATCCACCTGAGAATACACTTTTTGTATGAGCGCACCTCTCTGATGCGTTCGCGACAAATCATCTGCCCAAGGGCAGGAAGTGTCTGTGACCAGATGTCAGCGGGGCGCATCGCCAAATGACGTCGTGGCGTGTAGGGGTGGTTTACTAACATGGGGTTCGCGACGAAAAACAGGTACCGCGTGTCTAACAACCTGGGGCTGAGAAACAGTGACGGAACGGTATTGTGCCACGTAACAAAAAAATCTATGTCTTCGCTGAGTTCTAACGGGCTAATTTGCAACTCAAAAGTTAGTACTAAGTTGACAAGGTCGTGTGGCAAGAAAAACAACATTGTCTGAAGTTATACCGAAGGTTCTTTCTTTTTACTAGGTTTTGTACATTTTAAACAACGAAGCAACTTTAACAACCCGAGGAAGCACTTTTGGACAAAAGCCGCTTTCTTGCGCATGGTGTCAGTGGCGGGCATCAGTGTACTACTGTCGCTCGATTCTTTCTTAGTTGGACTATCAGGCATTATGCGCGCACTATGTTTTTGATATTAGCACCGAATGCTTTTTTTATATGCTATGTTTATAGGGGTGCGCGGGGGTCGCATGTAAAAAAAATCATTAGATGGATGCAGCCCGGCGAAGCCGGTACCGGTCGAGCAAAGCTCGAGCCGGGCTGCATCCATCTAATGTTTTATTTTACATGCGACCCTCGCGCACCCCTATAAACATAGCATATAAAAAAAGCATTCGGTGCTAATATTAAAAACATAGTGTGCGCATAATGCCTGATAGTCCAACTAAGAAGGAATCGAGCGACAGTAGTACACTCATGCCCGCCACTGACACCATGCGCAAGAAAGCGGCTTTTGTCCAAAAGTGCTTCCTCGGGTTGTTAAAGTTGCTTCGTTGTTTAAAATG
>NYSS01000089.1 GCA_002683135.1 Planctomycetota bacterium | reverse complement strand
GCCTGGGACATGTTCGGGGTCTCGTTCCGCGGACATCCGAACCTGAAGCGCATCCTCATGTACGACGGATTCGAGGGGCATCCGTTGCGCAAGGACTACCCCGTCAACAAGCGGCAGCCGCTGATCGGCCCCTTGAACTGAGCATTTCCATGGACGCCACGTCGACACAAGCCAGCGGCTCCGCCAACCTCGAAACGCGGGACATGCTGTTGAACATCGGCCCCGCCCATCCGGCCATGCACGGGATCATCCGTGTCATCGCCAAGCTCGACGGTGAGCAGATCGAGGACGCGGACGTAGATATCGGCTACCTCCACCGCGGCTTCGAGAAGATGTCGGAGAACGTCGACTTCAACGGCGTCATGCCGTACACGGACCGACTCAACTACGTCTCGCCCCTGATCAACAACGTGGGTTACTGCATGGCGGTGGAGAAGCTGATAGGGATCCAGGTCCCGGAGCGCTGCCACTACATCCGCGTCATCGTCTCCGAGATCTCGCGGATCACCGACCATCTGACCTGCGTCGGCGCGGCAGCCATGGAGCTGGGGGCGTTCACGGTCTTCCTCTACATGATCAAGGCCCGCGAGTATCTGTGGGAGCTGGTGGAGAAGGTCACGGGCGCCCGCCTCACGGTGAGCTATTGCCGGATCGGAGGCGTGAAGGCTGACCTGCCTGACGAGTTCGCCGGCCCCTGCGCGGAGGCCTTCAAGGAGACGCGCAAGGTCATCGCCGAGGCCCACTCGTTGCTGACGCGCAACCGCATCTTCGTGGACCGCATGGAGGGGACGGGGGTGATCTCGCAAGAGGACGCGATCGCCTACGGCATCACCGGGCCGTTCCTCCGCTCGACGGGTTCGGAATACGACGTGCGCAAGGACTGCCCCTACGCCGTCTACGACCAGATCGACTTCGATGTCGCCGTGGGCTCGAAGGGCGACAACATGGATCGCTACCTGGTGCGCATGGAGGAGATGGAGCAATCCATGCGCATCGTCGAGGCGGCGTTCGAACAGATGCCCGGTGGGCCGGTGCTGGTGAACCCGGAGACGGGGCGCCCGATCTCCGCCTCCGAGATGGTGGATCTGGCCAAGCTGGGGAATATCGACGCCGTCGCCGGCGGCTGCGCCGTCACGGGCCCCACCCTCGATGGCGCAGGTCGCGACGAGCACTCGTCGATCGCTACGGACGAAAAGCGCGCCTTCCTGCCACCCAAGGAAGACACCTACGGCAACATCGAAGGCCTCATGCGCCAGTTCAAGCTCGTCATGCACGGGCACGGCGTGCGGCCGCCGGTGGGCGAGGCGTACTTCCCGGTGGAGGGGGCCAACGGCGAGCTGGGCTTCTATGTGGTGAGTGATGGCGCCGGGTACGCGTACCGCGTTCGGGTTCGCGGGCCATGCTTCGCCATCATGACGGCGTTGTCCAAGTTGCTGGTCGGGGGGTCCCTCGCGGACATGACCCCCACCTTCGGGTCGGTGAACATGATCGGCGGAGAACTTGATCGGTGAAGCTCTCAGATCTTGAAGGCAAGGCCGAGGAGATCCTCCGGCAGTACGAGTATCCGAGGGCGGCCACGCTGCCGCTGCTCTGGCTCGTGCAGGAGACCTTCGGCCACATCACTCCGGATGCGGAGGCGTGGGTGAGCGGTGTCGTCGGCACCTCGGTCTCCCAGACGCGCGAGGTCGTCACGTTCTACAACATGTATCACACCCAGCCCGTGGGGCGCCGCGAGCTGCGGGTGTGCACCAGCTTGCCGTGTCTCCTGCGAGGCTCGGCGCAGGTGGTGGAGCGGCTGAAGGAAGGCTTGAAGATCGGGTTCGGCGAGACCACCCCCGGCCAGGAGGTGACGCTCACCGAGGTCGAGTGCCTGTGTGCTTGCGAGATGTCCCCCATGGTGCAGTTGGACGAGCGCTTCGTCGGGCCCGTGGAGGGGGACGTCGTCGACCAGATCGTCGCCGACGCGCTCACCGAGCCGGGCAGCCCTGAATCGGCTCCCGATCCGGCGCCCTACATCACGACGGACGGGCCGGTGTTGTCCAAGCACTTCGGCGACCCGGACGGGGTCTGGTTCGACGGCTATGTCGCCGACAGCGGGTACGAGGGCGCCAAGAAGGCCCTCGGCATGACGCCGGAGCAGGTGATCGCGGACGTCACGAACGCCAATCTGCGCGGCCTCGGCGGCGCCGGCTTCCCGGCCGGCCGCAAGTGGTCGTTCGTGCCCAAGGATTCGCCCAAGCCGAAGTACCTGGTGGCCAACGCGGATGAGGGGGAGCCCGGGACCTTCAAGGACCGCTACATCATGGAGCGGGACCCGCACGCCCTCATCGAGGGCATGCTCATCGCCGCCTACGCGATCGGCAGCCACAAAGCGTACATCTACATACGCGGGGAGTATTTCGCCTCCGCCAAGCGCATGCAGCGCGCCATTGATGAGGCGCACGCGAAGGGCTGGTTAGGCAAGGACATTCAGGGCACGGGTTTCGATCTGGACATCGTCGTCCACCGCGGAGCCGGAGCCTATATCTGTGGTGAAGAGACGGCGTTGCTGAGCTCCCTCGAGGGGGGCAAGGGCTTCCCCCGACTGAAGCCGCCGTTCCCCGCGATCTCGGGTCTGTTCGGGTGCCCCACCATCGTCAACAACGTCGAGACCCTGGCCTGCGTGCCGTTCATCATGCGCCACGGGCCGGAGCGCTTTGTCGAGATCGGGACCGAGAAGCAGGGCGGCACGCGTCTGTTCTGCGTCAGCGGCCACGTGGTGCAGCCCGGTGTCTACGAGGAGCCGGTGAGCGTCACGCTCCAGGAGCTCATCGACAAGGCCGGCGGGATCCGCGACGGCAACAAGCTGAAGGCCGTGATCCCGGGGGGCATCTCGGCCAAGGTGCTGACCGCGGATGAGGTTGACGTGGCCATGGACTTCGACTCCATGATGGCTGCGGGCAGCATGGCCGGGTCCGGTGGCGTGATCGTCATGGATGACACCACCTGCATGGTCGAGGCCCTTGACTCCGCGGCGCGGTTCTACGCCGACGAATCCTGCGGCCAGTGCTCTCCGTGTCGGGAGGGGACCGGCTGGATCCACCGGATCTTGACCCGCGTGCTCGACGGCCGCGGGACCGCCCAGGACCTGGACGACCTGGTGGTCGTCGCCGGTGACATGGAAGGCAAGACGATCTGCGTGTTCGCTGATGCGGCGGCGTGGCCCGTCCAGTCCTACATCGCGAAGTACCGCGACGAGTTTGAACGGTTCATCGGCGCCGGGGGAAGCGCAGAGAAGGAGGAGTCCGCGGAATGCCCAGCCTGACCATCGACGGCAAGCAGGTGAGCGTCGCCGACGGGACCACGGTCATCGAAGCGGCGGAAGAGTTGGGGATCTACATCCCTCGCTACTGCTACCACCCGGCGCTCTCCATCGCCGGCAACTGCCGCATCTGCCTGGTGGATGTGGAGAAGTCGCCCAAGCTTCAGATCGCGTGCAACACGCCTGCCGCCGAGGGCATGGTCGTGCACACCAACAGCGAGAACGCGGAGGCTGGCCGGCGGACGGTGCTCGAGTTCCTGCTCGCCAATCACCCCCTCGATTGCCCCGTGTGCGACCAGTCCGGTGAGTGCGACCTGCAGAACTTCTACATGAACTTCGGGCTCTACAACCCGCGGTTCAGGGAACACAAGGTCAAGAAGCACAAGGCTGTCGAACTCGGGCCGCACGTGATGCTGGACCAGGAGCGCTGCATCCTCTGCTCCCGTTGCGTCCGCTTCACCGACGAGATCACCAAGACGGGTGAGTTCGGGATCTTCAACCGCGGCGACAAGGCCGAGCTGGGGATCTATCCGGGATCGGAGCTCGACAACCCTTACTCCGCCAACGTGGTCGACATCTGCCCGGTCGGCGCGTTGACCGAGAAGGACTTCCGCTTCAAGGCGCGGGTCTGGTACCTCTCGAGCGCCAAGACGGTCTGCAACGGTTGCAGCCAGGGCTGCAACCTGGACATGCACTACGTGCTCGACAGGCCGCACCTCAACGACGGCGGCCGCATGCTGCGGGTCAAGCCCCGCTACAACGCCGACGTCAACGAGTGGTGGCTGTGCGACGCGGGTCGCTTCGGCCTCGAGTGGATCGACAAGGGTCGCATCGAGTCGGTTCGGGGTCCCGCTGAGGACGCTGGCTGGGAGCAGGCCTTGGGCGCGCTGGCGTCCGCCTTCCAGGCTCCCAACGCTCGCATTGGGGTGATCACCTCCGCCCAGCTGACCACCGAGGAGCTGTTCCTGGTCCGGGAGGTCTTGCAGTCGGGGGCCGGCGCGCGGGTCACCGCCGCGGTGCCGCAGGAGCCCGGGTTTGGTGACGAGTTCCTGATCAAGTCGGACAAGAACCCCAACACCATGGGGGCGACCCTCCTGGGGCTCGCCGGGCCGGGAGTGGTTGAGGCCGAGCAGCTCATCGACGATGCATTGGCGGGCAACCTGGATGCCCTGTGGGTCATGGGTCATGACCTGGTGGAGTTGTTCGGGGAGGACAAGGTCCGTGACCTGCCGGAGAAGGTGGGGCAGCTCTTCTACTCCGGGACGAACGAGAACCCCACGGCGGACATGGCCCACTGGGTCCTGCCGTCGGCGGCGTACGTGGAGAAGGACGGGACGTTCGTGAACTACAACGGCCGCGTCCAGCGGATCGGCCGCGCGTTCCCGCCATTGGCGGACGCCCGTGAGGATTGGCGCTTGCTGCTGGCGTTGTCGGCGCTCCTGGGCCGACCGCTGGAGTGGCGAGATTCGAAGGAGATCTTCGCCGCCATCGCGAAGTCCGAGGCGGCCTTTGCTGGGTTGAGCTACGAGGTCATTGGCGAGCAAGGAGCCGAGGTCGCGACGGCCCGGCCGGCGGAAGGGACAGCGACCTCCTGATGGAATTCGTTCTCCTCAAACTGGTGATCGCGGGCGCCGTGTACTTCGCGATCCTGAACCTCGCGGGCTTGCACACCTGGGTCGAGCGTAAGCAGTCGGCATTGATCCAGGACCGCATCGGCGCCAACCGCGCGTCCATCTTCGGCCTGCGTCTGTTCGGGCTCTTTCACGGCGTGGCCGATGCGATCAAGATGTTCACGAAGGAGGACATCGTCCCGACGGGTGCGAACCGCGTGTTGCACACCCTGGCCCCCTTCTTCTCCGTCTTCTTTGCCCTGGCGGCGTTCGCGGCGATCCCGTTCGGGCCGGCCCTCCATGTGGGGGACCAGGTCGTCGATCTCCAGGTCGCCAACATCAACGCGGCCGTGCTCTTCATCTTCGCCATGCTCTCCATGGGCGTGTATGGCGTGATCCTGGCCGGTTTCGCGTCACGCAACAACTACGCGATCCTCGGTGGCCTGCGGGCCTCCGCCCAGATGATCTCTTATGAGATCGCGCTCGGCGTCTCGATCATCGGCGTCGTCATGGTCTATCAGACCATGAACCTCTCCGAACTCGTGGAGCGCCAGGGCCACATGCTCGGCGGCTGGATCCCCATGTGGGGCATCGTCACCCAGCCGGTGGCGTTCTTCGTCTTCGTCACGGCGGCGTTGGCCGAGACCAAGCGGGCCCCCTTCGACCTGCCGGAGGGTGAGTCGGAGATCATCGGCTACTTCGTCGAGTACAGCGGCATGAAGTTCGGGATGTTCTTCCTCACGGACTTCCTCGAGACCATCATGGTGGCGTGCCTGGCGACGACCCTGTTCCTGGGCGGCTGGCAGGTGCCCTTCCTCACCGAGGTGGGGTTCCAGTTCCCGTGGGGGAGCGAAATCCTCGTCGCCAACTGGGCCTACGTCCTGCTCGGCGTGATGAGCTTCACCGTGAAGGTGCTGTTCTTCTGCTGGCTGTTCATGCAGATCCGCTGGACCTTGCCTCGCTTCCGTTACGACCAGCTCATGAAGCTCGGTTGGAAGGGGCTGTTCCCGGTGGCCGTGCTCAACGTGATCGTGACCGCCGTGGTGCTCATGTTCTTCGGGGGGGATNCCTGATGGCCATCAAGGTCGTTGAGAGGCCNGTGCTGACCTTCTGGGAGAAGACCTATCTCCCGCAGATCTGGGNCGGCNTGAAGATCACCAGCTTCCANTTCTTCCGNAACCTGTTCCTGCACACGGCNCANCGCTTCGGNCTNTTNAAGGGNCGNCGCGCGTCNGTGACCTTCCAGTATCCGGAAGANCTGCGNCCGCTCATGCCNCGGCTGCGCACCCGNCACCGGCTCACNTCNCGTGACGACGGCACCCCTCGCTGTGTCGGGTGCATGCTCTGCGAGACCGTTTGTCCGGCGAAGTGCATCACCATCGTCCCTGACGAGCACCCGGACCCGACCGTCGAGAAGTACCCGTCTCGCTTCGACATAGACCTCGGCATCTGCGTCTACTGCGGCTACTGCGTCGAGGCTTGCCCCGAGGACGCGATCCGGATGGACACGGGCATCCTGGACGTGGCGGCGTACTCCAGGGAGGCCATGCGCCTCGACCTCCATGAGCTCATGGACCCGAGCCTGCGCAAGCCCATCGAGAAGTGCGACCTGGATTTCCCCCACAAGTGCAACGTCCACGGGGGCGAGATGAAGGGGGACTGGGAAGGCATCGATCGCCCGCGGGATCGCTCGTCCGCGACGCCTTCCCACTGATCGTTTGCTGATGGACCCCGTCAGTCTCCATCCCGAGATCGTGGCCGTTCTCGAGGTGATGAACGACCATCCCCTCGCCCGGTTCGAGGGCATGACGCCGCAGCAGGCGCGGGACCTGCTCGCGGAGACGTTCCCGCCCGTGTTCGAGCCGCCGGTGGCGCGCGTCGAGGACGTTCAGATCGTCGTCGGTGAGGAGGCGGGCCGCGTCATCGATGCGCGGCTCTACCACCCGGCGCCCGGAGAGACGCTGCCCCTGGTGGTGTTCTTTCACGGCGGCGGCTGGGTGTGGGGGAACCTGGATCAGACGGATGCCAACTGTCGGCTGATGGCGTCGGTGGGGAACGTGGCGGTCTTGTCGGTGGACTATCGCCTCGCCCCCGAGCATCGCTTCCCTGCGGCGGCGGACGACGCCGTGGCCGCGACCCGTTGGGCCCTCCATCACGCGGCGGAGCTGGGGGCCGATCCCGCGCGGGTGGGCGTGGCCGGGGACAGCGCCGGCGGCAACCTGTCCGCGGTGGCGACGCTGGCCTTGCGGGATGACCCCGCGGGCACCGATCCGATCAAGGCCCAGCTCCTGATCTACCCCGCCGTGGACTGCGACCTCGACCGTCCGTCCATGCACACCTATGGCGAGGGCTACCTGCTGGAGCGGGTGCACATGGCCTGGTTCTACGATCACTACGCGCCGGATCGGGCGGGCGACCGCGACCCGCGCCTGACGCCGCTGTTCGCGACCTCCCACGCCGGGTTGCCCCCCGCCGTGGCCCTCATCGCGGAGGTGGACGTCCTGCGTGACGAGGGGGAGGCGTACGTGGCCGCTCTGCAGGCGGCGGGCGTCCCGTGCGACCTGATCCTCGCCGAGGGCATGATCCACGGCTTCATCGGCTTCTGGCCCGGGAGCGCCGCCGCGCGGGAGTCGTACGAGTCGGGCATCCACCGTTTCGCGGCGCTGCTATCCGCCGACGACTGACCAACGGGTGCCTACTCGGGCTCGGCGATGCAGAAGAGGTGCTTGTGGGTGCGGAGGAAGACGTGCCCGCCGGCGAAGGCCGGGGTGGAATTGGTCGGCTCGCCCAGGGGATTGGTGGCGATGACGTCGAGCTTCTTCGGGTTGGGCCGGAAGACCACCGTGTCACCGCGCTGGTTCATCAGGTAGAGCCGACCCGCGGCGTGGACGATGGACCCCCAGCATTCGCCGCGGCCAGCCCGCTCCGTCCATAGGCGCTCGCCCGTCTTGGTGTCGACGCAGGTGACGAAGCTGTCCATGTCAGGCATGTAGACGTGACCGTCGACGAAGACGCCGGAGCCCACGTTGCTCTTCTGCTTGGGGTGCCTCCAGAGGCGGTGGGAATCGGTGACGCTCCCCTCGCCGCCGAGTCGGATCCCCATGGACGGCCCGACGTACCCGGCCCGTACCATGCACACGTCCTTGGCGATGATCGGCGAAGAATAGGCCAGGTCGCCCTTCTCGCAGGACATGCCGCCGCACCACCAGGCCACCTTGCCGTCGTCCGCGTTGTAGGCGACGACGCGTGTCGGCTGGGAGCAGATGACCAGGTCCCGATCGCCCGCCTTCGTGATCATCGGCGTGCACCACGATCCGACGAGGCGCTTCTTGCGCCGCGCGTCTTCGTCCCGGTGGTCGGGCTCGTCCGTGCGCCAGATGGTCTTGCCGGTTTCTATGTCGAACGCAGCGACGAACGGCGTCTCACCCGGGCCCGTGTTCAAGATCACCTTGCCCTGGTGGAGCACGGGCGAGGTCCCGTAGCCCCATTGGTGGCGGAACTCTCCGAGGTCGCGTGACCAGAGCTCCGCGCCGTCCAGGTCGTAGCAGTGCAGACCTGCTGACGCGTGCCATACGACGACCCGTTTGCCGTCCGACGCCGGAGTCGTTCCGCAGTAGGGATTGGACTGGTGGGTGGGCATGGCTTGCCCGAACGCCACGGTGCGCCTCCAGATGAGGGCGCCCGTCTCGCTATCGTGGCAGCGAAGGGAACGGCGCTTTCCCTCCTCGTCCTCGGGGACGGCAAGGAAGACGCGGCCGCCGACGACGATCGGGCTGCCGTTCGCCGCGCGTGGCAGCGGGACCTTCCACTTCACGTTGCGCGTGCCATCCCAGCGGATGGGGGCTGTCGCACCCGGCGCCATGCCATCGCCTCGCGGACCACGGAAGGCGGGCCAGTCCTGAGCCACCAGGTCACTCGAGACGAGCGCCAGCCACAACACCAGATACCTGTGCATGGGCTCGATTGTATCCGCAGAGCCGACGCCGATGCGGGAGTTCAGACGTCGCCGTCGGACTGGGTGCGTCGCTGGGTCAGGCGCTGCAGCCCCCGGTGCTTGGCCACCCGGCGTCGGTGATCAAGGCCGTGCCCGCGTGCGGGGACGCCAAGACGCCCTACCTGCTCGTGTTCACGACGCGGTAGGTCACTGGGCCGTCCAGCTGTAGCTGTTGCCTTGGGGTGAGAAGTCGATCCTCGTCGGAGGGTTTCCCTGGAGCGAGGGGACCAGCGCGCCGGTGCCGACGGTCGCGCCCCACCAGTCGTAGATCATGTCCGTGTCGATCAAGGGTGAACCGGACATGCCTGACTGGAAGAGGGTCGGTCCGCCGTTCGTCGCGCCGCCACCACCGGAGCTGATGCCCAGCCATTGCGGGTCACCTTCGAAGAGCGTGGCGGCGACGGCGGCCGGGCCGATGCCGCTGAGGTTCTCCAGTGACAGGCCCCCGCTCGCGGCGTCGAGGACGATGTCGAAGGAGACGCTCGATGTGGGCTCGCCGAAGTAGGGGAGCCCCTGATACGAGGCCACGATGGTGTCGCTCGAGGGGACGTCGATGGTGATGGAACCCGCGCTGCTCGGGTCCAGGTCGGTCCAGAAGCCGATGAAGGGAGCTCCGGTGAGCGCCTCGGCGATGCTCGGCGAGAAATCCGAGGCGCCGGTGTTCGAGCCGAAGAGGACGCGTCCATTGGTGCCGACCCAGAGCGTGGTGTAGGCGGACCCGTAGAAGACAAATGGGGTGGAGCACAGCCCGCCCGGTCCGAGGGTGAAGGCGAGGGCGTCGTCGTCGCCTGTCGGCCCGGGCGTTGGTACGGGGAACGGGCTCGCGCAGATCATCGAGTGGAGCTCGTTGGCGGCGCTTGCGCTGTAGCCATCGGCGGCACCCGGGTGCACGACCCCCATCTGTAGGGTGAGGACCCCGGCGGTGGCGGGCGTGAGGAACGGTATGGTCTGGCCGCCGAGGGTCACGGTCATCGGGTTCGCCGTGCCGATCAGGACCGTCGTCGGAGCCGAGAGGGCGACGTTGATCCGCTGGCCGCCCGGCGTTCCCACAGGGTCGGCGATCGCGGGGCCAGCCGCGACGGCCACGTAGTAGGGGCTCCCGACGGCCGTGGAGGAGACGTTCACGACGCCGGCAGACCCGGCCAAGAGCTGGGCCACGATGGGTCCGGTGTAGGAGTTGTTTCCCAGCCCATTGATGTCGAGGTGTGACTCCGGCTGGTTCTCCTGCCACTCGGGGATGGGGATGTTGAAGGCGGGGACGGTGACGACTACGGGGCCGCCAGGCTTGAAGAGTTCGATGGAGGCGTCGCCCGGGGTGGCGTCTGATTCGAAGCTGAACGTGTAGGAGGTGGCGAACCGGAGCGCGTTGGCGTGGGGGTTGGTGGCGTAGGTCTCGGTGCACACCCAGGCCAGGCCGTTGGCGGCCACGGTCCAGAGCCAGTCGACGCCGTTCTGGAGCTCACCGCTGTGGTAGTCCGGGTCGTGAAAGGTGAGGTTGGACGCGGAGGCCCCGGCCGGGAGCGACACGGAGAACCCCGCCGCCGCGCGGTCGGAGTTCAGGTTGTGGACCACGTAGACGTAGCGGGTCACGCCGCCGCCCAGGGGCTGAGGCCGCATGGCCACGGAGAACCGCCCATCCTGGGGGACGTCCACCTCGACGACCAGGGCCAGGGGGTCGAGAGTGGGCCACGCGTGGATGGCTGCCTGCCCCGAAACCGTCGGCGCCAGGGGCGTGGGTGAAGACCCGCTGAAGTCGAGCTCGCGCCATGAGGCGTTGTTGTCGTCGTTTCCCCACAGGGCATCTTCGGGATGAACGTACTGTGCCTCGATGAAGTAGCGGGCGCCCGGGTATGCGGCCGGGTCCAGGTCGGAGTCATGCACCTGAAGACGTCCGCCGATGGCAGTGGATGGCGGAGACATGGTGTGGGGATGGGGAAACCACCCGGTGGCCGCGTTGACGTCCGAGCGCGGCCCCAGGGTGCCGTGGACGGCGTTGGTGGAGGCCCCGTACGCGTCGGAGCAGAAGACCCCGAGGGCCGTGGGGGCCGCAGGCGTGCAGGTCCCGCAGGTGCTCCCGTTGGCCGCCGCGAATCCGTGTTTCAGCCAGGACATCCCGATCTGCTCGAAGCGCCCGTCGTGCATCCGGTAGACGGCTTGAGCTATGACCGGGTGAACGTTGTTGCTGCCGAACCACCACAGGACGTGGTCACCGATGTTGCACGCATCGGTCCCGACGGAGAACGCGGAGATGCCGCCGCTGCTCCCAAACGAGATGGGGGAGAACAGGTCGGCGATGATGACGTCTGGTCCGGTCGGCTGTGCCGTCGCCCGGCAGACACAACAGGCGGCGAGGATCACGACCAGGCAGAGGCGGGGGATGTAGCGCGGTTCCATGCCCTCCAGCGTAACGGAGCCGGGGCCCCAGCGGGGTCGCTGCGCGCATAGAAAGACGCCGGCCCGCGCACCCTGAGGGCGCACGAGCCGGCGTGCGAACGAAGGAGGATCTTACGGTAGGCCGACGGTCATGGTGAGGGCGTCGGTGAAGACCCAGCCGCAGGGTTGCAGCGGATCGGAGAACGCCCACTGCAGGGTGAACTGAGCGCCGGCGGGTGCCCCGCCGATGGGGATGTTCAGCTGCGCGCTGCCGAAGGTGTTGATGGCCGCCGGCACGAAGCCGTCGAACACCCGCAGGAAGCCGAGTCCGCACGCCGCCGGGACGGGCAGCGGGCAGGAACCGTACAGCAGGAAGGCGCTGCCACCGGGCAGGGCGCCGTCGAGCCGGCAGGGCAGCGCGGCGCTGTTGATGGCCGGACCCCGAGTGCGGATCGCGGGCAGCATGCCGCTGCCGACCCAGGCCGAGCCGCCGAACGAGAACTGACCGTCCGAGCTATAGGCGAGGCCGTAGGCGTCACCGGCGACCCCGAGGGCGTAGTTCACGCCGGTGAGGGCGTCGAACAGGCGAGCGCCGTCCGTGGTGAGGACGCGGAACCCACCGATCTGGGTCGAGCATCCAGGAGGTGCGATGGCGCCGGCGCCCTTGGTCGAGTTGACGGCGATGCCCTTCAGGTTGCCGGCGATGCAGTTCACTGGCTGGACGCCGATCGCCGCGCCGGTGACGGTGCAGTGGTAGATGCAGCCCTGGATATCACTGAGCCACAGGGTCCCGGTCGCGGTCTCGTAGGCGATCCCGGTGAATTGGCTGTGGGCGAACCCGGGTGTCACCGGTCCACCGACGGCGGTGTGGGGCCAGCCGGAGGTGAAGGGCTGGAAGCCATTGACGTCGCACATCCAGACCACGCCGTGGGTGCTGTCCGCGGCCAGGCCCATGACGGGGCTTCCGGCGGTGGTGATCACGGGGGCGGCTACTGGGGGATTGGGCACGAAGGGGACCGGATAGCGCGGATGGGGCTCTTCCCAGATTCGCAGGCCGTCAGACGAGATGACCCGGCGGGTCTGCTGGTCGATGGCGTGGCCGCCTTGCCCGGACAGAATCGACGGGGTTGCGGCGCCGGAGAAGAAGTGCGGGAGCGCCAGCGTCGGGACGTGAGGCGCAGTGGAGTTGGCGCCGGTTGGGTACTGGGCGCTGGGCAGGTGGTAAGACTCCGTCCCGACGGTGCCGGGCATGCGAAGGACGTACGCGACCTGCGCGGACACGGATGCGGACATGACGAGCAAGGCGAGGAGTAGAGCGAGGTTAGAGGTCTTCATGGTCGATCTCCCTGTTGATCTTGGCCTGGTGCGGCGCGCCGTCCCGTCCGGGCCTGGTCCGTTTCCACCAGGCCTGAGGTAGGCGCCATCTCCGCTTCGTTCACCCTTTCATGCGCTGGCGTCCCGAGGCCGGAAGCGGAATCCGAGAAATTTATGGCCGGAGGGCGGAGCCTGAGCCTCAGCGGGTGCTCGGCCGACGGGGAAGCTGCCGTGGGGGGGGGAGGCCTCAGTAGGGATAGACCGAGGTGTCTGGCAGCAGGGTGCAGGATGACCCGAACGCGGCCGGCAATGTACGGCGCGTCTGTCCTGCGATGGCGGTCCCGGCGGGCAAGCTGCAGGTGCTGCTGAACAGGCAACCCAGAGGCAGGGCGTTCAGGCAGGCCGAGGCGCCGCCGCTCGTGGGAGCATCCACCCACACGAAGGTGTTGGTCTCGCCGTTCCACCACATGGTGCTGGTGAGGGGTGAGGTGCTCGCATAAAAAAGTCCGCCCGACGGGCCCGCCCCGATCAGGGGGATCCAGAGCTGCCCGCGGTTTGCCGATGCTGGTGGGTTGTTCGCCACGCCCGACGGCGTCGCGATGGCCATGGGGTTGGCGGCGGTCAAGAAATCGCGCACCAGGTGCCAGCTGGGACGGCTGCTGGCCGTCGCCGCGTCGAACACTCCGATGCCGGGGGCCGGGAGGCTGCAAGGCGTGAAGAGCGAGAACAGACTGAGGAACGCCGGGATGGTTCCGTGGATCTCGTCCACGTAGCGATTGAGGACGGTGCCCGGGGCGTTGCTCGTCTCGCTCATGTACGCCTCGTTGGCCAGGACGATGCCGTCGCTGTTTCCCCCGCAATTGGTGCCGATCACGTTGAGCACGCGGACCAACGGGGCGACGTTATGCCAGCCGTTGGCGAGCGATGTGATGAAGGCGCTCGCCGGCTTGATGTCGTCGAGGAACTGGCTGGACGAGAGGCCGCCTGGCGTTGCGCCGCTGAGGATGCTGACCCCGAGGGAGTTGAAGGCGAGGGAGACTCCCATGTTGCAGCCGCCGAACAGCACCAGTCGCGGTGTCCATCCAGATGGCGGGTTGTTGAGGAGGTGGTGGCGGATGATGAGCGCGCCGAGGCTATGGGCAGCGATGTCATATTCGCTGACTCCGGTGTGGGCGATGAACGCGGCGAACTCTGCGCTCTTTCCGAGCAGCCCGGGCACCGCCCCGTCATCTGACGCGTAGCTGAAGCGGCGCACGGGGATGGGGTCCGGTGACAGGGCCTCGAGCATGGGCCCCAGGTCCTGGAAGCGGGTGCCGTCCTCGATAATGCCGTGGACGAGCAGGAGGGGCCGCCGGGAGGTGACTGTGATCGTGACTGCGGCCTGCGCCCCGGACGGGACGAAGGCTCCGCTGCCGGCCGGGTGTTCGGCGAGCAACGTGGCGACGAAGGTGTATATGCCTGGCGGGTGTGGACGCAGGTTCGGGAATTCGGGGGTCTTGTGGAGAGGTTGGGTGCCGCTGCCGGCGATGACGCTGAACGGAGCGCTCGTGGTCTGGGCCACCGCCGTCGTCGTCGCGCCCGAGCTGCCCGTGTGCAGCGCGTAGCGGATGCGGCAGGTGCGCGTCGTCCCGCCCGTGTTCTGTACGGACACCCGGCCGGCGGGCGTCTCGTCGTCATGGAAGGTGATGCTCGGGTCGATGTCCTCCGCGATCCCGAAGAAGGAAGTGAACAGGGGCTCGACGTAGTTGACGTCCACGGTCTCAATCGCGCTCACGGCGAGGTCGGCGTCGGGGGCGACGAGGACATGGCAGCTCGCCATGTTGCCGATGGTGGCGCCGTTAGTGCTGAGCGTGTAGCCCGCCGCCGTGGACGGATCGGGGACCACGGCCTGAGCCCAGCGCTCGAGCCCCACGCTCCCGGCCGACACAGGCGGGCTCTGGATGGTGAGCGTGCCGCTGCCCGGGATCTGCGCGCCGCCCCCGGCAGGGGGCAGCCCGAGGGGCCCCGCGATGCCGATGCCGTCCACCGCCAGGTACAGGGACGGGGTCGTTGCGAGCCCGAGAACGCCATAGACGGTGGAGGACGTGGCGGGGGCCACATCTACGAGGATGGACAGGGGCGTGCCGGCCGGGCCGGTGGCCGTGAAGCTGAGTGGCTGCCCGGGGACCGCGGTCTGGTCCGGTGGCCCAAAGGCGAGGGGTACCTGCCCTCGGAGCGCTCCCAGACTGAGGGCGATCACGACGGTGATGTAGAGAGATGCGCTTATTCTGGGGCCCATGAGTCGATCCGCGACTGTATGACTTAACTCTAAGCTCTGCGGGGGTGCCGTGCGGCATGTACCCTGGACTGGGTGCCGTGTCCTCCACATCTGCGTCGTCTCCAGAGCATTGGGTAGCCATGAAAGCCACTTACAGAATAACCGTATCGCTGGGCCTCCTGGCGCTGTTCGCGCTCGGTCAACCGGCCCTCGAGCCACAGGGCAACTGCCGCATCGCGACGAACCTGGCCATCCTCGGCGGGACCAGCACCCTGACCCTTGACGGCCCCGCAGGGGCGCCGTTCTCGCTCGCGTTCGACACGATCCCGGGCAATCTCCCGGTCCCAGGAGTCGGGACGATCTGGCTCGGCTTCACGCCTGGTCTGACCTATCTCGTTAACGGGATCTTCATGCCGGCGCCGCCCCTGCCCGCGTCAGGCCAGTTCAGCCTCTCCGTGACCTGGCCCGCGAGCCCCGCGTTGGATGGAGCGCTGTTCTTCGTGCAGGCGGGTGCGGGGACCTCTGCGGGCATCGCGCTCAGCAACGCCGTGTCCGTGCAGACCGGATTGCCGGACAGCTATCACCCGACCCTGGGGTTGATGGCCTCCGCGCGCGCGTTCCATCGCGTCGTGCCGCTCCAGAACGGAGCGCTGATGGTGATTGGTGGCGGGGCCGGCGCGTTCCTTTCTCCTGCGGCCACCGATACCTGTGAGCGGTACGATCCCTACCATCGCACGTTCCAAGCGGACACACCCATGAACGCCGCTCGAACGTTGCACCGCGCCACCGGCCTCGCGGACGGGAGGGTGTTCGTCTCTGGTGGGTCGGCGACGCTGGGCGCAGGGTGGAACAGCACCGAGCTCTACGATCCCGCGACTCAGGCCTGGACAGCGGGGCCCAACCTCTCGGCCAACCGCATCGCTCATACGGCGACGCTGCTCGACGACGGGCGCGTGCTGCTCTGTGGCGGCGCCAGTAACTTCATGCTGAGTTCGCCCACGTCGACGAACTACATGCCCATCTTCAGCGCGGCGCAGGCCACGGCAGAGATCTTCGATCCGGTGACCGGGACGATCACGCCGACCGCCAATCTCATGTCGAGCGCTCGCATCGGTGGGGCCGCGGTGAAGCTGCCGAGCGGCAAGGTCCTCATCACGGGCGGCGTTCGCGGCGGGTTCTCTTTCTTCGGTATCGCCACGCCGACGTACGCACAATTTGAGGATCTCTTCGATCCCGCGACCAACTCGTTCACCACCGTCCCCGCGCTTGCGCAGCCTCGGTTTGGGCACACCCTGAACGTGCGTGGTGACGGCAAGGTGGCGGCCATCGGTGGCGCCGGTGGCGCCCTGGTCATCAGTCTGGGTACCAGCGAGATCTTCACGGAGAGCGGAGGTTCGGGTTTCTGGACCGGCGGGCCGAACCTGCCGGGCAGCGCCTCCACGGCGCTGCACACCGCGGTGACCCTCGCCGACGGTTCGATTTATGTGGCCGGCGGTGCGATCGGCGCCCTGGGCGCGTTCAATCCGATCGACACGGCGTGGCGGATGACGTCGACTGGGGCGCTCTCCACGTTGAGTTTGCTCCCGGGCCCCGTTCAGGCTCACACTGCGCACCTGACCCCCGCTGGTGTCGTCCTGATTGGCGGGTCCGACACCATTCAGAGCGTGGACACTGCGCAGATCTGGACTCCAGTCCTCTGATGAGGGCGATGAGGGGGGGGAGGCTGGCCTGGGTGCTGGTCACGTTGGTATCCGCGACGTCGGCGGTTCGCGCGCAGCGGGGCGCTGAGCTCGTGGGTTTCGACGCGCGGCAGGCCGGTCGTGGGGGCAGCGACGTCGCCGTGGCGGAAGATCTTTCCGCGCTGCTCTCGAACCCAGCTGGCCTGGTGCAGATCGAAGATGAATGGCGGGTGGATCTGACCCTGCGTGCCATCGAGACCAGGTTCTCCTACGAGGACCCGTTCAACGTCGGCGGTGTCTCGAGTGACAAGCTGCTGTTCGCTCCCTATCTGGCGGTCGCGTGGGACCCCGATCCGGGAGACGTCGGGCGCCCGGGGGACTTCCGGCTTGGGCTCGGCATCTTGCACATCGGCGGTGTTCAGAACGCGTTCGATGTCAGCACCCAGGACTACGTTGATCCCCTGAGGACGGAGCGCTCCACCGATTGGCTCTACAGCGGCCTTCATCTCGGGGCCGCGTGGCAGCTCACCGAAGAACTGTCGGTGGGCGCGACGTTGTCGGGGACGTTCTCCCAGCTGGCTGTCACGGAGCCCTTCGAGGTGCCGATCTTCCAGTTCCAGGGGCCGAGCCCATTGGGTTCACCTTGGGGTCAGCTCCTCAACCAGACGTTCGGGCTGGAGGCGCTGCGGATCGAGGGGAACTTCGAGTCCGAGGTGAGCTTGGGCGGCGCTGTCACGTTGGGCACGTTGTGGAAGGCCACGGACGCGCTGACGTTCGGGCTGACGTGGCGCAGCCCGAGCTTTCAGCAGGACTACGAGGGGGAGGTTGATGTGGACATCAGCGGTATCTTCGCCGAGCCCGACCCGGTGACCTTTCCCAACGGTTTCGCGATTAACTACGACGGAGAGATCGTCGACTTCGAACATCCCCAGGCGATCGCCGTCGGGTTCGCGTGGCGGCCATGGGAGGACATGCGGCTCTCCGCCGAGGTGCGTTGGACCGATTGGTCTTCGACCCATGCGAATCTCGACATCCGCCTGCGCAACGGTGACAACCAGGGGTTCAACGACTTCGTCGGTTCGGATTCCCTGGACTTGCTGCAGACCCAGGGATGGCGGGATCAGTGGACGGCCATGGTCGGGCTGGAGTGGTCCTTCGCGGAGGGCTGGACGGCGCGGAGCGGGTTCCTGGTGCAGAACAGCCCTGTGCGCGCTGATGAGGCATCTCCGAGCGCGCCTGCCTTCTCGACCTGGCAGGTCGCCGCCGGCCTGGGCTATCGGACGACCGGGTGGGCCGTCGCCGTCGCCTGGCAGCACACCTTCGACAGAGACGTGGACGTGGGAGATAGCAGCGTGTCCAGCGATCTCGACGGGTCTAACCAGGGCTTCGGTACGGACTCCGTCTTCATCAGCCTGTCCCTGTTCTTTTAAGGGGCGGCTGCGAGGCGCGCGGCGTCACGGCATGATCGTGAACGAGATCGGGTTGGTCAGTTCGACCTGGCCAGTTGTGCCGAAGACCGCGCTCTGCACGTGGAACGGCGTGTGGGCCAACGCCGGAATGTTGGGGCAATGGACGAAGAGGTCCGCCCCACCGCTCGCGTTGAGGGTGCCCTGGAACCCGCTGAAGACCGACGTGATCGGCGTGGTGTAGGAGATCGCGAAGACGGCGTCCATGTCGAGAGAGCAGTAGATGCCGGGAGCTGGGTTGAAGCCCTGGTTCGTGGTGATGGACCCGGCGCCTACGTACGGCGCTCCCGGGCTGGCCGCGTGGGTGACCGAGAGCTGTAAGGTCTGGCCGACCTGCGCGCTGTTCCCGGCGGCGAGGAGCGGTTGGTTGGGGTCGAGGATCGTCAAGGGAAACCACTCGATGGTGGGTGACCCCAGGGGCCAAGCCGCGCCGAGCCAGTAGACCACCTTGAGATAGTAGAGCCCCGGCGCCATGCCGATCGGTGCGGTCCAGGTCTGTGTGTGGGTGCCGTTGGGGGGCACGGATGTGAAGACCGCGGGGCAGAAGCTGTTGATGCCGTTGGCGACGATCGGACCAAAGGGCGCTCCTGCGACGACCCTGGTGAAGACACAGCCGGTCGTGAAGAAGAGGTTAAAGAACCCGCTGGACTCCGTAAGGGTGACGGACAGGTTGGCGCCGGGCGCGAGGGGGTTGGCCGACAGTTCGAGGGCCACGCCCTGGGAGATGGCGACGGATGACAGCAGGCAGAGGGCCGTGATGAAGCGTTTCATGGGCGCTCCTCGGTGGCGGTGAGACGACATGCAGCGGATGTCCCACCGGGGTACTCAGCGTCGCATCATTCGTGCGATCGTGGGCTGTTTTTACCTTTATCGCGGCCAGCTCCGGGCGCCGAGGTCTAGGGCAGAAAGACGACGCCGGTCTGTTCGTCGACGACCTTGCCGTGGGCGCCGATCGTGAAGTTGGATGTGATGAGGCCCCTGGCGCCCTCGAACTGGCCCGTGCCGGACGTGATCCTCCAGATCACCGCGCCTTGCTTGAGGTCGGAGTCGGCGACCTCGCCCAGGTGCCCGGCGCCGACGGTCTCGAAGGTGAAGCCGTGGGTCCGGCCGAACGTGATCCGTCCGGTTTCTTCAAACGTCTCGTCTCCGGTGCTGCTGACGGTGGACGTGAACATGGCGGCGCCGCCGTCCAGGGCCTCTCGCGAGCCGCCGAGGCCCGTCTCCGAGACCATGGACGTCACCCGTGAGCTTGGCGCGAGGGCCGAGACCGTGAGGACCTTGCCCGTGTCGTCCTTCGGCGCGGCGTCCCCTTCGAAGCGCATGGCGTAGATCAGCTTGTTCATGAGGTCGCCTTCGTGTCCTTGAGGTACTGAACGAGGTCGTCGTCCGCGTGGGCGCTCTGCGTTGTAGGCGTGGTTCGTGACCATCAGGAGCATCACGAAGCAGCGCATCCAGTCGAGGGCGGGGAGGCGGTCCGTGATGGCGGGGTTCACGGGGGAGATGGGCGCTGTGTTGGGAAAGAGCCAGCGAGCGGATTTGAACCGCTGACCTGTGGTTTACGAAACCACTGCTCTACCACTGAGCTACGCTGGCTGATCAGGGGCTCACGCCTCCGACGGGCATAGGATGCAACGCGATCCGGCGGAGGACAAGGTGCGGCCGGGACTTGTGGCGCGCCGGGAGAGAGACTATGCGGCGGGCAGCGCCTCGACGAGGCGATGCAGGCGCCGCAGCAGGTCGAAGGGGTCCAAGGGCAGGGGGATGAACGAGAAGATGTCCAGGTCCATCTTCGCTCTGTTGAAGTGGCTGCGTTCGGGGCGCTCGGCGCAGGCGAGGACGTGGATGTCCCGATTGGCTGCTCGGATCGCCTCGATGAGGGGGTCGGCGCCAGCTCTGCTGCGCTGATAGTCGACGATGACGGCCGCCGGAGCGGTGTCGCTGTTGAGCAGGTCCAGCAACCGATCCCGTTCTACGGCGACGCCGCGAACGGAGGGGAAGGCCTTGAGCGCGGCGCGCATTTGGTCGCGCAGCGCGGGGTCTCCGATGCCTACGAGGATGTTCTTCATGCTGTAGGATTCCGCTCTGTTCCTTTCGGCCATGGGCGCGTGATCCCTGAGGGCAACGGTTGAGCGGACGGTTCAGGTTGGGGCTGGACGAGGCCGGCTACGGACCCCGGCTGGGTCCCCTGGTGGTCGGGTGCGTGCGGACGCGGGGCGCGCGGGCCGACGTGCGCAAGGTCTTCGCACGCAAAAGCAGCGTGCTCCCGAAGGTTCAGGACAGCAAGAAGCTGTACCGGGGGACGCTCGCTCCCTTGGAGACGGTCGCGCTGGCGGCACGATCCGTCGTCATGGGGGAGCGGCCTCGCACGCTCGCCGAGTTTCTCGGGAACGCCCCTGATCGCCTCTCCGATCATCCGTGGTACGGGCAGTTGGAGTGCCAGCTTCCGCTGGTGGCTGAACCGGGCCGTGTCGACGGCGCAGCGGAGTTGATGCGGCGTCGGCTCGATCGATACGGCGCGGCGCTGGAGGTGGGGGAGGCGCGCCCGGTCCTGGAGGGTGACTTCAACCGGCGACTCCTGGCGGAGGACAACAAGGCGTACGTCGAGCTGGGGGTCCTGGAGGCGTTGCTGGACGAGCACCTCCCGGCCGGGGAGAGCGGCCACGTCCTGTGTGACCGCCTAGGCGGTCGCAAGATGTACGGCGACTGGTTGGCGGGGTTGTTGCCGTTCTGGAAGTTGGACGTGGAGGAGGAGCGTCCGCGGCGGTCCGCGTACACGGCGAGCCAGGGTGGGGCGGAGGTCCGCTTCCGGTTCCTCGTCGCAGGGGAAGACCAGGAAGTTGAGATCGCGCTCGCCAGCTGCCTGGCCAAGTATGCTCGCGAGGCCATGATGACAGTGTTCAACCGCTATTGGGAGCGGCGGCGCAAGCACGTCACGCCGACAGCGGGCTACTGGCAGGATGCAGGGCGTTGGCTCGAAGCCATGGCCGGCGACACGGCGTTCGAAGCCAGCAAGGAGCGCCTGATTCGCCGGCGCTGATCGCGGGGGCCTCTGCGGTGCTCGTGGGTCAGTACGGCTTGAGCCCGTTGCGCGCCTTCTTCAGCTGCTTCACCGCGGTCTTCTTCGCCTTCTCCGGCCCGAATTCGTTCCACAGGAAGACGTTCTTCTTGTGCTTGAAGACGTACCAGTCGGAGAAGAACCGCTCCGATTTTGACGCGTTGCTGTTGATGCCCGTGAACGTCACCAGCGTCGCCTTCTCGCCCTGGAACGGGATCTTCTCTCTGACCTCGAAGTCCTTGACCTCTTCCCACCCCTGACGGAGGCTGCGTTGATTCGCCTCGATCACCTGCCGTAGCGTCCCCGGCGTGGTGACGGATTGCAGGATGATCCCGAGCCGTTTGCGCTGGCCCTTGACGATGGTCTCGGTGAGTGCGACGAACAGGAGGTGCTGGCCATCGGGGAGGCGAACCGAGCTGCCCTCCTTCCCCTTATTCCAGTCCCAGTCCGCGTGGATCTTGTATCGGACGCGTTGGTTGGGGTAGTCACGGATCTTGTCGGGCGGCTTCTTGCCATCCGGAGTGGTGAACTTCATTGACCGCTGCGCGGAGTAGAAGCCTCGGGCTGCCGTGCCGCTCGCCTCCTTGCGCACCTCTTCGCGCCACTCGAAGAGCACGCCGCCGTTCCTCCAGATCCAATGCCGTCGGTCGTAGAGCCGCTCCGGCTCGGAGCCCCGTTTCTTGACGTAGCTGATGAACACCACGTTGCGCTGTTTGGCGAAGCGCTGCTTCTCCTTGACCTTGAAGCCCACGTAGCCTCGGGGATTCTCCGTGGAGTCGAGACGCAGCTCGTCGATCCGCGCGCCGACAAACCGCCCAGGGCTGGTGAACAGGTTGCCTGTGGCCTCTTCCTTGCGGCCCTTGACCTCGAGGGGGAGCTTGATCGAGACGCTGTCCCCGAACTGGCTCGTCCAGCTCCAGCCGTCGGGCAGCGTCAGTGTGGCCCCGGTGGATTTCTGCGTGCGGGTCGGCGCCTGGCCCGGCGCCACGGCGGCGAGCCCCCAGATCGTGATCGTCATCGTGAGTAGGCGCAGGCACATGGGATTCTCCCCCAGGGGTTTCGGGGCGTTGGGGCGTTTCGTCTCATCTTACGGATCCAATGGCGAGACGGTGGCTCCGGGTGGTCCCGGGTTTGGCCGGGAGTTACCTTTCGGTCCGTCCGGGGCCTCTCGCCGAGGAGGTAAGTTCGTTGATGGACCCCGGGAAGGCGGGTCGTTTGAAGGAGTCGGAATGAAGATCGCGGTACTGGGCGGCGGCATCACGGGCCTGGTGACGACCCACCTCCTGGTGGAGGAGGGGCATGACGTCACCTGCCTCGAGGCCGCAGATCGATGCGGCGGTCTTTGCCGCAGCGAGGTCGTCGACGGGTTCGTGGCTGACCGTGCGGGTGGGCACATCATGTTCAGCAAGGACGAGGAGGTGCTCGAGTTCGTCAAGCGCCTGGTCGACCACGTCGGGCACCACACCACCAACCGCAAGACCTTCATCAATCTCAAGCGGCGCTACGTCCAGTACCCGTTCGAGAACGGCCTGGCTGACCTCGAGCCCGGGGACACGTTCGCCTGCCTCCGGGATTACATCGAGATGCAGTTCGCGCGGCGCCAGGGCGCGGCGGAACCGGACGACTTCCATAGCTGGTGCTTGTGGCGGTTCGGCAAGGGGATCTGCGACCTCTTCATGCACCCGTACAACGAGAAGATCTGGAACGTCCCGCTGAATGAGCTCGGCGTCGAGTGGGTCTCCGGTCGCGTCCCGGACGCGCCCATGGAGGACATCCTCCGCTCCGCCCTGGGCATCCGTACCGAGGGGTACGCGCATCAGGCGATCTTCCACTACCCCAACGAGGGCGGTTTCGAGGCGATGATCCACGGTGTCCTGCGGCGCATACCGGAGGGGGTCGTCAGGACCGGCACCCCATGCGAGACCTTGTCGCGGGATGGAGACGGGTGGGAGGTGAACGGCGAGCCATACGACCGGGTCGTCAGTACGATCCCGTTACAGGAGCTGTTCAAGGTCCTGCCGGGGGTTCCTGAGGGCGTGTCCGAGTCATTCCGCTCTCTTGATTACACGTCCCTCATGACCGTGTTCCTGGCGCTCGACAAGGCTGATGCCCCGGACCACTCGTGGGTGTACTTTCCCGATCCAGCGGACGGCCCCCAGAACCGCATCACGTGGCTGTCCAATTACGCACCCGGCAACGCGCCGGAGGGCTGCTCCTCGGTGATGGCAGAGGTGACCTACTACCGGACCCCTCCGGGGAGCGATGCGGACGTGACGACGCAGGTTATCGAGGGGCTGTCCGGTGCAGGGGTGATCGACGCAGACCAGGTGCGTTGGTCGCGTGTCTGGCATAACGAATACGCCTACATCCTCTATCGCAAGGGGCTCGAGGAGAACCTGGAGGTGGTGCGTGGGTACTGCGATGACGTGGACATTGACGTCATCGGCCGCTTCGGAAACTACAGCTACTTCAACTCCGACATGTGCATTCGCGCGGCCATGGACCTGGTCAAGGAGAGCTACTCCGCCCGTCGATGATCAGCAGGCGCGCCGACGCCGATATCCCGACGGAGCGGCCAGCCCGGTCCTTTGCTTCCACTCGCCAGGCGATGGGCAGGTATCCGTTGAACGCCTGCTGCCGCGGCGGCCACAGCACCACGCCCTGGAAGGCCAACTTCCCCATGTCGACGAGGAAGCGCTTTTGTCCTGGCTGCGCACCGTCGATCACGTGGGTGTCCTGACCGACGGTCAACGGAAACGGGATCTGGCGTTCGGGGACCGAGAGATGCAGGACGAACTGTGCGGTGTCGGCGTCGGCGTCGAACACGACGGCCATGGCGTCGCCGGCGGTGCCGGGGAGTCCCTGGATCTTGGCCTCCAGAGTCGCGTTGAGCGATCGGTCCAGGCGGATGTCTCTGAATGTCGGCGGTCGCCATGCCCCCGGCGACCGCGAGACGATGGCCATGCCTTCGGGGCCGATGCCCGCGATCTCGCCGTCTCGTGGGAAGACCGACCTCGGGGGGAGATCTCCTTGTCCCGGTTCGGTGGCGCCGAAAACCGGTTGGAGACCGACCGGGTTAGTCGTGGCAACGTAGTACCGAACAGGGCGGCCCAGGGTGTCCTGCCATCTCCTTATGGGTTGCTTCGGGCGCAGCAGCGGATCAAGCCAGCGCCACCGGTCGGTCTGGATCAGCGCCTCGCAGGGGACCCTGGGTTGGACGAACGGCGGCCCCATCATGGTGCTCAGGTAGGTGGAGATGGTGGTGCATCCGAAGTACTCGAGGGGAGTGTCGAGGACGACGAGCATGGTCTGGTCGCCCTGGGCCTGTGACTCCTCCACCAACGCCATCTGAATGCTGCGAATCTGAGCGCTGCCACCGTCCCAGGAGCGGAGGTTGATCTGCAGGATCACGGCGTAGCCGATCGCGAGCAAGGCCGGAAGGACCAAGCGGAGGGCTCCCCGGCGCGGGGTCTTGGGTGGGCTCCATGGGTCGACCAGTCCAACGCCTACCCACGCGACGAGGAACGCGATGAGGTGGTACCAGGAGCGCGAGTTCAGCAGGTACTTGTTGACCCAGAACACCTCCCAGACGGGGAGCCACGATACGAACGTGAACGTGGCGGCGACGGCGATGAACCCAAACGCGCCGCGGTTCTTTCGTATAGCCAGGATCGTCCGTAGGACCGCCCAAGAGGCGATGGCTGCGAGCGTCCAGGCGATCACGCTGTACCAGGTGGGGCCACCATCGCCGGCCACGGGTTCCTTGAACCAGTGCCAGTTGGCGGGGACCACTCCCGACATGATCGTCTCGTTCCAGAACCGCTCCCAGACGTGATTGGCCTCCGCGTATGCGGCGTTCGTTGGGAACCCTGAATAGGGCCCGGTGAAGCGTCCCCAGATCAGGTGGCGACATCCGAAGTAGGCAGCGACGAAGCACCCGTAGACGGCGATCACCCATCCGATGTCCTGCGCGCGTTCGCGCAGCGGTCGCTGGGGACCCATGAGCAGGGCCTGGACACAGAACACGGCGGGAAGAGGGAGGGCGTGCTCTCTGGACAGGGTGCCCAGTATGACGCACACCCAGGCGCCCACGAGATGGCGGCGCCGGCGTTGGTGGAGCCAGACGTCGAACAGAATCAGGGCGGCGAGGGAGAACGCGAGGCCCATGAGGACGGTGCGCTGGGTCAGCCACAGCACCGCTTCGGGGTGGATCGGGTAGACGGCGAACAGCAGGGCCGCGACGAAGCCCGAGAGCGGATTGCGGAACCCCGTCAGTCGATTGACACACCAGTAAAGGAGGACACAGCACAGGCAGTGCAGCAGCACCTGTCCGATATGAAGCGCCGTCGGGTCGGCGCCGAAGATGACGTACTCGAGGGCCCAGGTCAGCGCAGGGATGGGGCGCCAGATATCGTCCCAGTCGCGGGCCGTCGGCCAGATGAGCTGATCCCACCAGCGCTCGGCGTCGAACTCCCCGTCCGGCGCGAACAGGACGATGTTGAAGTCGTCCTTGACGAAGTACGTGTCAAGGCTGCCGGCGTATGCGCTGAACGCACACAGCACGACCACCGCAAGGAGCAGAGCGTGGCGTCCCCTGTGTGGGTCCATCAGCAGCGACTGACGAGCCCCGGCGACACGAGCGCTCGTCGCAGGTCCTGTCCCGCGTCGACCACGGTTCCGGGCAAGACGACGCAGTCGGCGAGTTTTCCGGGTCCCTTGACCCGCGCGCCGGCCCCGACCACGCATCGTGTCAGGGTGACGCCGTCCTCTATGGTCGCGGTCTCGTCGATGAGGTTATCGAGGCCGAGGTGCCGCAGGTAGGTGATGTTGCCATCGAGCAGGTCGCCGGGGAACGTCACGTTGAGGTCCCAGTCAATCACCGGTTCGACCGCGACCTTGTGCCCGTCGTCGATGAGGATCTGGATCGAGCTCGTGATCTCGTATTCATTGCGCAACGCCGTGCGCGGTGTCCGCCTGATCGCGTCGAACACCTCCGGGCCGAACAGGTAGATGCCGCAGCCCTTGAGCAGGCTCGCGGGCTCCCGTGGTTTCTCGACGACGCGTGCGACGAACCCGTCGTCGTCCACCTCCACAGAGAAGTTCCGGCGCACGATGTCCGGGTCCTCCTCCTCCTTGACCGCGAGGACCGCGGCGACGTCGCCTTGCTCGTAGCGCGTCACCAGGCGATCGATGTCTTCGGCGAGGTAGAAGATGTCGCCGAGGCAGAGCAGGAAGGGACCGTCGACGTAGGGCTCGACCTGCCCGACCGCGTGGGCGATCCCGAGGATGTCGTTTTGCTCGACGTAGCGGATGTCCAGGCCCGCGTTCGCGTCACGCCCGAAGTGGTTGATGATCCGGTCCATGAGGTGCCCGACCACCACGCAGCACTTGGTGATGCCGAGGCTGCGATAGGTCTCGAGATGATGGCCCATGATGGGCCGGTTCCCGATCGGCAGCAGCGGCTTGGGGAAATGCGCGTTGAAGGGATCGATCCTGCTCCCCTTGCCCGCGGACAGTATTACGCCGACCAGTTCGTCCATGTCTCCCTGCAATCTGACACTTCCAGCCGCATTTGGCTACGCGCCCTCTCTGTCCTTTTTCGGGTTTGTAGGGCCAAGCCTGCAGCATTCCGTCCGAGCATGCACATGGACCCCGAGGGGCTCGAAAATAAGACAGCGAAGGGGGCTCCGGGATGGCCCGATTCGGTTCTTGGCAGCAATTTGATGAGCTGAAGCGACTTCGCTACCGTCGGAAACAGGCCCATTCTTGGCTTGGGGGCACTCTTGACGGCAGGAAACTTGGGGAGACGAAATGACCATCCATCGGCGAGACTTCATGAAGACGTCAGGCTGTGCAGCGGCAGCTCTGGCTATCAGTCGAGGGGCTCATGGGGCCACCGCTGCGACGTCCAAGGGGCCTTCAAGCAGCCAGTCCACGGAGACCGGTTTCATCGCCATTGAAGAGCACCTCATCGTCCCCTCTCAGCAGGAGCACGTGGTGGACAGTCACCCGCTCGAAGTGAAACGAGAGCTTCTCGTCCACTACGGGGAGCAGCGCCTGGCCGACATGGACGAAGCCGGTATTCGGATCGCCGTGCTCTCCGCCTTCTCCGAAGGACTACAGGCGATGGACGCTACCTATGACCTGTCGAACCTTGACCCCAAGCAGGTCCGGGCGCGCCAAACCGAGGCAGCGGTCCGCTGGAACGACGAACTTCACGGCATCGTCCAGGCACACCATGAGCGCTTCCGTGGCTTCGCGACGCTGCCCATGACGGCGCCGGATGCGGCAGCGGCCGAATTGCGCCGGTGCGTCGAGGACCTGGGATTTGTTGGGGCCCTGCTCAACGGCTTCGATTCGAGCGTCAATGGCACACCGAACTACTACCTCGCTCCCGAATACGACGTTCTCTGGGCGGAATGTGTGCGGCTCGACAGACCGCTCTACATCCATCCACGACTTGCCGCACCCGACCCCTTCTACAGCCTCCCCAACTGCGGCGCCCTCCGGGAGTCGCCCTGGGGTTTCCATGAGAGCACCGCCCGACTGGTGCTGGCACTCATCGTCAACGGCGTCTTCCAACGCTTCCCAAAGCTGAAAATCGTGTTGGGACACATGGGAGAGATTATCCCGTTCTGGGCGTGGCGCATCGACCACCGCCTCCGTCATGGGGCAAGGCCCGAACTGGCGATGGTCCAGTCGACGCTCGCTCAAAATGTGTTCGTGACGGTGAGCGGCTTCAACAACACGCCCGCCCTTCAGCATTTGATCGCCGTCATGGGAGCCGATCGTGTCCTATATGCCACGGACTATCCCATGGAGGACGCCACTGCCGCCGCGACCTGGTTCGACGGTGCTACCGGTGAACTCGGACTATCCCCAGAGGCAGCAGCCGGTATCCGCGCTGGGAACGCAGGGCGGCTCCTGGGTATCTGAGGCACAAATCGTCACCGAACGCCCGTCGCACACCAGTCGCTCCGTGGAGCGTGCGCTGGTCGGGCCGGCGCGGGATGGCCCGGGCTTGTTGCTTGGGCGGGGCGTTCTTTCATGCCCCTGGACGCCGCGCAGGCGTGTCACCGCAGGCGGTGATCTTCTCGGCTGATCCCCTGGCTCGAGCCGGGGGGTCATGCCTCCTCGGTCAGGACGGTCTCTGCCGGTGGGCGACCACGCGTCGCCGCCGGGACGCGCCGGGTGAACCGCTTCCGAAAGATCGCCTTGAACATCTTGAGCGCCGTCCGGCACACCTGCGCGAGGTTCCCGGAGTGGCTCGAGCTGCCGCCGCTACGCGAACCGTAGTGGACCGGAATCTCAATTACCCGGAGCCCGTGGCGCATCGCCTCGCAGATCATCTCGGGGGAGAAGCCGGGGCCCGATTCGGAGAGACCGGGTTCGATGGTCTCGAAGGTGCGGCGCGTGAGCGCACGGTATGTGCACCCCACATCGGTGAGCCGCGGCTCGAGCGGGATGTACCACAGCAGCTGCAGGATCTTCGCGGCCATCACGTTGCCCCAGCGCAACATGAAGTCCATGTTCGCTCCCTGCTGGACCATTTGCCGGGTGGTGCGGGTCCCCAGGACCATGCCGCAGTCAGGGAGATAGCACAGGAGCTTCTCCAGATCTGCGGCGCTGAATGACCCGTCCGCTTCCACCAGGACCAGCCAGTCGCCCTCCGCCTCCCGCATCCCGCGCATCAGGGCGCAGCCGTAGCCCGGTTCCGGCTCCGCTACGACGCGGGCGCCCGCCTCGACGGCGCGGGCGGCCGTCTCGTCCTTGCAGTTGTTGTCGACGACGACGACCTCGTCCACCGCGGTGTGCCCGCGGAAGTCCTCCACCACGGACGCGATCGTCGCCGCCTCGTTGTAGGCGGGTATGACGATGGAAATTCGGTGTCCGTCGTGCATATCAGGTCCGCGGTTGTCGGCGCCACCAGACGCCCCACGCCGTCATGGCGAGCAGGCCCGCGATAGAGATCGCGGCGCCGATCAGGAGCGAGTGGGGCATGAAGGTCATGTGGAGAGTACCCCGCCCGGCGGGCAGAAGGACCATGCGAAGGGCGTGGTCTGCCCGGGCCAGGGGGAGGTCATCGCCGCCTGACGTCGCGGACCAGCCCGGATGAAAGGTATCCGCGACGAGCACCGCCGTCGGCACGGTGGCTTCGTATCGGAAGCTCACCCGGGTGGGGCGGTAGCTGACGACCTCGATCTTGGCGGGTGGGCCGTCCCGAACCCAGGTGCTCCCCTGTGACGCGGCGAGCCCCAGCTTCTCCGCGTCTCTCGACAGCACCACCGCTTCCTCTCGGGGGTCGAAGTTCGCGGCCCCGA
>NYSS01000088.1 GCA_002683135.1 Planctomycetota bacterium | reverse complement strand
ATGAGTCATAAGTAGGCTATTGTACTTAGCATCTGGTTCAACTTCTTCAATGGATCGAGATTTGAATCTCGGTTACATGCTGGTTATTACCCCCAAAGTCATAGCGGTGATAAAGCTCACGGTACAAAACCTCTGTATATTTGTAACCGGCTTCCGCTGCTCTTCGTTCCCAGTCAATCTGCCCCCACCCACTGTTTTTTTGATAGGGGAATGGCCCAATGTAAAGAATACTACAGACTTTCAAGGCTGGTAGTTGAACCAGCCTGAACGCAGTCGACGACACCAGATCAGGATTAACCTGATCCACCACACAACCGGTTTGAAAAATCATGGCCCCTTGAGCTCCATCCACCCAGTTGTATAGGTACACTTCTTCCGGCGTATCAGATGCCTTCCTGATCTGATGCCTACTCATAAAGGCTCTTAGATCACTGAGTTCCATGTAGGGGAACATCTCCGGTCCTAAGTCAATGGGTTGAGGGCTGCTCTTGACCAACAGTCGGGTAGGTTGATAGTATTTGACCACAGGTTGCGTGACAATGTAATTTCCACCTGATTCTGCCACTTGATATTTTTTTTGATCAACCACAGAGAGGACCTGACTTGATTTCATGGCAATTGCCGGTGACTTTACTGGCTGATGGATCTTCACTGCTGCGGAGTGATTCACAGAAAAGAAACTTTTTAGATGATAGACCATTTGTTGGCTGCTGCAACCAGTTAGGTTCAGCAACAGATAATACCAGCTAGACCAAACTTTGAGTTGATTAGCCATGCGGTGAATGTCGCTACGGTCTAACATTTAGAGCAACCAATAAGGTCAAACATCCGAATTAAAATTACTCCATGTGAGCAGTGTTCGTACTACTATTAGGTCAATAATACTAGCCCAGATGGTCAGAGACCACCTTAACTTTAGCCTCGATGCTTTAAAGCATATATATGGGTGGTCAGGACGATTTTTGAGCTCGTTGTTCGCCGGCCCAAACCAGCTGAAAAAATGTTACAATCAACAAATGTTGGCTAGACTTCAAAAGTGTTGGGCTGATATGTTTATAACCTTCTTGCCCATCACCTGGCTGCTCAGAGCAGTTTGGATAGAATGTCAATCGCATCTATTGAACACAGCCCAACCTAGTATCATATTCATAAATTGGAAATTGAACTTCACCCCGAATCGGCCGAATCCCACAATAACCTCGGTCTGTGCTATTTCACCCAAGGACGGGTTGAGGAGTCAGAAACCGCATTTAAAACAGCATAGGCCTAGAAGAACTGGAAGAAACGCAGATCAATCGGCAAAGAATATTGGAGTCGACAGACAGCAATCCCTCGCTAGAACCTGTGCTGATGGCTGCCTCTGACCTGATTTGAACAACTCGGGCGAACTAGTGATACCGCCCCGAGTTCCAGCCATTGGCAATGGATGAACCAGAAATGAAGCAGGCCAACTAAGCGACAAACATCCCAAGTCAACACTTATCGGTTAGTAGTCAGCAGGATGCTAACCGCGGAGGGAAAAATGAAATTAGCCGAAGCCTTAGTGTTAAGAGCAGATGGCCAGAAAAGGATCGAACAACTGCAGCAACGGTTGATCCAAAATGCCAAAGTACAGGCAGATGATCAACCCGCGGAAAACCCGGAAATTTTGCAACAAGAACTGGAGCAGTTGGCTCAAGAATTAGTTCTATTGATTCAACGAATTAATAGAACCAATAGCCGGACAGAATTGGAGGCAGGAATGTCGATCGCCGATGCGCTAGCCGCCAGAGACGTTACCAAGTTAAAGTCTGATATTTACCGCAATCTGGCTCAGGCGGCCATTGTCAAGCAGGATCGGCAGACTAAGTCAGAGATTAAGTTCCAAAGTACCATCCAAGTAGCAGAGGTGCAGCGAAAAGCGGACCAACTGGCCAAAGAGCATCGTCAGCTGGATACTCGAGTTCAACAGGCCAACTGGCCAACAGAGCTAGAGGATTAGCCGATGTGATATCCAGCTGGTAGCAGGAGTAATTAGGGCGTGCATAACCCGCCAACTGGGTCAAGTTGGAATATTGGCCGACCTTGAGCCGGTCGTGTGGGTTCGAGTCCCACGGTCACGGTTATGCTCAGTAAAGTGACAACAGTACCGAGTATGGTAAATGTTACTACCGTATGCAGACTAATGACTCAGTGAGGGAGGGATAGGGGATATTTCGTCGGTGGGATGAATATAATTCTGATGTACTATTCTGGAACAAGTACATTAACGGACTGATTACCAGTAACAAGTTAAAACTCCTATAGCATCAATGGTCGAATATCAAGTTACACTTCGCCTGGTTCTTCTGAGTCCGCCGAGTGATGTCCTGTATTGCTTAGANGACGATCAAGGGCGTTTTGTTTCTACCACCAAGTCCACCGGCCATGATATGGTGTTTGATTTTCCGGCCTTAGTTAAACCCANCCGACGGTCCAAAAANCCAAACTTCACCGGACCNTTCAGCCGAGGCACTCCNGCCAAGCGATTCTTTTATATCAATATTGGNCAGTCAGCGGGTCAAAAAGACTCNCCCTGGCAAAGGCGGGCTAAGGTTTGGATTAGTGGCTGGCCCAAGTATGTGCAACCACCACCAGCAGAGATCACCTGGCCAATGGTACATCAGGTGGCCGCTGAGACCAGCAAAGTCCTGATGACAGAATATCGGGGGCAGGCAGATGATGGCAGTCCCGGGTTACATGGAGCTAGCAACTGGAAGGTTGGGTTAAAGTAATTTTAGATGGTAGTCGATGAGACTGAGATACTGCGATCAAAAAGCATAACAAGTGGCTGATTTGTAGCTAACTAATTGCATCACTTTTTTTGTTAAATGGATTTAAGCTAGGCCAAAGAAATATTTATGTCACAGAAACAACTCACTGGCAAACAGAGTGATTTTCTGAAGATCGTGGTTGCAACGGCCGCCCGCGGCGACTTGGAATCGACTCGAGAGTTCGTTGACAACAAACCGGAATGGATTCATACCGTCGGCTCACACGGACGAACCATGCTGTGGGAATCGGCTTATCGAGGCAAACAAGAGGTAGTTCAATTTTTGGTGGAACAGGGGGCCGATGTCAATATCTGTGGTTGTCATTATACACCCCATTTAGTTGAAATTAGCCCTTATTGTGCGGCCCAATTGGCTGGCCGACATGATGTAGCCGCCTATCTGCTAGAGAATGGGGCCACGGTTGATACTCATTCCGCCGCCTATCTGGGGGATCTGCCGGTGGTGGACAAACTGCTCAATTCAGAGCCCAGCCGGCTGAATCATGGCCACTGGCAACATCACATGAGGGCTGGCCAGCAGCACAATTTTTATTTAGCCGAAGCTCCGTGGGCCACCCCGCTAGGTTATGCGCTGGCTGGCCAGCAGAAAACGGTGGCTGAATTTCTTATTCAGCGAGGAGCTGAGGTGACACTACATAGCAAGCAATTGCTGGGTTTCTGTGTCAGTCGTGATCGGGCCGACCTGGCTGAATTGTTACTTCGACATGGGGCCGATGCCAGTCAAGCGCCAGTCGTTTCCATTGAACGGCCAGAGATCAGTGCTTTGTTGCTGGCTTACGGTGTTGCTCCCGCTGATCTGAATGCAAAAAATAGGATGGGTTGGCCACCACTAGTTTATGCCTGTCGGGGGGATAAAGGAGAGAATCCTAACAAAGTCCGACGGTTGATAAGCCTCGGTGCGGATGTCGGTGTGCGCAACTATAAAGGCAAAACAGCTCTCCATTGTGCAGCTAAAGCCGGTTTTGTTCAAGTGATGAAATTGCTGTTGGATCAGGGCGCGGACATGGAGGCCACCGACCAACAGGGAGAAACGCCACTCTTTGATGCCATCCGATCAACCATTAAAAAGGTAGAGAACAAAAGGGCGGCTATCACATTGTTAATAACCGCTGGGGCCAATATCAATCAGCTCAATCACAAAGGTCAAACGGTTTGGCAAGTTGCCAGACGAGTTCGATCAATTGCCGCCACGGAGATCCTAAAATCAGTTGAACAAAAAAACGTAGTTTCCTCCCAGTCTGACTGCGGCTGACGGCTATTTTGACCGGTTGATTTCCCCAGGATGGAATCCCCCTCAGCCAGACAGATGACTACATTATCCGGACCAGGTAACAGCCTGATTCGGTTGAGAATCCGACTGTCGTGTTGACATGCTTTGGTTTACAATGTAAGGTGTTCAAACCTGTTATTCCCCTTCTCGATCGGTTGCAATAAGTGTTATTCATCTAAACATGGTTGACTTCATTCCATTATGTATGGGTCCTATCTTGAAGGGTTCTAAAAGTGGAACTGGCCAGATTTCACTTTTTAGTTAAACACATAATGTGTTCAATCCAGGTTTACGGTTTCCCCCCTAAGCAATAGAAATATGGTAGGTCCAGAATTAAATAGAAAACAGACCAGATCGAGAAAAAGCCATTATAAGGACTGCGGTTAGTGGCGGGCCGCAAAAAATTATCTACAACTTAACAAAGTAAGGCCAACTACCGTTCAAAGGCAGTCAAGAGCAAGAAGGCCCTTTTCTGGGGTTGATTAAGTTAGTCAATGATTCTAAATTATTTCAGGTGTCCAACCATGAAGTTCTGCTTGAGAAAAGTTTTGAGACTTATCAACTAGATAAACAGCCAACCGGTTGGTTCTTTGCTTCAGCTGGTAAAAGGTATGATGAGAAAAAAGGGTGCCAACTGGTTTGCTGATATCCGTCTAATTAACCTGCAAAAGATTTGGCCTGTAAACATGTATCATTCAAGCAGAATTCGCCTAGTCTAGCAATCAATCTTACTTAGCCATTCATAGTCTAGTTGAAAATCTGATATCAACTTAAAAGGAATGCTTGGATTTTGTTTTTATTTTCGCTTCCACTGTTAATCAACTGCTGAAATTCTGAGTTCTGCTGAATATTGTCAAAGGCACTATGCCCGTGATAGCGTCAACTGTCTTCCTTTGTAAAGATAGTATGCCCCTAATCCTAAAATTGCTGATTTAGCTAGTGGCGACGGATAAAATTAATTGGCCGACATTTTTTCCGCCAAGACTAAGCGAAATAGGTTTATCAATTAGCTAATTCAACTGTTAAGTTGTTGATAGCGTTGTGACAGCTGGTGCCAAACTTGTTCTTTTTCTAACTCTGGCCAAGAAAGCTGAAGAAAGTACTCTATTTTCCATATTAACCATCGGCTTAACTTTTTGTCGGCTAATAAATGCCAGTAACGACTATTATCCAGAATGTCGGCCGCCTTAATCAGCAAAGCCATTTTCCCCTTCGTCTTGCAGCGAGCAAACATCTCTCGATTCTGTTCTGTTTTGTCTGCTATTTTTGAGTTGAATGTATTGGCCGCAACCAGCTGGGCGTCTTCTGTTCCAAAATTCTCTTCGATTTGTCTAATAGTGCAGTCGGTGTCTTCCACTAAGTCATGAAGAGCACCAGCAATTATGGCTTCTTCAGGATAATGATATTCATATAAAAAAAGAGCCACACGTATACTGTGGAGTATAACCGGCTTGGGATTATTGCCTGATTGCTGAAAAGTAGTGACCAGAAATATAATAGCTTGTTCAAGTTGATCATCAAAAGCTGGATTTTTCATCATCTTAATTACCTCTCGTAATTTAAAGGACCGATAAAAAGATGATCGATTGTATAAAACTAATTATGAATCAACGGTATTACTCTATAATTTGGCTTTCAAAATACTAAGGTTAATTTACTCACTGCGTAAATCTTTGCTTTAAACTAATGTGAGGAATTTGAGGATAACGCTGCAAGAAGAATTTAGAACGCATCCCTTTCCGCATCAATAGTGAATGGAGCAACCTTTTCCACTGGTACGACTCTTTTTCCAATTTAGCGTTTGGTTTTAAGCCAGAAATATAATTGCTAAACGAAGCAGATGCTTCAAATTCAATCCTGAAAAACTAACCAATATCTAGCTCTGTAATCAGGTCTTCAACTAGAATCTTCGTTGGTTTAATCGGCTACAAGAACTAGAATAAACCAAACTGTGATGGAATATCATTTTCAAATATTACCCAAG
>NYSS01000087.1 GCA_002683135.1 Planctomycetota bacterium | reverse complement strand
GCCATTGAGTACGCACTCGCGCGCGCCGATGCCTCGATTCGAGACATGTGAGAATGGCGTGTTTCAATCTGAGATCGCGGGTCTCGGATGGTCCCGGGTAGCATCAGGCAGGGGCGGATCTTGATCATGAGCAGCGATGACATGACGGTGCGCGCGCGCCGCGGACGATGGGTCACTTGCGGGCTGTGGTTGCTTGCCTGTTTGTGCGGGCTGCTGCCGCCGGTCTGGGGGCAGAAGGAGCAGCGCCCGTCGCCGGATACGGCCGCGTGGGTCGGGCAGGTGTTTCGCCAGCGCGGGGACACCCGCGTCGTAGACCTGATTCTGCCCGGCAGCCACGACGCGGGCTCTTTCGCGATCACCAAGGAGTCAAAGGCGGCGCCGGGGACGCCGGCTGTCTACACCCGGTTCGGTTCCATGGCCGCCGGGTGGGCGCGTACTCAGGAGCAAGACCTGGAGCACCAGCTGCGGGGCGGGATCCGCTACCTGGATCTGCGCATCGCCCACGTGGACGGACAGCTCGTGCTCGTGCACGGGCTCGTGTCGTGTCCGCTGAAGGGCGCCCTCGAGGGAGTCCGTCGCTTTGCCCGAGCCCACCCGCGGGAGCTCGTACTCCTGGACATGCAGGCCATGCCCGGTGCCGCGTCGCACGACGGGTTGGATCGCCTCCTGTTCGGAACCCTGGGGCCCCACATGGTGAACATGGGGAGCGAGGTGAAGACGTGGACCCTCTCCCGCATCTGGAAGACGAAGCGCAGCCTGGTGGTGCTGTCCCGTGACGGTGGGTTCGCCAAGCGGCGTAAGGCCTATCGGAAGCGGGGCGACCTGGATTCGGTGTGGGCCAACGCCCAGGACCAGGAGACGCTCAAGGAGAGGCTGGACGGCCGGCTCCGGCGCCGGGATCGGGGCCGATTCCAGTGCGTCTACCTGACCTTGACGCCGACCACGAACACGATCGTCACGGGCAGCCTGCGCGGCGTCGGTGATCTGGCCGCGTTCAGCGAGCCCCTGTTCCGGCTGCCCGGCAAGTGGATCCCGGAGTGGCTCGCGGCGGGTCTCCATCCCAACGTGGTGGCCGTGGATTTCTACCATCGCACCGATGTGGTGGCGGCCGTCATCGCCGCCAACCGTGCCAGGTCGCGTTAGGCCGTCGGCTCGCGCTACCATGAAGTCCATGATGAGGACCCCGCTCTGCGCTCTGCTTGTACTGACGGCGTGCGCGTCATCCGAGACCGCGCGGCCGACCGGATCCCTCGCGGGTACGCGGGGCGCGGCGGTGGAGGTCCTGGTCGGCGGGCACCTGACGGGTTCGGGCTGGATTGCCGACCCGGCCGGGTGGGTCGTCACCGCTAGCCACGGAGTCGTCGGCGTGAGCGAGACGATTGAGGTCATGTCACCCGCGTTGGGCCGCCGGGTGGCCGCGGTCGCGGCGCATGACCTGGGACATGACCTGGCCCTGCTGCGTGTGGAACCCGGGGACGGGCCGTACCCGTGCCTGCAGCTCGCCGATCGTCCTCCCAAACCCGGCGACGAGGTGTTCCTGTTCGGCTCCGCCCTCTATCGGCGCGACCTGCTCTTGCGTAACACCGTCGCGCGATCGGAAGAGAGGTTCGAGCACCTCGCGTCGACCGGTGACTTCGTGCGGTCGTTCCTGATCCACGGGACCGCCCTGCCCGGTTCTTCGGGAGGTGCGTGGTGCGACGCCGCCGGTCGTGTGGTCGGGTGCCAGTCCGGGATGGTGACCCAGAACGGCCGGCCTGCAAGCATCGCCATCGCCGCTCCGCTGGACGCCATTCGTCATCTGCTCGACGTCCGTGCCCATGTGGAGACGGCGTCGTTGGGCTGCGGGCTCGAGAATCTGGTCACGCAGCCAGCCGGGTTCATTGCGCGCCTCCCGGCGGGCGTGGACGGCATCGTCACGGTCCCGGTGCCGCCAGGGGGGCCGGTGCGTGAGGCGGGTATCACCGCGGAGACCGTGATCGTCGCCATCGACGGCGTCGCCGTGCGCCGCCGTGGCGAGCTCCTNCGNCGNGTGCGCGCNCACGATNCGGGGGAGACCGTCACCCTGNCCGTCATCTCNCCGGACAGGCCAGATCCCCGTCAGGTGACGCTTCGCCTCGGGCGCGTCGGCCAGCGCGCCAGCCGCTGAACGGCCCCGTGTAACATGGCTCCATGATCGATCGCCTCCTGCTGCTCCTGTGCGTCGTCGCGGGCCCCGTGGCCGCGCAGCCTGCCCGCATCGCATGGCANAAGGATCTGGCCACAGCCCGGCAGGCAGCGACCGCGACCAAGCGTCCCCTCATCCTCTACTTCACGTTCGACACGTGACACTGGTGCAAGGTCCTCGAGCGAGAGACCTTCCCGGACGCCGCGGTCGTGGCGTCGAGTCGTCAGTTCGTCTGGGTGACGGTGAACCGTGACCGGACCCCGGATNTCCCCAAGCAGTACGCGGTGTCCGCGTATCCGACCCTGCTCACCGTGGGGCCGAACAACGAGAAGATCCATCGCTTCCAGTCATTCCAGAAGCCCCCCGAGTTCCTGGCGTCGCTGAACGCGTCCCTGCGACGCTGGGGGCTGTACAAGAACGGGGAGCCCTGGGACGAGCCGGCGCCGCGCGCCGCCAGCATCTTTGATTCGGGAACCGTGGAGGCGCTCCCGGCGCCGTCCGAGGCGGCGCCCTCCGGTATCTGCGTCATGGGGGAGCGCGCGTGGGTCGCCCAGGACACCAAGCTCTGGCCTGTCGACCCGGTGACCGGCGACCGAGGGAAGCCTCACGTCCTCGAGGACCGTTGCGTCGATCTGACGACGGACGGTACGCGCCTGTTCGCCGTGCCCTACGGGTGGAGCAAGGGTGACCCCATCGTGGTCATCGACCCGAAGTCCGGGGAGGTGCTCCGTCGCATCGTCACGGAGTCGAACAAGAAGAACCGTGCCCACTCCACCCGCGGTGTCGCCTGGGATGGAAGCCACCTGTGGGTCCTCTCGGGGATGAGCGGTCGCGTTGACCGCGTGGACCCGACCACGGGGNTCATCACCCGTACGGTTGATCTCGCGGGCAAGCGCCTCGCCGGGATGGACTTCGACGGCGAGCACCTCATATGTGGGGGGCCTGACGCGGTGACGTGGTTTGATCCCGCTACCGGAGNCGTCGTTCGCAGGGTCGAGGCGAACTATCCGATCCGTCTCCTCGCCGCCNCGGGGGACGTGCTGTTGCTGATGGAGCAACCCGTCTTCGGTCACGACGTCGGCCACCGGCGTATCCGCGTCTGGCCTAAGCGGACGATCATTCATCGCTGGACGCCGCTTCCGCGGCCCTAAACTGGCGGCCCCGGTTAAGCTCGCCAGGCTTCCCGTCCCACCTGGAGTGACGTCATGATGATGACCCGTGCCGCCGCGTTACTGAGTCTCGGCTTCTTCTTGGTGCTGATNAGCATGACCGTGTCCGCACAGGACGCGGCGGTGCGTCAGNCGGGGTCTCAGACNCGGGCCATCCGCAGGGACGTGCCGCTGACCAACGCCATCCGCCGTGCGTTTGATGCCGGGACGCGGGATTTCTCCGGTCGCCCCGGTGCCAACTACTGGCAGCTGCAGACCGACTTCACGATCGACGTTCGCCTGGATCGGGAGACGAAGTCCCTGTTCGGGAAGGAGACCATCGTGGTGCACAACAACAGCACCTCCGAGTTGACCGAGATCGTGTTGAGGCTGGACCACAACATCTTTCGACCGCGGGTTCCACGGGGATCGTCCGTGCCCGCCGAGACGACGGAGGGGATGGTCGTGACGCGGCTGGTGGTCAACGGTGACACGGTCGACTTGAAGGCGCCGCCGCGCGGCGGGGGAAGACGGTTCGGCCGAGGTCGTGGCCGCGGCGGTCCTCGCACCCTCGGCGTGCGGGGGCTGGATCAGACCGTCGCCACCATCTCTCTGGCCAAGCCGGTGCCGCCGCGCTCCNAGGCCACCCTCGAGATCGACTGGCACACCAGGATCCCGGGCGGCGAGGGCGGACGCGGTCACCGCATGACCCAACGTTGGGGCGACACGTTGTTCCAGCCGACCCAGTGGTTCCCCCGCCTCGCCAAGTACGACGACCTGCGCGGNTGGGACAGGAGCGTTTACCTCGGTCCGGCGGAGTTNTACAACAACTTCGGGCGCTTCGAGGTGCGCTACGACGTGCCCGCCGGGTGGATCGTCACCTCGACCGGAGTGCTTCAGAACGACAAGGAGGTGCTCACGGTGAACGCGCGCAAGCGACTGGCCCGTGTCCTCCACTCCGATGACGAGATCACCATTGTCGGTGAGGACGAGGTGGGGCCAGGNAAAGCGACCGTTGCGGGGGACCGCCTCGTGTGGCACTTCGTCGCCGACATGGTGAACGACGTGGCGTGGGCGACGGCGGAGAACTACGTCTGGAAGGCCACGCGCGCGACCATCCCNGGGAAGGGGCCGATCCCGATCCANATGGTNCATCTGCCCGAGCGCGCCAACCGGTTCAGCAGGGCGGGGTCGATCACGCGCCATGCGCTGGAGTTTTATTCCGATCTTTGGGCGCCGTACCCGTTCCCCCAGCTGACCCTCCAGGACGGCCCCAGCGCCGGCATGGAGTACCCCATGGTCATCAACTCCAANCAGGGCGCCGCGGACCACGAAGCCGCTCACCAGTGGTGGCCCATGATGGTCGGGACCAACGAGACCTGGTACGGCTGGATGGACGAGGGTCTGAACGGCTACATGAACACGCTGTCTCGCGCCCACTCGCGGGGTCAGCCCGCCAGCTTCGATGGCCGCGGCCAGAGCTACGGGCGGCAGTCCGGCGACGAGGGTGAGCCGACCATGATGTGGTGCTCCAACTACGGCGGCGACCTCTACCGATACCAGACGTATGCCAAGGCGCCCCTGATGTTGTCCATGCTCGGCGGCGTCGTCGGTGACGAGGCCGTGCAGAAGGCCATCAGTGAGTACACGAAGGCGTGGGCGTTCAAGCATCCGTCCCCCTGGGACTTCGCCTTCTTCATGAGCAATGCGCTCGAGCAGGACCTGGGTTGGTTCTGGTACTACTGGNTGTTCACGACCGAGAGGGTGGATGGCTCCATCGCCAAGGTGGATACGTCGGGGCCGCATGCCGTCGTCACGGTTCGCCAGGACGGCCAGATGCCGTCGCCGGTCGTGCTGAAGGTCGCGTTCGCGGCGGACGGACCGGCGCCCAAGGCCATGGCCAACGCGAAGATGCTGGAAGACGGGACGGCGGTCGTGACCTGGCCGGTGGACGTCTGGTTCGACGGGAGCCGCACGTTCGAAGCCAAGCTCGACTTTGGCGGTCGACGAATCGACAAGATCACCCTCGATCCCTACGGCCGCTTCCCGGACCGGAACCCGGGCGACAACGCCTGGACGCGGGGAGGGTAGGGCCGGCTATCGAAGCAGGCGGCGGCGCAGCTCATGCCCCCCATGCCGGAACCGATCACGATCACGTCCCACGCACCGTCGGGCACATCCGGCCACACCCGGAAGACGCGCTCTCCTTCGATCATGGGCACGACGGACATGTTTGGAATGGTAGTGGAGGCCTTCTCATCGCGCATGCCCCCGCGATGTCGTGTAGCAGGTCGGGGCTCCTCGACAGGGTAAGAGAGCAGGTGTATGGTCGNCAAAGCTCTACGGTTCCCNGGTCACGTTNAAATTCAGGGTTTATAGCCCCGAGGAGTTCACATGGTTGCCAAGCTGGCCTCGCTCCTGTCATGTCGTCGGACCGCCTGCTTGTTGGCGCTGGTCTTGCTCTCGGCCCCCGGGTTTGCCCAGGGGAGGGAGGGCGCGGAGGAGGAGGCNGAGAAGGCGCCGCGACATCAGCGCATCGAGTGGTTCGCCCAGCACCAGGCGNTGGCTGAGAGCTCGCCGCACGCGAACAACGCGTGGCAGTTCGTGGGTCCGACCCGTATGTCGGGGCGGGCGATCGACGTGGCCGTGCACGAGGCACGTCCGGAGACTCTGTTCGTGGCCACGGCGGCGGGCGGCGTCTGGAAGTCCGTTGACGACGGGCAGAACTGGAAGCCCGTCTTCAGCAACTACGAGACCGCGAGCATCGCTGACGTGGCGATCGCTCCGTCCGATCCGGACACGGTGTGGGTCGGCACGGGCGAGTCCAACATCCTGCGCAGCTCGATGGCCGGGACGGGGGTCTACAAGTCCACCGATGGCGGTGAGACGTTCGAGCACATGGGCTTGACCGATACNCAGCACATCTCGCGCATCGTCATTCANCCCAGGAACGCCGACATCGTGTANGTGGCCGCCGCGGGCCATGAGTACACCCACAACAAGGAGCGCGGCGTCTATCGATCGNTCGACGGCGGCAAGTCCTGGGANCAGGTCTTCTACAAGAACGANAAGACGGGCGTGATCGANCTGGTCATGGACCCGAAGCACCCAGGGACGTTGTATGCGGGCACCGCGCCGCGTCTTCGCTACCGCTGGAACGACCCTGTCGGCGGACCCGAATCCGGNGTCTACAAGACGACCGACGGGGGCCGCAGCTGGAGGCGTCTCACCCGTGGTCTGCCAGACTTTGCCGCCGGTGAGTACGAGCGCGTCGGGATCGACGTGTGCGCGAGCCAGCCCGAGACGGTCTACGTGCTCTTGAATCATGACGGCGCTCGCGGTCGCAACGGCGGCGCCGAGATCTACAGGAGTGACGACTTCGGGGAGAACTTCGCGCTGATCGAGGGCAACGACGCTATCCGACGGACCCATCCGGGCTATGGATGGTTCTTCGGACAGGTCCGCGTCGACCCGAGTGATGCGGAGACGGTCTACTGCCTCGGCCTCTCCGCCAAGGTCTCCAACGACGGGGGACACACGTGGAGGGGGCTGCGCGGGAGCCACGTCGACTATCACGGCGGCTGGATCAACCCGAAGGACTCGACCCACGTGGTGCTGGTCAATGACGGCGGCATCATGATCTCCCACGATTCGTTCAAGACCCACCATCACCCGACCAACTTGCAGATCGCGCACGGCTACAACTGCGGGATCAGTCAGCAAGAGGGGAAGTTCTGGATCTACGTCTGCACGCAGGACACGGGAGGATGGCGCGGCCTGGTCGACCTGACCCGTGGGCGCGACGCCATCATCCACCAGCGGTGGGAGTCGGCCACGGGGGATGAGGCCGGGCGTCATGTCGTCGATCCCACCAACCCCAACCTGGTCTATTCCGTCAGCCGCTACGGAGGCGGCCCCGCCTTGACCGACTACAGCGAGAAGGTCATGACGGAGCGCCGTGGTCGGAAGCGGAAGTCGTACAAGCGCACCGACATCGCCATCAAGTGGGAGGGGAAGAAGAAGCGCGCTCAGTGGGTGTCGCCTCTCGTCGGGTCGCCTCACGATCCCAAGCGCGTCCTCTACGGAGCCCAGTACGTCTTCCGCACGAACGACGGCGGAGAGAACTGGGATCGCATCAGCAACGACCTCACGAATTACGATCCCGACAAGCAGGGGAACATCGCCCACGCGATCGTCTTCTCCATCTCGGAGTCAGCGGTCGAGAAGGGCGTGATCTACGCCGGCACGGACGACGGCAACATCCAGGTGACCCGAGATGACGGTAAGACCTGGACCAACGTGTCCGATGGACTCCCGAAGGGCCGCTGCGTCGCCAGCCTCCAGGCCTGTCATGCCGACGCGGGCACCGTATTCGCGGCGGTCAACGGCAAGCGCCACGATGACTTCGAGTGCTACCTGTTCAAGTCGACCGACTACGGCGCGACCTGGGAACGCATCAGCTCCAACATCCCCGGCAGCTGTCCCAACGTGATCAAGCAGGACCCGGCCAACAAGAACCTGTTGTTCGCCGGGACGGATCGCGGGGTCTATGTCACCACCGACGGCGGCGAGAAGTGGGAGGTGCTCGGCAAGGGTCTCCCGACCGTCTACGTGCACGACCTGGCGCTGCAGACGACAGAGGACTTCGCCGTCATCTCGACCCACGGCCGGGGCTGCTTCGTGCTGGACATTCGAGATCTACGCCGCGGCGGATCCGCGGCTGAGCCGGGCGACGACACTGAGGGCGCGGACAAGGCCGCGAAGAAGTCGGGCCGCTGAGCTCGGGGCTACCTGCTTCGCGAGCGCAGCACCTGGCGGACCCAGGCGCGGAGGGTTCGGCGCAGCGGCACGTCGCGCAGGACCCACGCGTCCGTGTGGTTGGGGAAGGGGAGTGGGCGGATCGTGAAGCGGCCCTCGGGCATGGCGGCCTGGAGATAGCGCCGCGTCGCGTCCACGTTGCCCTCGTGGCTGATCCACTGCGGTCGGTCACCGAGCCTGCCGAGGCGCGCCGTGGCCGCCCCGGAATCGTCATCTCCGTATCCCCAGCGGCGGACGCCATCGTAGTGGCTGTGGCAGATGAAACCGCACCACAACGCCGCGACCTCGTCGTCGTGCAGGCCGATGTAGTTGCAGGCGATGGCGCCGCGTGAGAACCCCGCCAGGAAGACCGCGTCCGGGTCGCCTCCATAGCGTCGGCAGACGTCGGGGACGACGGCCTTCAAGTACGCCACCGTACGCGCGCGGTCACCCCACCATCGTCGCTCGTTGCGGTCACCACTCGCCGCGACGTAGGGGGCGCAGACCCAGATGAACCCCTCGCCGCCGCTGATCCCATACCCGAGGTTCGAGCCGTCGATCTCCCCGGTGGAGACGTCGCCGAAACGGCTGCGGTGGGGGCCGTTGCCCGCGTACTCGACGATGACCGGATAGGTGGCGTCCGGCCTCCAGTCCGCCGGCAGATAGAGGAGGTGGTGTACGTCGGTCCCGGCATAGGGGGCGAGGGAGCAGCGCACCCGAGCGCCGGGCGCTGGGGTCCCCACGGTGACCGCGGGGACCTGGAGGTCCATGGGGATGGCGCGGAGGTCGGTGGGCTCTGGGGGGGCCACGGCACACGCGGTGAGCAGCCCCGCGCAGAGACCGAGTTTCGCGAAAGAAGATCGACGCATCCACATGGTTTTTGTTTAACGGATGGGCGGCGACATGGTGGGATTTAGGGTCCCTCGCCGGCCTGCCCAGCCCCCGGAGTCCCCCTGTGAAATTCTACGCCTTCCTCGCGGTCATGGCCGTGATGCTATCGCCCAGCTCGGCCCAGGGTCCCGATGTGATTATCGGAGACCTGTTCGATCTGAATAACTACGCGCCGGCAGGGGGCTTTCACGCTTACTCATTCGGGACGAACGCGTGCAACATCGGGACCACGCCACTGAACTGGATCGCGAACACCAACGACCACCCGGTGATCGCGCAGCAGATGTACCGGGTCCGCGATGGCGTCTTCCGCCAGATTGGGTTCGCGTGGATGAAGCATGGCTTCGGCGCGCTACAGCTCTCCTATTGTGGCCCGTGCACTCCACATCCGAACTTCAACGCCCTGGGTGTCGGGTGCTCCGATCCCTACTGCGCGGGCCTCAACGGTCAGCAGGCTTCTCTCGGGCCGCGGTCGGAGGTGAACGCGTCGACCGGCGTCTTCCCTTATCCGGCGACGATGGTTCCCAGCGTCACCGATTCCACCAGCGCCCGGGTGAGGGTCGAGAGCTCCCTCGTTTTGAATCAGCCGGCGAGCTCCCGCTTCTTCATCGAAGGCCAGTACGTGGCGAAGGACGACGCGGCGAACTCCCACGCGGGGAACAATGCGTCGTATCGCGAGGTGGAGACCACTGCGAGCGGTGACCTGTCGCTCACGGGGGCCACGGTGCCGCAGCTACCAGCGATCTACGCCTGGCAGAGCATCGATCCCGGCGTCGCGATCGTCACCCACGATGTCGTCGGCGACGGGCGCTTCATCCTCGGAACGAACGCCGTTTCGCTGGGCGGCGGCATGACCCGTCACGTGTTCGCCCTGCACAACCTGAATTCGGATCTGGCGGCGAGCAGCATCTCCGTCAGTCTCCCCTCGGGCGCCACCGTCAGCAACCTGCAGTTCCTCGACGCGGATTATCACAGCGGTGAGGCGTGGTCGAGCAGCGACTGGTCGGGCGTCTTCGCCAACGGCGCGGTCACCTGGACGTCACCCGATACCTTCGCTTCGAATCCGGCGGGGTCCGCGCTGCGGTGGGGCACGTGCCATACGTTCGTGTTCGAGTCCGACATGGCGCCGGGGCAGGTCTCGGTCGGCCTGTTCAAGAACGGGTCGTCGTTCATCTTCGCCGCCCCTCCGGTCCCGGATTGGGCGATCAACGGACCGGCGGCGTCGCTGACCGTCGACGGGCTCTCCAACAATGGGTTCACCGGACCCATCCAGCAGACCCTCAACTTCGGCGCCACCGCGATGGTCAACTTCAGCAGCAATGTCGCGACCGGCGGTACCGAGCAGGACATCTTCTATCACGCAGGGGCGGCGGTGCCGGGGAGCGCCGGCGGTACGGTCTTCGGTGACGGCAAGATCATCAACCTCGATCTATCGCAGACCCTGGAGCAATTCTGGGACTGGCAGACGACATCCAGCGGTTCGTTCCTCTGGACCGCTCCCACGGTCCCCGCGCACTTCGCCGCCCAGATGGCGGTGACGGATGCGACGGCGTTCTCTTCGTTCCACGTGAGCGCGGCGCTCGAAGTGGCCGTGGACCCGTGCGCGTTCGGGACCGTCGCCCACACCCTCGGAGACGACGACACCGTGCAGGTGACGTTCGGGGCCGGTGGTGACCACAGCTGCGTGAGCACGGTCTCGATCTACGGCACTTCTCATGACGCGCTGTACATCAACTCCAACGGGTCGGTCTCGTTCGGGTCCGGTTCGACCAGCTTCGCGGCGTCGGTCACGGAGTTCACCAATCAAATGCCCCGGGTGGCGGGGAACTGGTCCGATCTCAATCCCACTGGCGTCAACCTCATCCAGTCGGTCTCCGATGGGGGCGGCAACGTCGTCGTGCAGTTCATGAGCGTGCCGGCGTGGAGCTTCAGTGGTGGTGGATCGACCGTCTCGTTCGACATCGGATTCGGGGCCAACGGCGACGTGGCCATCACCAGCCACTCGATCGTCGGGACGTGGGGCAACACCTCCCTGACCGGATTCAGCCCCGGGGGCGGGGCCACGGGCAACCCCGTTACCTGGTCGACCATGATCGGTGCGACGACGCCTTATGCGGGGACCGACGCGGTCTACGAGATGGTCACGGGCGGAGCGCCTTCCGGGTTCAGCGCTCTGATCCTGCACCCGGACAACTCGATCACCGTCAACTGAGCCACTGACCGCGGGTTCTCAGCAGTTCGGGCAGGATTTCCGGCCGTCCATTAAGTTGTGGGCTCGTCCCTAGCCAGGAGTGATCCCCATGATGTCCAGAGCCGTTGACCGCCGTAGTCGTCTCGTCCTTCTGTCCGCCGTCGCCGTCGCGGCGGTGCTCTTCTCGGGTACCGCGGTCGCGCAAGGCAAGGCCACACCCGTCTTCAAGGACGGAGAGGCGCAGATCGTCGAGGCGTTCAAGGACTCCAAGAACTGGATCCAGCACGACCTCTGGGTCGAGACCGCGTTCGATTCCGATGGCGACGGTAAGCCCGACCGTGTGCACGTCGACGTGACGCGGCCAGCGCAGACCGACACGGAGGGATTGAAGGTCCCGGTCGTCTACGAGACGAGCCCGTACTTCTCCGGAACCGGGTCGACGGCGAAGAACCACTTCTGGAACCCGCGGCACGAGGTCGGCGCGACCCCTCCCATGCACGAGGAGCCGCCGCCGCTGAAGTACCGTCCTCGTCGTCCGTTGATGTCTCGTTCCCAGATCAAGACGTGGGTCCCTCGAGGTTTCGCTGTCGTGCACTCGGCGTCCCCGGGTACGGGGCTGTCTCAGGGTTGTCCGACGGTGGGCGGCGACAGTGAATCCCTCGCGCCGAAGGCCGTGATCGACTGGCTCAACGGACGAGCGAAGGGCTACACCGAGGTCGACGGCACCGAGGAGGTGAAGGCGACCTGGTGCACGGGGAAGGTGGGCATGACCGGGACGTCGTACAACGGTACGCTCCCGCTCGCCGCCGCGACCACGGGGGTGGAGGGCCTGGAGGCGATCATCCCCATCGCGCCCAATACTTCCTACTACCACTACTACCGCTCCAACGGCCTGGTTCGTCACCCGGGTGGCTGGATGGGGGAGGACATCGACGTCCTCTACAACTTCATCAACAGCGGTAAGCCGGAGCGGCGCGAGTGGTGCAACTGTAACGTCCGCGACGAGGAGCTGGTGGCGAGCCATGACCGCGTCACGGGTGACTACAACGACTTCTGGGCAGGACGGGATTACCTGAACGACATGGGCCCGTTGAAGGCGGCGACCCTCATGGCCCACGCGTTCAACGACTGGAACGTGGTCCCGGAGCACAGCGTCCGGATCTACGAGGAGTTGAAGAAGAAGGGCGTCCCGTGCCAGGCGTTCTTCCACCAGGGCGGCCACGGCGGGCCGCCGCCGCTCAAGATGATGAACCGCTGGTTCACCCGGTATCTCCACGGGATCAAGAACGGGGTCGAGGAGGACCCCAAGGCCTGGGTCGTCCGGGAGGGCGCGCGCCGCAACGAGCCGACCCCTTACGCCGAGTACCCGAATCCCGACGCGTCCGTCGTGACGCTGCACCCCAGGAAGGGCGGGGCGGGGATGGGCAGGCTGGGGCTCCGCAAGAGGGGCACCCAGGGGAACGAGACCGTGACCGACGACGTGTCCCACACCGGGGCCAAGCTGGCGTCGGCGGAGAGGTCGCCCCACCGCTTGCTCTACGCGACCCCGGAGCTGAAGAAGGCCGTCCACATCTCCGGCACCGCGCGCATCAAGATCCGGCTCGCGGCGAGCAAGCCGGCGGCCAACCTGTCCGTCTGGCTCGTCTCGCTCCCCTGGGATCCGCGCGCGCGCCGCAACATCAACGCCAACCTCATCACCCGTGGCTGGGCTGATCCCCAGAACCACAAGGGGTCCCTGCGGGAGAGCGCGCCGCTCGAGCCAGGCAAGTTCTACGAGTTGACCTTCGACCTGCAGCCCGACGACCAGATCATCCCGGTCGGACAGAAGATCGGGTTGATGATCTTCTCCAGCGATCGTGAGTTCACCCTGTGGCCCGAGCCGGGCACCGAGCTCATGGTCGATCTGGACGCGACGTCACTGGACCTCCCTGTCGTGGGAGGGGCGGACGCCTTCCGGGCGGCGACCCGCAGGCGCTGATCGCGGGCCAGGGACGTTAACGATCCCGCGTCGCGCGGCGCATCCACGCCGCGTGCATGCGGGCGATGTCACCCATGTAGTGGGGGCTCGTGTGGACCTCGGCCGCCAGGCCCATGTGGTGGCGGGCGGCGGGTTCGTTGCCCAGGGCCTCGTGGTAGAGGCCCAGGTAGAGGTGGGCGTAGAACAGGGCTGACTCGGTCTGTCGCGCGGGGGCTCCCGTGGCGACCTTCTCCACGGTTTCGGGAGTAGCCCGCCCCGCGAACAGCTCGTACACGGTCATCATCGGGACGCGGCCGTCCGGCCCGACCGGGAGCAGGGCCTCGCGCGCCGCGCCGACGCCGTCGCGCTTCGCCTTGCAGAGGAAGTGCCAGACGGCGTTCTCCACGTCGTCCGAGTTGACCTTGCGGTGCAGCTCGAACTGTCGCATGCCGTCTGCGTAGCGCCCGGCGTAGTAGTACGCGATGCCGCGCTGCCAGTGGTACGGCTCGGCCCGGGGTGCGGCGGCGATGTAGGCGTCGAAGTCGGCGATCGCTTCGTTGAAGCGGCCGGCCTTCAGCAGCCGATCGCCGCGCTGGTTCCTGGCGCCGGCGGAGGCGAGGGGCGGCTCCGCGATGGGCACCTCGCAGAAGGTCAGGGCGGCGATGCCATTGACGCCTCTGATGACGGGCTGCTTGTGGTTCCACCGGCCGCCGATCAGGTAGGTGACGGTGCGCGCCCTGGACGGCTTCTTCAGCAGCAGGGTGAGGACCTTGTCCGCCACGTGTCCGGTCTCAACCTGGTCAGGCACGCCGTCGAGGTGGATACGGGGCGCGAGGGTGTCCTCCCAGGCGACGGGCTGATCGAAGGTGAGGGAGAGCTGCGTCTTCGCCTCGTTTACCCATGACGCCTCGCGCAGGTCGGGCGGAGTGATGGAGATCTCGGAGGTTTGCTCGTAGTGGTCGCGCGCGATCAGGGGATAGATGAGGTTGGCGATCTTCGCGTAGCCCTCCGGGGGATAGTGACATCCACCGGGGGGGCGGATGCCCACCGTAGACATCACGCTCACGTTGGAGAACCGCGACGGCAGCTGGCGTTGGACCTCGCGCAACAGGTCGTCCGATCCTCGGTGCCCCATGGAGCATGCCTTCGGCCAGATCTGGAAGACGTGGTAGCTCTGGATGTTGGGGTAGTCCCGTTTCCACGACGCGGCCAGGTCTTCGAAGTAGCGTTGGTAGCGCTGCCATCCCCAGGTACCGCCCGGTCCAGCTGATCCCTGGTCGTTCTCGCCCTGGTGCCAGAGGACGCCGCGGATGCCGTGGGTCAGCCGCGCTTGCCGAACGCGCCACAGCAGACGTCCGTAGATCGTCGTGACGTCCGTGGGGTCGGCGTTGTTGCGTTGGTGCTGATCGATGCGCGTCCCGCCCTTGGCGCCGTTGATGAAGAAGACGGGGACCTGGTGGCGGGCGACGAGCTGCTTCGCGAGCTCCATCCCCCAGTAGCCGATCTGCAGTCGCCAGCCGTCGCGGAAGAACCCGACGGCGTCACCCCACAGGTCGAGGCGCGCGCCCTCCGGGTCGCCGCGCGGCGCGCCGTAGCTTCGAATCCACGGGCTCTTGTAGGGGTGAGCCGCGCGTCCCATGTCGAAGGCCTCGGCGTTCGATTGTCCCTGGATGATGTAGGCGTCGCCGCACACCAGGTCCTTGGCCGCGTGCAGCGTGGTCTTGTCGTTGCCGATCCGAGCCGTGAGCACGATCCGGTACCGAACCAGGCCGGGCTTTAGCTTGACGGTGAACGCGTAGCGGCCGCTCGCCGTCGGCTTCTGTTGTTCCTGTGCGTAGGAGGCGTCGTCGGCGAACACCTCCAGTTCGAGGGTGTCGGCCGCGCTCGTGAGTTGTCCGTTGCAATGGAGCGTCCCCTCACCACCCTTGTCGCGGGCGTAGAACTGGTGGTCGCGGGGCTTCTCGTCGGGTTCGGGGGTGCGGTGCACCCATGGATCGTCGGCTGGCTCGGTGACGGTGAGGCTGGTGGATCGGGTGGTCGCCTGTCCACCGTTGTCGAGGGCCAGGGTGACAGTGAGGGGGCCGCTGCCTTGGGAGCGTTCCAGGACCAGGTGGTCAGGTTCGATGGTCTTGATCACGGCGGGGCCGGAGACGGTCCACGCGTAATGCAGGCTGGCGGCGCTGGCGTCGGACATCGCGTCGTGATTGGAGACGACGGGTCGGATGGTGACGCGGTCGCGGCCGTTCCACGCCCTCGGGGGAGGCAGCGTGAACTGCGGCTCGGGGACGGCCTCCTTGATGGTGATGGGCACCGGCACGGTCTTCACGACGTCCGGGTAGACGGCGCGGACTTCGAGGGTCGCCGTGTCGTCGTCGACGGCGCGTCCGGCGTCGAACACGTAGCGGGTCCGATCCACCGCGACGACGCGCGCGTCTCCGTGACGGCGCACCACCCAGTACACCTTGATGGCCCCGCCGACGGACGCGTTGAAGACCGCATCCGCGCTCTCCTTGATGGAGAGGGAGGTGGGGGAGACGGCCAGGGCGTCGCCGTCCGCGACCAGCGGGCCCACGAGCCGCTGCATGGGCCGCTGGTTCTCGTAGCAGAGCTTGAGCCAGGCTGCGGAGCGGGCGACGCTCCCGAACCGCACCTCGTCGAGCATGCCCATGAAGTGTCGGGACCAGCGCCCGCCGGGCGGGGTGTGCTTGCCGATGTAGCACCCGGACGGCGACAGGGTATCGAGCTTCTTGATGCGCTCGGTGTGCTCCAGCTCACCGTCGAAGTAGAAGCGGATGTTGCCGCCGGTGATGGTGATGGCGGCGTGGTGCCATTCACCGAACGGAGCCTGCGTGACGCCCTTCGGGTCGGCGGCGTAGCCGTGGAACAGCACCCGGCCGCGGCTGGACAACGTCAGGTATGAGAGGTGTTGTGCGCCCTGCTTGCCCCAGCCGCCGATGGTGGGACCGGCCTCGTAGCTGGATGGGTTGATCCACGCCGACATGGTCCGGTCCTGGTTGCCGGAGGGGAGGGTCGCGACCTCTTCGCCGCAGGCGACGAACGTACCCGGAGCGAAGCGCTTGCCGTCTCCCACGATCCCTGGCGCGTTGACGGTCCCCTTGTTGACCCCGTTCAGGTTGTTGGGCGTGGCATCTTCAAAGTCGTCGCCCAGGTGCCAGACGCCGGCGAACCCGGCGTCGACCCCGAACGTCGCTTCACCGTCGCTCTCGCTCGTCGCCTCGTCCCGTCCCCAGAACATGCGAACGGCCTGGATCGCGTTTCCCCGGATGCGGGGTACGCGCACCCACAGGCTGGCGGTGCCCGCCTCCGCGTCCCATGTGTCGATCTGGTAGGCGAGGGGGGTGCCGTCTCCGGCCGCGAAACGGATGTCTGCGCCGCCGATGGCGGCCTGATCGAAACGGAAGAAGTCGCGATGGAGGCGAAAGAGAACGGGGAAATCCTCTACGGTGGTTGCCCTATCCAGGTCGGCGCCATCCGGCGTGGTGATGACGTGCAGGGTGCCCGAGTGTCGCCACTGGGTGTACTGGCCGTGGGCGTTGGCGGCCATCAGCAAGACAGCGATGAGGGTCGTTTTCATGGGAGCCCGAGGATACCGCCGATCGCTCTTTATTGGCCCCGATCCGACGTGCGACAATGAACCCACCCCTGGTCCTCTCGGAGTCGAGACCTGCCTCCCATGAAGCACCCGAGCCTGATCAACGCCCGCTTGCTCCTCTGCCTCCTGGCCGTGGTGCCCGCGCTCCCTGCGCAGGGCTATCCCACGCTCACCGAGATCAACAACGAACTGCAGCTGGCGGCGGCGACCTTCCCGTCCATCTGTGAATTCGTGGACGTGAACGCGACCTACGGGACGCCGCCGACGTGGGACGGACGGCACATTCACGCGGTGAAGATCTCGGACAACGTGGCGTTGGAGGAGGACGAGCCCTCGTTCTTCGTCGCCGCTACCCATCACGGAAACGAGATCGTGAACCCGGTCATCGCGCTGGACTCGGTCGCGCGGCTGACGCAAGGGTACGGGGTCGATCCGGTGATCACGGCGCTGGTGGACGACAACGAGATCTGGATCATCGTCAACTGCAACCCGGACGGCTACGTCAACGGGACGCGCCACAACGCCAACCCCATGGGCACGGTGGACCTCAACCGCAACTATCCGTTCCTGTGGGGGTCGTCTTGCAACACGGGGGCCAAGGGGGTCAGCCCGGGTTCCGAGCCCGAGACCCAGACGATCATGGCCCTGTCCCTCGATCAGCGCTTCACCAAGGTGCTCGACTTTCACAGTTCGGGCCGGGAGACCCTCTACGCCTACCGGCAGACGTGCCAGAACCACCAGCTCACCAGTTACCTGGAATCCGAGGCGATCCTCATCTCCCAGAACTCCGGCTACAACGGCGACGTGCGCGGTCCGAGCTCCAACGG
>NYSS01000086.1 GCA_002683135.1 Planctomycetota bacterium | reverse complement strand
TCTACCGTTCTTAGAAACATAGGTTCTTGTTTTGGGTACATGGAAATTGCCTGTAGCTCACTTAAAAGAGGTTTGGGTAAGATTAGAATCAATGAAGCAAACATAAAAAAAGATCTTGAATCCCATTGGGAGATTATTGCTGAAGCCATTCAGACGATTTTGCGACGAGAACACATTGACAATGCTTATGAGCAGCTCAAAAATTTGACCCGTGGTCAAGATTTTAATCAAAACAATTTTGAAAAATTCATCCAATCATTAGATGTTCCAAAATCGGTCAAACAGGAATTGCTCGCTCTCTCTCCAAATAACTATCTTGGGTTTGCATCAATCCTGGCAAAAAAAATATAGCTCCCAAGTAATTCAATATGGGAGCAAAAAATTTAATCATAGTGGGAATGTCGGGTGGTGTTGATTCAGCTGTCTCAGCTTCTATGCTAATTGAACAAGGTTTTGAAGTAGAGGCCCTGCATATGACCAATTGGGAAGATGACGAACCCTTCTGCACAGCGGCTAAAGATTTTCAAGATGCAAGGCAAGTCTGCAAAGAACTGGGTATTACACTTCATCATGTGAATTTTTCTAAAGAATACAAAGAAAAAGTTTTTGATCAAACATTAAGAGAATTTGATATGGGACTCACACCAAACCCTGATGTGCTTTGCAACAGAATGATTAAATTTAATGATTTTACCAACCACGCATTTAGACTGGGTGCAAAAAAAATAGCAACAGGACATTACGCACGAATCAAAAAAGATCGGAAAACATTAAGTTTACTTAAGGGACTGGATGAGGACAAAGATCAAAGTTATTTTCTGCATTCTATTAATCCTGAAATCATGAACTCAGTACTTTTTCCCATTGGAGAAATGAAAAAAAAAGAAGTCAGAGAGTATGCAAATAAAAAGGGATTACCCAATTACGACAAACCAGACAGCACTGGGATTTGTTTTATTGGTGAGAGGCCTTTTAAAGACTTTTTAAAAACTTTTCTTCCTCCAAAACCAGGTGTGATTATATCTGAATACGGTGAAGAACTTGGGACCCATGAAGGATTAATGTATTTCACAATCGGGCAACGAAAAGATCTTGGGATTGGTGGTATTAAAGGCAAATCAGACCAGCCATGGTATGTAGCAAAAAAAGACATGGAAAATAACCGTCTTGTGGTTGTCCAAGGGAGAGAACATCCTATACTATGGACCAAGAAAGTATTTGTTGAAAAAGTGCGTTGGCTAAACTCTGAGCTGGGAGAAACTCTTGAAACCAAAAAAAGCTTTCAATGTCTAGCAAAAAACCGTTATCGTCAATCGGACGTAAAATGCAAAGTAACTCCCAATGTAAGAGGATTGGAAGTTGATTTTAAAGAGCCACAATGGGCGATTACTTTCGGGCAATACATGGTATTTTACGAGAAAGATGAATGTTTAGGTGGAGGCAAAATTATGCCCAAATACTGTGAATTGGACTAAAGACAAACTGATACTATTCAGATACAATCGTCGACCGAGATTAGTGAAAGATATTTACAGGTTATTCCAATGACTAAATTGCTTGATTCGTTTGAAATTGATGGGAAAAAATACAACTATTACAATTTAAAATCTGTTGGGAAATCGCAATTAGATAAGATCCCTTTTTCACATAAAATCCTTTTGGAAAATGCATTAAGAAACGGCGATGCAGAAGATTCTAACGCACATGATGTTGAGACAATTCTTAATTGGGATCCACTATCTGGAGCTGCAAAAGAAATTTCATTTAACCCCAGTCGGGTAATCCTTCAAGATTTCACTGGCGTGCCTGCTATTGTTGATCTTGCAGCGATGCGGAATGCAGTGTCTGCTCTGGGTGGGGATCCCAAAAAAATCAATCCCCTATCTCCAGCAGAACTGGTTATAGATCATTCAGTTCAAGTGGATCACTTTGGAACACTGGAAGCTTTAAAAAAGAATAATCAAATTGAATTTGACCGGAATCATGAACGTTATCAGTTTCTAAAATGGGGCCAACAATCCCTGTCTAATTTTAAAGTTATACCACCCAATACAGGCATTGTTCATCAGGTCAATCTTGAATTTTTAGGCCGCGTGGTCTTTTCAGAACAAACTAAAGACGGTTTGCTTGCTTATCCGGACACACTGGTCGGCACAGATTCACACACTACAATGATTAATGGCATTGGCACACTGGGATGGGGAGTGGGTGGAATTGAAGCTGAAGCAGCCATGTTAGGACAACCGATCACAATGCTTTTGCCTGAAGTAATAGGAGTTAAAGTTAGCGGAGCACTGAAAGAAGGAGTGACAGCGACTGATTTAGTTTTGACGGTCACAGAGATCATGAGGTCCTATGGTGTTGTTGGAAAGTTTGTTGAGTTTTTTGGAGACGGGCTTGCTCATTTACCGGTAGCTGACCGAGCTACCTTAAGCAATATGGCTCCTGAATTTGGCAGCACCTGTGCCATCTTTCCCATCGACAGTGAAACCATCCGTTACCTGCAGCTCACAGGGAGAAAAAAAGAGCAAATACAGTTGGTTGAAAACTATTCTAAAGTCCAAGGTCTTTGGCGTGAAAATGGTCAAGAAGAAGCAGTCTACACAGATATCATTGATTTAGATCTCAGTAAGATAGAGCCTTGTCTTTCAGGTCCAAAAAGACCTCATGATAGGATAGTCTTAAATCAAATCCCAAGTGTTATCAAACATGAAATCAATGGCAGAGACATCAACACAGNNNAATTATCCAATGGTTCGGTCTTGATTGCAGCAATCACCAGCTGCACCAACACATCGAACCCTNCNGTAATGATTGCAGCGGGTCTTTTGGCAAGAAATGCAAAACAATTTGGTCTCACATCACAACCCTGGGTTAAAACAAGCCTAGCTCCGGGATCCAAAGTTGTGACTGAATACCTTAGGANAACCGCTCTTTTAGACGATCTTGAGTCGCTTGGTTTTAATATTGTGGGATACGGCTGNACTACTTGCATTGGTAATTCTGGTCCGTTGAATCCTGAAATTGCCGAAGCAGTAACTTCTAAGGACTTGATCGGATCAAGCGTGCTTTCAGGAAACAGAAATTTTGAAGGTCGAATCCACCCTTTAACCAAACTTAATTTTCTTGCATCGCCGCCTTTGGTCGTGGCATATGCTCTTGCTGGTTCAGTNATGATTAATCTNGAAAAAGAACCCATCGGTGTTTCAAATGATGGTCATCCTGTTTACCTCAAAGATATTTGGCCATCGCAAAGAGAAATTCAGGACTTAATTAATCAAACCATTAATCCTAAAATGTTTAANGAAGCCTATAAAAATGCGCTTGATGGAGATTCTGATTGGCAAGAATTGAAAACACCAAAAGGTGAGATGTTTGAATGGGAGCAAGATTCGACTTANATCAAAAAACCGCCTTATTTTGAATCAATGANCAAAGAGGTGCCAACCATAAATGACATCACTCAAGCAAGAGTCTTGGCCCTGCTTGGTGATTCTGTAACCACNGATCATATTTCACCTGCAGGCAGCATTGATCCCTCCTCTCCAGCTGGTCAGTATTTACTGGAACAAGGNATAACCAGAAAGGACTTNAATTCGTATGGCTCTCGAAGAGGTAACCATGAGGTAATGATGCGAGGNACTTTTGCCAACATCAGACTCAGAAATCACTTAGCACCTGGAACTGAAGGTGGGTGGACAAGAGTGTTGGAAAATTCTGAACCGATCTCCATTTATGAAGCNGCGATGCAATTCCAAGAAAACAAAACGGATCTTATTGTAATTGCAGGCAAAGAATACGGCACCGGATCATCAAGAGATTGGGCAGCTAAAGGAGCTGCTTTGCTCGGTATTAAAGCAGTGATTGCAGAATCCTTTGAACGAATTCATAGATCAAACTTGATTGGCATGGGTATTTTACCTTTGCAATTTGAGAATGGAGAGAGTGCTGAACAATTNGGTTTANATGGGTTTGAAAACTACTCGATTCAAAATATTGAACCAAGCNTGACTCAAATTGGGGTTCTTGTNACTGAAAATAGTGGAGCATCCAAAGAATTCAAAGTAAGAGTAAGAATTGAAACTCCTAAAGAATGGGAGTATTTCCAACATGGAGGTATTCTCCATTATATGATCAGACAGTTGGTAGCATGAATGAGGGATATAGATTCAATTAGGNACCAACCATGTTAAAGCCAGTTCAACCAAGGTAACAACCTACTTGTATTGGTGCTGATAAGATGCCTACTATACTTAAAGTCAAGGACTTGAAAAAAGAATATCCTGGTGTCAAAGCAGTTGATGGAATAAGTTTTTCAGTTAAACAAGGGACCTGCTTTGGCTTGCTTGGACCCAATGGGGCAGGAAAAACGACTGCTATTGAAATTATAGAAGGTATTACAGAGTCTGATGAAGGCAGCATTCTATATAAAAATCAGCCAATAGATCGGAATTTTCTCAAAGAAACAGGCATCCAGTTTCAAGCAACAGCGCTACAAGACTTTCTTACTGTTAAAGAAACATTGCTGTTGTTTCAGAAACTGTATCCTAATCCTGCTAATTTTGATGAGATTGTTGAAGAATGTTCGCTGAAAAACCTCTTATCTAGAGACAATCGGAAGTTATCAGGAGGTCAAAGACAGAGATTGCTGGTTGCAATTGCCCTGGTAAACCAACCTGAATTACTGTTTATGGATGAACCAACAACAGGCCTCGATCCTCAAGCTAGACGAAATTTCTGGAACATGGTGGAGAAAATAAAATTGAGAAACACTACTCTCATACTTACAACTCACTATATGGAAGAAGCTGACTTCTTGTGTGATGAGATTGCCATAATGGATAAAGGTAAAATCATAGCTTATGGTGAGCCCAAGCAATTGATAGCCAAACATTTTAAAGAGGTTGTTTTGGAGTTACCTGAAGATGAAGTGAAAAATCATGAGTTAAACTTACCATTGAAATATCAGTTTAAATATGGGTATTTAGAAATATACACAAAAGACATTGCAGNCACCTTAAATCTCTTGAAGAAACAAAATATATCGGTTGATAAATTAAAAATCAGGCAGTTTAACTTGGAAGATTTNTTTCTNAAATTAACNGGGAGTGANCTCNGANCNTGATAGCAAGAATATTAGCAGTCTTTNATGCAAGAAACCTNGAATTTGTAAGGGACAGNGGNACNTTGTCNTGGAATATAATGTTTCCAGTNNTTATTCTTTTTGGTCTNAATTTTGTCTTTTCTGAAGGNGAACAAAATCAGTTCAAANTNGGAGTTNTNACNGACNATNNANTNATNAATGAAATTGATCATCCTTTNATGGANATTNGNTACATTAATAAAATNCNAATAGTTGATCAAGATGCTGGATTGGAATCGGTTAGAAGGCATCAATTAGATATGCTTGTTGACCTTGATGAACCCGTTGTTCGTTACTGGATTAATGAAGAATCACCGACGGGCTATATTGTGGAGAAAATTCTTCTTCAGTCTTCAACGAATGAGTTCATTAAGGGAGTTGTTCAGGGAAAAAACATTCGCTACGTGGAATGGCTCCTGCCCGGGGTACTGGGAATGAATCTGATGTTTGGTTGCTTATTTGGTGTGGGTTATGTAATTGTTCGTTATAGAAAAAATGGTTTCCTTAAAAGGCTTAAAGCAACACCATTAAGTGCAATAGAGTTCATTATTGCTCAAGTACTGTCACGATTAATCCTTGCAATATCGATGGCAATTTTTATTTATGTTGGTGCAAGTTTTATTCTAGAAACAAGAATGGAAGGAAGTTACCTCGCATTACTTCTGGTGGGCATACTGGGTGCCATTTCACTCATTTCAATGGGTTTGCTGATCGCCTCAAGAGTCTCTAGTGAGGAACTGGCTGGAGGATTACTCAACCTTATGACTTGGCCAATGATGGTTTTATCTGGGGTATTCTTCTCCTTGGAAGGATCCCCTCCATGGGTACAAACTTTTGCTAATATTTTTCCTCTTACCCACACATTAACCGCAGCTAGGGCTATCATGATTGATGGGGCCACTGTCTTAGATATTAGTTATGAGCTCAGTGTTTTAGTTGCCACATCAATTATTTTTATGACTGCTGGAGCGCTTCTCTTCAAGTGGCAAAGTGATTGATATCGGCGCAAATCTGACTCACAAAAGCTTTGATCATGATTTGGATGATGTGATCAAAAGAAGTTTGGATGCTGGGGTTGAAAAAATTATAGTCACAGCAAGTTCTATCAGTGAATCAAAAAGAGTCGCTGCAATGACAAAGCAATACTCCGGGATTCTATGGGGAACAGCTGGGGTACATCCTCACAATGCAAAAGAGGCAGGCGATTTATTCGCTGAGACACTTGATGAGTTAATACAAAACGAAAATATTGTTGCCGTAGGGGAATGTGGTTTGGACTATTTTAGAAACCTTTCAGAACCAAGAGAACAACAAAAGATCTTCCGGATCCAACTTCAAATTGCTACTAAGAATTCTCTCCCCGTTTTTCTCCATCAAAGGGATGCACATAATGACTTTATTGGAATTTTAAAAGAGAATGAGTCTTCGGTCATTGATGGTGTGGCTCATTGTTTCACCGGAAACAAAAAACAACTGAAAGCATGCCTGGATATTGGATTGTATATTGGAATTACCGGCTGGCTTTGTGATCCACGAAGAAACCAAGATCTGATTGATTCAATTCACTATATTCCTATGGATAAGTTATTAATTGAAACCGACTCACCCTATCTTATGCCTAAGGCATTGGAGAAGGAATTAAAAACAAGGAGAAATGAACCGTGTTTTTTACCCCATATAGCCCAAGCGATTGCTGAGTTAAAGAAATTAGATCTCGGAGAAGTGATGTTAAACACTTATCAAAATTCAGAGAGGCTTTTCTTTAAGCAGACGCAATAATATCAACCAATTGATTCAGTTCTGGGTCCATT
>NYSS01000085.1 GCA_002683135.1 Planctomycetota bacterium | reverse complement strand
ACAATGACGACCGACTGCGAGTAATCGTGCCAAAGCTGCGTCGCCACTGACGACTGCAGCGCCTGCTGGAACCACAGCAAATCGCCGCGCGTCGACGAACCTACAGCCCGGACCGCGCGAGGATCGCTCCTTCGTGACGCGAGCTCCGCCCACAGCGACTGCATGCGGCTGCGCCCGCCCGGAATGGCCGTCACGAAATGCGACAGGGCCCCCGCGAAGGACTCCAGCGTCTTGCGCGTCACACCTCTTGCCAAGCATGCGTGCACTCGCGACAGCAGCTCCTGGCGTTTTTCATGCGTCAGAGTTAACGTTGCCGCCTCCGTGTCACAGTACCATCCCAAGTACGTGAAAGATGTCGACGGCGGCTGTGATTTGCACGGCTTCAAAGCCAAGCCGTGCGCTGCGAATTCACGCTGTACCAGCGCGTACAACGCCTCACAATCCGTCCGCGTGGCGGCGCCGCAAATGACATCATCCAAGTACGCGTGCACGAAGAATGACTGCGGCCGTTGGTGCAGCTCTTGCAGTGCCGCCCAACCCACTACCTCGCACACTGCCGACGTCACCGCACTGACCGCTGCCGGCGCGCCACTCCAGCCAAAGCATAGACGTTGATCGACGCACAATGCGCCGCGCCACCGCAGTCCCATGTACCGATGGACCTCGTCGTTCCACGCAAACCTGCGAAAACAACTGTCCACGTCCGCCACAGCGCAGTACCATCCGCGCCCGAGCTTAGACAGCACGTCGCGCATCGTTAAGTACCGGAAGGGCCACGGCGGCGTGACGCCGTTGATGCTAGGTTCGCCATGGCTGAGGTCGCTGCAGAACCGCACTTTGACCGGGCGCCCCTCTGCGGCCGCCCGTTGCTGCTCACCGAACCTCACGTGGCCAAGTACGGGCACTGTCGTGTGAACTTGATCGCCCGTCGTCTTCCGCAGCCACCCGGCTGCCAGCTCCTTGGACCACTTGGCATCCATGGCCTTCGACCACCGTCGTGCCGAGGCGTAGTTATCGGGATGACGTGACGGTATCTGCGCTGCCACATCACACCACGTCGCCGTCGCCACCTCGGCCGGCGCGTCCAGCGTCGCCAGCCGCTGCCGCCACCTCTCCGCCAAGTGCCCCACTGGCAAGTCAAACCCGCAAAACAGGCGCAGCGCCATGTCGTGCCATGCGCAGTCGGGTGACACCCGTACCACAGTGCCGTCTACCAAGCGCACGCTGCCCGGGTTTTCGGTGCATGTTGCGCAAAGTTCCATGTGCAGCGTGTGCCAGTGGTCTGCGTTAAAGTCCGCCGCCGCCCGCCGCAGCGAGCCCAAGTACGGCCACGGGCACGCCGCCGCTACCGATGTAGCATTCAGTGCCGAGGCCCGACGCTGCTGCTCTTGACGCGCTGAGCCGCCTACGCGCGAGGACCCCAGGCATTGGAGCGGTTTGGCGGCTACCAGCCGGCGAAGCCAACGTTTCGCCGAACTCGGGTCCGCCGCCGACAGTAGGTCCTTGACGCGCCTAACGTCCTGATCGTCGGACTCCAGAAACGCATGCGCGGCAGCGTGAAGCCCACCCTTGTTGTCTGTTGCAAACTCCGATGGGCCCACCTGCCGCCACTGATGTGGCTCCAGACCCACCATTGCCAGCGCCTCAGCGAATTGCCGCGGCAGCCTGGACCCGGAGCCAGCCGCGACTGCAGCTGTGCCGACGCCACCCTGCCTACCCGACGGGGCCGCCTGCACGGCCCGCCCGGTCAGCACAGCAACACCAGGACCGTTGGCCTGAGCTCGCACATCGCCCGGCGCTGAGGCTGATCCGTTGCCCCCTGTCGGGGCTGATGTGGCGTCACACCGATTGCTGGGGCACTGCCGGCACCGCAGCCACACGGTATCAAAATGGTCGCCGTCCGTGGCGCCCGGGGCCTCATTGTACAACAGCCGCACGATCCGTTTCGGAGGGGCCTTCCGCGCCGGCTGAATCAGGTTCCTCAACACAAAGGTCCCTGCCCGTCTGGGCGAGTCTACGCGCTGCCACACTTGAACCAGTACGCCATGTGCGTCAGCCAACGCCTTAAGTTCCACGTTTCCACCCCAAGCGCCGGCGCGGATGCTACGCACTCGTGCCTTCAAGGTCTCGCCTGAAAGGAGGAACCCCTCGTACCGGCGCCGCGCCCGCCGCGACGTCAGCTGCCGACAACAGCGGCGACGCATCTCCTGATGCCGGCCAGGGTTGTCCAATACCTGCCTTGCCACGGCTCGATACATGCAGTGACCGTCCGCGCGTTCTGTCACCACGATGCCCGTGCGCCCGTGGTGGTGACACGAAGCGCCGCTGGCCATTGGCGCAGAAGCGGGTGCTGTGCTCCCCATCGGGGCCGGCATAACACCAGCCATGTCGGCTGTCGACCGCTGGCCGCGTAGGGCCGGAACGGACTTGTCGCCCCCCATCGGGACCGCTGCCTCACCGTCGCCCACCGTCGGGTTGCACGGGGCCAGTGCCTCGCCAACCGTAGTCCAGTGCCGGCGCAGAGCCGGAGTGGACTCGTCGCCCCCTGTCGGGGCTGGTACTGCGCCAGACAGCCGGCCTCTGCCCCGGACCAAGATGTGTCCGCTACCAGCCGCGCTGACGCGGACATCCATGCTAGCAGGCGATGAGGTTAAATGCTGGCCTCCGCCTCCTGTTGAGATTTGGCCACCATCACCCGCGTTGGCGCGAACCTCCATGTTGGCAGGCGTTGAATCTAGGCCTTGGCCTCGGCCTCGTCCTGAGCTTTGACCTTTGCTCGCAGCGCTGGCTTGAGCCTCCATGCAGTCAGGCGACGTGGCTGACCCGCGGCCTCCGCCTCTCACTGAGGCTTGGCCTTTGTCCGCCGAGCTAGTGCAAACCTCCATGCCAGCGAGCGATGAGGCGAAATGTTGGCCTCCACCTCCTGCTGAGAATTGGCCTACCCCAGCCGCGCAGGCGCGACTCTCCATGCTGTCCGGCGATGCGGCTGATCCGTTGCCTCTGCCTCGCCTTGAGCCGTGACCTGCGCTTGTCGCGCTGGCTCGAGCCTCCATGCCGTCAGGCGGCGGTTCTGAGCCGCGGCCTCCGCCTCGCGCAGAAACTTGGCCACTGCCAGCCGTGCCGGCACTAACACCAACTCCAGCCTGCGTTGATGCAGATCGTTGGCCACTGGCTCCTGCCGAGACTTGGTCTCCCCCAGCTGCGCTGGCGCAACACTCCATGCTATCTGGCGATGGGGCTGATCCGTGGCCTCCAGCTCGACGTGAGACTTGCCCTCCGCTAGCCGCGCTGGCGCGAATCTCCATGCCGTCCGGCGATGGTGCTGGTCCCACGCATCCGCCACGTGCTGAAACTTGGCCACTGCCTGGGCTGCCCTTGACTGTCCGGCTACTGTGAGTGCGCACGCAATCTTTCGACACCACAGCGGAAGCGGCCGGCCGCACCACAGCCTGTCCGCCTGTCATCACAGCTTGCCGCAGTACGGGGTCTGCAGCTGCCCTCGTGGTGCCGAGCTGCCCCAGCATGCTTGCGTTTCCAGCACAGAGTCGGCACTGCATGTGCAAGGTGTCAAAGTGGTCGCCATTCGTTGAACCCGGCCGGTCGTTATACAAAAGTCTAACAACCCGATTTGGAGGGGCGTTGCGCACAGGTTGGATCACGTTACGCAAAATGAAGGCCTCGTCCTCGCCGGGCACACCCTCGTGCTGCCACACTTGAAACAGTGCGTGGTACGAGTCAGCCAGCGCCTGCAGCTCCACGTGTCCACCGCCAGCGCCGGCGCGGATGCGACGGACGTGAGCGTACACGTTGCCGCCCAACACTGCCCCCGCGTACCGACGCCGCGCACGCCGCGACGTCAGCTGCCTACAGCAGCGTTGACGCAACTCCGGATGCCGACCTGGGCGGCCCAACAGCTGCCTTGCCACCACGCGATACATGCAGTTACCGTCCGCCCGTTCTTTCACCACGACCCCTCTACGGCCGCGGTGGTGGCATACCGCGCTCGTAGTGACGCATCGCACCGCGCCTTGGCCTCCGCCTGTCCGCGAGACCTGGCCGCTGGCTCGCGCAGCAACTGGGCAGGCGTCTTGCCCCGCTCTGTGGCCTCCGCCTCGCCCTGAGACTTGGCCTTCGTCAGCTGCACAAGCGCGAACCTCCATGCCGTCAGGCGATGAGGCTAGGCTGTGGCCTCCGCCTCGTCCTGAGACTTGACCACTGGTAACCGCGATGGCACCGACCTCCATGCCGTCAGTCGATGGGGCTGGTGCGTAGCCTCCGCCTCGTCCTGAGACTTGACCACTGCCAACCGCGTTGGCGCGAACCTCCATGCCGTCCGGCGCTGGGGCTGATCCGTGGCCTCCGCCTCGCGCTGAGACTTGGCCGCAGCCAGCAGCACAACCGCGAGCCTCCATGCCGTCAGGCGATGAGGCTGGTCTGTGGCCTCCACCTCGTCCTGAGACTTGACCTGTCGTAGCCGCGCTGGCACCAACCTCCATGCTGTCAGTCGATGGGGCGGGTACGTGGCCTCCGCCTCGTCCTGAGACTTGACCTCTGCCAACCGCGTCAGCGCGAACCTCCATGCCGTCCGGCGATGGGGCTGATCCGTGGCCTCCGCCTCGTCCTGAGACTTGGCCGCCGCCAGCTGCGCTGGCGCTAACCTCCATGNCGNCCGGCGNTGGGGCTGATCNGNGGCCTTCGNCTCGTCCTGAGACTTGACCGCTGGTNGCCGCGCTGGCACCGACATCCATGCCGTCNGGCGATGAGGCTGGTGCGTGGACTCCGNCTCGTCCTGGGACGTGACTNCTGCCAACCCCCACGCCGTCTGGCGATGGGGCTGGCGCGTGGCCTCCGCCTCGTNCTGAGACTTGACCTCTGCCGACCGCGGTNGCGCGAACCTCCATGCCGTCCGGCGATGGGGCTGATCCGTGGCCTCCGCCTCGAACTGAGACTTGACCTCTGCCAACCGCGTTGGCGCTAACCTCCCCGCCGTCCGGCGAAGGGGCTGATCCGCGGCCTCCGCCACGTGTTGAGACTTGGCCGCTGCTAGCTGCGCCGGCACCAACCTCCTTACCGTCCGGTGATGGGGCTGGTCCCCGGCCTCCGCCTCGGACAGAGACCTGACCTCTGTGTCCGCGGGATGAAGATTGAACGCAGGAAGCTGCGCTGGCGTGGGCTACCCTGCTGTTGGACGATGAGGCGTGTCTGTTGCGTCTGCCACTCGCTGAAGCGCGGCCTTTGCGCAACCTGCATTGTTGAGCCGCGTCACCAGCGCAACCAGCGGCTCGACGACGACGCCACCACGCCGCTCGACGGGCACGCCTTCCTCGTCCTCGCGGTGAGGCCCCCCACTGCACAGTCAACCCGCTCTGCAGTGCCATCAACGCCGCCAGCGACACCCTGTGGCTTATCGAATGCTCGTCGCCTCGACCTTGCTGTAGCAACTGCGCGTCAGAGTGACCGCGCAAAACATCCTCCTGACGAATGAACCGCGGCATGGCGTCCGCAGACAGTATGAACTGACCTGTACACAAGCGCCGGCGCCGAGAGGCTATGTTTGCCACTTCCTGCGCTGCGTGAACCATCCGCTCCACGACCTTCGAGCGGCGGTCATGGTCCCACAACAGCTCAACGACCTCGCGCGGGGCTTCGGCTTGAGGCAGTCCAGTCGCCCGAAAATCTATGACCGCCGCCAGCGCTAGGCTGATCGCCAGATGCCTCCGTACTTTGTCTTCGACTGACCACTCGCAGTGGTGAATGCGGTTGTCACGACGCACTTCTCGTCCGTGCCACCGCACCATGTCATCCCGCATTAAAGTCCAGAATCCCAGAAACTGCACGTCGGTCCAATCCATGGCCCCTTGCGTCTCCAGCAACCGTTGCCGCATTCCTTCCCATGTCAATGCACCTCCCTCTTCCAGCAACGCAACCGGCAGGTCCCAATGCGGCCACGAGGTAGGTGTAAACAGATAACCCTCTGGAGCGGGAATGTAAACTGCATCCGTATTCTCCCACGGTGACCGCGTGCCCGCAGGCACCTGGAACTGCACGGAACCGGAATCATCGGCCGCACGCGTGTACTTGAGCTTGGGAAGCAAGATACGCGTAAATAAGTTCGTGGCGTGCCGAACGAGGCTCCCGCTCTTGTCGTGCACACCAGGGTTGGTCGTACACGCGTCGTCGTCTGCCTTCCCTTGCTCGACCCCGCGCTCGGTGCAGCACCTCTCCGACACGCGAACCCTACGTACGCCGGCGCCCCTAGACTTCCGCGCCGCATCTGCGGTCCGAACCAGCTCAATGAGTTTATTTATCGTGTTGGCGCTAGCTTCGGCAGTCACTGCTGCTTGTAACGCCGCCGCTGCGGCGGTTACCCGAGCCCCGCCGACACCTTCACCGCGGTCACTGAAACCGGCCCGCAGCGCCGGCCACGGCCCTCGGAGCTCCCCGCGCGCCGCAGCGGAAGCCAGCGGCCGCCTGTGCAAGCTGACGTTCACGCGCGGTACATAATCGCGGCGGCGCGACAGGATCGGCATGTCGAATTATGGGCCTGCGTCAACAGGCGAGAGAGACGAACGTCATCAGAAAGCGGGTGATCAAGTCCGTCGTCAGTTGAGAAACTGATGAGAAAACTCGGTCTGCATGACCAACCCGTTGCGCCACGCTCTGACAACGTGACGCAACCACAACAATCCAAAGTTTGACAATGCC
>NYSS01000084.1 GCA_002683135.1 Planctomycetota bacterium | reverse complement strand
ATGCTTCGATGCAGGTGAACGGCGTGGCTGGTCCGCCGTACCCGATCACGTCTGTCTCCCTGCCCCGCGGCCTCGCTCAGAACGTGGTCATCAGCAGCCTGGCGGCGAACGCGCCGTTCGTGCTGTTCGGCGCCAACAGCCTGACCCCTAGCGGCTGGTCGGTCCTGGGCGGGCAGCTGCTCGACGTGGATATCAACGTCGGCGGCTTCATCCTGCTGGACGGCATCGTCAACCCGACGGTGTTCAACACCGGGCCGACGGGCAGCTTCAACAGCACCGTCGTTTTGCCGGCGACCACGCCGATCGGTACCCAGGCGGCGTTCCAGGCCCTGGTGGCAGACCCGACGGTCCCAGTCTACGCGACGCAGTTGACGGCGGCGTCAGGTGTCATCGTGTCACAGGGGCTGACGGTGATCCCGATCTCGACAGCGAACAACGGCGGCGCGCTGTTCGACTTCGTGCCCTACGGGATGACGTTCCCGTACTACTCGAACACGTGGACGCGGATGTTCGTGAACACGGATGGCAACGTGACGTTCGGCAGCGCCAGCGGCGATTTCACCCCGACGCCGACCGAGTTCCGCACCCAGCAGCCGCGCATCGCGCCGTTCTGGACGGACCTCGACCAGGCGTACTTCGGCGCCTCGATCACGGTGACGGTGGACCAGAGCGGCCTGACGCCGTTCCCGACGGTCACCGTGGACTGGATCGATATGGCGGAGTGGGCCAACGCGGGCGCACGGCACACCTTCCAGCTGGTCATGAACATGATCACGGGTGACATCCAGGTCAACCACGACCCGTTCAACGTGGCCATGGTGTACGACCAGCTGATGGGTATCGCGCCGGGCGGCAACATCATTCCCGCGGGTGGATGGCCGGCCCAGCAGAACCTGTCGTCGCTGTCGGGGACTCCGTACTTCGGCGCGGTCAACGAGGCGTTCTGGGAGTGGTTCGGGCTGAACAACGGGACGATGCCGTACTACACGGCGGGCATCAACAACCCGTGGGACATGACCGGCACCACGACCAACTTCACCGCCATCAGCGCCGGCGTGCCCAACATGGCGCAGTACTACGGCAACTGATCCTTCGATCAGACGCGTCAGCAAGCCGGCCGGGTGCCCTCACCCGGCCGCCTTTCGTGATGGGGGATGGGTTGAGACGGGGCGTTAGCGTCCCGACCCGAGCATGCCGATGGCGATCGCGGTTTTGTGGCCCGCTTTCGAGACGGCCAGCAGGTGGGCGTCGGTCTCGGCGATGAGCCCGGTCACCGCGGGGCGCATCGAATTGGGGGTGCGGGCGAACGCCGGCTTCAACTCCCCCCATCGGCTTTTAATGTCCGGGAGGTCCTTCTCCGCGGCGTCCGCGGCGGCGCTGATCGTGTTCAGCACGGTGGCGGCGATGCTGCCCTTCTTCGTTGCGCGCTCGACGACCTCCCGTCCCCAAGCGACGCGCGTCTTCAGAGCGACCAGCTTGGCCTGAAGGATGTCGATCGGTCGAGATATCCGTTGGAGCTGCTTTCGGAGGTGGTCGCCCTCGGCGGCGATCCGGTCTAGGTTGCCCACGCCCACCAACAGCTTGTCATCCTGGCGACCCGACATCATGGCTTCCAACCCGACGACCAGGTAGCCGATATGGGTCCCACGGTCGACGAGCCAGCCACTCTGGAATCGTGTGCGGAGGGGGAATGGGGCATCGGCTGGGACATCCATGCGAGCGAGCATCGTCTGGATGTCGTGCTCGGCTTGCCAGATTCGGTGGACTGTCGGATTCAACCGCTCCAGGAGCGCGATGAGTGGTTCGAGGCCTCGGAATTCCTCGAGGAGTTGGTGGGCGGATTGGGCAGACGATGTCGGGTCGGCAGTCGTGGCGTGAAAGAGGTGGTTCTGGATGCGGCTGAGGTGGCTCGCGATGGGACCGCGGACCGTGGGAAGGGACTTGACCCACGGAGATCTGGCGCAGGTCGCCAGGCGCTCCTGCGCCGTGGCCAGGGCCTGCTGGATGTCCGCGGTCGACGGGTCCGGATCAGGGGCGTCCTGATCGCCGCAGGCGGCGAGGGCGAGGAGGGCGGTGAGTGATAGGCACGCCTGGCGGAGCGGTCTCATGAGGCAGCTCAACGCATCGCCTGGACCGCGGCTCGGAACAGGCTGGCGCCGTCGCCCTCATCGCGCTTCGGTTCGCGAGTCCACGCCGGGTGATGCCACGGGAACAGGGCCCGTTCTGGATGGGGCATCAACCCGAGCACTTGACCAGTGGGATCACATATGCCCGCTACGTGGCCCATGGAGCCGTTCGGGTTCTCGGGATACTCCGGCGTCGCGCCGCTGGTATCGATGTAGCGGAAAACTGCCTGGTGCCGTTCCACCAGCTCGTCGATGAGACCTTCGTCGGCGACGGTGAAGCGGCCCTCGCCGTGGGCGACCGGTAGGTGCAGGAGCTCGCGGCCCTTCGGCGCGAACACGCATAGCCCTGGATCGACCGAGAGGTGGACCCAGCGGTCTTCGTAGCGGTGAGAGTCGTTCCAGGTGAGCGTGACGTGGCGTGGGGTTCCGTCGGGGCGCGCACCCGGCAACAGTCCGGTCTTCACCAGGACCTGGAATCCGTTGCAGATGCCGAGCAGAAGCCCGCCACGGTCGACGAATTTGCGGAAGTGGTCGCCGAGCGCATGGCTGAGCTCGACCGCGAGGACCTTGCCGGCGGCGATGTCGTCGCCGTAGCTGAAGCCGCCGGGGACCGCCACGAGCCCGACGTCGTCGAGCAGCGACGGGCGCTCGAGCAGGCGGTTTACGTGGACGCGTTCGACCTCAGCGCCTTCGCGTTCGAAGGCGTGCGCCGTCTCCATGTCGCAGTTGATGCCGGCAGCTCGCAGGACCAGGGCACTGGGTTTCGCCACGTCAGTCCTCCTTGGTGTCCATGTCCTCGAGCCAGCGGGTCAGCGCGGGGCGCCATGCGGATTCGAGGGTAGCCGCGCTTGCTCGCAGTAGCTCGTCATCGTCTGTCGTCATCACGAGCTCCGCCGTTGCGCATGTCTCGCCGACGTGCGCGTAAGGCAGCCCGCTCACGGCCTCTTCGAACGCGGTGACGTTCGCCGGTTCGACCTCGACGATGAATCGGGTGAGGCTCTCGGAGAAGAGCCGGGTGAGCGGCGTCAGGGAGGCGTCGTCAACGGAGAGGGCGCCGACGTCGATGCGCGCGCCGACCTCTCCGGCGAGGACCATCTCCGCGGCCGCGACGGCGATCCCGCCCTCGGAGGGGTCGTGGCAAGCGCGGATGAGGCCGCGTCGGATGGCGCCGTGCATCGCGCGCAGGATCTTCGGTGCGCGGTCGCAATCGAGCTCCGGGACCCGGTCGCCCAGCCGGTCGTACAGCCACATCCAGTGTGAGCCACCCAGTTCGTCCCTCGTCTCGCCGACCACGTACAGAGCGTTCCCGGCGTCTTTGAGGTCCATCGTGACGGAGCGCCCGACGTCCGGGACGCGGGCGAGCGCCGAGACGAGGAGCGACGGCGGAATCACGATGGTCTCGCCGCCGATCTTGTACTCGTTGTTCAGGCTGTCCTTACCTGAGATGAACGGAGTGCGGAAAGCGAGCGCGGCGTCCTTGCAGCCATAGCTCGCGCGCAGCAAGCCGCCGAGCCTGTCGGGGAAGTTGGCGTTGCCCCACGAGAAGTTGTCGAGGATCGCGCAGTGCTCCGGATCCCCACCGACCGAGACGACGTTGCGCAGGGCCTCGTCGATGGCGGCGCACGCCATGTGATAGGGGTCCACGTCGCCGTAGCGCGGGGTCATCCCGCAACCGACGGCGAAGCCGACCTGAGATCCGAGGATGGGCGCGATCACGGCCCCGTCAGAGGGGCCGTGTCCACGGGTGCCGACGAACGGTTTCACCGCTGAACCCGCCTGAACCTCGTGGTCGTACTGGCGCACGATCCACTCCTTGCTGGCGATATTTGGATGTGCGAGCAGGCGGAGGAGGTCCGCCTTGACGTCCGCGGACGGGAGGGCGTTGGTGTCGCTGGCAGGCGCGGTCCAGACGGCTTCGCGCGTTATTTTGGGCAGCCCGTCGTGGAGGAACGCCATGCTGACGTCGCCCACGGTCTCGTCGTGGTACATCAATTCGAGGCGCCCGGTGTCGGTGAATTCACCGAGGACGACGGGCTCCACATCTTCCGAGCGGCAAAGCTCCAGGAGTTCCTCCACCTTCTCCTGCGGTACGGAGAAGACCATGCGTTCTTGAGCTTCGCTGATCCAGATCTCTGTCGGCGTCAGGCCCGCGTACTTCAGCGGCGCGCGGTCGAGCCAGACCTTTGCGCCGCACTTCTCGCCCATCTCGCCGACGGCCGAAGAGAACCCGCCGGCGCCGCAATCGGTGACGGCTGTGTAGAGGTCTCTGTCGCGGGCTTGGAGCAGGACATCGAGCACCTTCTTCTCGGTGATCGCGTTACCGATCTGCACGGCACCCGAGTCGACGCGTTCGGAGTCTTCATGTAGCTCCACGGAGCTGAAGGTCGCCCCGTGGATGCCGTCCCTGCCCGTGCGTCCGCCGATCGCCACGATGGCTTCGCCGGGGGAGACGGTCTTGTCTACGCGGTCTCGCGGGATGATGCCGACGGTCCCCGCGTACACGAGGGGATTCCCGACGTACCGCTTGTCAAAGAGCACGGCGCCGTTGACCGTCGGGATGCCCATCTGGTTGCCGTAGTCGCGGACACCGGATACGACGCCTTTGAGAATGCGGATCGGGTGCTGCGCGCCCTTCGGCACGTCGGTCGCCGACATGTCCGGAGGCCCTACGCAGAACACGTTTGTGTTCGCGACCGGCCGGGCTCCCTGCCCCGTACCCAGGATGTCCCGGATGACGCCGCCAATACCTGTCCCCGCGCCGCCGTACGGTTCGATGGCGCTGGGGTGGTTGTGCGTCTCCACCTTGAAGCAGAGGGCTTGGTCTCCTTCGAAAGCGATGACCCCGGCGTTGTCGTGGAACACGGAAAGACAGAAGTCGCGATCGAGACGTACGGTGGCTTCCTTGATCGTGTCCTTGAGGAGGTTNGGCGTCTCGAAGGAGGTCCCGACGCCTGGCACCTCGTCGCCCTCGTAGCGGACGGCGCCTGCGAGGGTCTTGTGCTTGCAGTGCTCCGACCAGGTCTGCGCCAGGCTCTCCAGTTCGATCTCCGTCGGCTCTCGACCGAGGCCCCTGAAGTGCTCGCGAATGGACTGCATCTCGAGCAGCGTGAGGCTGAGGCCGCCCTCGGTGCTGATCTGTTCAAGTCGCGCGTCCTCGGCGGCGATGAGGGGGACCTCGATGCGAGCCGTGATGTCGCCGCCGGCGAGAACGCGAGCGGGGAAGCGGTCATCGTGGAGTTGCGCCTCCTCGATGGCCGGGTTGAACAGCAGGGCGGCCGCCTGCTCGAGGCTCCCGTCGTCACCCTGGATCCCGTAGCGGACCGCCGTCGCCGCGCTGTCGAGTGGGACATCCAGGCGGCGGGCGCCGCGGAGGATCCCCGCTTCGACGGGGTCCATGACGCCGGGTCTCCGGAAGATGCTCACCGTCCCGTGGGCGTCGCTCGCATACTCGTCCCATGCGTGGACGGCGACCGCGTCGACGACGGGATCGACAAACAACTTGGTGGCGAGACACTCGGCGCCCTCGCGGTCGAGGTCGCCCTCGAGATAGAACAGGCGAGCGGTGTGGGTCTCGGTGGCCTCGACGCCGAACGCCCTCAAGCGATTGCTGATGACGTGGCCCAGGGAATCAGCCGAGGGGTCGAGAGGCGTGACCTCGATCTGCCAGCGCATGCGCACTCCCCTGCGCCGGAGATCGTGCAAGCCCTGTACTCCCACGGGTTTGAGGAAACCGCCCGGCGCGTCGGATAGTAGCAACGGATCACGCCAGTCTTCAACGGGCTCGTGAGGGTAGTCTCGCCCGGTGTTAACATCGGCCAGCGGTTTGGAGGCGGTTTCATGGCTGATCGGGAGCAACGGCGGACGACCACGCAACGTGCGGCCTACGAGATCCTTCCGTTTGAGAAGGACATCGTCGAGATCGAGGCCAAGATCGAGGAGCTTGAGCTCCTGTCCAAGGGCACGGAACTCAACCTCAACGGCGAGATCACGGGGCTCAAGAGTCAGCTCGACAAGCGTGTCGTCGAGGTTTTTCATTCTCTGTCGCCCTGGGAGAAGGTCCAGGTCGCCCGGGCCCCAGGTCGTCCCCTCGCGGTGCACTACATCGAGGGGATGCTCGACGAGTTCATGGAACTCCACGGAGATCGCCTGTTTCGGGATGATCCCGCGTTGATCACGGGACTCGCTCGGATCGGTGACGTGCGTTGCCTCCTCGTCGCTCACCGTAAGGGCCGGGACACCAAGGAGAAGATCGCCTGCAATTTCGGGTCAGCGCATCCTGAAGGCTATCGCAAGGCGCTCCGCAAGATGAGGCTCGCTGAGAAGTTCGGTTTGCCGGTGGTGGCGTTGATCAACACCCCCGGTGCCTACCCGGGGATCGGGGCGGAGGAACGAGGGCAGGCCTGGGCCATCGCCGAGAACCTGAAGGAGATGTTCCAGCTGCGTGTCCCCATTGTCTGTGTGGTCCTCGGCGAAGGCGGATCGGGCGGGGCGCTGGGTATCGGCATCGGTGATCGCGTACTCATGCTTGAGCATGCGTACTACTCGGTCATCAGCCCGGAGGGCTGCGCCGCGATCCTGTGGCGGGATCGTGATCGGGCTGCGGAGGCCGCCGCTGCCCTTCGGCTTTCGGCCAGCGATCTGTTGAGGCTGGGTGTCGTCGACGACGTCATCGAGGAGCCGGTCGGTGCTGCGCACCGTAACCCCGGTGCTGCCGTGGCCGCCGTTCGCGAGCGGGTCCTGGTTGCTTTGAGGGAACTCTCCGTTCTTCCGATCGAGCAACTCGTGGCGGAGCGCTACGAGAAGTTCCGCCGCATGGGGACGCTGTTTGAGGAGACCTCGCCTCTCGAGCCCGTGGCAGAGTCGGCGGAATCTGAGGCGGCGAAGGAGACTCCGCAGCGGGCTGGCCCTGACGGCAAGAACGCCGCGGGTCCCCCCCAGGAGGGCTGACATGCCCCGCGTCCTCGTGCTGCTCGCGGTGATGGTCGCAGCGGTCCTTGGCCAGGAATCGCCTGACAAGGGTGACGCGCTGCGCGCCCGACTAAAGAAGGCCGTCGACCGGAGCTTGGCGCGATTTGTCCGCGACTTGCGGGCTGAATTGCACCGCGCGGTTGATACCGCCGTGGACACGGGGGAGCCGGGGGCCATCGCGGATCTTCTCGAGGAACTGCGGTTGGGGGACCGGCTGGCGGCTGCGAAGCCCAAGATCGTCATCGAACCCGATCAGCTCGTCGCGGTGGATCGTATCCTGCGGCGTCTGGATCGTTTGCGGGACCTGGCAGGTCCGGATCACCCGAAGTTCAAACAGATCGAGTCCTCGGTGCGTGAACTCCTCGGCCCGGCGATCGGTGTGAAACGGGTTCCCTGGCACAAGCTCGGGCTCGCCGTTACTCCGGTATCCGAGGCTTTTCGTGCGAAGCACGACCTACCGGCCGGCTCGGGGCTCTCCGTCGTCGCCGTTGAGGTGGGCTCTCTTGGCGCGGCGATCCAGATGAATGAGGGAGAGGTGATCACCGCCTGCGATGGCAAGCCTGTCGGGTTGGGGCAGTCTGGCAGCGTTGCCCTCGCGCGTGCTCTGGCTGTTTCCGACCGGCGGTTGATTCACCTGGGCGTGGTCGGGAAGGACGGTCGGCGGAGTCGCCGCGCCCTCCCACTGCCAGGCCGCGTCGACCTGTTGGAAGATGACCCCAAGGCCTTGTTGGAAGAGATGATGCGTAAGGCCCTGAAGGAGGTCATCCCGAAGGGGCCCGTGGTGGTGCCGCCGAAGCAGAAGGGGAGTGGCAAGCAGCTTCCGTAGCTACTTGCGGCAATTCGACCTATGGCTTTGGCCCCGCCGCCGTAGATCCTGACGAGCGGGTGTCGGACTTGACGAACGTCGACAGGGCCAGAACCCGTGAGGTCGAGGGAGTTCTGCCCATGTCCCCAAGAGGCCGTCACGGGCGCCCTCAAGCCGTCCTGAGCTGCGCGCAGCTACGTTCCCTCATTCCGCTACAGGTGGGCGGTGACCAAGCACCGGGCTACGAGCGGGCGTTTGCGACCCACCTGCGCGTCTGCCTGCCCTGCGGTGCTCGAGTGCAGGCCTATGCCGATCAGCAGGCTCTGCTGCGCAGCTACGGCAGGGTGGGGGATGCGGTGAGCCTGGATCTGTGGGGGCCTCTCCGGACGCGTCTGTCACGGCCCTCGTGGGAGCGACGCTGGCCGCGTGACGTGACCAGCGGTTAGGGTGTATCCAGCCTGTTGGTGAAGAAATGGCGGAGCTAATCGCCAGGTGACGCGTCCGCTCCCATGGAGGACTTGCCATGCGTGATCTTGCCTACATCCTGATGTTCGCGTTGTTGCTGGGGGCGCCCCTCACGGGCCAGGGCACGACGTGGACGTCTGCCGCTCTCGGGCAACTCGTGAAGGACCTCGGGAGCCCTGACTTCAAGACTCGCGAAGCGGCCACAGTCAAGCTCCGCGAGGCTGGGGAGGCCGCTCGGTCGGCGCTGGAGAAGGCCGCGGATTCAGAGCATCTGGAGCAGCGTGCGCGGGTGCGGCGCCTCCTGGACGAGCTTGGCGAGACGAGGAGCAACGACGATCCCGCGCGGGTGCGTGAGCGGCTGCGTGGGCGTCCGCTCGAACCGGTGTCGCCCCCCGGCCGTCCTCGAGTCGAGGTGCGTCCGCAGCGGGACCTGGGTTCCATGCCGCGCCCGGAGGACTACCCGGGGCGTCTCGACGAGTACATGGACGCCCTCAACGAATTCCTGGATGAGATGACGCGCCCACAGCGCTCCCAGCCCGAGTCGCTCTCAGCGCAGCGTCGTGGAACGAGCACCTCCTTCAGTGTCAGCATTGGGGGGCCAGGGCGAACGACGCGGGTGACGCGGAACGGTGAGTCGATCGAGTGCAGGCGTGACGCCGGGGGCAAGGTGACCGTCGAGATCGGCCGCGTCGATCCGCGGACCGGCAAGGTGAAGGCGGTCGAGACGTACGCGGCGGAGGACCTCAAGGCGTTCAAGGAGGCGCACGGAGAGATCTACGATCGGTATCGCGACACGGGCGTGTTTGACTCGTCCCGGCATGGATTCGTGACCGAGTGGCCGTCACCGCGGGCGCCACGCTCGCCGGTTCGGACGCCCACGGTGCGGGCTCAATCCCAAGTCGGGACGGACGTCGTGCACGGTGCGACGATAGCGTCGGTGCCGGCCGTTCTACGGTCCCACCTGGATCTTCCCCGACAGGCGGTGCTGATCACTGCGGTCAAGAGCGGCTCGCCCGCTGATGGTCTGGGATTGCGGTCCCATGACGTCTTGACGCATGTCGACGGGGCCCCCGTCGGGTCGATGGCGGACATCCGCTCAGCCCTCAACTCGGGTGAGGGGGGCACGGTTGAGGTGCGGGTGCTGCGGGAAGGTCGCAAGATGGCGTTCGCGGGCGCACGCCCCAAGTAACGCTGATTGCGCGGCCGCGCGGAGGACTTGTGCCCCGTCGCCGCCGCAGAACGACCCGGTGCTGTCCCCGGGCCGGCGCTTGGCCTCACTCCGCTGACGTCGCCCGGCGTTCGCGCAATCTGAGTTGCCCGCACGCGGCGAGGATTTCGTGGCCCTTGCGCTTGCGTACGGCAACCTTGATGCGGCGGCTTCGGAGGATCGCTTCGAAGCGATCGATGGAGCCCGGCGTCGGCCGACGAAAGGGGAGCCCTGGGTTTTCGTTGTAGGGGATCAGGTTGACCGTGCAGCGGACCCCCTTGAGGAGATCCGCTAGGTGCTTGGCGTGCTTGGCTGACGCGTTAACGGCCTCGATGAGCACGTATTCGAAGGTGACTTCGCGGCCGGTGTCGCGGAGATACTCGTGGGCGGAGTCCATGAGCTCGGCGATGGAGAGGACACCAGGGAAGGGGATGAGTTCGCTGCGGGTTTCATCGTCCGGCGCGTGCAGGGAGAACGCGAGTGTGTACTGCTTACCTTCCTGGGCCAAGCGTTTGACCCCCTTGCCGAGCCCCACGGTGCTCACTGTGATGTGGCGAGCACCGATGCCCCCCGCCTCCGGGTCGTTGAGGACTTCGAGGGCGTGGACGACGGCGTCGTAGTTCAGCAGCGGCTCGCCCATACCCATCATCACGACGTTGGAGATCCGGCGGTCCAAGGAGCGAGCCCTTTTGCGCGCCTCGATGAACTGGTCGAGGATCTCACCCGCGGACAGGTTGCGCCGCAGGCCCAACAGCCCGGAGGCGCAGAAGGTACAGCCGACCGGACACCCAACCTGGCTGGACAGGCAGACGGTGGTTCGGCGTCCATCGCAGATGAGCACCGCTTCGACCCCATCCCCATCGGGTAGCCCCATATAGAGCTTGTCGGTCGTTGTTTGCGGGTCGTTGCTCCACTTGGTGACGGGGTCCTTGCAGTCGAGCTTCTCCCAGAGCACGTCTCTGAACGGCTTTGGGAGGTTGCTCATGTCGTCCGGCTGCCGGACCCCCTTCTTCATGACCCACTCGTAGGCCTGATCTCCCCGAAACGGACGAACACCGTGAGCCTCGGCGAGGTCTCGGAACTGTGCGTGGGTCAGATCGGTGATGCGGGGTAGTGCGGACACGTTGCGAGCATGATAACGCGAGCCGATAGCGACAGGAGCCCGCGAGCCGACCCGGGGCTGGTTAGGCGGGCTTCTTCTTCGCGGACTTGGCCCGGGGCTTGGCTCGCCTGCGGGCACGGATGGGCTTGTCACCTCGGACCATCGGCGCGGAGACGAGGAAATCGCGGGTGCCCTGGCTCTCGGGGAGCGTGTAGAGGGTGTCGACCAGGATCTCTTCGAGGATCGCACGCAGCGCGCGGACACCGGTTTTGCGAGCGAGCGCGATATTGGCGATCTCGACCAACGCTTCGGTGGTGAAGGCCAGGCGGCCCCCTTCCATCTCGAAGAACTTCTGGAATTGGCGGACGATGGCGTTCTTGGGCCGCGTCATGACGTGGACGAGGTCCTCCGCGTCTAACGGGTCTAGGACGGTGTTGACGGGCAGGCGTCCCAGTAGCTCGGGGATCATGCCGTAGTGGACGAGATCGTCTATGTCCGCCCGCCGCAGCAGGTCTGCGTTCCTCTCGCCTTCGCCTGTGGGAATCTTGATCACATCGGAGTCGTCCTCGTCGCCGAAGCCGATCATGGAGCGGCCGATGCGGCGGCCAATGATCTCCTCGAGGCCGACGAAGGTGCCGCCGCAGATGAACAGGATGTTCGTCGTGTCGATGGCGATGCACTGCTGCTCCGGGTGCTTGCGGCCCCCTTGGGGTGGGACATTCGCGATGGAGCCCTCGAGCATCTTCAGCAGCGCTTGCTGGACCCCTTCGCCGGAGACGTCGCGGGTGATCGAGACGTTCTGGTTTGTGCGGCCCACCTTGTCGATCTCGTCGATGAAGACGATGCCCTTCTGTGCCCGTTCGAGGTTGAAGTCCGCGGCCTGCAAGAGCTTGAGCAAGAGATTCTCGACGTCCTCGCCGACATAGCCGGCCTCGGTCAGCGAGGTGGCGTCCCCGATGGCGAATGGGACATCGAGGAAGCGAGCGAGCGTACGTGCCAGCAGGGTCTTGCCTGATCCCGTCGGTCCGATCAGGAGGACGTTCGACTTTTCCAACTCGACGCCGTCGTGATCCTCGCCCTTCGATTGGAAGAAGAGCCGCTTGTAGTGGTTGTGGACGGCCACCGACAGGATGCGCTTCGGTTGTTCCTGCCCGATGACGTAGTCATCCAGATACGACTTGATCTTGGACGGGCTCGGGATGTTGTCGGGCGACAGTGGAGCGGAGTCGGAAGCGGCGAGCGCTTGCTTGCGGTCCTCTTCGACGAGGATCGTGTTGCAGATCTC
>NYSS01000083.1 GCA_002683135.1 Planctomycetota bacterium | reverse complement strand
AACTCTTTCTCAACTCGATTTACAACATTCTGGTGCAATTCCTGGTCATCTTCCATGGCTTCAGCCAACCCTCGGCTGACGACTTCGCGGGTCAGTGACGCCAGATCCGCTCGCTGTAAATTGGACGGCTTTGGTCCGCCACGAATTGACTCAGGAAGTAGATCCAAAGTGACTTCATCACCTTCGGCGGTGACGACCGCTCGCTCAATGTAATTTTGCAACTCACGGACATTGCCAGGCCAATTGTGTTGTTGAAGAACTTCGATGACGGCACGTTCGAGGTGTAAAACAAATCGCTCATTGTGCTCGTTGTAGTAATCCAGGAAATGCGCCACCAATGCCGGGATGTCTTCTCGACGCTCCCGCAATGGTGGAATATTAATTGGCACGACGTTTAGTCGCCAATAGAGGTCCTCACGGAACTTGCCCTCCTGAACCAGCTGCCAAAGATCTCGATTGCTAGCCGCAATGACTCGTACATCCACGTGTATCGTCTGTGTGTCGCCAACTCGTTCGAACTCTCGCTCCTGAAGAACTCGCAATAGCTTGACTTGCAGCAACAGCGACGTCGAGTTGATTTCGTCCAGGAAAATAGTGCCAGTGTGAGCGGCCTCAAATCGACCTGTGCGGTTTTTGATGGCGCCTGTAAAAGCGCCATGCACGTGCCCAAACAGCTCGCTTTCCAAGAGGCTTTCACTGAGTGCCCCGCAGTTGACCAACACAAAGGGCGCCGCCGCTCGATTGCTCAATCGATGAATGGCTCGAGCGATTAGTTCTTTCCCGGTTCCCGTTTCGCCGAGCAAGAGTACCGACGCATAGCTTTGCGCAACTTGGCGAGTCAGGGCGTAGACCCGTTGCATTGCAGGGCTAGCACCAATGAGCTCGGGAATAGGGGGTTCTTGGCCGTTGGAGCCGGAGGGAGTGGTCATGTCCTCATTCGGACTATCGAGGGCTATTTAATGGAAAAATTTACTTGTCTATCGGTTCCGCCGCTTCAGCAGGTTTTGGGTCAGGGTTTAAAAGCGTCGAAACCAGTGCGGCTATCTGATCATCATCTCCCCGCAGGCGGAGGATACGCTTCATTTGAGCCATATCGGCTGAGGAAAGCAGTCGCCCATATTCATCGAGGTGATCTGAGAGGCCGACAACTGCGGCTTTTCGGGCTCCGTCAGCGACTGCTGTGTCGAGCGATACTTCCATTAGAGTTCGTTGAGCTGTATCGGTGCCCAGTTGTGAGAGCACTTTTGCGGCCAGAGCTGACAACTCCCGAACTCTTATTGCCTCCATGACCGAGCCTTGAAAACGGGCGGCATCAATAAAGGACGCCGATTTCTTTGAACTCAATAAATCAACAGAAATCTCTAGTGCTTTCTTGGCTTGGAGAAGTCGATCCGATGGTTTGGTGTGAAACCGCCCGGCCTGGTCCAGCAATCGCTTCATATCGGCGGCCATGGAAGCTTCTTCGGGAATGGATATCTGGATCACCGTCCGCGGATCCAGGCGGAAATGCTCCTTGAGTTCAGCAACTCGCTCGGCTCGAGTCATCACTAAAATCACGGCCTGCTTGCCGAGCGGACTTTTGCGAACCTGCTGAACGGCTTCGCGCAATGGTGGTTGTGTGATTGAGTCTCGGATCAAAATTGCCGAGATATCAGAGGAATCATGGATCGCTTTGAGCATTGAGTTCCCCGAGCCAACGATGGTCGTAGAATATCCAAGGACCTGAGCGGTAGCGGCGAATTCAGAAGCTTCGGCCAGGTGCCCAGCTGCGATGAGCAGCCGATTGTCGCCACGAGATGTCAGGAAATATCTCAGTGACTCAATGAAAGCGGTGGCACCGGGAAAAGCTCGGTTCGGGTGTAATTGGGCAACTGCCATCGTGCCTGCAAAACGAATATTCCGGTTCGGGTGCTGCAAGGTAGCAGCAAGGACTGTCGGCGTGCTTGTATTTTGAATCAAATGGCGGTCACCGGTCTTACCCATCTCCCCGCAAATGTGGATAGCGGCACCAAAAAGCTCAGCTTTTAGCGACATCTCTAATAGTCGCTCAAGTTCGTCAGCCGGCTGCGCTTCCAAATTCGCTCGAATTGTTTGAGCCGAAGCAATTGCAATACCATATTCGGGGTCGTTGCCACCGGAGCGGAGTTGATAGTCAATCAAGTAGAGCCATCGACGCCGTTCTTGGTCTTTGGGGTTTATTCGCATTAATGCAATCGCGGCGCGGCCGGCCTGTAAAATCGCCCACTCGTCTCGCCAAATGGTCCGCGTAGCGACCTGAGATAGATCCGATTTCCAAGCCCANGTGGTGTGCTCGGCCATNGGTTCGATCCGCCGGATTTTCTGNGACTCATNGAGTNGNTGCTGAAAGATCGTGGCCAGATGATCTTCGACTTCGCTACGATCAGGTACGCGGCCAATGATTTTGGCCACAACACCACGAGCNATCNNTCGCTCGNCNGATTCTTCGTCNCTGGCTGCNNTAGCCAAGAGCAGNGGTGTNGTCTCGGCGATACGGGTTTGCGGCANCAGNTCNATCGAATCGAGTCGCANCGCCCAAAACGCGAGCAACGCCACACCAAGTGGTTCGTTAGCNGTCGGGTTCCAAATGGGAATCAGCTTTTGNGCGTCNGCTCTNNGCTGAGGATCACGGAGCCATTGCACNAGTAGACTTACGGGCAGATCTCCGCCAGCTCGAAGCTCGGCNACTCGNGCTAGTTGNGTACTTTTAGGCTCCGCTGCAGCTTGCNGCAACATCGCTGACACCTGGNCGNCATCATGCCACTGGTTNTTAACGGCATCCATCACGGATTTGGCGAGCTGTGCGNCTTCTGGTTGNAACGACTCNCTCGTTCGCAANTCGTGAAAAAATGCGGTTCCAAATCGACGATTAAAGCCCACTAATTGCTTCGTATCCGCACCGGAGTCAAGGATTAGCTTCAAATAAGCTCGAGCCTCGTCGTAGGCCTCAACTTGACCCAATGCCTGTGCTGCCAACAGCCAATGTGCTGGAGTTTTCGGGCCGGCCTCCCGAATGGAAACCGCTACCGGATGCGACGAAGGTACAGCAGATCGCTGCTTGGTCGCCGACCGCTTTTTCTCGGGTGCAGGAGCACCATCACCAAATGGATCGACTTGAGCCATCGCCGAACTGCAAACCAGGCCGGCTAATGCTCCCACCAACAACGATGTTCGTAAGATTCGTTTCATCACGGTGCTCGCTCTAAAGATGCAGATTATGATTCAAACTCATTACCATCTAATTGCTCTCTCCATCGAGCGATTTCGGCGCGTACTAACTTGGGATTACTTGACCCGCGTGTTCGTAGAGCCTTGACCGCGTTAGCGGCCCCCAAGACCTCGTACACCGAGTCATCCATTTCCACTCCCGCCTCTTCAAGGCACTCAAAAGGCAGGTCCTTGAGTGGCAAACCCAAGTCTGTCGCACGCTGCACCAAGGCTCCAACTGCTTGGTGCGCGGTTCGTTGCGGTACTCCCCGGCAAATAAACCATTCCATCAATGATGTGGCATCAAGGAATCCTTCGTCAAGTCGCAGCGAAATCGCATCACGATCTAACTCGGTCCCTGCCACAATCGGTTCGGCAATTTCCAGCATAGCAGTGATCGAATCGACAGCGTCAAACAGAGGCGGCTTATCCTCTTGGAAGTCGCGGTTATAAGCCAATGGTAGGCCCTTCAGGATCACTAATATCGCTTGCAGGTTTCCAATGACGCCACCCGACTTGCCTCGGATTAACTCGAGCGCGTCCGGGTTGATTTTTTGTGGCATGATCGAGGAACCGGTGCACATTTCTTGCGGTAACCTCAGGACGCCAAATTCGTGGGTCGACCAGAGGATCCATTCTTCTGCCCAGCCACTTAAATGCACGCCGATCAGCGCCAGAGCGGCCAAGGTCTCGGCCACAAAGTCACGATCATATGAAGCATCGAGGCTGTTTTCTGCCAATCGCTCGAAACCCAGGTCGGCAGCGACGTGCATCCGATCAAGCGGCAAGCTACTGCCAGCTAAAGCAGCCGTCCCTAAGGTGCTCGAGTTGACTCGGCGACGTGCATCAGCCAGTCGTTCACGGTCCCGCTGAAATCGCTCGCAATAGGCCAGCCAGTAGTGCGGCGCCAGAACCGGCTGAGCACGCTGAAAGTGCGTATACGACGGTAAAATAATGTCAAAATCGGCATCACATCGACCGAGGAACGCGAGCTGCAGACGAGCTAATTGACGATCAATTTTGTCGATCGCATCTCTAAGCCACAGTCGAGTGGCGGTGGTCACCTGATCGTTGCGGCTGCGACCGGTGTGGAGCTTGCGGCCAACATCACCGAGCCGGTCAATCAACGCTTGCTCGATGTGCATGTGGATGTCTTCCAGTTCGATTCGCAACGGGAGAGTCCCGTCGGCCAACTCCTGCTCAATGTCGCCAAGTGTTTCCAAAATGGCGCTACATTCGTCGTCATCGAGGAGCCCTTGGGTCGCCAGCATTCGCGCATGGGCTTGCGAGCCGCGAATGTCGTGCCGGAATAACCGGCGATCGACATCGATGCTCTGAGCAAATCGTTCCAGCCGCTGGTCGGCAGCAGCTGAAAATACTCCAGACCTCGAAGGACTCTCCAAAAGTCACTCCTCTTTTCGTTGACAATGACCCGCAGCCGAGGCTGCCCACAGCGCAACCTAAGCGCAGATTTCGATCGATGCTGTCTTGGCGCGCATAGTTGCCACAACGTATTTATGCTAAACGGCTTAGCAGTTGGTGTCAAACGCCTGTACGCCGATCGAACGGGCATAATTGCTACAAAAGTAAGCAGCCGAAGAACCGGTAGACTACCGAAGCAAAGATGGTAGTCGCCAGGTCGTTACAAAAACGGTTATTAGTCGCTTGATTCTGCCGAAATGGTCAGTTGGGGCCCAGAGTGGCCGCCTTTGGAGTCACTTGCTGAATATTGGGTGTAATTTTGGCTTTGAGGTCCCCTATCGCCCATTGGATTCCTCCAACGAGGATCGACTGGAAAATCGGGTTGGTCCAGACGTCCGCTCGATGCCCCATCGACGTGTAAAAAACGCGACCTTTGCCATGCTGTCGCGCCCAAGTCGCCGGAAATGGCGGCCGCTCATAGGCCTTGCCCGTCATCCCGGCGGTTTCGTTGACTAAGAGCACTTGCATATCAGGAGCAAAGTTCTTCAATGCATACCATTCCTCATGCATCTCAAATTGTTCACCGGCAGCGGCCATTCCTGGGAAATCACTCTTAGAGACCCTCATGGTCGTCTTCTGTTGGGCACCGTGCACAATGAACTCACCTCCGAGCATGGCAATGTACGGATCTTTTTCGTCCTGATTTTCGTTACGCTTTCCCTTGGTGTGAAAGGTGTCACTGGCACAGTGGCTCCCTACAAATCCCTTGCCGGCCTGAACTGCTGCCAATAACGCCGCCTTACCTTTTGGCGTCATCGGTGGCTGTTTGTCATTTCCCGGCTTAGTCAGGTCGCCGGTCGTATAAAACACAAAGCCGCCATATTGACCGAGATCTCCATCAAAGATGCGACCATCTTTAGTGGCTTCAACATCAAACCCGTGCTTCTTGCCCAATTCAATGAGTACGATTTCTGCCGGTCCAAGCTTGGCGGAAGTGCGG
>NYSS01000082.1 GCA_002683135.1 Planctomycetota bacterium | reverse complement strand
CTCGAGCCCATACGCCAACTCGCGTCCCGGGTACGAATTCCAGTGGTCGCCATCGGCGGGCTAGGGTTCGATGACCTTCCGCGTGTACGCGAAGCCGGTGCCGCTGGTCTCGCCGCTATACGCGCGTTCGCGAATCCCTGACTGACACCATGCGCCGAAGCAGAGTCGGAATCGATCGCCCGGGGCCGATCAACCAGCGTCTTCAAGGCTGGCTGGTCTGGGCCCGCCGAGTCGGCATCCTCTCCATGGTCGTCATCGCCGGGCTCATCGTCCGCTGGTACGACTTCGAGAGCCTGGGCGATGCCCAGTGGCCGGCACTCGAAGGCAAGGTCCGCCAGGGTGCGTTCCTCATCTTCAAGAAGGTCGATGAAGACACCTTGCTTGGAGACGGGAGCCTGGTCGAGGCGCACGTGGTCGTCCCTCCAGTGTTGTCCAAACGGATCGGACGTAACGAAGGCGTGATTCTCACCACCATCGCGGGGGTCCCTGGGGACGTCATCCACCTCGAGCCGCTCTCCGACGGTCGGGTCGAACTCCACGTCAATGGGGATCCCACCGGCGCCAGCATGTGGCTATCGTGGCAGGACGGCGTCGCCCCCCAGATCAGAATCAATGGCGGACCCATCCCGCAGGGCTTGGTCCTCCTCCTCAACCCCGCGGTCGACGCGGAAGCTATCGACAGCCGCAAGGTGGGGCTCGTCCCCCGGGCGGCGCTGCTACGGAAGGCGAGCTACCTTTAGACGCGATGCCGCCCGATGACGAACTCACCTTTCTGCGGTGGTTGCAGGAGACAGACCTGCATCATCGCGGAGTGACCGTGCCCCTCGGCGACGACGCCGCCGTCGTTGAATGGGCAGGCGCGGAGGTCGTCGTCGCCGCGGACGCCATCGCCGAGGGGACCCATTTCCTCTCCGGAGACGAACCCCACCTGGTCGGACGCAAGGCGCTGGCCGTCAACCTGTCAGACCTCGCTGCCATGGGCGCCGAGCCGGTCTTCGCGGTCGCGACGGCGAGCTTGCCGAGGGGATTCAACCTGTCGCAGGCGCAGGCCATGACTGAGGGGATGCGCCAACTCGGCCGCGAGCATGGGTGCCCCATCGTTGGCGGCGACACCGTCACCCACGACGGTGGAGTGGTCTTGTCCGTCACCGCAATCGGTCGCCTCATGGGCGCCGCCCCGGTCCGGCGAACCGGAGCCGAGCCCGGTTATGTCGTCATGGTCACGGGCGCCATAGGCGGATCGCGCAAGGGCACTCACTTGAGCTTTGAGCCGCGCCTCCGCGAGGCCCGATGCCTGGTGGATGCCACCTCCCGGCTGTCCATGATCGATGTATCCGACGGACTCCTGCTCGACCTCACACGCATCACGCCCGGCTTCGGATTCCGCTTACACGCGGAGCGGATCCCGCTCAGCGAAAACGCCGACGACCTCCACGCGGCGCTCTCCGAAGGGGAGGACTTCGAGCTCCTCATGGCCATGCACCCTGATGATGCCCCGCGCGTCCTCGCAGAATGGAGCCTCGACACCCCGCTATCAGAGATCGGCGAAGTCACGGAGTCTGGCCACGTTCTGATCGAAGGCGGCGTGGAACGTCCGGTCGCACCACGGGGGTTCCGCCATGGGTGAGGGGGGCTTCGGGACGGCATCGCCCGAGGAGACGGAGGCGGCGGGCGCGGCGCTCGCAGCGCTGCTGGAGCCCGGTGACACGATCCTCCTCTTCGGGGACCTGGGCGGCGGCAAGACCACGTTCGTCCGTGGCCTCGTCCGCGGCCTCGGACACCCGGACCCCCGGGAGGTCGCGAGCCCGACATTCGCCATTCATCACCGATACGAAGGCGGACGGCTTCCGGTCGACCACCTGGACCTGTACCGTCTTGAGGGCGTTGAGGACGCGATGGCCTGGCAGGGCGTCCTCGATCCACTGGACGACCCGTCCGGTATCAGTGTGATCGAGTGGCCGGAGCGACTCCCATGGTCGCCCGAAGGGCTGGCGCTAGAGTTGTACCTGCAACGGGGCGATGGAGAATTTCGGCGGCAGCTACGCCCGGTGTTCGTCGGCGACCGCGGTGACCGTATCGCCGCAGCGTGGCCGGCGAACGTAGGACCCGATTGAGGCGCGGGGGACATGGTTCGTTGACGGACTTCATGGTGGACCCAGACGTAGCCGCGATGCTCGCGTTTCAGCGAGGCGACTACGACGCCTTCCAGGACCTCGTCGCGGCCCACACCGATTCCCTCATCAGTTACTTCTTTTTTCAGTGCCGTGATCGGCAGCTGGCAGAGGACTGCTGCCAGGATGTGTGGCTAAAGGTCTTCAAGTCCCGTGAGGACTATCAGCCGCGCGCGCGGTTTCGGACGTTCCTGTTTCGCGTGGCTCGCAATCACTGGATCGACCGGTTCCGCGCGCAGTCCCGGCGTCCGGGGGAGACCTCGCTGGACGCCGACAGCGAAGGCTCCGAACCCGGTGGCGGGCCCTTGGGCCGGATTCCCTCTGAGGGTGACGATCCTGAAACCCGAGCCCTCCGCTCCGATGCCGCCAGGATCGTGGCCCGGTGTCTCCGACGCCTGCCCGAGGAGATGCGCGAGGTCTACATCTTGGCTGAGATCCAGGAGCTGCCGTATGCGGAGGTAGCCGAACTGCTCCGCATCCCCGTGGGGACCGTCAAATCACGAATGTTCAACGCCGTCCGCAAGCTGCGGGAGATCACACGGGGATTCGATGAAGAATCCTGAACCGCACCCAACCTACTGCCGTTACACGACATGGAGCGGCAATCGCCAAGGGGAGCTGCACCCGAGCCATGAACACCCAACCCCGTGACCCACAGCGCCTTAGGGCGCTTGAGCTGAGCATTCAGGCCCGCCGCGAGGAGCTCGCCGCGGACGACCAGCGGTTCCTCAGCGAGTATCTCTCGGCCCACCCTGAGGTGGCAGAAGAGGCTCGGGAGATGGACCGGGTCTTGTCTGAGCTCAACCCAGGGCCCCTGCCGGCTCGCCCGGAGTTCACGGCCCAGCTGCAGGCCACGGTGGCCGGATGGATTCGCGACGACGCCCTCGCGCGCCCTCGCTCCGCCGGCCCCGAAGGATGGCTCGCGGCCCGGTGGCGAGGACTGCTTTCCGTGCGTGGCACCCCTGGAGTGTCACCCTCGACGCTGGTGCTGGGACGATCCCTCGCCTTCTATCTGGGTGCTGCTTGTGTCCTGTGCGCCTTCCTCCTGCTCAGGGAGCCGGCGCAGGGCCCCGAGGTCCGCACCAACGATCGAGCCCACACGCTCACGGACGACCGGACCCAGCCCAAAGAGCGCCCGTCCAAGCCCGACCTGCGGGGGCCTCGGCCCAAGTAAGTCGCGCGGGCGGCAGCCCGGTCCGCCGACTCCCCGAGCCACCTTTGAGCTCGCCAGGTGTACGCCAGCGTGCACTTCAGGCCCCATCTACTGCACCCCAGGGGGCAGTCCATCGGCTGCCTCCGATACCCGCACAGGGCACATGAAGAGCCCAACCTCCTGGTGAATATGGCTTTGCGCCAGGATCCCGCCTGCAAAAGGGGTTCGGCCTGCTGTTTGCGAATGTCCGGGCGTCCGAGAGAGGACGGGGTGACCCCATCGCACCCCTGGAAATCGAACTCGATCGAGAAGGGCCCAAGCATGACGCTCAAAATCACTTACGCCGGGACGGTACGCGGGAAGAAGATCTACACGGTCACCAGTTACGGAGACCGTTTCTTCACGGGAACCCTCGAAGAGGTCAAGCGCTACATCCTCATCCACAACGCCAAGGTGCAGGAGCGCAAGAAGGCGGCCGACGTCTTGACCGCCGCCATTCGCAACGCTGGCTGAGCCTCGCCGCCGGCGCCACGAGAATCTCCCCGTGGCACGGCGGTCGCAGACGCTACCATCGCGTCATGCGCCAAGCGATCTTCGTGTGCTTGCTGCTGCCGTCGCTGACTTTCCAGTCCGTCGCGCAGCGCCCGGTTCGCCCGGCGAAATCCTGGCTTCATGAGGCCCTGCTGGACCGCGCGGGCGTCGTGGTCCGTGCACGACTGGACTCCGACGAGATCCTGCCGTTGCACGAGATCCAGGTCACCCGCTTCAAGGTACTGGAGACGTTCAAAGGACCTGCCCGCGATCACGTCCTGGTAGGGGCGGCCGGAGAACGTGGGGGGTCGTTCAAAGACCTGGAAAAGATCTTGTTCCTGAGGCCGCTAAAGAGCGGCAGCATGCATGAGTTGGTCGACGTCGTCGACCTGACTCCCCGCGACGAGATCGCCGTCCCCAAGACGCTGCGCGCGTATTTCCGCATCGCGGCGGATGAGCTCCCCCTCATGCGCGCACGGGCCCTGTTCGATCTCTCGCTCACCAACGTCGAGACGCGCTCGGTGTTCGCCACCCGCGTCGCCTGCAACGAGTTGCTTCGCCTCGCCGACGAAGCCTCGTTCCTGTTCAAGGTTGAGCATCTCGATCAAATCCAACGGTCCCGAGAAACGGCCCCCCGGGCATCTCAGCCGACCCTTACACGGCTGACCCGGAAGATCTCGCGCCTCCTCGGTGCGCACCTCACGGGTGCCGAAGAGGCGTTCCCGCCCGGACCCGCGCGCGCGGAATTGCGCACGGCCATCAGCCAATTTCGTCGGCTGCAGGCACCCGAGAATCGCGTGTCGATGATGGACTCCATGGCGGCCGCGGCAAAGAGCCGGCTCCGGCGCTTCTGCGAAGGAACCATGCTCGATGAGTCGCCGGTCGTCCGCACCCGGGCAGCGTGGTACCTGGGCGAATTCGGCGCCGAGAGATCCCTTTCCGCGCTGACCCGGGATCTCTCCGGGGCCACCGGTGATGAGCTCTCCGCGCGCATCGAGGCGATCGGAAAGATCGGCCTCGCCGACGGGCTCCAGCCCGTGCTCGCCTTCATAGGTACGGCCTCGTCCCTTGACGCCGTACTCCTAGCCATCGCCCGCATCGGCGGCATCGACGCCTCGAACGTGCTGGAGCGGGTCGAACGGAGCATGGTCGGGCGACCAGGGGAGAGAGAACGTCTCCTGCGTATCCGTTACTATCGATCGGAGTCTTTTGCTCCGGCGGAGGCCAAACGCCGTCGTGACGCGAAGAAGGCCTGGCTCTGAGCGAACTCAGGGCAAGCAGGCCGTACCGTCGTCGGTTGGGGAGGTAGCCCGCAGATGCGCGTCCGCTTGTCCGTCCTGGGGTGGCTGCTCCTCCCTGTGTCCGCCTTCGCCCAGGTACAACCTCCGGCCGTCATCGAAGAAAAAGCACCAGCCGCGCTCGTCCTCAGCCTGGACGACGCCATGCGGATGGCGGTTGAAAACAACCTCACGCTGCGGGCCGCGATCATGGACGAGAAAATCCAGCGTGCGGCCATCCGAGAGGCGCTCGCGGCATTCGACCCGACCTTCGTAGCCGACTACAACAAGGCGCGCCGGTCATCCCTGTTCAGGGCTGAGTTCCCCGGGCCGCCGGATCCCATCACCGGAGAGCCGACCACCATCTCGCAGAACATTTCCCAGGTCTCCGACCTTCAAGACCTCTCCTTCGGCATCCAGGGGATCCTGGAGACAGGCCTCTCCTACGACCTGACCTTCGCATCCAACATCACCGACACCCGCCGCGCGGCGAACTTCGACCCGTCCTACAGCACCTCAGCGTCGCTGTCGATCACCCAGCCGATCCTGCGAGCGGCGTGGGCGTCCTACAACCTCGCGCCAGTCGAATTCGCCCGCATCGGGCGTCTCGAGGCGCTTGAGATGTACCGCATCACGCGCCGCCAGAAGCTCGCTGAAGTCCAGCAGGCCTACTACGACCTCGTGTTCGCGAACGCGGACATCGAGAACAAGAACACCAGCGTCGAGCTCGCCGAAGAGCAAATCAAGATCACCAAACAGAAGGTCGAATCTGGCGCTCTGGCCGAGATCGAGATCACGTCAGCACAAGCAGCCAAGGCCTCGCGTGTCGCGGATCGGGTCACGGCCATCGCCTCCAAGCGAGAGGCCGGCGATCGCCTCCGGCGCCTGATCTTTGGCTTCGCGAGCGACAGTGACTGGGAGGTGCCGATCCGACCCTCGGAGGCCATCGAGCTCCCCGACAAGGTGGACGAACAACTAGGCGCGGACGCAGTAGACCTCCGGCCCATCCCACAGATCATCAAGCTTGCGGAGCGCTCCTACCCCGAGTTGCTGCAAGCCCATATGCAGGTCGCTCGGGCGAAGATAGAGCTATCCCGGAGGGAGAACGAACGGCTGCCATCCCTCGACCTGACCGCGGCCGCCACATTTCGCGGCCTGTCGGACCAGAACATCATCAACACGCACTTCGAAGCCTTCACCCCCGAGGACGGGTCCACGAATTGGCGCCTCGGATTGGGATTCGAATACCCCATCGGCAATCGAGCGGCCGCCGCCCGCGTCGCGCAAGCCCGGGTCGCGCTGAAGCAGGACAACATCGCGCTCCACGAGGCGCGGACGGAGATGATCTTCCAGATACGCAACGCCGTGCGGAACGTGGAGGTGGCGCGCGACTCCATCGCGGCCAGCTCCGAAGCACGGGGGCTCGCCCAAGAGCAACTCGCCAACGAGCGCCTCCGGCTCGAGTTGCGTCGGTCCACCAACTTCCAGGTATTCCAGGTAGAGGAAGACCTCAGCGTCCGGAGCACCGCGCTCCTGCAGGCCCACATCAGCTATCGCCTGGCGCTGCTCGAACTGGTCCGGACAACCGGCATCCCCCTCACAGATCTCGTGAAGAGTCTCTGAGTCTTCAATACGGGCCGCCCAAATGAGTAGCATGTCCGCGCTTTGAAACGCGCCCCAATCGCCCTCGTTGGCCTGTCTCTGCTTGTCGGATGCTCTGATGGCAAGGCTGATGCTCCCACGCTCCAAGACCTGATGGCCCCTGGGGCCGGTCTGGTGAAGATCGTGGGCGACATGAAGTTCACGGAGGGGCCGGTCTGGTTGCCCAAGGAGAAGAAGCTCGTCTTCAGCGACGTCTCGAGCGGCAAGCTCCTGGAGTGGAGTGAGACGGACGGCCTCAAGCTCTTCAGGGAGAGCCCCAGCCCGAACGGGAACCTGCTCGACAGAGAAGGCAGACTTCTCACATGCCGGCAGGGTGCTCGAGACATCGTGCGCACGGAGAAAAACGGAAAGCTCACGGTTCTCTGTGACAGCTTTGGAGGGAAGCGCCTCAACTCACCTAATGATCTCGCCATGAAATCTGACGGCACGATCTGGTTCACGGATCCGCCGTGGGGCTTACCGGACGCGCGCAAGGGGAAGGAGCAGCCAGGTCACTGGGTCTTTCGCTTGGATCCGAAGACGAAGACGGTCACGGCCGTGGTGAAAGATCTCTGCATGCCGAACGGCATCGCCTTCTCGCCTGATGAGCGACACATCTACATCGCGGATACAGGCGGCAACTGGCATCCCGACGAGTCGCTCCGCGATTTACCGGCGACGATGACTGCTTATCAAGTGAAGGCTGACGGAACGTTGGACAAAAAGCCCGTCTGGAAGTCGACGGGATTCTGCGATGGGATGTGTGTCGATGTATTGGGGAATATCTACACCACCGCGCGCGCGGGCATCACGGTGCTCTCACCGGACGGCGAGAGTATCGGGACGATGAAGACTCCTGAGCCCCCGACCAACTGCTGTTTCGGCGGCGACGACTTCAAGACGCTCTTCATCACGGCGCCCACCTCGCTCTATTCCGTCGAGCTCGCGAACCCTGGAGACATGCTCCGAAAGGACCGGTGAAGGAGGACGGACGCCGGACCTACCGAGATCGAGGGGCGGCATGATGTCGGTTTAGCAGGCCCTGGGCCCGAACCGACGCCGAATTTTGTTACGGTCCCGCGGACCTCGCCCGTACGCCATCCTGGAGCGCGCAGCACCCCGATCGCATGCCCAGATTGCCTGTGGTACTCGCAACGGCCTTCGCGGCCATCGCCCTGGCCGTCGTCGCCGTGAACATTGAGTTCGGCTCCGATGCGCCGGAGGTCAGCCCTCCTCGGCGCACCGAGACGGGCCGAACGCCAGCGTTCCATCTGAGGCTGGACGGACCTGCGCGCCGCCGTGCAGCCCGCAAGTGCCTTGATCGCATCACGTCAGCCCAGGCCAAGGCCCTCGGGGCCGTCAAGGATGACCTTGCCCTGCTCGCCGACGACCCCCAGGTCATCCGCCTGATCCTCGAAGACTGGGAGCAACGGGCGCGGATATCGAAGTTCGAAGCAGCGGCGTTCGGTGATCTGTTCGCCCGCATTCGGCACCCGGATTTCGTTGCACCAGGAGTGACGCTCCTGGAGCACCAGGAGTTCCAGGTCCGCCACAAGGCCATCGAGGTCGCGGCAACGCAACGGGACCCGCGGTTTGTACCGGGCCTCGACCGCCTGTTCGCCGAGATCACCGAGAGGAGCCCAGGGGAGGGCATGCGAACCCTGGACCGCATCGTCTCCGCAGCCCGATCCTGCGGCGGCGATCACCTCCCCGTGCTCCTCGCTCGGGCGTTGCGAAACCCATTGCCGCACGTCCGCGATGTCGCCGCCGCGATCATCCGGGAGGATCGCATGGAGGGCATGCGTGATCGCATCGCTTCCCTGCTCGACGACGAGGAGCCCCAGGCACGGCTGCAGGCTGCGTGGGGGCTGGCCACCTTTGGCGACGACCGCGCGGTGTCCCAGATCATTGACGGGCTCAACCCTCGCAACCCAACGCTCTCCTCGTTCTGCATGGAGGCCGCGCGGGACCTCGGCCTCCGTGACGCCATACCCACACTCAAGCACCACATCCCCGCTGCGAGCGCCGAACTGAAATCCGGCATGTGGCTCACCCTCGGCGTCATGGGAGATCCGGAGGCACAAGAACGGCTCCGCGATTGGGCGAACGACCCGGAGGCTCGGGTTCCGGACCGCATTGTTGGCCTGATGGCGTTGGCCGCCATGGGAAAGGCCAAGGACCTCCCGTTGCTCCGTAAGATCATCCGGGACGGGACTGCCATAGAGGTGCAGAACATCGCCGTTGGACTCACGTTCAAGACCGGGGCACCGGATCTGGAGCTGGCCCGCGGCATCCTGAGCTGCGGGCACTTCGCGCACCCCGGCCCCGCGCAGGTGGCTGAGTGGTTGCCACGGCTCGGCGACCGTCTCGTTCCGTGGCTCGCGCAGCGCCTCGATGACGGCGGGGACCCAGTGTTCCTCATCGCTTCCCTCGACCTGTCGGGCACCGCCCTCGCCCGCGATGAAATCCTGCGACGCAGAGAGAGCCACCCGCGCCTCGTCGAAGAGCGCATCCGTCTCATGGATCTGGCGCTCCGGCAAGAGGGGCCACAATGAACGCAGAGTTTGCCTTCCGAACTCCCGGCCCCATGGCGTCTGCGCGAGAGGGCGCGGCCCTCTTCTTCAGCGGCAACGGCTACAGCCAGGTAGACGACGGCGGGCCCACATCGCTCACCTACGTGCGCGGCAGCCGTTGGCAACGCATCCTGTCGCTGCGGACCGAGGAATGGCCGACGACGCTCCGCGTCCTATTGATCGAGGTCTCGGATGAGGAAACGGGGATCATGCTCCGGTACGAGGTCCGGTCCGGATTTCACCTGGTCGGCGCGCTCGACAAGGCGACCCTCGAGGTCGAAGCCGCCTTGCTTGAGGACTACCTGGTCACCGGACGGCGTCGGCTCATCGCCGATGCGATCGCCCCCGTGCGGCGGCCCGTTCTCATCGCGACGATCCTCAACATGCTCATAGCCGTCGCGGTCGTAACCTGGATCGGCGTCATGGGTAATTTCCCGCTGCCGTGGGTCGCTGTCGCCGCGGCCGGCGTGGCCTTCCTCGACGGCGTCGTCATCATGGCTTTCGCGGACCTGATCCTGGAAGGCACGCAGCGAACGCCACGGCTCCGGGACCCTGCAGCCGGGCCGCAGGTCAGCGGGAGTCCGCGACCGGGTCCCAGCGGACCTGAGTAACCCACCCCCCCGGCTCCTCGAATGGGGTCTTGGGGTCGAGCTTGGCCCATGCCAGTTCGGCAAATGGCCGACGCTCCCGGGTCGTGAACGGCATGACCGCGTTTTCGTACGCAAAGACCTCGCCCGCGGGCGTCACGACCAACACCCGACGCCCCGTGATGCCATAGTGGACGGGCCATGCGTAGGCGACCCACGCCTTCGCGCCGGCTTCAGGATCGACCTCGACATGACTCAGCGCCCCGTGCCCCTGCTTCGTTGGCAAGTAGACACTGAACAGGTAACCGTTGAATTCGGCGGCGCCAAGCCACGGCGTCGGCGCCTCGAGGCACGCCGGCTCCACCTTCAATCCGCGGGACGACGGATCTCCGGTGAGCTCCTCCAGCAAACCGTACGTCCCATTGCGAAGATGAAAGGCAGCCTGGGCAGCCGCGATTTCGCGCAGCATGACCGCCGCCCGTTGTTCGTTGGTGACAATCCGATCACTGGCCCAGCGCGGAATCGCCACCGTCGCAGCGGCGGAGACCAACGCCAGCAGGATGAAGCACTCGAGGATCGAAAAGGAACGTCGCATGGTCGAGTGACCGATAGGCCGCGATCGCAGCAGCCTTGATCGGACAGCCTATGAATTCATACCATGGAGGCCCCCGTCTGGCCTGGGCAATGCGCACATGAAGGTGAATTGGGTCGAACGAATCCGACCGCCCTACCTCACGCTCAGTGGGAAGATCGGCTACTTCGCCGGCCTCCACGCCCGCGTCGTGGGCATCGCGACTCGAGGAGGGGCCAAGCGTCGGCGCTCGGCCACGCTGCGTGAGTTGATAGGCGAAGCCCCGACGCTCCCGCACCGCACCTTGCCCGAGCTTCTGCGAGTCGTAGCGTGGTTGTACCGGGCACGGTATGGGGGGCGCCCCCTTGGCGCCGAAGAGTCGCTGGAAGCCGGCCGCATTCTCGTCGCGGTCGAACGCGCCATCGACCCCTGATCTGTCCCCCGGATCGACTGATGAAGATCTTCGACGCCGCATGCGAGGCGCTACGCCGTCTACGGGATGCGGGCCACGAGACATGGCTCGTCGGGGGCAGCGTCCGCGATCACCTGATGGGAATCCCCATCGAGGAGATAGGGGAGTTCGACATCGCCACCGCGGCGCTCCCCGCGCAGGTCGAGGCCGTGTTCAAGCGCAGCTTCGCCGTCGGGCGGGCCTTCGGGGTCGTCCGCGTCGCCGTTGACCGACATTGGATGGAGGTAGCCACCTTCCGCACGGAAGCGGACTACCGCGACGGGCGCCACCCCGAGGAGGTCCGCTTCGCGACCTCGGAGGAGGACGTCCAGCGCCGGGACTTCACGGTCAACGGCCTGCTCTGGAATCCACACGATGACGAAATCGTTGATCACGTCGGCGGCCGGGATGACGTCCGTCAACGGCGCATTCGGGCGATCGGCGACGCGGATGAGCGGTTTCGTGAAGACGCGCTGCGACTGATCCGCGCCGTGCGCTTCGGGTCATGGCTCGACTTCCACTTGGACGAACAAACGCAGGCCGCCGTGCGGCGGCAGGCTGCCGGACTCACGGCCATATCCGCGGAACGGATACGCGACGAATTACTGAAGATCACCACCCGCCCGTCCAGCCGTCGGGGGGATGCATGGGGGCTACTCGTCTCCACCGGGCTCGCGAAACATGTGGTCGGGATCACCCCGGATGAGGCGTCCGTCCTCGACGACGCCCCGGTCCTCGACGCGCTGCGGCATCGCCACCTCGAACTCTGGCTGGCGGTGGTCCTGCGCCGGGCCGAGGAGGACGGCGCGCCACCGGCTCGCTGGCGTCGGGTCGCTGAAAGCGTCGCCCGTCGACTTCGCTGTTCGACCGAAGAGGGCGAGCGGCTCGCCGCTTTACTCGCAGGCCGGGCGCGGTATCGCGGGCTCACACCGGACCGCCCCATACGGTTGCGGCTCGCCGCTACCCGCGAGGACCACCACGTCCACGAAGACCTCCTCAACGCCGAAGGTGACGCCGACCAAATCCTCGACATCCTGGCCCGCGACAGGGCCGCTCGAGGCGATCAGCGACCCGAGCCCCTATTGGATGGGAGGCGGCTCATGGCCGCAGGAGTGGCCCCCGGGCCGCGCCTTGGCTGGCTGCTGCGCAAGGTCCGGGCACGGCAGCTCGCCGGTGACCTGACATCGAGCGCTGACGCCCTGAGCTGGCTCGGCCTCGAACCGGCAGCGAGCTGACCTCTCCCGAGGCCCTGAGCGCCGGCGTCAGGAACCCCGCTGACCGATGGCCTTTGCCAACAAGTGGATCAGAGGCAGGAACGCGACGAGTATGGCAGCAGTCAGCCAATACTCCGCGGCGGCAGCATAGAGGGCATCGAAAATGACCAGCGTGAAGATGGCGCGCTTGACGACGGCGACAGGCTGGCCACCGCCAGTCCACCCGGGCGCGGTCACCCACCCACTCAACGCCACGCCAGCCACCAACACCCACCACGGTCCCAGGAGCGCAGGGACGAGGTAGGGGAGGGGCATCAACAAAAGCGCCAGCTTCCACCCGACCCCTCTCCGACCGCTCCCCTCAAAAGTACTGACGACCGTCACGAGGAAGATCAGCCCGACATGCGCCGCCGCGGTCACCCCATGCGGGAACACGGCGACGGGCACCACCGCGAGGGTCATGCCCCGCATCAGATTCAACCCGCGGCAGGCGCCCATGACGACCGACCCCGCGAGCTTACGCCGGGCAGGGATGATGTCGTAGATCACGATCGCTACGACCAGGGCGCCCGTGCTGACCAGGTGGGACATGCCACCGACCGCCGCCGTCGCTGCGCCGCCGGCCAACAACACCAGGGCCAGCCAGGACGCGGTACGCGCGGCCAGATCGCCGCGCGGGAGGACCCGGTCCGGCGCCGCCACGCGGTCCTTCTCGAGGTCGAGGCGATCATTGAGCGCGATGCCTCCGCCGTAGAGAAGACCGGACCCGAGCGCGCACGCTAGGACGTCACCCCTCAAGGGATCAACCCCGGCGATCGCCGCACCCGCCAGCACGTCCGCAGCCGCAGTAAACGTATTCGGCAAGCGAACGAGGCGAAAGATAGCCAGGAGATGGCGCATCGATCAGGGGGCGAGAGAGGGGGTCACATTAGAGTCCGTCAAGCAAGCGGCTGATGTCATTCCAGGTGACGTAGACCATGAGCCCGAGCACGAAGATGAGCCCCGCCCACTGGAAGTACGCCATGGTGTTCTCGCTCACTGGAGATCCCTTGATCTTCTCGATGATCAAGAAGACAAGCCACCCGCCGTCGAGCACGGGGATAGGCAGGATGTTGAGGATCGCCAGGTTGATGCTGACCATCGCGAGGAACAGCAGCCCGCGCATGAAGCCTATCTTCGTGTGGTCCTTGGACCCGCGGAAGATGGTGATGATCCCGCCTAGGTGCTTCGCCTTCACCGAGCCACGAAACAGGCTCCGAAGTGTCTGGAGTACCCGGGTGATCATGCGCCCGGTGTAGACAAGACCGACACCGAACGACTCCACCACGGGCACGGTGACCGTCCACGTCGGATGCTGGGGCATGAACAAACCGCCCTCCACGCCGACGATCAGATCCCGACGCAGCTTCTCAGGCAGAACGTCAACGGTGTGTCGCCCGTCTTCCCGCAGGATCACGAATTTCAACGGACCGTTCGCGGCCACCACGGCCTGCTGCAGGGTCCCAAAGTCCTCCGCGACGGCACCATCGATCTCCACGAGGAGGTCACCTGTTTGAAGCCCGGCCTTGGAGGCGGGCGTGCCGGGCTGCACCCAAAGGCAGCGCCCGGCCCCGGTCTCCCAGACGATGTCGTTGACCAGGGCCCGTCGGTCCTGCCAGGTCGTCAAATCCAACTCGACCGTCCCGGGGACGAGCGCCTGCGAGGTCCCGTCGCCGACTTCCCGGAGCACCGATAACGTCACCCGCGGGTTCGCCGGTGGCGCCCGCGGCGCGTCCGCGAACACGCTGATGCCTTCTCCCAACAGGCGCGGGACATCGGACAGCAAGATGGGGCGCTTCCCGTCCACCGCGAGGATGATGTCCCCAGCCTTAAGGCCAGCTGCGACGGCCGGACTCCCGGAGTGCACGCGCTTGATCTGCGGCCCGCCAGCTTCCACCCCCACCTTGACCCCTTCGTCCTCGCCGAACAGCGGTGGGAGGACGACGTCCTCAACGTCGGCACCCTTGAGGCGCAACCGCAATGGCTCGCCGAGAGTTCCGCCGCGCCGCAGCTCGCGAGTGAGCCAGGCTGCGTTACTGACAGGAACATCGTTAACTGCCACCACCCGAGAATCAGCGTCGAGGCCGACCTTGCGCAACGCCTCGACGACCTTCATGCCATCCGCGCCCTTGCCTTCGGGGTCAAGCCAGTCGGGAGCGACAGAGAACTCGCGGATCGCGATGACCGCCCCAATACGTGGGATCCCGAAGTCATTCGGGTCGCTCGGGGTGACGGTGATATCTTTCCCCTCGCCCTGTCGGTCGATGGTCAGCGTCACCGGCCCGTCCGACACGGCCACGTCCTGAAGGACATCGAAGAAGGTGAGGACCTTACGTCCATCGACCGCGACGACCCGGTCGCCGTGGCGGACGCCACCTTCCCAGGCCGGACTACCGGGGGTCACCGCTCCGACGATCGGCTCTTCGAAGGGAATGCCCACAGCGAACGCAATCGGGACGGCGATCAACGCGAAGATCAGGTTCATGATCACGCCGGCGCTGATCACCAGAACCCGCTGCCAGACCTTCTTGGACCCGAATTCGTCCGGCTGACCTGTCGTCGGCTTGGTCGGGTCTTCGCCCGCCATCTTGACGTACCCGCCGAGCGGGATGAGGCAGAGTTTGTAGTCGCACGTCCCCCTGGTCCAGCCGACCAACCGGGGACCGAACCCGATAGAGAACGCCTCCACCCTGATCCCCACCGCGCGAGCCGCCAGATAGTGGCCGAGTTCGTGGATGAAGATGATGAACCCGATGCCGAAGATCGTCCACAGGACGTAGAGTGTGTTCATCATCTGGCTTAAGTCTTTGCAGTAAGGCAGCTTGAGAGCTGGACGGTGAGGTGGAGTATACGGCCGTGTCGGGGGCTCTTCAAATCACCGGTCCACACATCCGTAGAAGAAACACGACCGGACACCGTCACGGCGACGGCGGGCCGATCGGTTACGCTGTCCGGGCTCCCGCCGCCCGACTCGCCGCAGAGGAATGACCCCTATGCGCCAGCACGACCATGTCGGGCACACCGGTTCTCGGTGGCGGCTCGACCGCGCCTTCTATCTCATCATTGTTGTCTGCCTTTGCGGGCCGCATGCTTCCGCACAGAACGACCTCGCGACGCTCAGAAGACTGCTCAAGGCAGGAGATGACGCCGCCGTCCTAGCCCGCGTCAAACAGATCGCCGCCGGAGACGGGTGCACCACAGAGATCGCCCTCGTGGGCGCCGAGGCGGCGCTGAAGCTCACGGAATGGGGCCAGGCTGGTTCCCTCGGAAGCCTCGCCACGGAGCTCTGCGCGAAGGACAAGGACGGCCGTCCCTCGGATCATCGCGGGTTTGAGATGGAAGCCCACGCCCTCTGGGGTTCCGCGCAAGCGGTCCTGCAGAGCGGTCGGGGATCCGGGCTTACTCGGGCGACGTTCCTCGACGCCGGCAGTTTCTATCGTCTCGCCCGGGAGCATGGAGGCGACGCCTTCAAGAATGGCTACTGGGAAGCGCAGGCGCACCGATACGGCATGAGCTTCGAACAAGCCCTGATCGGAATCCAGGAAGCTCTTGCCGCACAGCCCGAGAACTGGGACGCGCGCATCCTCCAAGCCCGCATCTTCCTCGACCTTGCCCGCTTCGAAGACGCCCAGCGGTCCCTCAGGGCCCTCCGCAAGCTCCAGCCGTTGAGCACCGAGGCCGCACACCTGCTCTTCGCCGCGGCCCTCGGGACTAACGACAAGCGCGGCATCAAGGATACGTTCTTAGAACTCATCCGCGCGTTCCCACGAGACATGGCCATCTACCGGCCGTTCCACGACCGATTCCAAAGCGACGCGCCGGCCCTCGTCGAGGCCACCCTGCGCGCGATCACAGGGTTCCGGACGGCGAATGAAGACCCGGTCCCGTGGTTCTATTTGTCTCTCTTGGCCGAGCGTGACGGGCGCAACGATGAGGCGCTCGCATTGATGACGGAATACCGAGACGCCACCCCGAGGGCGCCAGAGGGGCACTACCAGGTGGCGCGCTTGTCGCTCCGCCTCAACCGCCACAGAGACGCGCACGCTGCCATGCTGAAAGCCAACGCCCTGGGGGGGCTGCAGGACGCGGACATGGCCCGTGGATTCGGTTGGGTCATCGGCGCCTACGCCGCAGAGAACGACTACGAGCCAGCGATCGCGCTGCAGAGGATCGTCGTCTCCCTGCTGAAAGACGCCGCCGAAGAGCTGAACCTGGCGCGGCTGATGTTCCACGGGGGCAAGCGCAGTGACGCCATCGCCCTCGTGGAGCGCCTGCTGTTAAGGGAGGCCGGATTCGAGGATCCTCTGATCGCTGAAATGGAGAACGATCTCGCGCTGTACCGCCTCGGATCCGGTGAGGCAGAGAAGGCCGAGAAGGGCTTTCGCCGCAGCATCAGCGCCTCCGTGGAGAAGCTCGACGCGACGGAGAATCTCGCCATCTTCCTTCTCGAACGAGGGCGGCAGGACGAGGGGGTCGCCTTACTCGAGAGATGCCTCGCAACGGAGCCCGGGAGGCACCGCAGCCGTTACCACCTGATGCGGGCCCGCCATCCAGCCCTGATGGGGGCGCCGAGACGTTGAGGCCGCGAGAGATGGGCCCCTGGCCGCTTCGATTGATGTCGCGTTGCCTACGCTCTACGATGAGGCTCCTGCCCGTGCGCTGGGGCACCCAAACCGGCGGGCCTGCTGCCGCAGGCCGCGTGAACGAACCTCCGATCGGACCACCAGACATGAAGAGCATGATTTCGCTCGCGATTGCGCTCGCCTTCCTGACGGGCGGATTGCTCGTGACTCCGGCGCTCGCCCAGGGCGAGGACGCCAAGAAGGATCCGGGACTCAAAGATGCCGAGATCAAGAAACTGGGCAAGCTCCTCGCCGACTTGAGAGCGCAGCCCAAGTTCCCCCGGACCAGTCGCGAGGTGAAGAAGAAAGAGAAGGCCCAGAACGCATTCTCGACGGAAATCGAAAAGGTCCGGAAGTCTTACGGTGAAAGCGACATCCTGTCCTACGTAGACAGCTGGAGCCAGATCTTCCAGGACGTCGCCGCCGGCAAGAAGGCCAAGAACCCAGCCGGCAAGGGGCGCGTCAAGAAGGAGTCGGTCTCACGCAAGGTCAGCGGCCGCGAGCGCGGCTTTGAATACGGGGTCTACGTGCCCCCGAGCTACAACTCCAAGAAGCGCTATCCGCTGATCCTGGCGCTGCATACCAAAGGATCCACGGGCTCGGACTACCTCAAGGAAGTCTGGATCAACAAAAAGCGGTGCCCCAAGACGGTATACGACCAGTTCATCTTCGTCGCCCCGACCATCGGCGAGCGCACCATCGGAAAGAACAAGAAGTACCAAAAACGCATCGAAGCATTCTCGCGGCTTCACCTCCAAGGCGTCGCATGGTGCCTCGTTGACGTACTGCAGAAATACAACATCGACACGGACCGCATGTATCTCGACGGCGCGGGCTTCGGCGGCGAGACCGCCGCGTGGCTCGGCACCATGCAGACCAAGCTGTTCGCTGGGATGGCTATCCGCAACGCCAAGCCAGCGGCCTCGGGGAATTTCAGCAAGCCGGAGCTCCTCACCAACCTCAAGAATCAGTGCGCCATGCTCGTCATCGACCGCAAGGACGGCGTGTTCGCCGACGCCGACGGCCAGGCCGAGCTCAAGCGCATCGAGACCGTCACACAGGCCGACCAGCTCCCGATCGAGGTAAAGGTCCTCGACGCCCTACCCGATCCAAAGTCCAAGCGGCTCGCCCTGGGCAAACAAAAGGTCGACCCCATTCACGATGCGACACCCGACATCGCCAAGTTTTTCCTGACGAATAAGCGCAATCCCCATGCGACCGAACTCGCATATTTGACCTATGACAACCGGCTCTTCCGCCAGGCATCGTGGTACATCATCGACCGCGCAAACGCGAACCCGGCGGACGGGTCGATGGCCAGCGTCAAGGCGACGCTCGATCGCGAGAACAACGTCGCTACATTCCAGACACACAACGTCGAATCCTTTCGCGTCTACCTGAACGACGTCCTCCTGGACTTGGACAAGCCGATCAAGGTCGTCGTCAACGGCAAAGACGTCATAGAAAAGAAGGTCGACCGGAGCCTCGATTTCCTCCTCGACTACAACGTCCAGAACTCCATCGATCCGGCGCTCGTCATGGTCGGTGTTCTACGCGTCAACGTCCCCTCAGAAGACGAGAAGAAGGACGGCGACCAGAAAGACAAGGACGAATAGCCCGTGACCCAACCGGCGCGTGGCGACGCGTCCCGCGGCGCCCTTCTTGCCGCCGCGACGCTTTCCGGCGCGGGCGTCATGGTCGTCGAACTGACCGCGGCGCGCGCCCTCGCACCGTGGTTTGGGGCGTCCCTGTATGTCTGGACGAACGTCATTGGCGTCGTCCTCCTCGCCCTGGCCGCCGGGTACTGGTTTGGCGGCCGCCTCGCTGACCGCCGACCCGAACCCCGGTTCCTGGGCCGCATCCTGCTTGTCGCTGCGGCCCTCAGCCTGCCCGCGCCGTTCCTCACCGGAGCCCTCGGCCAATGGCTTCTGCCCGATCCCGAGGCCATGTCCCCATTCGTGGCCACCGACCACGTCGTCACGGGGAGCCTGGTCGTCACCCTCCTGCTGTTTGCACCGCCCATCATGCTGCTTGGAATGGTCGGCCCCTTCGTAACCCGGTGCCTGGTAGACACCGGGCTCGACGGGGGGACCGCGGCGGGTCGCACCCTCGCCGTGTCGACCCTCGGCAGCCTCGGCGGCACGTACTTGCCCGCGCATTTCCTCATCGAAGAGGTTGGGGTCCGAGCCACTCTTCTTATCGCGTCCGGACTATTCGTCCTGGCCGCCCTGGTGCTGTTGGCGCGCGGGCGGGGGACGGCCGTCGCGACGGGGATGCTGCTCGCCATCGGTGGCCTGGCTGCCTGGGGCGCGTCCATGCCCATTCGCCCGACTCTCCCCACGGCAGACGCGGACAAGCAGACGTCCTGGCATGAGGCTGGTGTCCTCGAGGAGATAGAAACCGCGTATCAGTACGTTCGGGTCTCCAGGTGGCAGGACGGGCGCACCGGCAAGAGCGAACTGCGGCTCTCCCTCGACGAAGGCGTAACCGAGTTTCACTCGATCAGGCCCGACGACGGTTACCTCACGGGAAAGTACTACGACCATTTCGCATTGCTGCCTGAGTTGTTCGCCGATCGCGCCGACAAACCCGTCGACGTCATCGTGCTGGGTGGCGGCGCGGGGACCATGGGGCGAACGCTACGAGGCCTCCACGGCGACGCTGTCCGACGGGTTCTGTGCGTGGAAATCGATCCGAAGGTGGCCGCCCTGCATGACCGATTCGGATGGTCGCCCTCGGCACCTGACGCCATGCTCGTGGGTGACGCACGTGTCATCCTGGCCTCGGCGGACACCCGCTTCGACCTGATCATCCTCGATGCCTACGCGAAGCAGATCGCCATCCCCGCGCACCTGGGGACCGTGGAGTTCTTTCGCCTGGTGAGCCAACGTCTCACCTTCCGCGGCGTGTTCGCCATCAACGTCTCTGCCCCGGATCTTGGGGGCCCGCTCATGCGCGCGCTCATCACGACGCTGAAGGAGGTGTTCCCGACGACAGCTGTCGCCTGTGTCCCCGGCTCCTGGAATGTGGTCTTGCTGGCGGCCACCGACGCAGAACGGGATCTGCAGCCGAAGGGTGGGATCGAAGCCCTCGACGACGTCCGCGAGGGCTTCCTCGCTGGCCTCCTGCCGGCCCCGGAACCGGGGGACGGCGCCCAGGTCCTCCTCGACGACCGCGCCCCCCTTGAGCGACTGGCGCGATCCAGATGACGGTGCGCCTTGCGATCGTGATCGCCGCCGTGGCGGTCCTATCCGGACACGGCTTCGCGCAGGACCCCTATCAGCAAATCCTGCGCTCGCTTGAAGCCGGCAAGGAAGGCGACGCGGCCAATCAACTGCTCCGGGTTATCCGCGCGGGCCCCAGTGACGCGCGCACGGTGCTGCTGGACCAGTGCTACACGAGCTTCCGCCAACGCGGCACGTCGGCGGCCTGGCTGCGATGCCTGGGGCAAGCCCTGGAGGCCGCCCCAGACGACGTCGAGTTGCTCTGGTTTCGCGCGTACACCCGCATCGAACTCAAGCTTCTCGCAGGAGCCCGTGACGATCTCCAAACCGCATCCAAGGCGGCGCCGGGGGACCCCCGAATCCGACAAGGAAGGGGCTGGATCGCGGCCCTCTCTTTTGATCACCGGGCGGCCGCCCGACTCCTCTCTGGAATAGACGGCAAGGGCGCGGCCTATCACGCACGGCTCGCGGCCTCCCTGGACTCTGCCCGCACGCGCCAGATCACCGGGCTGATCATGGGCATCGGCTTGGTCACCGGCCTCGTGCTGGCAGCGTGGCGAATCAGCCGACCCTCCAGGTCATAGGGTGACCGGACGGCGGGTCACACAACGACCCGCTGGGAGACAAAAAAAGGCCGGGACAGCGCTGAACGCTGCCCCGGCCTTGCGCACATCGTGGACGTGCGAGGCTCGCGGATCAGAGGATCGAGAGCACCTCCGCCAGAGCGGCAGTCTGCGCGAGGTAGTTCGAGTTCTCGTGGATGCGCGAGAGCAGCGGGATCTTGTCCTTGTCCCCGAGGAAGCCGAGCGCGACGGTCGCAAAGGCGCGGGTCACGTCCTGATGTTGCTTCTTGGGGTTCTCGACGAAATCAACCAGCATCTCGACAGCGCTACGATCACCGATGTACCCGAGGGCCACGGTGGCGGCGCCGAGGATCGCCTTCGACGAGCTCGACTCCGTGATCACCTTGCGGAGGATATCCACCGCATCCGTGTCCCGGAGCAGGCCCAGCGCGATCGCGGCCCGCTTGCGCAGGTCCGGATCACCCTTCTGCCTGACCAGCTCCTGGATGGCGGGGATCGCATCCTTGTCGTCCATCAGGCCCAGCGCCGTAGCGATGTTGCCCTTCAGGCTCTGCGAGCCCGGACGCTCGAGATCCTTACGCATGACCGCACGAGCCGGCTCGTAGTTGATCAGGCCGAGGGCGATCGCCATCGGACTCTTCTGCGCCTCCGACCTGGTCTTCTCGTAGAGACCGAGGATCAGGCGGCCCATCTCGTTGGACTCTTCCTTGTACTTGAACGCGCTGACGCCCAACGCGAGACAGGCGAAGCTCTGATCGTGCAGCTTGCCCTTCTTCACGAGGTCCATCAGGAAAGCGCGGCCCTTGGCATTCCCGATCTCGCCGAGGGCGATGATGCAGAAGTTCTTGGTGCCGCGATCCGCCGCGCTCTTGGCGTGACGAATCAGCTTGTTGATGGTGTTGCGATCGTCCTTCTCCGTCAGCAAGCCGAGGGAGATGGCCGAGCTGTACTGGAGGAACTGGAGCTTGTTCTCCAAGCCCTTCACCAGCGAGCCCACTGCGGACTTGGCGCCGATCTTGCCCAACGCCACCGCGACGTGCGAGCGGACGTAGCGATCCTGCTCAGGATCGTTGAAGATTTCGAGCATCTGCGGGATCGCGTCCCGGGTCTTCACCAGCTGCAGAGCGATGGCCGGCCCGACCTGGAGGTCCCGGTTCTTCGATTTTGTCGTGGAGAGCTTCACGAGCTCGTTCATGGTCTCGCTATCGAGGCCGTCCCGAGAACCGATGAGGCCAACTCCGATCGACGCAAAAGCGCGGGTGCGGGTGAGGATGTCGCTCGTACCGGAGCCGACCATCTTCTTACCCTTGGGCGTGTTGTGGATGAGCTCCATGAGAATCGGGAGCGCGTCCTTCGAGCCGAGGATGCCCATGGCGAGGCATGCGGATTCGCGGACCCGCTTGTCCTTGTCGCCGAGGACGGCCTTGAGATCGTCCACCAGCTCGGGCTGCGTCGCATCGCCGACCTTGCCGAGAGCGATAACGGCCGCCGCGCGGGCATCGTAGTACGAGTCTTTCAACGCCAGCTTGAGGGTCGGGAGGATCTGGCTCCGAATCTGCTTGGTCGTAACCTTCGCAACCTCATCGCCACCCTCGAGCCCTTCAAGGAAGGTGTCCCGGTTGTCCGTATCGGTGGACTCCGCACGCACCTTGCTCTTCAGGTTGAGGAACCGCTCCTCGTTGAGGTCCCACCACCAGTCCCAGTCAAGGAACTTGGGAGTGTACTTGCTCTTCTTGCCGCCAGGGGTCGTTCCGCCGAAGCCACGACCACCGGTCGGGCGTGGGGCGCCACCAACACCCGGACGCACAGGGGCGCCACCGCCACCCGGGTTCGGGGACGAGCCGCCAGCAACACCGCCACCGGTGACGCCGCCGCCACCCGGGTTCGGGTTGTTCGGGTTGGGTTGTCCAGGACCGGTACCGCCGCCGACCGGGGCCGAGGCGCCCGGAGTACCGCCACCACCAGGACCGGTGTAGGTCCCGCCGTGGGCGGAGGCGACGTCTGTGACAAGCGCGAGCACGATGAGCAGGCTCGCGAAGGTCAGGATCGTGCGCATGGGTCTCTCCAGAAGGAATGGATGAATACGATCAGCAACGACAAGTCGTCACCTTGGCAGGGCGGGCCGCCCCGCGCCCATCAAATCGCAAGAGGCGTGCCTCACGCCGGTTTCCGTAGCCATCCAGGCCGCCCGATCGAACAAATTGCAAACCCCTTTACCTATTGGCCTTATGACTGCACCTCCGTATCGCCGAAGCTGGCCGGACTGATTCGCTCGGCAGGGGCGCACAGAGTTCGTTACCGGCAGGAAACAACGTTTCCCCCCGGTAACTCAGGAAGAAGTGCGGGGCGCTTCCGGAGGGACGTTGATCGGCATCCAAGCGCCCCCTATCGTTCGCAGTGGAGCGTCCTCGCCCTATCGCCCTCTGTCAGATCAATACGACCCCTGGCGACATCCCTGGCAACGCCCTTCGCATCCGCGAGGCGGTGACCGCGGCGGCCGCCCTCGGGGCCCAGATCTGCGTCTTGCCGGAGCTGTCACTGGTCGGCTACAGCCCCCGCGACCTCCTGTTCCGCGAGGGCTTCATCGCTGCAGCTGACGAAGCCCTCACGGCGCTCGCCGCCAACCTGCCGGACGTCGCCGTTCTCGTGGGCACTGTCCGCCGACGCACCGGGCCCGGGCGCCCCTTCGCCAACACCGCGGCGCTACTGGAGGGCGGAGCCGTCCACCGCCTGCACGACAAGTGCCTGCTGCCCGATTACGACGTATTCGACGAAGCTCGATACTTCGAAGGCGGGGAGCCCGGCCAGCCGACCTCCATCCGCGGTGTCCGGGTGGGCGTCACGATCTGCGAGGACCTATGGGTCGAGGCACAGGGAGCAGAGGTCCCTCGCTACGCCAAAGACCCGGCCAAGCTATTGGTCGATGCCGGAGCCGAGGTGATCGTCAATCTGTCCGCGTCTCCGTATCACGTCGGCAAGCCCGCCGAGCGCGAGGCGCTGATCGCCCGCGCCGCATCAAGGCTCGGGGTCCCCGTGCTGCTAACCAACCTGTGGGGCGGGAACGACGAGATCGTGTTCGACGGATCTTCCTGTGCGGCCGATCCCTCCGGGACGATCACCCATCGCGCGGCCCGATTCTCCGATGACATCGTCCTCGTCCAGGTCCCTGGCAGCGAACGCGCGGCGGCCCAGGCCCACATCGAACCCACCGAAGAGATGCGTCGCGCGCTGGTCTGTGGGATCCGCGACTACGCGCACAAATGCGGATTTAACTCAGCGGTGCTCGGGCTCTCCGGGGGCGTCGACTCCGCGGTCAGCGCCTGCCTGGTCGTCGAGGCCCTCGGCGAGGACAACGTGACAGGCCTGGCGCTGCCGTCTCCGTTCTCATCCGCCGGCAGCGTCGAAGACGCGAGAGCCCTCGCGGACATGCTTGGCATCCCTCTACACCTCGTCCCCATCGAACACGCCTACAAAGAGCTCGTGTCCCGAGCAAAGGGTGTCGTGGGGGAGGGCCCGTTCGGTGTCATGGAGGAGAACCTCCAGGCCCGCATTCGTGGGGCCCTGCTGATGGCGGTCTCCAATCGTATGGGACACCTGCTCGTCACCACGGGCAACAAGTCCGAGCTGGCCGTTGGCTACTGCACCCTGTACGGGGACATGTGCGGGGGGCTCGCTGCGATCTCTGACGTCTTCAAGACGGACGTGTATCGGCTCGCCAAGCTCTACCAGGCGGAAGGCAAGCTGCCGGAGTCGAGCATCACAAAGCCGCCGTCCGCGGAGCTGCGGCCGGATCAAAAGGACGAGGACTCACTACCCCCATACGGAGTGCTCGATCGCATCCTCGAACTCCACGTGGATGACGGGGCTGGACCGCGTACCATCGCTGAGCGCGTGCCGGAGGTGGACGAAGAGACCGTTCGCCGCATGCTCGCCCTCGTCGCGCGGGCTGAATACAAGCGACAACAGGCGGCCCCGGGCATCCGGGTGTCCCCCAAGGCGTTCGGCATCGGGAGGCGGGTCCCTATTGTAGCGGCCACGCTCGCATACCTGGACGAGGGTCGAGTTGAGGACTCCCAATGAACGCGCTGACGCACCCCAACGCTCTGAGGTGGACATGACCCGTGCGCGCAAGAAATGTGGGGTCTGGTTGATCGGAGCCCACGGGGGCCTCGCGACCACCATGATCGTCGGGGCGCTGATGGCAGGGCGCGACCTCGTCTCCACAGCAGGCTTGCTGACGGAGACCGAGCCCTTCGATCAACTCGGCCTGCCAGACCTGTCCGACCTCGTCTTCGGGGGCCACGACGTCCGCGAGACGACGGTCTACCAGAGCGCCTACGACATCTACAAAGACACCGGCACGATCGACATCGAGAAACTCCAGCAGATCAAGGACGATCTCGACGCGATCGACGCCGACGTCCGAATCGGCACCGCCTTCAATTGCGGCGCGACCATTCGCCGCCTGGCCGCCCCGAAAGCCCGGAGGCGACAGGGGACGCTCCGCGACCTCGTGCGTTCAATCCAGGAGGACATCCTCGGGTTCAAGGATCGCCATGGCCTCGAACAGGTAGTGGTCGTGAACGTCGCATCCACTGAACCGCCGCTCCCACCCGAGCCCGCATTCGAGACCGCGAAAGGCCTACGTCAGCTCATCGACGCGGATGACCGCAAGGCGCTGCGGGCGAGCGTCCTCTACGGATACGCGGCGGCGGACCTGGGCCTGCCGCTCATCAACTTCACCCCGAACGTCGGCAGCGTCGCCCCGGGCATTCAAGTCATCGCGCGCAAGAACGGTGCGCCGCTCATAGGCAACGACGGCAAGACGGGGGAGACGCTCGTCAAGTCCGCCCTGGCGCCCATGTTCAAGTACCGCAACCTCAAGGTCCTCACCTGGCAGGGGTACAACATCCTCGGCGATCGCGATGGGGAGGTCCTCGCCGACCCCGAGAACAAGCAAGCGAAGCTGCGCACCAAGGACGGCGTCCTGTCACAGATCCTCGGCTACCCCTTGCACACGCACGTGGGGATCGACTTCGTTCCGAGCTTGAACGACCTGAAGACGGCGTGGGACTTCATCCATTTCCAGGGCTTCCTCGACTTCAAGATGTCGCTCCAGTTCACGTGGCAGGGCTGCGATGCGATCCTCGCAGCGCCGCTCTTGCTCGACATGGTGCGCCTCGCCGCCTTCGCCCAGAGCAAGGGAGAGTCCGGCCTGATGACCTGGCTCTCATGCTTCTTCAAGTCGCCTGTCGGAGTGGACCAGCACGACCTGCACTTCCAGTTCCACCACCTGATGGACTACGTCAAGGTTCACCTCGAGGGCGGCACATGGGACAGCGGACTCGTCGCCCGGACGGGGCAAGTGCGCCTGCCCCGGTGAACTAGGGTTTGTAGACGAACCTCCGCCACGGAGACAGCGCCACCACCACGCCTGACGCACCCAGGGCTTCCGCGCGCCACTCCAGTCGCAGGGATGTCATGCCCACAGGCGCGGCTTGCTCCTCGAACAACCGGGGCACCGACGCCATTGAAAGTCCCGCCAGGGACGAAGCGACCCAGGCGTCTTCATCCAGTTCCCATGTGGTGATGCCATCCATCTGGCGCAAGGGGAATTCGTACTGGATAGACGGATCCGGTAGGCCCTGCAGTGAGCCACGGATATGAATCCTGAGGCGCGCGGCGGCGGGGGAGCGCACGCTGAACGTGATCGGCCCGCCGCCCCATACGAGTCCATCCGCGGGCAACAGAGACTCGATGCCAGGGGCCTCGGCGAGGAGGATAATGCCCGCCACTTCATCCGCCGGCTCGACGCGGATCCCCTCGAGGGCGCCGGCGAGCAGCCAGGGGATGTCCTCACCGATCAGATACACGGACGCATCGGCGCTGAGGGAGCGAGCAAGGGTCCCGGCGGACGTGTCCACGAGAAGCCTCAGCCCGCGGGGAGCGCCCGGGGAACGACGCACGACCCGCACGGCCCCCACGTCGCGGGTCGCGACGGGGTGCGAAGGAGCCCAGCCTTCGGCGGTTGACACCAACTCCGGAAACGCCGCGCCCAACCTGGGGTAGTCGACCACCCGTCGGATGTGGCGAGCGTCGTCGGTAAGAGCGAACACCGAGAGCGCGCCGCGATGGTCGGACAAGAGGCCGCTGGACACCAACTCGGTGGCGCTATCGAACACTCGAACCTGGTGACGGGTTTCTGCGAACGGTGGCCGCAGGCGCAGGTGGGTCATGTTGCCAAGCATGACCACCCCATGATCGTAGAGTTCCTGGCCGATCACGACCGAGAGCCCATCCGGAGGTCGGGTGATCGCTGCCAGTTGGGCGTCAATGCGTTCGGACGCCGCGAGCTCGGAACTCGCCGCCGTGCCCAACGCATCGCCATGGACAAACACAACCGTCGCGGCGACCAGCATCGCCGCGGGCCGCGCCAATCCGCGCCCCAGTGGACCGGCGACGACGACGCCGAGCAGGGCCGCCAGCGCTGCCGAGACCGGATAGAACGACCGCGACATGGTGGCCAGCCCGTCCGGCCGAAACAGGAACGCCAGGGGGAGCGCGAGGACCACCGCCGCGCTGCAGGCAACGACGACCCCGATGCGTGCCTTGCGGCCAACCCGAGACGCCGCGATCGCTCCAGCCGCGACCACCACGACAGCAAAGGCTCCGCGGGCATACCCACCCAACCAGTCCATTGCCGTGAGGCTGACCGGTTCTCGGACGTTGCCATCGCCAGGAGACCACCAGGGGGCGATCGACTCCGCCAGCAAAGCAGGTAGCCCAAGCACGGAGCCCACCACGTCCGCGTCAGCAACGGACCGTCCCGATGTATAGGACGGGAGCCATGTCTCCAGATACGCGCTCCGCCACCACCAGGCGAGCGCCGCTGGAAGCAGGACAAGGGCCCAACGGCCAACCCGACGCTCATAGCACGCGAAACCGACCCCCACGACGACGGCCACGACGGCGACACCGGACACCTTGGAGAGCAGCGCGCCCGCCAGCAACGCCCCGATCGCCGCGCACCGTCTATGACTCAGGCCACCGACGCCACGTTGGACGACGGCCAGCGCGGCGAGGCCGAAGGCCGTGGTCATCAGATCGGGACGGGCAGCGATCCAGGCCACGGCCTGGGTCCCGGGGGCGTTCAGGGCAAACACGGCGGCGCCGGCCACGGCCGCGGCCCGCGGAAGGACCCGCCCGAGGACCGCCAGCAACAGCGCCGCGCAGATGGCGTGGATGAGCAGCGACGTGGCATGAAAGACAGTCGGCCCGGCGGGCGATCCGGACACGGCGAGCTCTGCCGCGAACAGGGTCCAGAGCAACGGCCGAAACCGGAAGCGATCGTGTTCGTAGATGATCGCTGAGTCATTGCGCGCGGCTGGGACGACGGCGCCGATCTCATCGCGGAGCTTGTCGCCAGCCCGGGGGATCTGGGCCACGTCATCGAGCTTGAACGGCAGCCCAAGCACCCAGAAGTGGCTCAGCACCGCGATCAGCACGACCAGGATAAAGGCGATCCGAGGCATGTGACCGGATTCTACAGGCATAGCCCCAAACTCACATGACGTCTGATAATCCATGTTATGCGCAAACAAGCGTCGCGCACCCGCCGCGGTGCTCGACGTGCACCTGCCAGCGCCCGGTCACCTGGTCCGCCCATGCCCAGGATGCGGCATACTGCGGTCATGAAACGCCCCATGACGCTCGGCCCAGGTTTCGAAGCCGTTGTCAGGGCAGCGACCCTGCTGTTCCTATGCGCGTCGATAGCGGGTGCCCAGACCGCCTCGGTCTCCGCCACGAAGACCTCACCGTGGAAGCTCGTCTGGTCAGACGAATTCAACGGCGGCAAGCTCGACTACAGCAAGTGGGGCGTCGAGGTGAACGCCTTCGGCGGCGGCAACAACGAGCTGCAGATCTACAGCGACCGCCCCGAGAACGTGCGCGTCGAGAACGGACACCTGATCCTCGAAGCCCGCAAGGACAACCACGACGTGCAGGGCACGCGGCGGGGATATTCATCCGGACGAGTGCGGACCAAGAACCGGGGCGACTGGCGCTTCGGGCGCATTGAGGTCCGGGCCAAACTCCCGGCTGGCCAGGGCCTGTGGCCCGCCATCTGGATGCTGCCCACCGACGACAAGTACGGGACCTGGGCCGCCAGCGGTGAGATCGACATCATGGAGATGCAAGGACACCACCCGGACACCGTCCACGGGACCTTGCACTACGGCGGCCGCTGGCCCAAGAACATCCACACGGGCAAACCACTCAAGCGCGCCAAGGGCACGTTCGCCGACGCCTTCCACACCTTCGCCGTTGAATGGGAGTCCGGAGAGATCCGCTGGTACCTGGACGGCAAACACTGGCAGACCCAGAGCCGGTGGAATACGGATGGCGGCCGCTTCCCCGCGCCGTTCGACCAGCGCTTCCACCTGGTCCTGAACCTGGCGGTTGGCGGCAAGTGGCCTGGCCCGCCGGACGGCAAGACGCCCTTCCCCTCTCGCATGCAGGTGGACTGGGTGCGCGTTCATCAACGAGCCCGGTAGGCACGCCCACCTCTCCCCCGCCCCTCTCCCCCCGCACTCCGCGGCTGGCTCACGGGACCCAGACACGTAGACTCTGCTGTCATGGCAGGCAACATCTCGGACTTCATCGAGCGCCACTTCCGGCACTTCAACGCCGCCGCTCTCAAGGACGCAGCGGACGGCTGGCGGGCGCTCATGGACGACGGCGGCCGGATGCTCGTCACCCTCGCCGGGGCGATGAGCACCGCCGAGCTGGGGATCTCCCTCGCCGAGATGATCCGCCAGGGCAAGGTGCACGCCATCTGCTGCACCGGCGCCAACCTGGAAGAGGATCTGTTCAACCTCGTAGCCCGCGAGCACTACGTCCGCGTCCCCCACTATCGCGACCTGACACCGCGAGACGAGGAGTCGCTGCTNGAGCAGCACCTCAACCGGGTCACGGACACGTGCATCCCCGAAGAAGAGGCCATGCGGCGGGTCGAGCGGCCGGTGTCTGCTGTGTGGGAGCAGTGGGAAGCCGAGGGGCGGCGCTTCTTCCCTCACGAAGCACTGTTCGAGGTGCTCCGTAACGGCGGCCTGAAAGACAACTACCAGATCGACCCGAACGACTCCTGGCTGGTCGCGGCGGCCCATGCCGACCTCCCCATGTTCGTCCCCGGCTGGGAAGACTCCACCCTCGGCAATTTCTACGCAGCNGCGTGCATGATGGGTCGACTGAAAGACCCCAACGGNGTCAAGAACGGCGTCGAGACCATGATGCACCTCGCCGAGTGGTATCGCGAGGAGCGCGCCCGGTCGGGCATCGGGTTCTTCCAGATCGGCGGCGGCATCGCCGGGGACTTTCCGATCTGCGTCGTCCCCATGCTCCACCAGGACCTCAAGGAGGACACCCCCCTCTGGAGTTACTTCTGCCAGGTCAGCGACGCGACGACCAGCTACGGCGGCTACAGCGGAGCCGTACCCAACGAGAAGATCACGTGGGGTAAACTCGGCGCTGACACCCCCAAGTTCATCATCGAATCCGACGCAACAATCGTCGCCCCGCTTGTCTTTGCCTACGTACTCGGCTGGTAGGGACGCGTTACGCGGACGTATGATCGCCCCCATGCCACGCCTGTTGTTCATTATCGCGTTGCTCGGCGCCCCCATCGGCGCGCAGGAACCACCGCGAGAAACCGTCAACGCCTGGCTCGAGGCACGCCAAGGTCCGCCAGGTCCGGGGCGACTCGCTGCGACTGAAGCGCTCACCAGCTTCGCCCACGCCTCGAACCTCCCGCGCATCCTCACCGCCCTTGAAGGCAACGGTCGCGCGGTCGTCNCCACCGAGGNTGAACTTGAAAAGCTCGAGAACGCGAGACCGCGCCTCGCTCGGGCNCACGCCGCCGCCGACAAATCCGGCAACCGCGCCAAGGCGGCCCAGGCCACGTTGGAGTTGGAGCGGNTCGACGCCGACATGATGTTCCGGCGACGGCAGCTCCGCGATGTCTTCATCGAGTGCCGGGCCCTTCGGGTCGGGTACACCAAGTCGCTGAACGCGTTCGCCCCCGAGGAGCGACGCGCCCCCATGCAGAGCCTGCTCCGCCGAGCGGGCGATCGCTCGGCCCCTTNCCCCATCCGCCGCCAGCTCATGAAGCTGCTCGCGGTCATCCCCAATGAGGCGAGCCGCGCTGTCCTCGAGGCCATCCTCACGGATGACCGCCTCCCCCACGTCCGCACCGCCGCCGCGGACGCCCTGGGCGATCACGGCGCCATCGAGTCCGAGTCGGCCCTGACCGCAGGCCTGGGGGACAAATATGCCGTGGTACGAGCCGCCTGCATCGCGTCTCTCCGGGTCGTTGGNGGCAAGCGGGCCGTGGAGGCCCTGATCGGCCGTATTTCGGTCGAAAAAGGCCGGCTGCTTCAGGACTGCATCCTGGTCCTGCGGCACCTCACCGGGGTCACGTTTCACGACAACGCGGTGCTCTGGCAGCAATGGTGGGAGCGTGAGAGCAAACACTACAAGCGCCCAGGCAAGGGCGGCAAGCGCGTCGACCGCCGACTGCGCAAGCGCGAGCAACTCGCCGACGGAAACGGCCCCGGTTTCTACGGGCTACGTTTCACCAGCCACGCGCTGGTCTACCTCATCGATGTGTCGGGGAGCATGAACGAGCGCGTCCGNGGAGCGGGCACGACAGGAGCTGGCAGCCCCGACGAGACGAAGCTCACTCGCGCAAAGCGCGAATTGGTGCGCGCGCTGAAGGCCCTACCCAGCGGCATCATGGTCAATGTCATCGCCTACAGCGACGGCTTGAGCCCCTACTCCGACGAGATGGTGAAGCTTGACGCCAAGAACCGCCGCGGCCTCGTCGCCTGGGCCGGCGCCCTCCGCGCCGAAGGGAAGACCAACATCTACGACGCGCTCGCNTCCGTCCTCGATCACGCAANAGGNCNGCGCGGAAGAGCGAGCCCGGAGATGACCGTGGACACGATGGTCTTGTTGACGGACGGGCTCCCTACCGCGGGCCGGGTGCAGGACTCGGAGCTGATCGCAAGCGAAGTCGAGCGCCTCAATGACCGCACGCGGATCGTGCTGCACACCATAGGGCTCGGACCTGATCACGACGCGGTGCTGCTCAAGCGACTCAGCGCCGAGTCANACGGCGTNTACATCCGCGCGCGATAACCAGCCGACGGGGCCCGCGCCGATCCGGCACGCGNGCCACTGCCTGGCGNACCGCGGGNCGCTCTCGCGGNCTAATCGCCGCCGAACAANTCCGCCCAGCGCTTCCGGGCGGCGNCCGGATCTCCATNGCCTNTCGTTCCACCGAAAATCGCCTCGCCCGCCATCTCTCCGCTGGCTTCCGCCTCCGAAGCCGGCGACGCAAACTCGAAGTGACTGCAACGATTTCCACCGGCAGGATCCTGGACGGCGGCCGCTCCTTCAACGAGGCACCGCACCGAACCCGTCGCGACGTGATGCACGCAGTTCATGCAGGAGTGCAAAGAAATGCCGCACTTAGAACACGTGTTGTTGAAGCCGGGTTGCCCGGGCTCTTCCCAAACGGTCTTGCAGCGATGACAAGCCTTCATGGTCCTCCCTGGCTCCGGACACGCATGCGACGGATCGCACGCCTGTACGGAACACCACCCCAATTTCGCCCTTGAGGGAAGCGGCCAGCTTCCCGTTCCTCCCGGAGCGCCGCCATGCGGCGCTCCCCCTTGACGCGCTTTGGGCCCGACGACAAGGTCGACGGGCTCAGGACCGCGTGCGATTCTGCCCGCACCGTGACGATTGGTCAAGGAAGGGCGCTGGGGCCCAGTTTGGGCGTCAGCAAACCAAGCGACTCACTGACGATTCGGAGCGGGCTTGAACTTGGCCTTGTGGTCCTTCAGGAACGCACCGAACTCGGCATCTAATTGGTCCTTGTCAACAGCCTGCCCATCACCGAAGCAAGCCGCCAAGAGTGCCGCGTCGTCCGCGCCCTTCGTCACGTACGTCCGCCAATAATCCGTGAAGGCCTTCTCGTTCTTGCTGCGCAGAAAGTGGAGGACGAAACCCGCCTGCTGGAGGGTGTGCTCTGTTCGGTAACCAATGCGATCGAAGGTCGTCGTGGCCCGGCCAATGGGGCGCTCCGTTGCAGAATCCAGATAGCGCCAATGGAACCAACGAGTCGGGTGGTAGATCCCCTCTTTGCTGAAGCCCGCGATGTACCCCGACAGGGCTTCGAGGGTCTTCTCGTGGGTGTCCTCGTACCTCGGCGCCATACGCGCGATGAACGCGTGCGTCACCACGTTCGCGACCCACACCTCGACCCAATTCCTGTCGCCATGGACATAGGTGCACCCCGCACCACGGCCCTCGCCCCACGCAGGCGCGTAAAACGCACCGTAGCCGGACGACTTGTGCGCCGTCCTGTTGCTGTGCCCGTAGGTGCCGCCAAGAAAGTTGTAGGACTTCACGCCGCGCCCCACGTTGAGAACGATCTTCCCCTTGCCCTTGGCGTAGAGATCGCGGTGCTCTTCTCCGAAGATCTCCTGAAGCGGCTTGTAGAAAATCTCGGCGAGCCGAGAGACCCAGAGCGTGTCCTTGTGCTTGGCGTTGGAGTGAATCTCGAAGTGGACCGTCTCCACGATCCAGGGGTCCTGGAAATCGACGTGGACCTCGTCGAGGTCCTCGATGCTGAGCCAGCGCTTCCCGTGCTTGCGCAGCCCCTCGTCAAACTTGGCCTTCTCGTCCGGCTCCAGCCATGCACCTTCTGCAAAGGACAGGTTCTTCGCTGCTATCTTCTTTGCGGTCTTCGGGTCCACCCAATGCCCCTGCACCTGGACGTACTGCTTATCGGCCCGGTGCGCGACAGTCCCCGGGACCCACTCACCGTTGCTCTGCTCCCATCCCCACGCCGCATACTGTTTCTCGAGCTCCTTTGCCCGCGCCTTCTTCCAGACGGCCTCCCTGACCCACTTCCCCTTCAACATCCGGTCACCGAGCGCCTCGTGCGCCTTCACGTGATCGCGGTCAACGGAGAGTGCCTTGCGGAGAATGGACTTCGCGTCCTTCCCCATCCCCTTCCCATCGGCCCAAACTCCCAGGTCCGCCAAGGCGTCGGCGTCCCGCCGGCCGACCTTCTTCAAGCGCTCCTGCAATTCCCCGCGCACCGTAGGCTTCGGCTCCACCTTCTGCACCGACTTCTTGCTAAGCGTCATGCGACGCCCCGCATGAGTGAGGTAGATGTAGGCGGTCTTGGTCTCCTTCACGAGGGTCAGGTCCTTGTAGACCTTGCCGTTTGTCATCGTGACGTCGTCAGCAAGGGCAACCGACGACAGCAGGAGCGAACACAGCGCCAGAAGGATCGGCTTACGCATGTATAGGCCTCCGAATAGGGACACCGACAGTTTAAGGAGTTGACCCCATCTATGGAATGAGGCGGCAGGCGTTCTTCTTCCCGGCCTTCAGGATCGTCGACTCCTCCACGGTCACTTCAGCCTGGGGATCGCTCAACTTCTGCCCGCCAAGGCTGAGGCCGCCCCCCTTGATCAGCCGCCGGATCTCTCCGCGGCTCTTAAATGCCTCGGGGAAAGCCGCTACGACCAGATCCACCACCGGGATCGGACCGGACGAGACGGGCACTTCGGGCAAGTCATCAGGGATCTCCTTGCGAGAGATCTCCTTTAACCAGCGGGCCTGCGCCGCGTCTGCCGCTGCATCGTCGTGATACATGGAAGCCAACGTATGCGCGAGGCGGAACTTCACGTCGCGCGGATTGACCCCATCCGCGAGGACACCGTCGATCTCTTCGATCGGGACCCGGGTCAGCAGCGTAAACCAGTCGCGCATCATCGAGTCATCGACCCGCATCACCTTCGTGAAGATGTCGTCGGCGGACTCCGAGATGCCGACATGATTATCGTACGACTTGCTCATCTTGAGCTTGCCATCCAGCCCGACGAGGAGCCCGGTCGTGATGCAGACCTGAGGTTCCTGGCCCTCCTGCTCTTGAAGGTCCCTCCCGACGAGCAAGTTGAACAGCTGATCGGTTCCGCCGAGCTCCACGTCGGACCGCACCATCACCGAGTCCCATCCCTGCATGAGCGGATAGAGGAACTCGTGAAGATAGATGGGGGTCTGCCCCTTGTAGCGCTTGTCAAAGTCGTCCCGCTCAAGCATTCGCGCGACCGTGTAGCGGGCCATCAGCGACACGCAGCCCTCGAAGTCCAGCGCGTGCAACCACTCACTGTTGCGCCGCACCTCCGCCTTCTTCACATCGAGGACCTTGCCCGCCTGCTCGAGATACGTCTCCGCGTTCTTCGTGATCTCGTCGTGGGACAGCCGGGGCCGGGTCTTGTTCTTGCCCGTGGGGTCACCGACCATCGCGGTCGCGTCGCCGAGAATGAGGACCGCCGTGTGTCCCAAGTCCTGGAACGTCCGCAGCTTGTTCAGCACCACCGTGAACCCGAGGTGCAAGGCGGATGATGTGGGATCGACGCCGAGCTTGGCCCGCAGCGGACGACCTGTGCGAATGCTGTCCACCAGCTTCTTCTCAAGCGCCGCCTCGGAGATCACATTCACGGCGCCGCGCACGAGCTCGGTCTTCTGTCGGTCAACCTCCGCCCGCACGTCAGCGGGAAGTTCATCCCTCGTTTCGTTACTCATCTGTTATCCGCCCATTCCAACCACCGATCCGGGTGAGCCGCGATGTCCTCCCCGGTCAAGATCCGAAGTCCGACGCAACACGCGACACGGGTAGAACTGTCCGGGTCCTCTCCCGAATCGCGTCCCAAGCAAGCGATCAACTTCGCTATGGCCTGCTTCCTGTCCGCTTCGGCCACCAGCGCAGCGGCCAGGGGAACGTGGGCGGGGCTGTTCTTCGCCACCGCCTGGTCAATCCGATCCAGCGGCTTTGCCGCCAGGTGTTCATAGTTGCGGGGGAACACCTGGCACATGGCGGGCTTGAACGTCAGGTTCCCCGGCCACATCTCGCCGCCAATACGGATCTCCGAGGGGTACATGAGCGCCCCTAACTCGTAGGTGCGGTAGTTCGTCCGGCGCGGGCCATACTCCAACGAGTCGAGGACAATCGGCTCGGAGTGCCGCTCGCCGGGCCCGAGCTCGATATCTCTCCCGACAAGGACCGGATGCTGCCGCCGCTCCTTGACCACCGTTCCACCCTTATCGAATTCCGTGTATCGCAGGTCCAGTTGAATGGTGGTCTGGTTCCCGCCCGCGCGAGCGGGAATGACCAAGCGCTCGCCGGACAAGTTCACCACGAGGATCTGTCCCGTTATGGGCACCCCCAGAGCAACGCGCTCGTCATCCAGGATGATCAACGCGTCCACATAAAGTGACTGGAGGATCTCTCGCTTGAGCCCCGCCCGCAAACCCGCCAGGTACCCCTGGAGTTGCCGCGACGGCCCAAGGGAAAGCGCCTCATCGATCGCGGCGAGCGCGCGGCCGTAATCATGCGCGTCGATGAATTCGCGAATCGCCTTGAGCTGATCGTCGAACTCCGGGGTGGCGCCGCCAGGGGGCCCGGACGCGACGTCCCCCTCCAATACCGCCGTGGCATCCGGCGCCCCAGCGCCGGGATCCGCCTCGCCCCCGGGCGCCGCGACGCACGCAGCAAAAACGAGGAGCAGCAGCGAGAGGGCGGACGTCCGGGCTAACGGCGGCCGAAACGGCTGCCAGAAATCGTACGCCCGCCTCTCCCTACGCTCCCGCGTCATGCGGTCGGCTTCTCCTCGTCGTCCTCCGCAGGTGCGTCCTCCGCAGGTGCGTCCTCCGCAGGTGCGTCCTCCGCAGGTGCGTCCTCCGCAGGTGCGTCCTCCGCAGGTGCCTCCT
>NYSS01000081.1 GCA_002683135.1 Planctomycetota bacterium | reverse complement strand
GTTAGCGAATCGGGATTTCCGCTCCGAATCGTTCGGGTACCGCGATGGCTAGCGGCATGTTCTATGATAGGCGAATGCGTTAGCGGATCACCGCGTCGCCTGGCCGGAACTTCCGCTTCGGTACTTGCGACTTTGGCGGATGGCACATTGCGGAAAGTAATGAGGTGGATCATGCAATTGAGTGGTTTGTCGTGGCAACTGAAAACCAAACTTGCTGTCAGGCTCTGCGGCTGCGGCTTGTTCACTTTGATCACAATTGCGATGGCGATGACAACTTACGCAGGGGAGTTCAAGGCCGGGATCGCGCTGGTTGATGTGACTCCAAATAAGTTCCCGGTTTTTGTCAACGGCGGCATGATCAGTCGAAGCTACGAAAAGGTCAGCACGCGGATTCACGCCCGCGCTTTGGCAATGTCGGACTCGAGCACGACGGTGGTGATAGTCGTGGTCGATAGCTGCATGATGCCGCGACCGCTGTTGGACGACGCCAAGGCGGCTGCTTCAAAGGCTACAGGAATCCCTCCAGAGCGGATGCTGATTTCCGCGACGCATACCCATTCCGCGCCGTCTTGCCTTGCCTGTCTGGGAACGGACGCCGATCCTAATTACGTTCCGTTCTTGAAGGAAAAACTTGTCCAGGCAATCTCACAAGCGACTTCGCGGATGCAACCGGCAAAAATCGGTTACGGAAAAATCGATGCAGCGGAATTCACCGCACTCAGAAGATGGATCCGCAGGCCGGATCGAATTGCCCAAGATCCGTTTGGCAACCCGACTGTGCGAGCCAACATGCACGCTGGAGGTAACTGGGACGATGTGACCGGCGAGTCCGGTCCTGAAGATCCGGATCTATCACTGATCGCAGTGCAAACTGCCGAAGGTAAGCCGCTTGCTGTTTTGGCAAATTTTTCCATGCACTATTTTGGGGACCGAGATATCAGTGCGGATTATTACGGCCGATTCTGTGGAAAACTGAAAGAACTAATCGCACCGGAAGGTGAGTTTCTGGGAATCATGTCACATGGATGTAGTGGCGATATCTGGCGACGAGACTATCACCAACCCAAAGAGAAATGGGATCGCTATCCGGACATCAATGATTATGCTTCGGCACTCGCTGATCGCGCACAGAAAGTCTACAAACAGATTGAATTTCGCGATGATGTCGATGTGGTGATGGCGGAAAGTCGACTGAAAATGAAGTACCGAGTCCCCGATTTGCAGTTGCTGGAATGGGCGCAAAAAATCGTCGAAGCCATGGGAGACCGACCTCCCAAAGACAGAACGGAAGTTTATGCCAAAGAGCAGATTATTTTGCACGAGCGACAAGAGACGACGATTGTCGTGCAGGCGGTCCGCATCGGTGAGATTGCGATCACGACTACGCCAAATGAAACGTACGCGCTCACTGGACTGAAAATCAAAGCGCAAAGTCCGCTCGCAAATACCATGGTGATTGAATTGGCCAATGGCGGTGACGGATATATTCCGCCGCCCGAGCAGCATTTGCTGGGTGGATATAATACTTGGGCGGCGAGGTCCGCTGGCTTGGAGATCACCGCTGAACCACGGATCGCTCAAACTTGCATTGAATTGCTGGAAACCGTCTCATCGAAACCGCGGCGCGAGCCGCGGTTGAGTCAGGGTCCAGCGAGTCAGACGATTCTCAATCTCAAACCGGTCGCTTGGTGGCGACTGAATGAACTAAAGGGCCCGCGAGCGATTGATTCTAGCGGCAACCAGCGCGATGCCATCTATGAACCGGGAGTCACGTTCTACCTTGAAGGAACGCATTCGAAACAATTCTGTTCAAGCGGGGAAAAAAACCGAGCGGCAATGTTCGCAGGTGGCCGATTGCAAGCTCGTTTCAAAGGGCTCAATGATCATTACTCAGTGTCATTATGGATGTGGAACGGTATGCCAGCGGAAGGGCGACCGGTTACTGGTTGGCTTTTTTCCCGTGGCTGGGATCACGGCTTGGCAACTTCTTCTGAACATCTGGGTGTCGGCGGCAGCAGTGGTCACACTGGTCGGCTGGTTTTCTTTCATGGAAGTAACCCTGCTGACACCGTTGCCGGTAAAACGGAAATCCCTCGGTGGACCTGGCAACATGTCGCATTCGTGCGAAACGGAGATCGTGTCGCGGTCTATCTCAATGGCAAGCTTGAGCTGGAGACAAAATCCACGGCGGTATTTCCACCCGGTTTGGATTTCCTGCATCTGGCAGGCCGCAGTGACCGGCAATCGAACTGGGAAGGTCGCTTGGATGAAATCGCCATCTTCAATCGCTCATTGTCGCCAACCGAAGTGGCTCAACTAGCCGCACCGTCAGCAACAAAGCCATGATCTGCGGCCCAGCTTAAATGGCAAGAGAAAGGGATCATCAGATGCAGTTTACGAGGCGGTTCGAGGTGCTTTCGATCATGCTTGGGCTGGCACTAGTGTTTTTCGCTGCCGACGGCACGCCAATCCAAGCTCAATCTGTTCGGCCGCCCAATATCTTGTTCGTACTCTTGGACAATGTGGGCAAGGATTGGTTTCGCTGCTATGGGAGCGAGGAAGATGAGACACCGAATATCGACCGACTCGCTCGAAAGGGTCTTAAGTTTCGCAACTTCTATGTCACACCGGTCTGCAGTACGACTCGAGTCATGTTGTTGACCGGTCGCTATCCATTTCGCACCGGATGGCACACTCATCATGATCCGGCGATCTACGGCGGCGGCTATTTTGATTGGAATCGAGAAATCTGTCTTGCCCGAGTCATGAAGTCGGCCGGTTACGATACTTGTATTTCCGGCAAGTGGCAGATCAATGATCTTTTTGATCCAGCGCAAAAAGACGCGATCCTCAAACATGGTTTTGACGAATACTGTCTATTCCCCGAAGGCAAGAAGGAACATCCGGCGCACAAGAAGCGCTATTGGGACGCGTACGTAGTCCGAGATGGCCGTCGCATCGATACCACAGGACAATTCGGCCCGGACATCTTTACTGATTATTTGATCGACTACATGTCGCGCCATCGTGATCGGCCTTTTTTTGCCTATTACTCGACGATCCTGACTCACATTCCAGTCGTGCCGACGCCTCTCAATAAGGACCATGAACTCGGTCCGCGCCAACAATTTTCGGGGATGTTGCGATATGCCGATCGGCTTATCGGCCGTCTGGTCACGGCGCTTGATCGACTTGGTCTCAGCGACAATACGATTGTCTTCGTCGCAGTCGATAACGGCACGGACAACGGTACCGATCAAAACGCATTTCAGAGTCTGGGCGGGCGGATTGATGGTCGGATTTCCGCCGAAGGGATTTACTCACTTACGGAGCGTGGTATCAACGTCCCGCTCATTGCGTATGGTCGGGGACTGGTACCGGGTGGCCGTGAAAGCGATGCTTTGATTGACGCCAGTGATATCTTGCCAACACTGGCGGCACTTGCTGGTGCCAAGCTTCCACGCGGTGTGATGATCGACGGCCGTTCGTTTGCACCTCAGGTATTGGGTCAGCCGGCGTCAATGGCGGGCCGGCCTTGGTGTTATTCGCAATACCACACGACTCGGGTGCTTCGAGGTCGGAGGTTCAAACTCTATTCCAATGGCCAGTTCTACGATTTGGCAGCGGATCCACTTGAGAGGCACAACCTGCTCGGCACCAAGGCAATGGCAGACGAAACCACCAATATCGCCCACACTCGCCTCATTCGCGTGCTTGATTCACTGCCGCCGGACGCCAAACTACCTTGGGAGTTCCGCAGTATTTCCGCTCGGAAACTTCGTGCCCAGCAGCAAAGCCAGAAGCACAAATAGCAGCCTAATGGTGCTCAATCTGGCCTGCCATTGATGAGGAATTGCCCGAGCGATATACTGGATAGTTCCTCTAAAGCGAACATCATCGCGGCCCATAACCATCGGCCAATATCCGTTTGCTCGAAGCTTCTTTCGGCGCCAAGCATGGCTGGCCGTTACGGGGTCATTTTTATAGAACAAGGCGTGAGTAGTCATGACAATCGACAAGAGTTTGAAAATCAAATCGGGTGTACAGCGGAGCCGAAATGTGCTGACACGTGCTGAGCGCATTGAGCGGCTTAAAGCCGTAGATCGTTGGCAAGACGGTGACTCAGTGATGGGCCTTCCTAAAGTCCGCGTCCAAAAAACCGCATTGAAGAAGAAAAAGAAGGCCAAGGTAGAGGAAGAAACAACGGAAGAAACGACGACGACGACGGAAGGTGAATGAGTCGCTATGCGTGTTCGTCTTGAATACGGTCGCGAAGGTCTGGAAGTGGAATTGCCAGATGAACGCGTTGTGCGTTCTTTGGCATACAAAGATGCCGAACCGCTTGCGGATCCCGTCGCTGCAGTCCAGCGAGTCTTGGCGGAACCGATCGCGTCTCCTCCGGTCGCCGAATTGGCTCAAGGGAAAAAAACGGCTTGTGTCGTTATCTGCGATATCACTCGGCCAGTTCCCAACGAACTGATCTTAACGCCACTTCTAGAAACGATCGAAGCCGCTGGCGTTCCACGCGAGGGGATTACGATCTTAATTGCCACCGGGTTGCATCGTCCGAATGAAGGCGAAGAGCTGGTGGAATTAGTTGGCCGGCGGATCGCCGAAACTTATCGAATTGAAAATCACTTTGGTGAACGGCGTGATGAGCTGACCTATCTTGGTGAAAGTCCACGTGGTGTGCCGATCTGGATCAATACGCATTTTGTGGATGCAGAGCTAAAAATTACGACCGGGCTGATTGAGCCGCATTTGATGGCCGGGTATTCCGGTGGTCGAAAAGTCATCTGCCCCGGAATCGCCGGGCTGGATACCATTAAGGCGTGGCATTCCCCTAAATTCCTGGAACACCCTCGAGCAGATTGTGGACTCCTCGATGGCAACCCCGTCCACGAAGAGAATACATGGATTGCAAAAAAGGTCGGTTGCGATTTCATTGTGAATACGGTGATTGACGATCAACGCCGGCCGCTTGAGTTCTTTGCGGGTGATATGGAAGCTGCTTTTATCGTCGGTGCTGAATTTGTTCGGGATGTGGTGCGAGATACGGTAGCGGCGCCGGTAGATATCGTGGTGACTTGCTCCGCGGGATATCCTCTGGATACGACGTTTTACCAAGCGGTCAAGGGACTGACGGGAGCGCTGCCGATCGTAAAGGAAGGTGGCACTATCATTATGGCCGCCGGCCTTTCCGAGGGGATTGGAAGCGCACCGTTTCAACAGTTGTTCAAGGAAAATCCGAGCCTCGATGTGTTCATGGAACGGATCTTGGGAGAAGATTACTTTTTGATGGACCAATGGCAACTCGAAGAACTGGCCAAAGTGCGACGTAAGGCACGGGTCAAAGTTGTCAGTGACGGGCTCGACTCCGAAACAATCGATCAGCTATTCGTGGAAAGTGCGGATAGCGTGGAAGATGCCGTGCAGGCGTCGTTAGACGAATACGGCCCGGATGCCTCGATCGCCGTTATCCCCAAGGGACCTTATGTTTTGGCGCAAGTTGAGTAACTGAGATTCAAGAACAGCGGGCGTAACAGGACGATCAGGGCCGGATGTACCTCAACACGAAGGGGACGAATCATGAGTACCGCCAAGCCACAGACGGTGCGACTGAGTGAACTCACCAAGGGCGGTGGTTGAGCTTGCAAGATCGGTCCCGAGGACCTGGCACAGGTGCTGTGCCGCTTGCCCAAAATAAAAGACCCGCGTGTGCTCGTTGGAAATTCGACTTCCGATGATGCTGCCGCGTATCAAATGGACGATGGCAACGCCATCCTTCAGACGCTCGATTTCATCACGCCGATTGTGGACGATCCGTTTCAATTTGGACGGATCGCAGCCGCGAATTCACTCTCAGACGTGTACGCCATGGGTGGACGACCGCTGTTCGCACTCAATATTGTCTGCTTTCCTTCGAAACAAGTTCCCCTGGATGTCCTCGGTGAAATCCTCATCGGTGGAGCGGACGCCGCGCGAGAAGCCGGAATCGAAATCGTCGGCGGACACTCGGTAGACGATTCCGAACCAAAATACGGGCTGGTTGTCACCGGTATTGTACCGATCAATAAAATCTTAACTAACGCGGGAGCCCAAGTCGGCGATCAGCTGTTTCTGACCAAGCCGCTCGGTTCCGGCGTGCTGACAACCGCCATGAAAAAAGACCGAGTAAGTGCGTCGGTAGCGCAGCAAGTGACTGAGGTGATGGGAACACTCAATAAATCCGCTGCGGAAGCGTTGGACGGTTTGGAAATCAACGCGGTGACCGACGTCACTGGCTTTAGCTTGATGGGCCATCTCTTGGAAATGCTCCAAGCCTCACACCGGAGCGCTCGGATTAACTGCTCAGCGGTACCGATCTTACCGGAAGTTATATCGCTGGTCGCCGATCAAGTTTTTCCTGGAGGAGCATCGAGGAATCGGAAGCTGACTGAGCCGCATATTCAGTGGGAAGCGGGAGTTGATGAACCGCATCGGATTGCCCTAAATGATCCGCAAACTTCGGGTGGGTTGTTGATTGCCGCTAGTGAAGCTTGCGCCGATGAACTGGAAGAACGATTGACGAACGCCGGCACCCTGGCAGCCGCTCGGATCGGTGAGATTGTGGAAGGTGAACCATCCACAGTATTCGTTTCAGAGGAGAGTGGCGCGTGAACGAATCCGCGAGCGCCGACTGGAGTGCGGCCGTTGGTGAACCTGCGCCGGATATCACGTTACCAAAAGTCGGTGGTGGTGACTGGTCGCTGTCCGAACACCGAGGTCGACCGGTGCTGCTCATTTTTCATCGACACTTGGCCTGACTGCCCTGCCGAGATCACCTGGTTCAGGTGCAGCAGTCAAAAGCCGGGTTCGACGAAGTCGATGCAGTTGTTGCCGCAGTCTCTTTTGAGACCATGTCACGAACCGAGAAGTACGCCGAGGAATCGAATTGGCCGTGGCCGCTTTTGGTCGACCGACGACGAAACGCTTATCAGGGATTTTCCATGACGCGAGGCAGCGGTTGGAAAATTCTCGGACCACAACTGTGGTGGAGCTATCTGAAGATACTCGTGAAGCACCGAATGCGCGTTCCGACGATGCATGATGACGCTTTTCAACTTGGTGGCGACGTGTTGATCGATCGGCAAGGTGTTGTGCATACCATTTATGCTAGCGAGACACCGGTTGATCGGCCTACCGCTTCTGAACTCATTGATTTGCTCGGATCGCTGTAACGCGACAAGTCAGTCGTTTCCAATCAGAGCTTCTCTCGAATGAACCGGGTCATCAGCTCGCGCAAGTGACGCGACTGACCGGGGCGACTGATTCCATGCCGATTTTTGGGATAGACCATCATCGAAAAAGGAATCCGTGCTTTCTGTAACTCCAAAGCAAATTGCAGCGTGTTGGAAACGTGGACGTTGTCGTCCTGTGTCCCGTGAATGAGCANCAGGTCCCCATGAAGATCTTTNGCCGCNGCNACGACACTCGATGACTTATAACCATCCGGGTTGGTNTGCGGTAATCCCATATAACGCTCGGTGTAAATCGCGTCGTAATTNCGCCAGTCGGTGACCGGNGCACCTGAGATCCCCATCCGAAATGACTTGGAATGCGTCAAAGCATAGGCGGTCATGTATCCACCGTAACTCCAGCCCCAAATTCCGATTCGCTCGTCGTCAACCCATCCCTGTTTCTTGAGCCATGAGATACCCGTTTCAATATCCGCAAGTTCATGTTTGCCGAGATCGCGATGGATCGGCCAACTCGATTTTGCGCCGCGCATACTTGCCGAGCGATTGTCGCACATCCAAATACAGTAACCTTCTTGCGCGAGCATCTGATGCCATAGATAGGTCGACCCGCGCCAACTGTCGCGAACGGTTGGAGCTTGTGGGCCGCTGTAGGCATAAATCAACACCGGATATTTCTTTTTCGGATCGAAATTCGGTGGCCGAATTAACATGGCGTCGAGTGATTCGCCGTCCTCGGTCGGCACCTGCAGAAATTCAGGCTCGTTGATGGCAAGGAACTGTAGTCGGTCGTTGACATAGGGTGAAATCACTCGAAGCCGCGGTCCGCTCGTGCGGTACAACGAGACCGATGACGGCTGATTTGCGGTGCTGGATGTGTCAAAAAAGTACTTGAAGTCACTGCTGAAACTGAGCGAATGATTTCCATGGCCGGACGTCAAGCGTTCAATGCCGGTGCCATCGAGCCGGATTCGGTATCCGTGTGATTGAATATTGTTCTCTTTGTAGGCGGAAAAATATAGGAATTCTTCTTCCGAATCGACTCCGTAAAATCGACCGACATCCCAATTGCCTGAAGTGACCGCTTGGCGCAACTCTCCGTCGGCAGCGTAATGGTAAAGGTGTTTGTTACCGGATCGTTCGCTGAACCAGAGAAATGAGCCGTCATTTAGCCAGCGAGGTGAGCCGAAGACGCTAACCCAAGCTTTCGTAGTTTCCCGAAACAAACGGGTCATTTTTCCCGTTCGTGGGTCGATCGCACTGAGATCGAGCCAGGTTTGAGCGCGATCCTGTAGCTGCGCCACGACTCGAGATCCCTTAGGCTCCCAGTCGACTTTAGATACCAAAAGATCTTCTGAAGAGTAAGCGAAGAAATCGGCCCAGCGTGGTGTGCCGCCGATCGCTGGTACGATTCCTAAACGGACTTTCGGCAACGGATCGCCGGATTTGGGATAAGGCGTGATCTCGTGGCCTTGTCGAACTGGAATATGATCGGTGACATGGTACCGATGGACCGGTGATTCATCGAGTTGCAAAAACGCGATGAATTGCGAATCGGGGCTCCACCAGAATCCTTTGTAGTTGCCGCGGCCATAAAGTTCTTCTTGATAGACCCAATCTAGTTTTCCATTGAGGATTTGATCGGACTCGGAGGCGACCAGAGATCGCTCCTTGCCCGTTGCCGTATCGACGACATGTAGGTCGCCGTTTCGTACGAATGCCACCCACTCCTGATTGGGACTTAGATCCGCCAATTCCTCGGTCTCCTGGGTCCGCGTCAATCGTCGGGCACTCTGTGATTCGGTGTTGTAAATAAACAGATCTTGTGCGAATGAAATCAATAGTCGTCGATCCGTGATGCGTCGATTCTGGTATCGCCGCGCGATGGACTTGGCGTCGTCCGGCCGAATCCCGGATAATTCCGAAAATGCTTTTTCCATCGCGTCGGCCAGCGGAGAGGAAAATTGCGACCGTGAACCGGTTTCAGCTTCGACTTGCAAGCTGCGCCCGTTGGAATTGATTTGGTATTCGGAACTGTCTGGAATCCATCGTGGTGTCGACCGGGATGATTGAAATGAAATGCGGTTTTTCGGGCCGTAGATCTTGTCCATCGTCAGCCGTTCCGCCGGCACCACCTGCTCGACAACTAACGTCTTTAGCGGGACTTCCGTTGGCACTCGAACTACTGGGTATACGTCAGAGTTATTCCATCGATCATCAAAGAAATTCCAGGTGACCAGGCCGTCTTCACTTTCTGGTTCAAGTAGATAGACCGCCAGCGTGCCCAGCGGATGGTCGGTGCGGACCACGTAGCTGCCCTTGGCAAGCGTTTGAGTGTTTTGAGTCTTGGTGACCTCAGCGGTGACCATCGAGTGACCTTGAAACGGTCGGCTGGCATGATCGAGTTTCTTGGCGGTGTAAGATTCGATTTCCAGGGTGACCTCTTCGGTAAGTTGAGTCAGAGGGATCCCATGGCGGATGAGGCGGTCTGCTACGCGAGAGCATTCAAAGGGAATCACGTAAGCAAATGGCCGTGTGACTTTCAGTATCGGTTCAGATTTGCCGTGGAATTCCACGGTGTAGTCTTTTGGTTTGAGATGNTCAGGATCGGATTCATCGTATCCGAGGACGACCGGCTGTTCCGNAAAAGCGACGGTCTTGGATCGTAANGGGACCGATTCAGNAAAGGTCTCNGACGCTTTNGCCAGCAACTGTTTGATGTCTTCGCGTTCGTCAACTACGTAATTAACACATGCCAACACAAANGCCTTGGATGCTTCCACTCGCGTTTGATAGGAAACATAGGAATAGGCTTCGGAGAGGATGGAAAGCCGACCTCGCAAACCGCAATACTCAGTGCTATACCGACCCTCGTTGCCGTATGTCAGCCACTGTGTGTGCTCCCGATTGAAATTGCCGTAATAGAACGTCGATATTCCATCTTTCTCAAGTTGCTCGGTGATGGCTGGGAGCATCTGTTTGCGCATATAACCCACAACCGCAGATGGAGCGGCCGGATTGTGTGGAATGTCATAGGTTAGTTGGTAGCGATGTTTTGAGCCGTTGGTCGTATGCATATCGATGAACAGGTGGGGGTTCCAACGATCAATGGCGCGCACCAACGAATTTCCTTCAGGTGTCGCTAACTTAATAAAGTCCCGATTCAGGTCGAATCCCTGAGCGTTTTCGCGAAGTCCCATTCCGTCCACCGGACCCAATTGACCTGGGCGATGAGCCTTGCCGACCCGGTCGTTGCCGTCGGCGTTGTAGTTGGGAATGAACACGAACACGGCATGAGCGAGCCATGGATGCTGAGCGTCCAGGGTCAACTCACGAAGTAGCATGAGCAAGGCTTCTTTTCCGGCGCATTCACCGGAGTGGATGTTGCCCAGCAACATAACGACCAGTCGCGGATCTTCTTTCAGATCTTGAGCCGCTTGAACTGGTGGATTCGCTACAATCGCTGCTACGATCGGCCGATCTTCGACCGTCTTTCCAATCGCAGTTTCGTGGACATGGTTCGCTCGGTCCGCACAAGCAGCCAAAAATGCCTCGACTTCCGCTGAGCGCGACGTCGCCTTGAATTTCGACTTTTCCGCGACGGTAAGGAATTTCTGAGGAATTGTGTCTTGGCTAACGACCGAAGTCATTATGAAAAAACAGGTTAGGAGTATCACTTCTAGCGACACGACGAACGAATGGCTACAGGACGGCCGGGTTTTCATTAAGGTCGAACTCCGTCAAAAGAGGGGTGCGTCTGTCGGTGGTGTGGGCGGATTGAACCGTGTCACTTTGTCAGCTTATGTCGGTCGCCGCATACATGCAAATGGGGAACTTTTTCCCCAGGCGGCTCGTCTAAAATGCATGACGTACATTTAGGGGATAGAGCCGGTATTTGGTGCTATAGCGAAAGGTGACAGCAATGAGATGCAAGTGTGTCCGGAGACGGCGTTTGGCAGGGGTATGTAGTGTCTGGTTGGGTTTATGTTTGATCGCTGTTTCTTCTGCCGAAGAAATCGGTTTTCGCGAAGATTTCGCCTTGGCTCGCGATCGAGCGGAAGTTCTCAAGAAACTGGTGCCCGGAACGGAAGATTACTACTTCTATCATTGTTTGCACTTTCAGCAGACGGAACAATTCGACCGCGCCGATGAACTGATGGCTCAATGGCGCCAAAAGCGTGGCGAGACGGCACAGTGGAAGATGATCCGCAATCGCCAGGCTCTGTTGATGTACTCCCAGCAACAAAAAGTATCCATTGATTATTTACGAGGGAAATTGGGCTTAACATTTCCTCACGATCAACGAACTGGAGAACGTCGCGCTGGTACGATGCCGTCCCAATTGGACCCCAAAAAAATAAGCCGCGACCTGCTTTCTGCTGCGTTGCTCAAGGACCCCCGCCGCCTCGTTGGCTTCCATGATGGAGCGCTCTATTGGTTGGCTGGCCAGCCACTCAATCCTGTTCAACGTCATCAACTGTTGCAACGTTTGAATCGTCCCGATGTGCCAGGCCTTGTCAATCTCCTGCTCAAAGACTTGGAAAGCCGTATGTCGCCGAGTTTCGGCGCGCTGAAAGTGCATGCATTACTGACCTTGGACCAACTTGATGCTATGCGCAAACAGCGACAGACGCTCAATTCCGAAGCGAAATTCGTTCACGCATATGTCGTTCGACTGTCACCGTCGGACGATGAAGACATGCAGTCAGACGACGTGAAACGTGCTTATTACGATCGGCTATGGGAATTTGTTAAAGGCTTGCCGCCAGTCCATAACTCGCTGAAAGCCCATGTGCTCTATCACCGCTTGCAATTAGCTCAGCGCCGAGGCGAGTACGACCAGAAGCTCTTTCAGGAATATTTACAATTACCGCGTCAAGCGCCCTACGTGAATCCGATTTATTTGAAAGCACCGGAACGAAGTCGATACGCAGCGGATTTGAACGCCGATTTCCGCGCCGTGACCGGATTGCCTCGAATCGGCACCGATGAACGACTTGTTCGCGATTATCTGGAGCACATTTTCATTGAGGCAAAGACGTACGATTCGTATTTGCCGTTATTGCGCGACACGTTTGTGAAGCGAGTCTTTGCGGAAACGAAAATCCTTCACGGATTAGGTGATTCCAGGCAATGGTCGAATCTACTTTCACCAGCAGAATATGCTCAAATTGCTCAACGAGTCGAATTGGCTTTTGCGCCAACCAACTCCAAGACTTTTGGAGTTGATGATGCCGTTGCATTGCAGTTGGACATCAAGAACATTCCTTCGTTGCTGATCAAAATCTACGAAATTAACACCTGGAATTATTATCGAACACACCAACGTCCGGTTGACACGGACCTCGATTTAGAAGGTCTGGTCGCTAATTGGGAGGCGAAACACGACTACAAAGATTTGCCTCAACGCCGGATGCGTCGCCGATTTGAATTCCCTCAGTTAAAGCGACCGGGAGTTTACGTTATTGACTTCATCGGCAACGGCCAGCAGAGTCGGGTCGTGGTTCGAAAAGGTCAATTGACCTTCCTTGAGCAGACGACGACCGCCGGTCAGCGGTTGACGGTTTTAGATGAATCTCGCCGCCCTCTTGCCAATGCGAGTGTTTGGTTGGGTGGCCAGGAGTTCGTGGCGGACGACCGTGGATCCGTGCTCGTCCCATTTAGCACTCAGCCACAGCGAACCGCCATCGTGCTTTCTGACGGTA
>NYSS01000080.1 GCA_002683135.1 Planctomycetota bacterium | reverse complement strand
ATGATGCCGACAGTAAGGATCGGCGTGCTCGGGTTGGTGATCTCGTAACAATCACTGGCACTCAATTTGGTTCAAGTGAACCAGTTTCCATCGTGCTCGGGACACAACCCTTTCAAGCTACGACATCAACCGATGGTGTTTTTATGGCTCAATTTGTTATTGCGGAGCAAACAGAAGGTGATAAGCAACTCAAAGCAACTGGACAAGTCAGTAACTCGTCGGTAACTTTGTCTTTTACCATCTTGCCGCCAGTTGGTGAACCAACTATCATTATCAGCGATAACTCAGATGGAAATACCGATGCAACAGATGAAGGCAGCATTGACAAGAAAGCCCGTTTAGGCAATGTGGTTATCATTACAGGAACAAATTTTGGAGCCTTTGAACCGATTGAAATTAAGTTCGGACAGCAACAAATTTCTGTTAATTCCCTAGCTGATGGCAGCTTCAGCTCAACTTTTTTGATTGCTGAACAGCCGGATGGTGATGTAGAGGTGACAGCCACTGGCAAGATTTCAGCTAGCACCAAAACCGACGCCTTCACTATCGAGCCGGCAGAAAATCAGCCATCACTGGAAATTTCCGATAATTCAGATGGAAATACTGATGTAACGGATGAAGGTAGTATTGACAAGAAAGCCAGCAATGGGGACACACTGACTTTACATGGTAGCAACTTTGGGGCAGAAGAAGAGATTACCGTAACCTTCGGTACCCATACCGTTTACCCGCTTAGCAATGCAGATGGTGAATTTGTGGCCACGATCATGATTGATAAACAGGTCGGAGGAACACAAAATGTCAAGGCCATGGGAGGAACCTCAAGCAAAACAAAGATTGCAGCTTTTAAAATTACACCTAAGATTACCACTTTCAGTCCGAGTGTGGCTGATATTGGCCAGCAAGTCGCGTTGCAGGGAAATGGGTTTACGGCCAACTCCAGTTTGCGTGTTTTGTTTGGCGATAGCGAAAATAGTTTGGCGGTCCTAAAAAGCGCGGTTGCTACCACTAGTCCTAACGGTACCTTTTCAACTAATGTAGATATTCCGATCGGTCCTTATAGCAGCCAGCCCGACGCTGATAAGCAGATCGCAACCTTCATCCGTATTAGTGATGCAACGAGCTTATCGACCGGGACAGAACCATTTGTTCGGGTGAATATGCAGCAAGCCAGCTTACAACTTCAGCCTGATAAAGTAACAGCAAACGCTAAATTGACCTTAGTTGGGTTAGCCGTTAGCGAGAACGGTGCACCACTGGCCAGTGCCAATCTTGGCTTTTTAACCTTGATCCAACCCAATGGTACAGAAACCACGATTACGAGTCAGGAAAGCGGTTTGACTATTTCAGATCAGGTTGGAACATTGAAATCTGACAATAGCCTACTATCGGACTCGTCCGGTAAGGTAAGGGTCAGTTTCTTTGTACCGTCGATTGATGGTGGAACAGCTACGGTTAAATTCACCGCTGCTGATAATCTGACCGCCAGCTTTGAAATTTTACCAGAGTTGAAATTATCAGCAGACGGTGCTAAACCAGGAGATAGTGTTAGCTTCAGCGGATCTAGCTACCGATCGGAGGATACGATCCAAATTACGTTAGATGGGGCAACACTAACAACGACGCCAGAGGTAATCCAAACAGATAAGCAAGGTGCATTTAGTGCATCGTTTCTGATACCGGTAGAATTACCAGGAGGAACAGTTGCCATTACTGCAACGGATAGTATCACTAAAGACGCAACCGATGTGCCGACGATAGCAGCTAACTTGACCATTCTGGGCATCCTGGACACACCTGTCGATGGGGCGAAGTTTAAACCCGGAGACGAATTAAATATCACCGGTAAAGGGCTTAGCGCTAACGAAACAACCACTATCTTGATCGGTGGTGTGGTGGTGACTGAAGCGGAAGAATTCACCACCGAAGCCAATGGAAGCTACGATTTCACAGTTATCGTTCCTCCACTCGCAGCTGGTTACCAGAAAGTAAGAGTATCAGCCGGCACAAATGTAGCCGAAGGCGCGATTTCGATTACACCCACACTGATTACGATCTCACCAACAGAGGGGAGTGTTGGGACGAAAATTGACATCAGCGGTAGTGGATATACCTCCGGTATTCCAATTTCGGTTAGTATTGGATTAGTAGAAGATGTTGCCTTTGCCAATGTATCTGCTAATGGCGAAATTCAGATGGAGTACATCATTTCGCGTCCCCAATCACCAGGAGAAAAAACCCTGACCATCAGCGTTGGAGACGATACATTCTACAAAGGATTTTCCTATAAACTCGATGCAGAAGGTCCAGCGATTGTCAAAGCTACTCATGATGGCGGAGAAAGCGTTATTAGCAAGGTCGGTCAAATCGTTACCATTAAAGTGATCCAGCGAGATGATTTTGATATTGCAAAGCGGGGTACCTACCGAATTGGTGACACGATAGATCCAAATCCGATTGATACTGGTGATCTCTATAACGACGGTCTACATAGCGATGAAGATGCCAACGATACGGTCTGGACGATCCCTTACCAAATTCCTTCGGGGATATCCACCAAGGTGGATGGACTTCCAAGCTCTGTGCCTATCAAGGTCACTTTGTTCGACGCGTTGGGCAATGCAACAAGTCAGGAGACCGAACCGCCAATCTATATCGACACCATTGCGGAGATTAAGAAACTGAGTGTAAGTGGCTCTGGCAAATACAAAGTAGGCGATGAAATGACGATTACTTTGGTAGGGGAAGAAAACGCCTCCGGTACACTTCAAATTGCTGGTGTCACAAGCAAGGAGCCGCTGGCACAAGGTATGTTCGCTAACCAGTACCGCGCTAGTTACACCTTCCGAAGTGGTGATCGAGCACTGAATGCTAAACTGACAATCGAACTGACCGATGCTTATGGTAACGTCAGCACTCAAGTGTCTGAAAAAACGATAAGCGTTGAGGAGGTACTGCAACTGAATCGAGTGAGTTTGCCTACTCGCTTGCACAGCGGTGATCGATTCAGCGTGGAATTTTCTTCTAGTTCTACTGTGAAACCAACCCTGTCAATTTCTGGCGAAAGAATTGAGAATACCGAAGATCCAGAGGTCATTGAACATAATTGGATACCAATAGAGGTTCTTGAATATCGCCAATTAGAATCAGATGAAAACACAACTTCAGTAGGTGGTTTGACTACTGTTAACAACGATGGTGAAGAGAATAATCCGTCTGATCAGATCGATGGCGAAGATGCAGAAATTATAACCACAGATTATATTGTTTTTGCACGTATCCCACCAGAGGTAACGTTGAGCAGCCAAATGCGTTTGGTTCGCTTAGCAATCTCTGACCAATTAGGTAAAGTCCAGACAGCGGAAATCCCAGTTGATTTTTATGGCTTATCACCTTTCAAACTGAAGATTCCACAAGGCATTGGGATGATTCACATTCCACTCTCCGTGACATCCGTGAACGGTAAAGAAGCCATACTTAAAACCGTTGGCGATCTGTACCAGATTTTAGGAGGTCAAGATGCAGTTAACCTGCTAATTACTTACGATAACCAGCAAGGCGTCTGGCACAGTTACTTGAATGAATTTAGCCGTGATAGCATGGCTGACCGGGTGATCAAAGATGATACCGGAATCATTACTGTCATGAAAGAGCCAGTTGTGCTCGAGCTACGCGGCAGATCCTTGGGAAATCACGGGATTGCCTCAATCCAACTCAGCAAAGGGTTGAACCATGTCGGAATTCCATTAAAGAATGAGCGGGTAAACCGCGTTAGCGATCTATTTGCTTTAGATGGGGTTAAGAACAATGCAACGGCAATCATTGTACCTAATCAGGGGCGCTTTAAGGTAGTTGCCGCTGCTGGCGATGATGGTGATATTCTGATTACGGGGGGGCAATCATTTATCATCACGGCCAAAAGTGAAAGCCAAGTTCGAATCGGTGGTATAAGCTGGTCGGATGCGTTGAGAGTAAAATTGGGCACCGCCCCCGTGATCTTGCCCGAAACTAGCACACCGTTGTTGGCAATTCAAGGTCGAATGATTGATGAGCATCGACAACCGATTATTCTGCCTTTTGAGGTGACCATTCGCAACGGTCTTTCAAGTGGTGAGGAATCTGACCGGGTACAGTCGGTAAGTCCCGTTTATAAGATCCGAGGTGAAACTGACCAAGCTGGTGCTTTTACGGTAACCAAGCTCTTTTTTCAACCAGAGCAGACGATAGCGGTTAATGACATATTGCATCTTGAAACCCAGGTCGGTCAGGCCGAGCTACGTGTACCACCAATTGAATATCAGGTAACCGGCGAGGACATCCAAAATGGATTGATTAAATTGCCAAATTTGGTTGCGTATCGTGTTCCACAACAGAGCGCCTTGTGGCAAAATTACCCCAATCCATTCAACCCGGAAACTTGGATTCCTTACCAACTGGCAACCGATAGCCAAGTTTCGCTTAAGATCTACAATAGCCGGGGAGCATGTGTCAGAACTTTAGAGCTAGGCCATCAGTATGCAGGCCACTATAGGAACCGTGAACGCGCCATCTACTGGAATGGGAGCAATGAGTACGGAGAGTCAGTTGTCAGTGGGGTCTACTTTTATACTCTTGATCTGAAGAGTTCAATGGAAACTCAAACCTTAACACAAAAGATGATTATCCTAAAGTAGGTAGGTTGATGCTGTTATCAGATCAAGACATTCTGGCTCACCTAGAAAATGGAAAAATCAAAATCTCACCTGCACCTGATTTAGAGACACAACTGGGATCTTGTTCCATCGATTTTCGGTTAGGCAACATTTTTCGGATTTTTGAACACAGTAAATANTCACATATCGACCTNAGATCNAGCTTTGACATCANTAAATTGATGAGAAAGGTCGAAATTCCAGACAGTGANGCCTTCACTATTCAACCAGGNGATTTTGTCNTAGCCGCCACTCGTGAAACNTTGGAACTAGACGATGATATCATGGGTAGANTAGANGGGCGTAGTAGCCTAGCTCGAATTGGAATTATCGTTCACAGNACGGCTGGGTTATTCGANCCAGGTTGGNTTGGAACCGCTACGCTAGAACTTGGGAATCTNGGTCGAATGCCAGTCAAGCTCTATCCTGGTGATCGGATTTGTGCCTTTACATTCCAGCAGCTATCCTCACCTGTTCAAGTTCCATATAAAAAGAAAACCGGGAATAAATACGCTGGTCAGATCGAGCCTGAAGCGAGCCGGTTCACGCGTGACTGTCCTACCCTTGCCTAATTCTTGGGCGCTTTTTTGCTTAACTATATAGCTGTTCACTATCATTTTTTTTAAATTCGTGCTATAATTAGTGCCTAGCTATACTTTTAGATTGGCATGCCGACTGCTCTTAAAAATGAGCATTATTTCGTATGTCTAATCCGTTGGAGTTACTTTATAATTTCGTGAGGAGAGCTAAACCAGCACATGAGCACAAAATCAAAATTGGAATACATTTGGTTAGATGGATATGCACCAACCCAAAGTCTTCGGAGCAAAACACTTATTAAGCCAGATTTCTCTGGTAAATTAGAGGATTGTCCCGGTTGGGCATTCGATGGTAGTTCAACTGAGCAAGCCTCTGGGGACGAATCTGATTGTTTACTGAAACCTGTTGCTATATTTCCTGATCCTGATCGGGTTAACGGCTACCTCGTAATGTCTGAGGTGTTGAATGCGGATGGCACACCACATGAATCTAATGGTCGAGCAACGATTGAAGACGATGACGACGACTTTTGGTTTGGTTTCGAGCAAGAATACTTTTTATGGAATCCTGACACCGATCTACCATTGGGTTTCCCTGCGGGAGCGTTCCCTGGCCCACAAGGCCCATACTATTGTAGTGTCGGTGCAAAAAAACACTTTTGGTCGAGATATTGTCGAGTCACATCTTGATCAATGTTTAGATGCAGGTCTCAATGTTGAAGGTATTAATGCCGAGGTAGCTACAGGACAATGGGAGTTTCAAATCTTTGCTAAAGGTGCCAAACAAGCAGGTGATCAAGTTTGGGTTGCTCGTTATTTGGCAGAAAGAAATGCTGAGAAACACGGCGTCGCTATTAATTGGCACCCCAAACCGGTTAAAGGTGACTGGAACGGTTCTGGGATGCACGCTAACTTCTCTGATGAGACGATGAGGAGTTGTGGGGATAAAGCGGTTTTTATTAAAATTTGCGAAGTGTTTAGTGAAAACATCCAGAAGCATATTGCTGTGTATGGTGCAGATAACGACCAGAGATTAACTGGTTTACATGAGACCGAGTCAATTGATACTTTCTCTTATGGTGAGTTCGATAGAGGTGCTTCTATACGAATACCAGTTGGAACCATCGAAGATGGTTGGAAAGGCCGTCTTGAAGACAGGAGGCCCTCTTCAAATGGGGACCCCTACAAAATAGCAGCTGTAATTATTACGACGACAAAGTCCGCATATTAGAATAATAATAGTTCTGATTTAATTTGCAAACTCAATTGTGGGAGGTCCCATGAAGAAGCTCGAGTGCATTATTCGCCCCTTCAAACTTGAAGAAGTTAAAGAGGCTTTAACTAACGTCGGCATTCGAGGGATGACCGTCTCTGAAGTTCGAGGCTTTGGCCGCAGTCGTGGGCATACAGAACTCTATCGAGGTAGTGAATACGCGATTGAGTTTGTACCTAAGCTAAAATTAGAAATTGTGGTCGCCGAAGAGAATCTCGATCAAGCGATTGAAGCAGTTCAGCAATCAGCCTCAACCGGGAAGATTGGCGATGGTAAGATTTTCGTCCTTCCAATTGATGAAACTGTCCGTATTCGTACGGGTGAAAAAGGTCCAGCCGCAATTTAACCGTAATTAACTGTAAAAATAAAAGGGCTTGCTGCAGTTAGCAAGCCCTTTTATATGTTCTATCGCCGACTAAAGTTTAGGACGTTTCTAATTTAATTCCCAGGATCTAAAAACCGAAATTACCTGAACGGGTAATGTCAACGTAATACCATCTGGATCTCTAACCTTAAAGGCGGTAGTTCGAATGTCATGTAAATCTAAAACCTCCGCCTCACCTAGACCGTCTGAGAAGATCTGAAATCTCATAGTGAAACATTGTTTTGCTACCGTCTTGAGACTGGGAACACAAACCCAATGTGGAGGTGATCCAACATTCCACTGACGTGTTTAGGGAGGTCCGGTCCATTATGTTGAAAGGATAAAATTTTGTTGGCAATTTTCATTTCAACCTACCACCTTTCTTTTATGCAACTGGGGCCTGACGGTTTCAAGAGGCTCCGGTTTAATGTCTGAATACTGTTTATCTATTCACTCTTCCTGGTGCTCAATCAAGTTTGTCATGATAAGCCCCATGTAGTCTTCCTGACTGGGGACAATCCCTGCGACTCTACCTCTTCTCCGGATCTCCTGCTTCAGTCTTTCAACCGAGTTCGTAGATGAAATTTTCCAGGCTCTAGACTCTTATAATGGAAAAACTGAAGACTACCTTTAATCCAATTCTACAGGCACTTAATTACTTTAGTCCCGCTATCTCTAGCCGCTTCAATGACAATATCCACAACTTTCAGTGCGGTGGTGTCATCCGGTTGTAACCAGACCGGTTGGCGCTTGGCGGCTAATTCTTTCTTGGCTCTGCGAGGAAGACTTGCGACTCCCTTTGCTAAC
>NYSS01000079.1 GCA_002683135.1 Planctomycetota bacterium | reverse complement strand
TTATATGTTGTGCGTTAGTCTATACCCAAAAACTTTTTATAGATCTCCTCGTAGAGGCGAACGTCAGTCAGAGTATCCTGTCCCGATGAGCGGAACGGCTCGTTATTTCTGATATTCTGGATAAAGTGTTCGGCTTCTCGATAGTAGGACCAGGTCCAACTCGGCTTTGGAATCGGACGGAAGATCTGTTGTTCTTCGCCCGCGCGATAGACCTCGATTTCAGCAGGGATATTTTTCAACAGTAGTGGGGGGGCCCAAGTGTGAACCCATCCGTGCTGGAAGTAAATCTGCGTATGTTCATCCCAGCGATAGTGAGAAATATTGCCGGATTCGAGGATGGCTCTGTTGCCTGCCATTTCGAAGATTACAACACCGTTGAAACCATTACCATCGAGGTCGACTACTTTGACACTGGCATCGTCCCCCGCATCCAGAAACCAGCGCAGCAGATTGATGTTGTGGGTGTATTGTTGTAGATAGCTGAGATACGACCCCGCCCGGTCAGCGGGCAACCAATCGGGGATCGGTTCCGAAACTCCCGGTTGTTGTTCGTTGGTGGTGTCCCTGGGAGTGTCCAAGTTGCAAACCCAGTCACCACCAAAACCGTGATTCCGAACATAGGTGAGTGCTCCTAACTCGCCGGTTTGGCGAAATTGATCGACGGTAGTCCTAACCAGTTCGTTGCCAGCGTCGTAGCGTTTCATGTAACCGACCATCAGTTTGGTGCCAGCTAATTCGGCGGCCTCCAGCATTTCTTCTGCCTGCTTGATGGAGACGGCCATTGGCTTTTCCATGAAGACGTGTTTACCGGCACTGAGCAGGTCCTTTGCGATTTGGCCTTGCAAGGCAAAACCGGCTGAGACTGCAACAGCTTCAATTTCGTCATCTTTAGCCAGTTCTAAATGGTGGTTATACCGTTTCGGAATCTGGTATCGATCCTGTACCTTTTTTCCCAGTTCGGTTCTAACCTCTGCAATCGCCATCAGTTGACAATCCGGAATGCTGATAAAGTTAGGAATGTGAACCTTCTGCGCCATAAACCCACAACCTACATATCCGAGCCTAATCAGTTCCATCAATGTCAATCCCCTTTTACAAATTATCAATATAAATTAATCGATTTTTCTGCAACGCCCAGTCCAAAAGATGATCAGTCGATAGATCTTCAGCTAAAAACGATAGAGGTGAAAGAGCATTGATCCTTCACTTGTGCTCGGAAAAAACCTCAGCGCTGAACCTGTAAATTTTTGTCTGCTCTGACTTCCAGGCGTCGGCGGGTAAATCGGCCTTAAGGCAGGTCTGTGCTAAGAACGAAAGTCGATTCAAGTGGTAGGTTACCGCCACCTGCGGCAGTAGTAGGCCACTCTGTTTCCCCTGAGTAATATACAGACCGTGTCTACCGATTTCAATTTCGTCGATGTCAACGACAGGCTCGAGTGGTGCCAAAACCGACAGTTCTATTTCCAGATCCCCGATTTCGTCGGCCCGAACGGGCGGAAATCGAGGGTCACGGATAGCGGCTGCCACCGCCATTTCGGACACTAGCTTATACAGGGGTTGGTCGGAGGTAATTCTACCGATACAACCCCGCAGTTGCCCCTGTTTGTAAAGAGAAATAAAAACACCACAACAACTCAGCAGTACAGGATCGTCAATATCGAAACTGACCGAAGTAGATCTATCCATCTCAGCCTTGATTGACGTCCGGGCAATGTCCAGAATCAGCTTTTGGCTAGAAGTAGAGAGTTCGGTAGTAGTCATTATTGGGTAAACCTCACTCAAACTATTATAGCACGTTTTAGCAGAAAATCGAAATTCCTATTCTCAAAAACCAATGGCTAAAGAGAATTGATGAGTTCCATGGAGTTGTGAATGGATGCGCTGACGACAACCGATATTCAGGTAATTGTTGCCGAAACCAAATCCATATAACAGTTGTGGGGGATGAAAAACTACCCTCGTTCAACGACAAATTCGGATGAGGATGAAAATCGATAGTAACCGCTAATCAGCGGCCCAGCAGGCCTAGCACCAGCTCGGCATCAGATTGCACTTGGATCTGCAAATGGCCGCTGACAGTCGGGGATAGGATATTTGGCAATTGGGGTCGATTAAGACGAAATACCAACAGAGTAGTGGTAAAAGATAACCGGATCTAACATTTGGCGCGAATTGCTAACCCAAAGACAGAGCGCTGACCAAAGCGGGCTGTAGCTGAAAGCGATCCACCCAGGCCTGTAAGTCAAATTTTGCCTTGCTGATGGTCACTGCCAGCATCTGTAGATCTTCAGTATAGGCATGTGTGCCGAACCGTTGCCAATCGGTCTCTATCTCCACCTTGAAGGGCGCTCGAGGGTAGAAGCGATAAGAAAGAAACATCCGATTAACGTTGGGACGACAAACGGTTTAGAAAAAGTGGAGAAAAAAACAGCGTGTGGTAAGTTCAGAGGGAGAGGGCAAAAAGCCGACGCCACAACAGACCTCTATTGCATACGGCAAGCGATCAAAAGCGGCGTCGGCGGAGATATTCCAATCCACTCTCCAAACAATGATTGTCAGGAAGAGGTTGTCCGGTCGAAGTCTCACATCACGAAACGTCCAACAAAGATATTGTTACTCGGCAATCCACGGTTCCATCTAACCGACAGCACTTCGTCTTGATAGCGATAGAGTTCAGATTTGCCGAGGGTCGGTTGGTCTATTTCCTCCAATGGGTGGTACCAGATCTGTTGTGGCTGGGTGCATTCGTAGCAGGGGAAGCGGGAGGCATTCAGTGCTAAGAGCTGACCCACCCGGAGTTTGTAATTCAGGTCGGTCTTACTAAAATTAATTTCAACTTTTTTAACTGCCACCACTTGACCAACTACAGCTGACCGCTTTGTTTGCATTAGATCCATGACCACTTGCTGTTGCGCCGGCGTGGCTCGTGGATCGAGGTATAACACACTCCGTCGGGCATTCTGATCTAGATCTAAGTTCTGATCCGCGCTGACCACGGCAACTACGGTCAAACCGCTTAACGAAACATTGTTCCAGGTGCCAGACTCGATCTGCCAGATCAGTGTGGCTTCTCTGCCACCTTCGACATAATCAGAACCAAAATGACAAGCACCGGTATAGACATCGACCGATCGTGCCTCCAGATATTCGCCCTCAATTTTAGCCGTCGCAACGACTGTCGTAAGATGGAAGACGACGAGTAAACAGGCAACGATTACCAACTGAACCCGTCCAAACTCCGCAACTCTCATTTTCACCTCTCAATTTCTAAAGATAGAAGAAACCGTATATACGCTATTTCTTGCGTTAAAGATTATACTAAAGGATTAATCTAAAATCAACAACACATTATCTGTGATGAGGTTTTACTGCCTCGACAAACGTGTTATAATAGTCATATTTTGTAGGAGATGTCGTATGCCCTTATCATCACACAGTATCGCCATGCTCGGCACCGGCTTTATCGCCGATTTCTATACCACTACACTTCACGGTCAACGCGGTGTAGATCGGGTAAAAGTTGTCTATTCTCGAACTGGAGACAAAGCTCAAGACTTTCAAGAAAAGTGGAATGTACCGCATGGTACAACCAGTTTAGAAGAAGCCGTCAATCGAGACGATATCGATACTGTTATCATCGGCTTGCCCAACCATCGACATGAGGAGGCGGTTCTGGCCGCTGCCGCCGCAAGAAAAGCGGTTATGTGTACTAAACCGCTGGGGCGGAATGCGGTCGAGGCTAAGCGGATGTTGGAGGCTGTCGAAGAAGCCGGCGTATTCCACGGCTATTTGGAAGATCTTGTCTACCCTCCCAAAACACTGAAAGCCATTCAATCGGTACAAAACGGTGCGCTGGGTAAGGTGCTATGGGTTCGGTCACGAGAGACTCACCCAGGACCGCACAGCGACTGGTTCTGGAACAATGAGATGGCAGGTGGTGGAGCAATTATCGACATGGGGTGTCACTGCGTGGAGATTATTCGCAACTTCATCGGTAAAGGCGTGCGACCTGTGGAGGCAATGTGCTGGACCGATACGCTGGTTCACCCGATTGAGGCTGAAGATCACGGTATTGGCTTGATTCGATTTGAAAATGGTGCTATGGGTCAATTTGAGGTCAGTTGGGCTTTCCGCGGCGGAATGGANCTCCGCGANGAAGTTTCCGGGTCGGAAGGAACCATTTGGCTAAACCACTGGCTNAGAACNGGCTATGAGATGTTTACCTCTGTTGGGCAAGGTGGTTACGTGGCCGAGAAAGCNGAAGGNGACACCGGTTGGCTATTTCCAGTTGGTGANGAAGCGGCTGAACTCGGTTATACCGATATGTTCAAAGAGATGTTTAACTGTTTGGATGACGGTATAGAACCAATGGAGACTTTCTACGATGGATATGTTGTCAATGCCGTTATCGACGCTTGTTATACATCCGCTCAAACTCGACAATGGGAATCCATTGAGCTAGAACTGTGGCAAGGAGACGAATCGGTCGAACATGTTCGGACTATAACTGAAGTCGATGGAAAAATCCTAATCAAGACTGAAGTAATGCCAGATGGCCGAACCAAGCAAATCCTAAAAGATCCGGATACAGGCTTAATTAGTGAGGAAGTCCTGTAAGCCGAGAATTGATAAGATTGAGCACTTCTCTAATACCTATCGTCCATCAAGCAGTGAAGACGCTTATCTTAGATTCGATTGTCTCTGAAAGTCGAGTTGGCTATTCTGCCTCTGCCTCTGCCTCTGACTTGTGACGAATGTCGGAAAAGGGAATTTACAGGTAGTTAGTCAACGGAAACCCGAATCGGTAATTCGAACTATCGTTTGTCCAGGAAAAAGGTGGAATAGATATGATACGAAAACGGTTTCAATCTAATCTTCGAGAAGATAGATATTGCTCCATACCTCTGATCCTTTTGTTTGCAGGGCTTTGGGGGACCGTTCCAGTTGAAGCAGAAATAGGTACTGGGCCAACACCAAAGATTGCTACTAGTAAATCCGATCTTACTGAGAAGGAACGTGTGGATCTACAGAACGAACTCAAGCGATTAGGAGGTGAACTCAAGCTGTTAGGCCAGCAGATCGGAGGGAGTATTGCACCACTCGATCTGGGTCTCAGTGGAACATCTTCTGCTCAACCGACGACAGCGGAGACTGCTAGCCATGTACAGACGATACAGAAGCGAATGCGAGAGATTCAGCGACTCTTTCCTGGCCAAACCCGGCGAATTCCACCTTTATCTACAGCTCAAATAACTGCTAGAATTGAGGAATTACGAACAGAAATCGGAGAATCGAGCCAAGGCATTGAGGCTCTAGCTAAATCAAATCCGGGTGCGGAGGAGGTTCGTGTTCTACAACGGCAATTGCGCCACAAACAACGAACACTCAGTTGGTTGCTGGGTCAGCAACGACGATTAGAGGCAGCCTCATCGAAAGACGATGCCACCACAGAGAATCCAGTCCAAGAAAAAACGGTCGCCGTTGAGACTAAAGAGGAAGGTGCTGAGTTAAAGCCGGCACAAGCCTATGAATTGGTAGAAACGACCGAATTTGACGAAGCCGCAGGGGTATTCGATCTCAAGGAGTTAGATTTTTTTAAACTTCACCATATTTTAGCAGCTGAGGCTATTGAGGTCGTAACACCGTTTCTGAGTCCTGACAATACAGCAATTGTAGCCGATTTGAATACCAACTCGATTATTGTTAAAGATCTACCACATGTTTTACTCGATATTGATCGGATTCTGGTTTATATCGATAGACCGGTGACGACAAAACCTGTAAGCGAAAAAGAGGTTGATCATTCGCAAGAAAAACGATCGCCCTGATCGTGGAATCATTTTACCGGTCAGTGCCGCCGGATGGCTACACTTGCAATGATTGGCGACGGCACTATTTAGTGCTACTGCTCTTTTTATTGGACCCGCAAGCGTCTTCGTAAAAGCTATTTTAGGTTTCGTGATAACCCCTTCTTTATTGCATAATTTTTTAGAATGACTAAATGCTCAGTAGAAAGATTCATCTTCGTGAACTGTAACATGAACCTGCTCTTTCGTCGTAATTCCTCACCCCTTTCGATCATCGTTCCAGCCCCAGTTCTTCAGTGAAATGCCGCTTTTAATTATATTGCCAACATAACGTACACGACAATCTGGATTTCTTCAGCTAAGCTCCAACCAATGTTTATGTGCAAATCTATAGTCTATCTATCGTTTGCTGTTCTACAACGATGGTGGACCGAAAACCCGTGTCGGGTATACCTATTATTCCTGGGCTTGTTAATGATTACAGGATCTAGCTTCCTAGGAGTGCAGCTGGAAGCACAGGTCGATAAATGGACAACGATTGTACCGATAACAACGGCGCTGGCCACTCAACCCCGCATTCAAGCACAGGGAAATAATGTGTTTATCGCCTGGTCTGATAGTCGTTTGGGAGCCTCAGAGATCTTTTTGCGCCGCAGTACAGATGGTGGCCAAACCTGGAGGTTGGAACAACGCATCACAGAAACTATCGCTGATAGTGTATCTCCTGATCTGGATGCCGACCGCCGCTATCTCTATCTTGTCTGGCAAGAAGATCAGAGGATTAAGTTCGCTCTTTACGATGGCCTACAGTGGCAACGCCAAACTGTATTATCAGAAGCGGGACATCGACCTAGAATCGCAGTGACCAAAATTTTCCCGAATAATTTTATCTATGTTGTCTGGGAGCGGGTGAGTAGGCAGAGTCTGGGGGCTAATCAGCCGTCTCAATCATCGCCTACCCAAGCTGAAATTGTTATCAGTGACGATCAAGGTCTAAACTGGCAGAAGGTTCGCCCACTGACTTCAGTACAATGGGAATCGGCCGAACCTGACGTGGCGGCCGGGTTTCAATCGGCCGTCGTTGCTTGGCGAGATCACCGGGAAGCGACATCGCAAATCTACGCCAAACAGTATCGGGAATTCAAGGCCAGCACCGATTGGCGTTTATCCTCCCCAGGTAACGCACGCCGACCGGCTGTGGCCGTGAGCCGGGCCGAACCCCCTCTTACCTCTACTCGTTTGACTAATAGCAACTCCTCCTTTCCCATGACAGCAGTTACCTGGGAGTCGCGGCGCTATCAAACAGATCCCGCCGATATTTGGGTGGCCGAGATTCTGATTAATCAGGATTTGAAACTCTATCAGATCTCCGACAATTCCGCTGAGTCCGTCTCCCCACAGATAGATCTTAGTTCTGATCAAACTTGGTTATTTTGGCGAGATGGGAGTTCTGGGAACTGGGAGATCTACTTTTCCCAACATCAGCGGAACCAATGGTCTGCCGGTGGCTCATTTCTACTCAAAGACGATGTCGCTTCGCTAAACAAATCAGGACATAACCCCGCCTTCCCAATGGTTTCGATTTCTCAAGATCAAGTCCATTTCATTTGGATAGAGTCTACCGGAGAAACCAGGCCCTTGGCCCCGGACGGAGAGGCTCAGACTCGGCTATTCTATCGCCGACGCGACACCCAACCATTGCCGATACCATCGCGCCCTATACACGTCGATCTGGATGCTCCGTCAGGATTCGACAATGACCGAAAATTGACTTTCATGTGGCAGAAGCAAGGGGAGAAAATCAATTACCAGATCTGGGCCTCAATTAATCAGGCTAGCTTTCGGCAAATTGGCCAAACATCCGATTCCCGTTTCGAATTTCAGCCTACCGCCAATGGGGTATCTTATCGTATTCGAGTTCGCGTTGCCGATGCGGTTGGAAATTGGAGCGACTTTTCGCCTTCTTCAACAGCCGTCTATGTTGACTACCGGCCTCCGCAACTTGAATTCCACACCCCTTACACAAATGAAGTCCAAATGCCAGTCATCGTTTCTCCTCGAGTTATGGTGACGGCCAC
>NYSS01000078.1 GCA_002683135.1 Planctomycetota bacterium | reverse complement strand
GCCATAGCCCACTCAATTTCCACCACCCGGGATCCTTAAGGCTTCTCGCTGATCAACTTTACCGGACGCCCGCCCCAAGTGTCACTCCAGCCCTTCGCATCGGCTTTGCGGTAGATAATTGCTCTACCAGAAAAAACCCGCCCCACTTCTTCAGGAGCATCTCCAAGAAAAGTTGCAGTAGTTAGTCGGGTGCACGAATAGAAGGCATCTTTGCCTACGCTTTTTATGCTTTTGGGAAACGTTATGTCTTTAACATAGGTATTGGCAAAAGCTTCCTTACCAATGGAGCTCACACCTTCATTAAGCGTAATATCTGCCAGAGTCCTACAACTGAAAAAAGCCTCTTTTCCAATTGTTACAACACTCCCAGGAATCGTGATGCTCTTCAGAGGCATAGAGAAACGAAAAGCCCCATTGCCGATGCTGGTAACGTTTTTGCCAATTGTAACCTCCTCTAAGCCGTAGCAGTTTGCGAATGCTTGTTCTCCAATGTCAGTGACGCTGTCGGGAATAATGAAAACTCTCCCATCAGAGCCCGCATACGCTTTAGACCCGATACTGGTAACCGGTTTGCCATCAATCCTCTCAGGGAGCCTAGTCCCAGCCGACAAGCCCCCCAGCCTTGAACTATTCTCTATGATCCTTACTGTTCCATCTTCAACCACATACCGTAAATCAGAGTCAACGCTGGGATCCGCACCAACAGCTTGAACAGGCGGCTCATCGACCTTTGCCTGCTCGACTCTTAACACCTTGAAAACCAGCCCCTTCTCGTCGTTAACCACCGTTGCTTCAAAGGTGTCTCCGGCACTAACTGTCGGCTTGGAGAAGAGGAGTGTGACGTGTTCAAAATCCTTCACACTGACTGCCAGACCATCGACCGTGTATGTTCCCTTTTCTCTATGGGAGTGCTCGTGCGTTCCGTCAGCATTGAATTGCGCCCAAAACGGTCCAGTGCCATCGGCTAACTCGAAATGAACACGCTTATCGAAGACAGACCTGGCAAGTGAAACAGGCTCTTCCCCTAGGATCGATGCCTTGAGTTGGTCGAATTCCTGGTCATTGGCGGTCGTTTTTGTTTTTTGGCCTGTGCTGACCCTGTGCAGCAGGACCTTGTCGCCCTGTATTATCTTGTAGTCGGCTTCGAGGGTCTTGTTGTCTGTCCATTTGAAGGAGAGTTTGCGCTTGGCACCCACAGGTTCTGGCAAGGAGTGTTCCGCTTCAAAGCGAGAGGTTTTCCGGTCCCAGGTTAAATCGATCCCTGGCTGGGATTTGCCCTCGACGGTCACCGTCTGAACAAAGAGAGTTTTTTTAGGGTCATAGCGGCAGACCATGTACATTCGTTGGGTTTGTTCACCTTGTTCTGTTTCCTGTTTCACCTCGCCGACCATTTCAATCGCCTTCCCTTTTTCCAGCCAGCGACACAGGAATCTTTCCTTGCCGGGCGTTAGGGGTCCAAATGTATTGACGAGTTGCTTGTGGTCCAGTTCGTTTTCCCCCAGGCGGACGGCTAATGCCTCGACGATCCAGTCGGTGTCGTTCTCAGCCTTTGCAGGATTCCCGGGAAGGGCAGGAGTGTCTTTCTTTCCGACGGGGTTGTCATCGGAGCACCCGGCTGAAACTGCGGCCAAGGTCAATAAAAGAAAAAATCTCATCAAAATCGATTCCTCTTTGGATGTTTGGGTGACGGGTATCGGTCCAGTCTAGGGATCGACCAGGGAGGATCCAGTGGATTGTCAGCGGCAGCTACGACGAAACGATAAAGATCTGGACTCTACCACCGCTCACACCCTAAACCACAACTGCCGCATTGCACGTGAGCCGCCCCACTCAACTCCCCCCACTCCGGCAATCGGCTAGAATCAGCCGCATGGCCTTCGACCCTTATCACAAATGGCTCGGCATTCCGGTGGAGGAACAGCCGCCTAATCACTATCGGTTGTTAGGCGTTCCGCAATTCGAAACCGATGCGGATGTGATTGAAACGGCGGCGGAACGGCCAGCGTCGCAAGGAACGCATCGTGCTTCAGGCACAGGTCGGAACATCCAACAGAAATCAACATCCATGAGAATTGCATTCATCGCCGCCGTTACTGGGCTTATTGTCGGTCCTCTTGCCTCTGCTGCCGAACAACCCAACATAATTCTGATGATGACCGATGATCATGGCTGGGGTGACGTCGGGTTTAACGGGAATACGGACATCATCACGCCGAATCTCGATCGTGTCTGCGAACAGGGAGCTCGCCTGCACTACTTTTTCGCGGCGGCACCGGTGTGTTCACCGACTCGCGGATCAGTGCTGACGGGGAGGCACTACTACCGTTACGGCATCTGGGGAGCGAACGACGGGCGGCTGCCGCGTCAGGAATACAGCATTGCGCAGGGCCTCAAAGACGTCGGTTACGCGACCGGACATTTTGGCAAGTGGCACGTCGGCTCGCCGCACCCGGACTATCGTGGTAAAGGCGGCCGTGGTAACGCTAACCGTCTTGCCCTGCCTCAATGGTTTGGCTATGACAAGCACTTCGTTACGCACCANGCTGTCTGCACATGGAACCCGTACGGCGANGACGGCTCAAAGGGCGCGACGACTGANAATCCCTACTGGGAAGACGGCAAGCGGGTGGTGGAACGGCTCGTGGGCGACGACACGAAGGTCATCATGGACCGGGTCATCCCGTTCGTGGAACAGGCATCAAAGGATGACAAGCCGTTTCTTTCCGTCATCTGGACGCACACCCCGCACTCACCTCTACGGGCCGGGCCGGAGTACAGGAAGCTGTACGAGGACAAGGGGCTGACGGGGAAGCTGTTGAATTACTACGGCGCGATCACTGCGCTCGACGAACAGGTCGGCCGGCTGGAAAACAGGCTCCGCGAACTGGGAGAGTGGGAAAACACCATGTTCTGGTTCTGCGCTGACAACGGTCCCGCCAGCCATATTCGTCAGGGTGGACATGGAAAAACCGATGGCATGCGAGGCAAAAAGGCCCATCTGTTCAACGGCGGAACCTGCGTGCCGGCTTTTGTCTGCTGGCCCGGAAGAGTGAAGCCGGGAATCACGATCAGGACGCCGATGTCGACCATGGACTATCTCCCCACTGCATTCGCGGTAGCCGGCGCGAAGATGCCCGATGATCGTCCAGTCGACGGCGACAACGTGCTCGACATCATACTTGGAAAGACGGACAGGCGCGCGCGACCGATTCCGTTCCGTTTCTCCAACGATAACGCGCCCGGACTAGGCCTGCTCGACGGTGACTTTCGCTACTACACCAACTTTGATTCAAACGCGCCGGAAGGCGACTTGCTGTATAACTTCGTGGCCGACCGCGGGGAGCAGGACAACCTGATTCAGCAGATGCCGGAAGTGGCATCGCAGATGCGCAAACACGCCCTTGCCTTCATCGCCTCATGCAGGAGCAGTTATGCGGGATCAGATTACCCGGATGGATACGAGCCTCTCGGAAAATGGAAAACCATGAAGAACACGCCGTGGGAAGCACCGCCGCCCACAGCCGGGAAGAAGAACAAGAGAAAAAAGGCAAGGCGGGGACTGCCTTCGGAGGACAATACATGAGCAAAGGAGCGTCAATGACTAATACCAATGTAATGCGAGTGAGGAACACACTGTCTCTGCTCACTCTCTTAACACTACTGTCGTCCCGAGTGGATGCGGCTGATGAAGGCAAGCACCTGTTTCTACTTTCCGGTCAGTCCAATATGAAGCGTTTTCAGCACAAGCAGTTCTTCATTCCCGCGGTGAACGCTGAGTACGGGGCGGAGAACGTCATCGTCATCAAGAATGCCGAAGGCGGGCGGCCCATCTCCATGTGGTACAAAGGATGGACGTCGTCCAAAGGCGAGAGGCCGAAGGATACCGGTCAGTTGTATGACGTGCTGATCGAGCAGATCAAAGAGAAGACGGATGGCGTTGTCATCAGGAGTGTGACTTTCATCTGGATGCAGGGAGAAGCCGACGCCAAAGGTGGCCGTGTTGATGTGTATGCAAAGAGCTTCCGGGGACTCCTGAAGCAGCTGGAAACGGATCTCGGACGCAACGATATCAACGTCATCATCGGACGCCTGAGTGATTTTGGAGCAAAGAAACGCCCGAGCGCTGAATGGAAAGAACTGCGTAAAATGCAAATGTCGTTGGCCGATGAGAATCCGCGCGCGATCTGGGTCGACACCGATGACTTAAACGGTGAAAACGACTCGCTTCACTATGTGAGGCCGGATGGCTACAGGAAACTTGGCGAGCGGTATTTTAAAGCCGCCAGAAAACTGATTGAGGACAACCTCCCCGAAAGGAACCCTCGGGAAACAGCAGTTTTCAAATGAGGCGAAGCAGAATCCGAAGCAGTTGGCGCATGAAGACGCTGAACTGGCTGAACTGATTTGTGCATGGCCCGCCCTGCCCGACGCGATCAAGGCTGGCATCATTGCGATGGTGCGGGCGAGTTGTGGCGGGTGACAACCCTGGATCCCTTGCCAGGTCGTCGACGTCACATGGCCCGTAAGCAGTGGCTTTTTTCTTAGCCCCAGAAGTTCTCGAGTTGTTCGCCGACGGGTGCATCAAGCGGAAATCTTTTGCAAAACTCATGCTTTTCTATTCTGGCAAACTCTCGGAGTGCTGCATGGATGTGCTCAGGCCGAACTCGAATACCATTGTCCTTATCTGTTGCAAGTGATCTGGGATTAATGGGGACCAGGAACTGCTTGTCGTCAGTTGCACCAATAACGCGATTCCCTTTGATACCGGCTCCCATAAACATGATTGAACCCACCGACCAATGGTCCTTGCCATTTCCCTTGTTGTAGTTTGGTGTGCGGCCCATCTCGCTTTGAATCACGATCACGAGTTTTTCGCGAATCTTGAGTTCTTCCGCTTTGCTCGCAAGATAATCGATCCCAGCCAAAAACTCTGGTATGAGCTTCATTTGATCAGGGTCGTTGTTGGCATGACTATCGAATTGTCCGATGGAAAGGTTCGCTGAAACACAGACACCAGCCTTAAAAGATGCCAGGGCAATATCAGCCTGTAGTGGAAGCCGCCCTTTGCCTTGCGACGTGGGAATGTAGGGTGTAATACGCTTGAGAGCCTTGGAATTGAGTTGCGCCGCATACAGCATGCTTTGTGCTCGTTTGAGCCGTGGTAGGCGTGGCTTGGATTCACGAGCCGCTCGTTGCGCTTTGAGTGTTTCCTCAATTCGGTCTCTGACAAAATCATCGCTATAGAAACTGCGAGGGTTTCCATCGACTCCATCTGCATTGGCAAGTCGCTTCAATGAACTCAGGTAGGGAACTCGCGACATGGGTACAAGATTTCCAGTCGCCGAATATTGTCCGAATGTCAGAAAGGCAAGAGGAGCTTCCGAGCCATGACAGGCCGCTACCAGAGCTGCAAAAGTCGGGTATTCAAGAGAGTCGAGTTTGCCAGTTGCCATGTATCGCGAGCAAGGAGAGTGATTGTTGACCGAATAGTCGAGACCATTGAAGACCAACAGTTCGTTGGCGTATTTTTTGAAGAAATCCTCGTTGCTCATTCCTGCTTCAATCTGCTTCGCGATGGGTGCAAACCGCAGGTTTCCTTGTGTGAGAATGTCGCCTTGTTGGTAGAGACGGTTGATCTCGTTCACCCCCTTAGGGTCCATGATGTACGTTGTGTCCCAGCCACCGGACGCATTCAACACCACGTAGTATGGTCCCTCGTAGGGGGCTGATTCGGCCTTCTCTTCTTCAGCGCTAGACAGGTAGCGCTGCCCAACGGGAGCAGCGAAACTCAGTCCTGCCATTCCGCAAAGTTTCAGGAAGTTGCGACGTTTCATGGAAGGCCTCTCTTACTCGTAGAGAAATTCAAGTTGTCGCAGCAAGTAGGTCACGACACCTCGCCACGCTCGGATCGTGTATTTTGGATCGGAGTCGCGAGGCGTTTTTTCGCGTAGTGTTTGGCACGAGTAACTCTCTCTTGGATCGAATGTTGTTTTTGATTTGGCGTCGCGGACAATACCTGCAAACAGGTCGAAAGTTCTTTGTACTTCGGGATCACCCATCGCGTCATCTCGGCCCAGAATTAAATCGTGAAGATGAATAATCGCACGTTTTATCTGTTCATCCGATTTAGCATCCAAGCCTGGTACGACACTTGGTTCAATTGCGGGAAACAAACGTCGTTCTCCTGCAGGAAGGGAAAAATCAGCTGCCACATTCTTGCAGGCAACATCATTGGCCATGATTCGCTGAATCGCCCCCATTGCACCAGAAGGTTCAGTGATCCGCTTGGTGACAGATTTCGAGTTAATGCCGCCGTAGAGAATCTTAAACTTGCTTTCCCGGTGCGTCAGTCGCCCCCACTTCTTGCCGAAGATGGCCGCCAGCTTTCGCTCCAGCTGTTCCGGAGAGAGCATGTGAACGAGTCCAAGATCATCCAGTTCGGCCAATCGATTCGCATCCTTTGGAGACGCACTCAGCCCTTGAACTTGATAGAACTTCGATAGTACCAACTCCTGGAAGATGACCTTAATGTTGAAATTCGCTTTGCCAAACCGAGTTGCAACCTGTTCAATCTCACTGCGTTGTGCCTGGTACGCCCGGCGCTTTGCAGGAAATAGTGGATCGTCGATATCTTCTGGCGGCAGCAAAGGCTTGCGACCGTAGAGGACGTACCATGCATGCTTGACCATCGCCACGGCAAAGCGTGGGTCTTTCGCCGTCCGTTCACCAAGCCATTGTAGCGATCGCCATCGCTGATCTTCCGGCAAGTCCTCACCGTGCAGGCCAGGATCGAACATGTCCTTGTACCAACCTTCCTTACGTGGTCCGTAAATCCCTTTGCCATCAACCACGTAATAATCCTGGAACAGACCCGCAACGGGATCTATGACTTTATGGCACACCACGCAATCAGCTGCTTCCATCGTGGGAACCTTATACTCGGTTGTAATCTTGGCCGCATCGTTCACACGTGGCGCAAGCGCCATAATGTCGACACCCAGAAAATGTTCGAAATACATTCTCACCCGCAGACGGTTTCGGTTGGTTTCCGTTGTGGGAAATCTTTTCAGATACTGGAATGAACTCAGCAGCCCCGTATGGGGGTAGAACCCCGTGGGTGACTCTTGATGGGATCGGCCATCGCGATGTTTTAGCGAAGGTAACTTGGCAGGTTGATATTCGAAGGGATCGTCAGGATCCTTGAACTTGTCCTTCAGTTTCTCGTAGATCCCGTACCCGCGCGCGGTATAGGGTGTCACCATGATGTAGTCTGCCGTCACAATCTCGGTAAACGGACGCTCATTGCGAACAATATATTTGATTAATTCCAAGGGTTCTCTCAATATTGCTTCACGATAGTCACGGGCCACCTTGTAACGGGCCTTTCTCTGCGCTTCCTCATTGCCAGCCGAGGCAAGGTCGTACTTCTGGTACCAGTTTCGGTGCTTGAAATGTTCATAAGAAAGAGCCGTCTCGGGAACACCGTCGTAACCACGGATCAGTAGGATGTCATTGAACGCTTCTTGCAAGCGTTCGAAAAAAGCCTCTTCCTTCATCACCTGAGCGACAATAGTATCGATCGCATTGAGCCCCCCCTTTTTAACGGCAACTTGTTCCACTGGGGTTGGTAGTCGGCCCGCCAGCGACAAGGTCAGCCGCCGCAGTAAGCGGCGGGGAGCCATCATCTGTACTCCCTCGAAGAACGACTTTGAGTCCAGCTCTGTAATCTGCGGGACATCGGTGGGTTTTCCAGTGCTTCGACTTGCGAAACGGCTGAGAATCTTATAGCCAGTTGAATCGTTCTTGAGAACTTCTCCACCACCGTGGTCCAGCTTGCCGGTAACTTTTAGGAGTAGGCGCGACTTACCTTCTTCCTGTGCGATGGCCATTTGCAGGAAGGCTTGGCGGTTCTTTGCCAACGCAGTATGGTCTTGCAAGGTCTCTCGTAATACAAATTCACTCTCCGCAGCATCACCCTTTGCGTTGTGACACTTCAAGCAGGTGCGCTCGCCAACTTTCCCCCATACTTCCTCGACAAAAAAATTATCGACGCCAGAGCACGCCGGACCACGATGGCTCACGGTTTTCGAGCGACCGTCCGCGACTCTTTCCGTTTGCTTTCGAGTCAAGGCGTTGTCGAATTGCCTGTTGTCGTTGCCCCAAAGGACAATGGCGATAACCATCGAAAAAACAACCAGAAAGAGGCGTGAGTGTGCAGGTTGATTCATGAGGATTTCCCTTGCCCGGGATTGTTTTGTGCTTGGATATATTCTACCGGAAGTTTGTCGAGTTCC
>NYSS01000077.1 GCA_002683135.1 Planctomycetota bacterium | reverse complement strand
ACAAGAGTTCAACAAAAGGCCAACGTGGTGCAGGGCGATTTGGAGGTACTATGTGTATCCAAGTTGTAGAACGATATTCTATTTGTCGATGTATATCTCAGGTTTTTGGTATCGACGAATGCCCACTGTACCAGCGGAAAGGGCACGCAATACAAGAACACGTTATCGAAGTGGGCGTCTTATGTCAGCGCTGTTTCTACAGCCGTCTAATAGCGGATGTGAGCAAGTGTGAATCAGATCGCAGTCAGGAGGCCAGAAGTAACACGAGCACTGCAAACCCATCGAGAACGTGAACGTTCTAGTGCTCAAACTGTTCTCATCTGGCTAGTGCCCCGAAGAAGAGGAAAGCATGTCGACAGGATGGTTCTCGAGATTGGCCGATGATAATTGATGACTCCGACCGGTATCGCAGAAGGCTGATGGCCAAGGGCCATTTGAGAAGAAGCAGCGGAAGAGCCGGGAGATCGAAAGCAGCAGAAACCCATATTGTGTCTCGCAATCCCATGGGCTTGGGCATGCAAGGCACGGCGCAGGGACTATTTCGTGTGGGCTTATTTTGAATCGATAGAATCTTGCTCTGTAACTTCCTTTTTGGTAACTACAGTGACCGAGTATTCTAGGATAGTCAATAACGAAGTTCTCTCTAACCGATCGATATTACGACTAAGCCAGGCGAAAAGGGTTTCGCCTAGCTCTTAAAAGAACAAGCAAAGTACTCTTTCGCTGCACAAGGCCGTAGGCTGTTTCCTGTTCCGGCTTGTAAAAACAATACGCCTTTTTTGGCTTGTCGGAAGGTAGACTTTCAGTCGGCTCAACACCCGGTCAGATCCTTCGCTTCCAGTCTACATGTTGATATCATCGGCATCATCATTTACTAACAGCCACTGACTTACGCTAGCTTGGCTCATATAACTCTGTAAAAGTCTTTTCGGATCCTCGTTTCTGTCGTACCAACCAGGAAGTTGAAGCTGTGTGCAAATATTGAGATATGCTTGTTGGAGACTCTCGAAGTTCGTTGCGGGAACCCAAAAGATTGAGTAGTCCTCTTGGTGCTCCCTGGTCCGATAGACGAGCTCGATGGTCAGACTCGTCTTCCCAACACCTCCAAGCCCACTGACAGCAATCTTCTTCGGTCTACCCTCTGTAAACAGAAGCTTCTCTAGCTTAGGTAGTTCTGACTCGCGGCCGGTGAAGAAACTATTTCTTTCGAAGGGCACAATTCATTTGACTTTGGGCATGGCTACAAGACCAGTTAGTGTGATCAGAGTTAGAGTGTTAAATCGTACTGTTTTGTTGAAACCATAAGAGTTTATACTCCTGCTAGCGTAAGTAGAAGTCAATTCACCTCAATGACATAACTCACTTCAATAGAGACAGCGAAAGACGCTTCGGTTTTGTCTGAAGCCATCAGCTTCTTGTTCCATTCAATAGCTACGAAAAGTTCACATGATACACACTTTCTTTCAATTCCAAGTTCTTGATACAGTCTCGTACTCGATTCTTCTGGGCTTGGTTAACTAGTTATCTCTCTGTCGCCGACTCCATCGCGCCTTGCTGCTTGTACTCGTCGAGCCCAATGCTCTGTAGACCCTGATCGACGTTGAAAAGAAAGTACCGATTTTCGTCATAGTGCTTTCTCCACTTGGCTATGAATCGCTTCTCGGTCTCCTCTGTTTCAGTCGTAATATCAACCACGGTCTGACCTAGAAACTTGACAAGACTCTCCTCAAATACCTTGATGCCAGGATTGCCAGTCCCGATCGAAAGGAAACACTTGACTAGAGGCTTGAGATCTCCAGACTGCGAGCACCAGATATTTGCTGCCTCGCCCTTCACTTCGTCAACCGGGTTGTTTGCGCCGAGTCGACCATTGTTCGCTGGGATCGGTCTATGAATAAATCAATCAATCAATCAATGAATGGATGAATGAATGGAAACCAGCGACCAAACCCGCCGAAAACGGCAGCTCCAACACCACAACCCTGGGCAAGAGACCGGCATGAGTCGCCTTCGAAGAAGTCCGGCAATCAACTCAGGCGTCAAGGTCTTCCCCACACCAGGTGACTAGTCCGCTTATATACCGCGTTAGCATATGCCATTCACAGGGACTTGATACTCACTACAAGAACGCTAAATCCTTGCCCCTTACCTACTACAGCATTGTCAAAGGAATGAGTCATGGCCCGCTTGACATGGGCTTGGGAAAGAGCTTACACAGCCTTCTTCTTCCTTGGGGAATGTGAAGATCGTCCAGCGCCGCCTGTTTCCAATCAATCTCCTTGATATTGGCGACAGCCACCTCCACCTATCTTCGGTCGTCTAAGCTGAACCCAGGAGCGGTTGCGCTGCATATGAGTAGGTCGTCTCCCCTCACTTCTGACGAATCCATTCCGTTACCTCTGGCCAAAGACGACAACTCTTGATTAAATTCATCAAAGTCGACTTAGATCCAATTGGAGCCCTTATCAGATCCCCCGATGCTCGGTCTGGCGTGGCTCAGATTTCTCGAAAATAAGCCGGGTCGACCATGACCCGGCTTTTGATGAATATTTCAACAACTTCTCCTTCCTCGATATAGAATGCTTTGCCTTTGTACTCGTAGAGGTGGATGCGCATCATGGACAGAAATCTCCGGCTGCTTGTGGTGAGATGGGCTCTCACTCGCTCTTCGCTTGAGTGGGATTAAAGAGAGAATACCGTCCAAAACAGCGATCTGTTTCACCTTACAAATTTTTCAGTGGCATGCTCACTTGACGTCTCCCTAAATACCTTTTCGTCAAAATCCAATTTGCGAGCGTTGACGTGGAAGTACTTCAGCCCGACTTTTATTGTTTTCTTTTTCACCGAATCTGTACCTGACGCATCTTGGCTGACCAGTGCCGAAACATTTGGTGTGCGCCAGACCGTTCGGCTTGAAGAGCGTCCATAGGAGGTCGTACGTGATCTGATGTTGCTCGAGGACTGGGACAAGGCGCTCTGTTGTCGGAGAGTAACCTGTCCGGATGAAACCAAGAAGTAAATCTAGGTCATTAGCGCAGAGCAATCGAGGGTCATGCTTGGACTCTAGCGGCCCCTCCTCCAGATCGAGGAGGTAATGATGGAGAAGTTTTCTGCTCCACCTGTGCTGAGTTAGTAGAGGTTCGGCCATTCGAGTGCTTGGGATGGCTCTAGATTCACCGAAGGTTTTTCTTCCTGCAAGCAAATCCACTGGAAATCATGCAGAGCCTTCCGGAGGATGTCCCGCAAGCCCCCGAAAACTTGTCACTTACATATTGAACCTGATTCTTGGTCTCTTGGTCTAGACTGTATTCACCGAATCCGCCACTGAAGGATCTTTGAAGCAAAGATTGATTGACCTGGACCTTAGCGAAGGAGTTGGACAGCGGCCAGTTGTAGCCAAGATTGGTATACTGAGACCTATACGCAAATTGCCCGGAACAAGGTAGGGGATATGAAGAGAATTGATTTGAGAAGATCATCACGCAGTCTGTCGCCTTCGGAGCTTGAGGTTTACTCCATGTAGGGATTGCAGACTGACAGGGTGGGTGAGTATCCGATCTCACTCATATTTTCTGATCCTAGGATTGGCTAACGTTCTTCTGAGCGACTTGACGTGGTACTGGGAAGATGAGTGTTAGGCCGGGTCTTGCAATGCTGGGTGATCTCCGGCTTGTTCTTCGACTGGAAAGTGATTTGGTTGGACTAGACCTTGGACGATCTCGACACCGAGAGAAGATGAGTATCTTGGGTCGTTGCATTTGAAGTGCGAGACTTCTTCAGGTTCCTCAGCAATGATGTCGACTCTACTTGTCGGTCGTGAAAGGTTGGACATGCGAATGACATTTGATCGTTTGTGGCCCTTTCTCTTAAGATGGGGTTGCTTGGGGCTTGTCTGTGTAGCACGGGCGTGGATGGCCACTTGTGGGAACCATTGAAATAGATAGGGCTCCGAAGTCATGCGTGGTCCAGGAAGTTCTCTTTTAGATGGTGATTGGGCATTTCCATATGACCTCCGTGGAGTGGACCAAAAGCTAGCTGGTCGGTCTGATGTTGCTCTTTGACCGAAGGTGGTTCTTCGGTAGTCGATCGGGCGAGAGCCTTGCATTTGACTATTGGCCATTATTGACTTGGAGCTGCTTGCGGTCGAATAGAAGGGATCGCCTAATAAAGATATGCGCTGGGGAGGTGAGAGGACCTTATTGTCGTTGGCTGTGTCCTGGGGGCCCCTGGCATATAATAGTGCTCGATTGTCTTGGTGTATCATCGCTGAGATGTCCTTTGCTCCGCCTAGACCTTGGTTCGTTGAAAGTCTCTGCGCTGACTGAGGCGGACTCTTGCTAGGCGGGTGGAGAGGCGTTAGTATGACCACGTCAGGAGTGTGGCTCACGCACAAGCTTTCCTTGGTCTCGCGTGATTCTGTGTGTGATTTCTGTTTGATGGGAGAGCCTTTGCTGTAGGATCTCTGGTGCCTTTGCTTTGGACTAGGTGTTTGCGCGTAGACATCACATATGGAACTTCCAACGGACTCGACATCGTCTTGACCGATTGATTCTGCGCGACTCGCTGTGACTTTTCTCATTGGTGGAGTCGGGAGTCTTTCGGACGGAGGCGGGCCAGGAGATTGACCAAGTCTACTCAGAGCTGGAACTGGTGAAAAATGCCGCGGAGCTGCTTTCAAGCGTTGCGAGGTGGATCCCAATATAGTGGACAGCTGATTATCTGAAGTGGGCTGGCGATAAATCTTCTTGTACGACATAACATCCATGGGATATGGGTCTTTAGTTGGAGACACCGACTCTGAAATATCCTGAGAGTTCTTCCTTCTAAGCCTTGAACTTGTTCGTTTTGGCCACTTTGATTCCTGAACTACATACCCCGGCGGCGCGACTGGGCTCAATACCATAGCTGGTTGTCCAGACAGAAACCCCACAGGGTCGTTGGACATCAATGGCCACGACGCACTGGACATTCGGAAGAATCGTCTCTGAGAAATGGGGGTTGACTCCGCGAGCGTTGGCCTCTGTACGCCATCGTTCTTGGTCCACTCGTTTCGGTTGTCATCTTCCGGTAGAGGAANGAAGGGATCGAAAGACAACCGTCGTGCTATGCTGATATCAGGTGGCCTCGTTGATCGAANTNCAGTTTCCAGNTTTATGTTCGTGTTCCCGTCTCCANTCGCTTTNTGGAANTTTTTCGTTTCCCNTCGATGCTTTTTCTTGACGTGGATGATGCTGATGGTGATTANAATAGTGAAGAGTAAAAGTGCTCCTCCGATAGCGATTCCTGAAATCGCTCCTAATGAGATAGTTCTTGATGCAATAGGAGACTGTGTGCTCAGCCCCCTTGTTCTAATATTAGACCTCTCATGTTCTGGCATGGCTGATACCCGTAACTCCAGCATTAGACTCCCATCTAGAAGAGTTTGAACCCGTGATGTTCCAGTTGTATTAAGGAACACGGTCAGCTCAACCTGTCATGCGTCGTCCGACAGTATTCCGGCCGTCAAAATGATGTCGCTGCAACCATGTACAGGTCTTCACGAAGTCGATTGTAAAGAATGACGAACGGAAAGGCTCCAAACAAAATACAGCGCAAATCAGTAAAGACCGGAACGGCTCTCTAGTAGAGGGACCAATGATTCTGGATAGGTAACCATGTACAGAATTGAAGAGCGGAGAAGGGTTCAACAAGTAACAGACGAAACTGCTGTGTGGAATGCAATTCCATACAAGAATGCGTTCCTTGCCTGTATCTTATAGCTGTGCTCTTGTGCTTTGGCATTGGAATGTAATGTCTTCCATCGCGAGCCTTGCTTCGCGGAGAATCAGCTGTGGTTACCGTATACTCTCAACAATATGGTCATGTCCTCAACATTTCTGTCTCAATGGTCTCAAAGTAGCACTATCATCAGTGATTCTCTATACTCCGGAATCTTTGATGCGATCACTGCTGGAAGTCGAGACAAAGTCGACACCCTATAGCCGTATCCGACTCCGTGACGATGATTCACGATAGCCGCTACGTTCACTTTGAAGAACTCGTCGAGGTTTGTCTACGTCACCTGAGGCTTCAGGGCGAACGAAGCTTTGCATCAACTGGTGCTTCCACATCTAAGTGCAATCCAGCCGACCTTCACGGCATCTTCTTCTTATTCCATGGCGTGCCGAAGATTTAGCATGGACTCAGCGATCGGAGTAGATTAATGAATGATACACTAGAGAATAGTGGCGACGTTCAAGCTCATGTATGTCCACCAGAGGTGCTGACAAGCTCCGATTGAGATGGATTTGCAAGTAATGTGATGGTAGCAAGTGGCTCCGGCATTGTGACGCACTTGCCATACCTGAAAATATTCTTTATAGCTACAATTCTCCCCGATTCAAGATCGCCGGATCCATTCGATCTGGCAAGTTCAGCATAAAGGTAAGTTTCTAGATGCGGCATTCGTATAACTACTAATATGGTTAGCTGATGCGATCGTAGTCCAGTCACTTTTGCATGACGCTCTAGAGGATGACAAGCTAGATTATAGTTGTGTAGGTCTCTAAGTCCTCACTGATGGCCAATTATCTAGCTAATATATGGATTCTCTCCATCTCAAATTATCTCGAGTCTAATGATATCCCTAAACTCCCATTTGGCAAACCAGTGACGACCTATCCAGGCGTGGCGCCACTGTCAGGGGTTTTCCTTAAGGAGTGAAGGGAGAGCATATAAAAGAGCCCAAGGATGATACAATACGGAGTATGAGAAAGGTATTAGAACTGCATAGTCTCAAGATAAATGTAGAAGTTGTTGAAGAGGTCGAGTCTATAGGTTAGACAATAGTAGTGAGGGAAGGGAAGATGTTTGTAACAAGTAAGGCAGACACTTTCAGTTTGATAGCCTTGATCCGACCCTGAGATACAAGTGGATATGATCCAGAACAGCTGCAGGATCTGATACCTCGACTGGGGTGCCAATCTGGTGGAATAAGACTCTCAACCCAAGTATAAATTTAGTTAACGTTGTTGTGCGCAGACAGATAATTGGAAAATTGCCCAAGGGAGGCCAAGGGAGGAATTCAGCAGTTGCTCTTGCAACCTTTTTGACATTCTACTTGATTAGCGCGACCATAGTTGCTGCGGCCAACATGATCGGGTGTGAAAACTGAACTGATCCGATTGATGACATCCTCCGGAATGTTTATAGATCCCTCATCAACTAGCAAAAGTCCAGATCGCTGATTGAAGACTGATAGCTTGTTCGAGGGAATGGAATAGGGAGAAGAAAGAGCGGGAGAAAGAAGAGCGGGAGAAAGAAGAGCGGGAGCGGGAGAGGTCAGAGAAAGCAATGTTAGATAAGTGGAGCGACTCGTGTAAAAGAAGTTCAATAAAATAAAGAAAAGGAAGGTCACAAAAGGTAGAAGTTGGAAGAAAGGAAGGAAAAACAAGAAGAATAGAGGTTGGAAGAAGAAATAAAAGCCTGGGAAAAGAAAAGTTGAAATAGGGGATAAGTTGTATTAACTTCCTCATTCCGGGAAAAGGACTTTTGAAGAGATACTTGAAAATCATCTGAGTTATTCCAAGAGAGTTATCTTAAATCATCCGAAGTACCAAAACTTATGTGTGAAAAGGTATCCAGCTTTTGATATGAGATCAAAACCACGAAGGAATGTTGAACACCTTGCAAAGCCTTACATTTTCTCGGTCGGCCGATCCAACAATTAGCACAGAGAATGATTTACGAGTGCTTCTTAGATTATGGAAATGTGTTGCTCGATTTAGACGAGTTACCCTATCCTTGACCACAATTTTCAACGAGGTAAGGCTCTGTCCTTACTTCCGGAAATCCCTGCAGTCGTGATATGCGAATCAGGAGATAATGGTTATACCATACCGAAAGCATACTGGCTTATAGCTCTTCTAAACACAATGGGAAGATCATGGATGTTATCATAGCTCCGCAAATGCAGAATTCGTGAGAATACGATCACGTGAATTGTCAACTTTCTAAAGAGCATATGAATTCACTATCATGGTAGACGGTTACAGGTTAACAGAGCACAAAAGAATTATTGGTCCCGCAATGATCATCACTATTCCCTATGCTGTGCCTCTCCTTTAGTGCAGACCTCATTGAAACTTGTAATAGGCAGCCAAATACTGTGTAGCCACTGGCTCCATCATAAGGGGCCACAACCGTCACTTGACATGGGTTTGTGGGTAGGAGCTCTACTCCAAAGGGCATAGGGTGTGGTGTATGCGCAGTCTTTACATGAACTACTTTAATGCAACTCTACCACTAGCAAGAAATCCCTAAAAAATTTGGTTTAGTACAAAGAAACCTTCCTTCCCCGAAAAGCTTCCTCCCAAAACATTAGAAAATGGGTCGAGTTCACATTATTTCAACCAAGCCACCTTAAGAAAGCCTTCAGCAATACTTGTCGGTCGACGGGTTTGGGCACATAGCCATTCATCCCCTTTGCCAAATACCTATTCACATCCTCCTTCACTGCGTTTGCAGTCATAGCAATGATCGGGGTATCGAGTTCAAGCTCCCTAATCTGTACAGTGGCAGCAACTCCATCAAGAATCGGCATGCTGATGTCCATGAGTATAAGATCGTAAAACAAGGGATTTTGCTTGGCTTTCTGAACTGCTTCAGCTCCGTCGATAGCCAGATCGACCTTGGCAAAACCGAGACCCTTGAGCATCATCAACATGACTTTCTGATTGATGAAGTTGTCTTCTACAAGGAGAATTCGCTTTCCCGGCGCAAGCTCTCTGACGAGCGTCAAAGAATCCGGGACCGAGGACATCGCTACAGCTTCAAACTTTGCAGACAACCGATCCACTTGCTTCGACGTCTCGATCTTGCGTAGCCTGGCCGTGAACCAGAAGACGCTGCCCTGACCCTTAGAATTAGGGTGACAGCTGAGGGCTCCTCCCA
>NYSS01000076.1 GCA_002683135.1 Planctomycetota bacterium | reverse complement strand
GCGGCTTCGATCTGCTGCGGTACTTTTATAGGTATGACTTCGGTGGCCACTCCGGCTCCCAGTACCGAGGACAGAAGCGAAACGCGCGACGCAGCTGTCGACTTCAAAAACGATTTGATCCCCATGTTCACCAAGTTGGGCTGCAACGCTGGGAGTTGCCACGGTTCGGCTATCGGTCGTGGTGATTTCAAGTTGTCACTCTACGGAGGAACACCAAAAGCCGACTATGACGAAATTGTACGGAGGTTTGGCGGGCGGCGGGTTAACTTGTCCGAGCCAGAGTCGAGTCTGGTTTTTATGAAGCCTACCGAGTTTGTTGAGCACGGCGGCGGCACGATTATCGACGACGATGATGACCATGCTAAATTGTTAATCAAGTGGATTAAACAGGGGGCAACATATTTCGAGCATCGTCAGCTGAATCGCGTCGAAGTGAATCCCGGCAGGTTTATCGCGACTAAAATCGGTGATGAAACTCCGTTGAAAGTCGTGGCTCACTACGACGACGGGTTAACTCGTGATGTCACGAACCTGACGCAATTTGTCGCCGAGGATTCATCAGCGGTGACCATCGATGCCAACTCAGCAACCGCCAAGGGAATGCGTCCTGGTCGGCATATCGTCATCGCGAGATACTCGACCGCAGTCATTCCAATCGAATTGGTGGTTCCAAACTTGGAAAAAGTTGTCGATCTCTCTTCCGAACTGCGTAATAACTTCGTCGACAAGGAAATCCTCGAAGCACTTGCCGACCTTCGCTTGCCGGTTTCGCCGATGGTCGACGATCCGGCTTTCATGCGTCGGATCACACTCGACCTCACGGGACAGTTACCTGCATACCGACGTGAAACGCAGGCAGTTCGTTTGAATCGCGAAGCGGTTGTCGACAAATTGCTTGCCTCTGATGAGTACGTCGATTTCTACACGCTGAAATTGGCCAAGCTTCTACGGATACAATCCAAAATTGACAAAAACCTGGTTACCACGACACCGCAGGCAGCACGTGCTTTTCACTACTGGCTGGCCGAGCAGTTGCGTGATGGTGTGGGCTACGATCAGATGACCCGAGAGATTGTCACTGCCAGCGGTGATTCGTCCCAATATGGGCCAGCGGCATTCTATACCGCAGTTGAGGATGCCAGGCTGCAAACGGAATTCGTCACCGAGGTCTTTATGGGCAGTCGGATGAAGTGTGCCAACTGTCACAACCATCCGTTGGATAAATGGACGCAGGATGACTTTCATGGACTCGCTGCGATGTTCTCGAAGCTCACGCGTGGCCAAATTATCCGGTTCAATTCCATTGGCAAAAACATACACCCGAATACGGGGGAAGCTGCCTTGATGAAGATCCCGGGTGGAAACTTTCTGCCAGCCGATACGAAAGATGGTCGCGGTGTATTTGCCGATTGGCTGACCGCTCGCAATAACCCTTACTTTGCCAAGGCGATGGTGAACCGTCTTTGGAAATCTCTGATGGGTCGCGGACTGGTAGAGCCTGTTGATGATTTCCGATCGACCAACCCTGCGACTCATCCGGCCTTACTCCATCAGCTGGCTGAAGATTTCATCGAGCATGGCTATGACATTCGCCATACGTTGAAAGTCATCGCGATGAGTTCGACCTATGCACGCAGTTCGATTCCGGTCGAAGGAAACGAAGCGGATAATCGGTTCTACTCGCACATGGTGCAAAAGCGCGTCGAGCCAGAGGTGCTCGCGGATGCAATATCTGATGTGCTGGGAATTGCAGGCCAATATGGCGATGAACTCCTGGGTACGCGGGCCGTCGCACTTCGCGATGGGGCCATCCGATCCGACGCGCTCGACATACTCGGCCGCTGCAACCGTACTAACTCCTGTGAGGGAGCGGCGTCACCTACCGGACCACTCGCGCAAAAGCTTCACCTGTTCAATGGAGAGCTCTTGAATAAACGAGTGGCTGCCGAGGGTGGCCGACTTGATAAACTGATCAAGTCTGGAAAAAAGCCGATGGAAATTGTCCGCAATTTTTACCAGGTAGCCTTGAACCGACAGCCAAACGAGAAAGAAGTGAATTTCCTGTCGTCATTGTTAGACGACAAAAATCCTTCCGCCCAGCAACGCAACGCGCTGGAAGATTTTGTATGGGGCATCGTGACCTGCAAGGAATTTGTCACAAATCACTAGAGGNGCATTTGACACGCAAGCGAGGTCAATATTTTCGGCTTCACGCGGCGGGTTTTGGGGAATAGTGGAAANCAAAAAGTAAAGAAGATCCATGAGCACTGCAAAACGATGTGATGGTGTGACTCGCCGCAATTTTTTCCGTGTCGGCGGCCTCACAGCATTTGGCCTGGGCATGTGTAATTTCTTCCAATTACAGCGTGCGATGGCAGCCAGTTCACTCTCGGATTCAAAAACAGCCGCCAAAGCCAAATCATGCATTCTGATCTGGCTTGACGGCGGAGCGAGCCATCTGGACACATTCGACCCCAAGCGGACGGCACCTTCTGAAGTCCGTGGCCCGTTTGACTCGATCGGCACCAATTTGACCGGTGTCCGCATCAGTGAACACTTGCCGCAAACTGCGAAGATCATGGACAAGTTGGCCTTGATTCGCAGCGTGACCTCACCTTTCGGAGTGCACAACTTCGCGGTGCAATACCTGATGACCGGGTACAAACCAACTCCGGCGCTCGAGCATCCTGTCATGGCGTCTGTGGTCGCCCATATGCGGTCGCAAACCGGAGTTTTGCCATCTAATATCGCGATTCCAAATCTGATTTCGCGTGACGCGGCCACGATCGGAAACGGGTTTCTCCCCAACAGCACGAAACACTTTTCACTGGGCAGTGATCCCGGCAAGGCAAACTACAATGTTCGCGATCTAAATTTTTATCAAGGGCTTGATATCTCGCGCCTCGACCGACGCCGCAAGATCGTCAATGCGATGAACAAGTTTGGTAACCTAAAATCCAAAGGCAAAGGTCCCAGTGATCCTGACCTGGAGCGGGCTTACAACCTGATCGCATCGGATGACGCAAAGGCGGCTTTTGATCTAAACGAGGAACCCCGCAAGATGCGAGAGCGGTACACCCTTGATCCGCGGGCCAACCTCGCTGACTCCAACAACATTGGTCAGCAATGTCTTCTGGCCCGACGACTAGTTGAACGAGGTGTGCCATTTGTCACCGTGAACAACACCGGTTGGGACAACCATCTTGATTTGGCGACCTACGCCAACCGACATCCAGGCGATCCGCGTTCAGCCTCACATGCCCTGATTCCAGGCTTGGACAGGGCGCTGAGCGCACTCATTGGAGATCTGTCAGATCGAGGGATGCTTGATGATACGCTGGTTTTGGTCATGACAGATTTTGGCCGGACACCAAAAATTAACAGCACGGGTGGTCGAGACCACTGGCCCAACTGTTTCAGTGTGGCCATGGCGGGTGGTGGTGTGAAAGGCGGACAGGTGATCGGCGCAAGTGACGCGTTGGGAGAATTCGTCAAAGATCGGCCGATCAGCCCTGGCGATCTTTCATCGACGATTTATACGCTTCTTGGAATCGACCCGGGGCACGAATTGCATACGCCGGATGGGAGACCCTTTCGTATCGCGCCACAAGAATCAAAAGTGATCAAGGAATTGTTGGCATGATCGACCGGATCCGAAGATTGCTAATTCAATCGGTCTTCACAATACCTCCGATGGTCGCGCTGCTGGGCACATTCACCCTCTGGGGGCAAGAACCACCGATCACGGATATCGCATTCTCCCTCGATGGTCGATCGCTTGTTGGGTGTTCGCAAAAAGGTCTGCAGGTTTTCAGCTGGCCTGAGTTGAGATTACAAAAGACGGTAGAGGTGTCATGTACCAACTTGCACTGTCTCGTGTTTTCACCGGATGGAAACCAACTGGCCGTGGGAGGTGGGAATCCGTCTGAGGAAGGCATTGTTGAGATTTTCTCTTGGCCTGAATGTAAGTCACAAATGAAGTTGTCCGGGCACGACGATTCTGTCCTGTCGATCGTTTGGCGCGGCAACACGAATTTGGTTTCGGCGAGTCTCGACCGTTTATTGAACCAATGGGATTTGGAAACACAAAAAACGGTTAAGACCTATCAAGGTCACTCGCGCGGCGTAAGCTCGGCCTGCATTCTCAAGAATGGAGCAATGGTGACTGCCGGCCACGATCAATCGGTTCGCGTTTGGGATGCCGAATCGGGAGATTTAATCCGCAGTTTGAACCAACACACGAAGCCCGTAAATTCAATGGCGATCTGCCCGGGCTCCGCCGGCAAGCCCATGATCGCCACGGCTGCCGGAGATCGCACCATCCGTTTTTGGCAACCCACTATTGGCCGAATAATGCGTTATATCCGGCTCGAATCCGAACCGCTTGATATCGCGTGGGTCAGTGAATCGCAAATGGTCGCCAGTTGTGTAGACGGCCAAGCTCGTGTGATCGATACCGTAAATGTAAAGGTTCTTCAATCAATCCCAGTGATCAAAGGATGGGCGTACGCAGTCGCCGTTCATCCGATTGACAGTACGATTGCCATCGCAGGCAGCGACGGTCAACTTCATCGAGTAAGACTTCAAAAATCGAATTAGTGTTGTGAGCAGAGATTCCAAACAATGGTTCGATTTCCCGGGTTTAATAGGGAGCCCGGTAAAACCTTCGGGAAAGCGTTAGTCTTTAGCGGAGGCGAAGCTTGGAGTTCGATGGCGGTCACGGACTCGGAACGGCTCGTCGTTTCTGTTCCATCCATCCCGCGAGCCACGCCACAACCAGGTAAAGCGGGATCTCAATGACCATCCATCCCGGTCCTTTGATCATTATCATGGCCGCGATTCCGCCGGCGAGCGATAGCACACCAATAATCAACGCGAGCAACATCGGGCGTGACNCGCCNAGGCGTGCGGCGACCCAGCCACCCACGAATGCCTGGCCCAGGTGAGCGACAATGACGACCAAAAATGCGTGTTGAGGTAGTGTGGCGANGAANTNGTTGAATTGTTCGGTGTCGTTCATGTCCATGCCTTCGGGCATGGGGAAGAGCACACGCATATTGAATTGGATGAGTGCCATGTTCACGGCACATCCCACAAACAAACCCAAGAGGACTGCAAGAACATTGCGTACCATGGTTAACCTCCACACGTTGTGATACGTCGGTAGCATACCATTTGGGACGAGAATGTGGCAGCTCTGATGTGTTGATTATCGAGGGGGCTTACAGACAGAGCAAGCATCGTATCGGCCTTTTGCTTCTTCCAAACCAATTGGAATCTTGCTCTTTGCAAGAAACAGACATCCATCACGATGGTATTTGGAGCCAGTGCGAGTAGCGTAGAATGTCACTTGGACTTGTTCTCTCGTGTCAACGGCTTTGGTAGCGGGCGAATGAGATGGGTTCTTGTCACAACCAACAATCGCAGCCAAGGCAAATGCAATAAAAAAGAAAGCCCGACGATACATTACTTATACTCTCCATTCATGCAGTTTTACTTGAGGCATTGAGCCACAGGTCTGGAAGACTTAGCGTAACATATCAGGCGCGAAAAGGCGAAAGTGGCTCACAATTTAGATGATGTCGGTAGCGATGATGATCGTTCTTTGAACGACGTCTGCGATGTAACGCATGCTCTCCAGAAATAAACGAGCGGTAAAACCGTATGAACATTACCATGAACGATGGCCGGGTCATTAGCCTTGATTCGTACGATGCCCAAGGATCTTATGCAGGTCAAATGGAAGGTCGTCACGGCCACCGCGGTGGAAGAATTCTACAAAGCAAACGAATAATGCCACCCGAGGATCATCACAGTAAGAGTGGTCATTGATTATTAAAAATGTATGCCATATCAAATATCGGCAAAGGAAAAAGGCAATGAATATTGAAATGAATAGAATTCGAATAACAGCATCACTGGTTATTCTCGCGGCTCTTATGATTGTCGAAACGTCTGCCACCGCTTTTGCAGAAGATTCTGGTGTGAAACACGACGTATTCAAGACCGAAGAAATTCTTGATGAAAGCACGCTGGATATAAAGATCCTGCAGGACTGGCATGTGGACGAGTTGACAGGCGCCACGCGGCAGAAGCTGATTGAAATCAATGTCGCCCAGTGGTGGCCTGGACAAGATTACCGGATTCCGGTGCGGCTGATCGTGCCGCTCGAAGGCAAGGCGAAGGGCTTTAGTATTACCGGAGCAAATCCATATGAGACGCTGATGAAAGACTCGCGCCCAACCGACTTTCAGGCAAAACTGCTGGCAGGTGGGGTTGGCATCGTTAAGACGCACGTCAAGGCGTTTAGGCAGATACCGGGCAAACAGGGCCTGGAACAAAAAATGGGGCGCATGTTAATGAAAGACCTGAATCCGCGATACACGACACTCTGGATTTGGTCGATGACCCTAATGCGGGCAACCACTGCGGCGTATGCGGAGACCGATCATTTCGAAAAAGGCAAAGTGGCCGGCTCGGGCAACTCCAAGAACGGCATGTCGCCCGCGGTCGCCTTGATAAATGACGAGCGTTTTACCGCGACATGCTCCGACCATGCGTTTGCTTACTATTCGCCGACTCGAAGAGCCGACAGGGAAGAAATGGCCAAAGCGAACGCGGCAAACAAAGCATTCTTTGAGGCTGTCAAGGCCGGCGATATAGAGCTAGAGCAACAACGCGGGAAAATTTATCAGCGCGTTATGGTGGGATCTGAGCGCAGCATGGATAAGATGGCGCTGAAATCGGGAAGATCCATGGACGAAATGCAAACCTTTGCGGATCGCTTATTGTCCAGCGTGTGCGTTGCGGAAAATTGGGATCGGTTGATGGAGCGCGGCGTCGATGTTCTTTTCCAGCCGGGAACGCATGACTATGTCGCCTATGATGTTCTTTGGGGAGCGCAAAACCATCCCCAGTTGCCTGTCTATTACAAACCCAGTGGCGGGCACTCACAAACGCCGCATGTCGCTGCAGCAAAGGACGAACAGAATAGAGACGCCTTCCTCTGG
>NYSS01000075.1 GCA_002683135.1 Planctomycetota bacterium | reverse complement strand
CAAAGATAACTGGGATTGTAGAACTGCACCCATTAAACAGTTCGAGCCTAATAGATATGGGCTATATGATGTAGCAGGAAATGTTTATGAGTGGTGTTTGGATTGGTATGACGCCAACTATTATCAACAGTCACCGACGAATAATCCAGCTGGACTAGTGTCTGGCGTGCAGCGAGTGTTGCGAGGCAGTGCGTGGCCCGATGGCACTGGATACCTTAGGGTTGCCGATCGGTCAGCTTATAAACCAGACCAGACCGATGCGGTCAACGGATTTCGATGTGTGCTGATGTGAAGTGATAACCCTTTATTATCGGATATTTCCGCTGCCCGATTTTTGCAGTTGAAGTGGCTTACATATTATGATTCCGATATCTGGGTTAAAGTCCAGAATCGGCGTGGGCCGGAATTACCTAGTGTTCCCTATCCATGCCAAAACTGGGTTGAGAAAACGTCACTTAAAAACAAGAGTGATTGGCCTGAACTCATGCAAAACCCGATGAAGACAAGAGTAATTATGATAAGAATAATTAGGCGAAAGCAGGGAACAGAGAAAAGTCGATCTTGATACGCTGTCGGGAGATAATACCCGACACTCAGATAGCCATCCTGTCAAGCGGGTAAAAGAAGTATCAATGTCGGAAATTCAGCCTATTATTCTTCAAGCTTCGTCGGCATGTCTAAATCAATCTAGCACCATCCATCCATAACAGCATGTGTTCTAAAAGAATTGGGAACAGTGACACGAGGCGAACCTGGCGTTGAGTTCGAAAAGAGAGTCATACGCAGCATAGATATTCTTGAAGGGCGGGAAGTGATAGAAATTTTGGCCTTGATGATGAGTCATTAGGTCTTCCCTTCGTTTGGTCGCATCGGAAGGGAACGATGTCGAACCCCCGTCGCATCGAAGATAGCATTCCCTATAGAGGGGGCAATAGCAACGATAGGTGTCTCGCCCCCACCTGCTGATGGTAGGTCCCGGCGATTCAGCAGAACCGTTTCTATGGGGGGAATGTGGCTGAAGCGGGGCACTCGGTAATCAGAAAACCGTGGGTTTTTAATCACCCCGTTTTCAAATTCAATGGCTTCAGATAAGGCACCGCCCATGCCCATGATAATCGAACCTTCAATCTGATTCATCAGACCATCGGGGTTGATAATCGCCCCGCATTCAAAGGCCGCTACCACACGTGTGATCTTCACCTCACTACTTTTTGGATCGACTTGCACTTCCGCGCAGGTGGCCATATACCCACCTTTCTCAACCCCACCGGCAATGCCAATGCCTCGATTTGATTCGCTCTTTCTCTTCTCCCAACCAAAACGCTCTGCCGCCGCTTCAAGGACCGCTTTGAGCCGTGCATCTTTCAAGTTCTTGAGGCGAAACTCAAGGGGATCCATTTTCAAGGCATTAGCCAGTTCATCCATGTGGGTTTCTCGAGCAAAAACGTTGGCGGTGGAGGCCAGAGCCCGATAAGAACCCTGTCGCAGCGGGGAATCTGCGGGATGGAATTGTACCTTTTGGTGGGGAACCTGGTAAGGGGTTCGGATGGCTGATCCACCAGAGTTGTAGTTGTGATATTCCCACGTCGTCAATCTGCCGTCGGCTTTGACGCTACTCTGAATCTCAATCAATCCTGCCGGTCGGAAATAGGCCCAGGTGAACTCCTCTTCCCGTGTCCACACCAGTTTAACAGGTTTGCCTACGGCTTTGGCCAAACGGGCGGCCTCAACCGCAGCTTCGCCGGTATGCTTGCCGCCGTAACCGGAGCCGGTGTCCGGCATAATGACGCGAACTCGCTCCTCGCTAATTCCGAACGCCTCAGCCAGTTGTCCCCGTACCCCGAATGGTCGTTGCGTTCCTGTCCACACTGTCAGTTTTCCCGCCTCCCATTCTGCCACGGCAGCGCGGGGCTCTAGTGGAGCATGGGCAATGTAGGCCACGGTGTAGGACCCTTCCAACATTACATCAGCCGCTTTAAGACCTTCCTCAACGGTGCCTTGCCTGTGGTTAGAACGTCCGCCCCAGCCTCTAGTCTCTGCGGGGTGCTGTTTGAGATAATCGAACAACTCTTCGTGGGACGGCTGGGAAGGATGACTCCATTGGGCCTCAATGGCCTCAACCGCACGATCGGCCAGATGCTCATTTGGGGCAACCAGGCCGATAAAGTCATCTTCGCGGACAATCGTGACTCCTTTCATGGTTTCCGCCTTTCGTATGTCGAGGCTGATTAGTGAAGATGAAAAGGCGGATGGGCGCAATACTTTCCCGTGTAACATGCCGTCACGCTGTATATCTGAGGAGTAGTGATGCCGCCCAGTGACCACCTCTCTGGCGTTGACCTTTGGCACGGACCTGCCAGCAATCTGCCAGCGCTCAGCAGGCGTCGTTAGGACATCCTCACCGATGGTTTTCATCAGTTTTTGCCCCTTTGTCAATTGCCCGAAATCGAGTGACTGGTCCGTTTTTCGGTGGCTGACCCTTCCATCGGCGACAACGATTGAATCACCTTCAACGTTCCACTGTTCTGCGGCCAGCGTTATGAGAAGTTGGCGAGCGACAGCGGCGGCTTTCCTCAGTTGTGGGGCCATCGTCGGCGTAGTGCGACTGCCAAAGGTCCCCCGGTCATACGGGGTAAGGTCGGTATCGCCCATCACCAGACGAATCGAATCCAATGGAGTAGGCAGTTCTTCCGCAACAACTTGTGTAAGCGAGGTGCGGATGTTCTGTCCTACCTCGGCCTTGCCGGTATAGACAGTGACCGTCCCCTCCTCGCCGACATGCAACCATGTGCCAAGTTCAGCAGGCGTATCACCGCCCGCCCGGCGATTACCTCGCCCTCCTTGCGGCCGCTGCGCTAGTGCCGAGGTGGCGGTAAAGAGCACAACGATACCACCACCGAGCACTTTGAAGAACTGGCGCCGAGCCATTTTAGAGCAGTGGGGCGAACCGTCGCTATGCAATTCGTACCGTTCAGGTTCGAGATAAATATCAGAAATTGGTGTCTGACTCATTTTGCGTCTCCCCGCATCATCTCTGCGGCTTGACGAATCGCATCAACGATTCGCGGATAGGTTCCACAACGACAGATATTCCCATTCATGGACCGGACAATCTCGTTTTCACTCGGGTTCTGGTTCTTTTCAAGCAAGGCGACCCCAGACATAATCATACCGGCTGTGCAGTAACCACACTGCATGGCCTCCCTTTCCACGAACGCTTCCTGAAGTGGGTGCAGTTGTCCATTCTTCTCCATGCTTTCGATGGTTTTTATCCGCTTCTCTGCAACTGCCCCAACTGGTGTGATACAGGACCGCCTCGGTCGCCCATCGATCAATACTGTACAAGCACCGCATTGACCTTCGCCACAACCATATTTGCTGCCGGTCAAAGAAAGTTCGTTACGCAGGACGTTAAGTAGACTTCTGGCAGTGTCCGACTCAATTCGATACTGGCTGTCGTTGACATGAAGTGTCATTCTCTTTTGCATTCTCAGTTCTCCTTTCGACGCACNTTNCTATAGCGCAAGTAGGGCATGGATAAAAAACGATTGGNCTGAAGTTTCTGGAGGCCNAGGNTTGTAGTCAGTACTGGTGAGGTAAATCNGGCCTAAAGNCCCAACGTCCGAAGGCATATAAACACTTGTTAAATCTCAGTTACATATAGATGACGTCAATTCGCTGCAATGCAGTAGAGGTATTTGTCCCCGCGCAGGTAGATCTCTTTATCAACGATGGCGGGTGAAGCCGTAAAGCTCGAATCGAGTACGTTCTGGGCGATCACTTCAAACTGTGGACCATGTTTGATGACCAGTGTAGTGCCATTTCCACCGCTGAGATAGACGCGATTGGCCGCACCTACCGGTGAGGCAAAAACATTCCCCTCTATGCCTTCCATTCGCTGTGGACCATAGTAGGCCTGGCCCGTTGAGACGTTGAAGCAGGAGAGAATACTATCGTTGCGTTTTAGGAAATAGAGCTTATCGCCGTAGAGCAGCGGAGAGGGCGTATAGGGCGTGTCTCGGTCGTATTCCCAGACAACGGCTTTTTCATTGCCGCTGATGTCGCCAAAGGCAGAGGCCAAGTGGATGGCTTGCAAAGCGTTGCCTCTAAAACCGCTAGTGACGTAGACCATACCCTCTGCAGACACCGGCGATGGAATTGTATTCATGGTCATGCCACCACATTCCCAAATTAATTCCCCGGTTGCCAAGTTATAGCTGCGTGTGGCGTTGGTCGCACTGGTGATGACCTGTGGCCTTCCATTGTGTTCAACCACAATCGGTGTGGACCACGAGGTGGGTTCATCGCGATTAACTTTCCAGCGTTCTTGGCCAGTTTTCTTGTCAAGGGCGATGATGAAGGATTGACCCTCGTGATCCCAATTGACGATGATTGTCTCACCATAGAGGACGGGTGAACTCCCTTCACCAAAACCGAGCTTGATGGTCATGTTCCCAAAGTCTTTCTCCCATTTGGAGTTCCCCTGCATATCATAGCTATATAGTCCCCGCGAACCAAAATAAGCATAAACACTCTCTCCATCGGTTACTAGCGAGTTGGAAGCCCAACTACCCTCGTTATGAGTCCCTTCATGCGGGAAGGCCTCGTGAGCGGTCCGCTGCCAGACAATTCCCCCGTCACCACGATTAAGCGCGAGGATGTCGAAGTGATAAATCTTTGTCGGTTGGACACCTCTCATAAATGAACTTCGCTGCCCCTCTGAGCCTCTTACGCCCTCTTCTCGTCTGGGTGGACCATCATCATCTCCACGCCGGGGGCTATGTCTATCATCTTCACGCGGTCGCGAACCCTCTCTTCGTCCGAAGTGTCCAAATCGGTTTTGCTGTCGTTGTTGAGCCGCTTCGATTAACTTGGGGTCGATCGGCTTATCGGTTTCGATGGCGGTTGTGACGAAGACATGATCACCCCACACGATCGGGGAACTGTGCCCCTTGCCGGGAATTGAGATTTTCCATCGGACGTTTTTATTTTCGCTCCACTCCATTGGTGGGTCAGCCTCTGGTGCGACGCCCGTTGCATTTGGTCCACGCCAGGTGGGCCAATATTTCTCGAAGTTAGAAGAGGACTCCGCTCCCCATGCCAAAGTCGAAATCACACAGAAATATCCAATCACGATTGCTGTTCTTCTCATTCTCGGTTCTCCTTTGCTTAACGTGAAACCGGTAAATCATACAAATTTGATTCTTGTGGGTGAGGGAATCGCACATCTGAGATCAGCATAAATAAAAAAGCCCCATGTTTGGCTAGTTCAACATAGCCGGCTTTTCCATCTCGGGCCTCATATATTAATGGCTTCGATGTATCAATGTTCTAATGGGTTTTATTGATGATTAATAGCGCGTTGAGTTTTTTACCCTCTCTCTAACTTCAATCTGGCAATTAAGGTTTAACAACCAGATGAAGCATCTTAGCAGAATAAGTGTGTCGGTGCAAAGAAATTAGGTTATCAACAGTAATTGGCCTTGGCGGTGGTGTTCCGAGAATAATATAGAGTGAGGAAGCCTGGAACGGTTTTCTTCAGCTTCGATAAATACTGTT
>NYSS01000074.1 GCA_002683135.1 Planctomycetota bacterium | reverse complement strand
ATTCCTAATCTGAAAAATGCGGGCGCGATTGATAGCGGCACTGTCGGGGCGATCCAGTTTTTCGATAATATGACGTACTTCCATCATGTCACGTGGGGCGGCATACACAACGATGGAATTTGTGCGAGTGTCGACGGTGGACTGAACTCGTGGCCCTAACCCTTCACGGTTGGCAAAGAAGCCATTGAGTGTCTCTTGAACCGAGGTTGCCGATGCAAATTTCAGGCGAAAGACTGCCGACTGCGTCTGTGCCGCAACCGGTTGATCCAATCGACGGATCAACTCAATCATGGCGTTCACCGCATCGCCCCAGCCAATCAACAGTAGTGAATTTGGTTTGACAAGCGGCGTAATCGTCACCTTGCCCGTGCGATTATTCACCAGATCGGCGCTTACCTGGGAAACAAGCTCGGCGACTGCCTGACTCTGTGTGTGCCTCAGTGGATAAATCCGAATTTTCGGTTGAGTCTCTTTACTGATCTTTTCCAGTTGCTGGATGATCTCCGTCAACTGATCAAGATCGCCGTCACGGCCCCGAAGAATGATGACATCCAGATCGGGAAGCGGTTCAATTTCAACTCCCTCAAACTGTCTCAGGTAACCGCCGGGCTGGCTATTATTATTTGGTGGCTTGCCAGCGCCGGTTGGTGAAACCGGCGGAGCTGGGTTTTCCTCTTGAATTAAATACCCCACTAACGCGACCGAACTGGCCGACTGCGCCGGATCACGTAGGCCCATCGAATCGTCCGCCTGCGGCGTGCTGGCTGGACGAGGCACTGTTCCTGAAGGCGATGAGTTAATGATTCCTTGTAATGACCGATGATTTTTTCGATCCAGGCGAAATACCTGTGCCCTCGTCCCGACCGCCTGATGACCCCCATCTAATGCTTGGATCAAAGCAGCAAGCTGGTTTACAGCTCCCGTTGGCCCGCCAATCAAAACGCCGCGTCGCTCTGTGTCAAACTCGATCTCAAGCCGTTGTGATGGCTGCGATCCGAGTGCCAACAAAAGGATTTCTCGTGATCCGTAACGCTGTAGACTGAGGCGGGTGCCGAACACAGCATCAAGTTGCTGATGAAGCCGTACAAATCGATCGGGCGAAACAAATACCAAACGACCCGTCCGGCCTTGGTTTGCCGTCGGTCGCAGTTGAGCCTGAGGTGCCGGTTGCAATAACGGTCGCGTCGTTGGTGGCTGAGGCGTGCTTGCCTGTGGTCGCTTTGGTGGTCGATCGACCGTGCGAATTAACCGTAAAGCGACTGCCTGCAAATCATTGCTACCACTGAGTAAGATACGATTCTGATCGCGATCGATCACTAATTGCACGGCGGGCGATTTTGGCAAGAGTGGCCGCAGAAGCGCAGCGATTTCATCCACCGATTTGTATTGGCATGGATACGCAACAAACTGAGCCGATTGAATTTGCGCATCGGCGCACGGCACAGCAAGTGTTAGCGGAACAAGGGCGACGAGAATCGCCTTTAAGCTAAAGTGCATCACGGCATTCTGTAAATCAAAAGTGCTTGTCGCGCGCAACAAGATTCGCCAAAAATCTAGAAAAGACGGGGAAAAATACCCAAAACATCAATTTTTGTCAATACGTCAGGGGCCGAAGATCACCGAAAACGGCGGGACGCTGGAGACGTCTAGCAAGCCTGATATCCATGAGCCCAAAAACCATGGATCAACTGACGCAAATCGCTGAAAAATGAGGCATTTTCTGGTGTTTATTGGCCATTAGCCGTTGGCCGCACGGTACCACCGTCCATTTGCACCGGCGATTCGCCTGATTGACCTTGAATCAGCGACTGCCTGACGCGGTGTTTTCGGGCTCGACCATTGGTTCGAGCAATTCAAAGATGCTCTTGCCAAGCGGCAAGCGGAGTACGGTTCCATCCACTTCAATCACCACCGCTTTCGTTTGGATATCGATGATCACCACTTGATGGTTCGTCAGTTGCAGAACATCCCCGCGGTGCGCTACTTGGGTTTGCGTTTTATCACCAAGTGAAAACCACGCTCCCNTCTTNCCGTTTCTATCGACNGTCACCGCNGTAAGTNTTGTATTACGTAGNACNGCTCCGCCTTCCTGNGAAAAAATATTNCGNCGTACAATNGCTTGATANTCCCGCAGGTCCGCTTTTGCCAGCCGATGACCCTGCAGAGTTGANAGCTCNCTTTCTCGTTCACAGCGCGCCAATCCAATGGCTTCAATACTCATCGTCACATCCAGTTGCTTACCTCCGCTGACAGGATTCAGTGACAGCGATCGAATCTTGTGTAAATGTCCTCCTTGATAAAACGCAAACAGCAATTGTGTCACTTGTCCGAGCGTCCCGCGTCCTCGCACCGAAAACACATAACGCTGATAGACTTCCCGGCGTCTCGAAGTACCTCGAACTCGAATAGAAATAGTGGTCGGTGGATTAGAATCGACACTTGGTTGTTGAAGTTTTGTTTTTTTAACCAAGGCCAACAGCCAATCCTGGTAGCGCGCTCGCGCGAGTTCTTTGTCATAGGGAAGCGAATACTGTTCCAAGGCCAAGAGTTGGTCAATCACATTGGCATTTCGAAAAACAGTATCCTCGGCATCTTTGATTTGGTCGGCCAATCGAGAAGCTAGTTTTTCCTGAGCGTCGGCTGGCGCTACAATAAAACGTCGATAGCCTCGGTCGGCGAAAATCGCAACACCGACGGCGGCCAGCGCCAGGAGCAGGTATTTAGTCCGGGAGTTCATTATTCAATCGCCTCCCGCCTTCGCTTTGCATCCATCCGGTTGCGGATTCTCTGCTGCTTCGGCCGCTTCGTCAGCGGCTCCGGTTTCCTCGACCACGGTCAACTCAGGTAGCTCCGATGGCTTAAACACAATTTGAGTCTCAAAGGCCCAGGGAAGCTTCTGTTGGCCGCCTGTTTCGGAAACTCGTTTACTGCTTATAGAATGCCGAGCGTCTCGAACCGCATCTTCCAGGCGTGCCACCACTTCCGGCTCACTAACTTGTACCCCTAGGTCAATCACGCCATTCCCACTGGTGTTCGTTGACATGCTCATGCGTCTTATCAGCGCTTGATCAGGGCTAGGCAATCGGGCCGATAGTTCACGGATTTCGTCCAGCCATGCGATATCATTGCGTCGCCAGTCATCCACCGCATCGGCGATATCTCTCAGCGTTTGAGCTTTATCCGCTCGACGCTGCAAGTTTTTGAGTTTTGTTTTCTGGAGCTCGATCGCTCGATCTTGCTCCGCTCGTTCTCTTCCTCCCATGTAGATGGTTGCCATGACAAAAATGGCGGCCGCGCCGGCAATCATTACAGCTCGGCGCAAGGGGCCTGTCTTCGGTGCCGGCTTTCTCGGGTTGAGCAAGTCTAGCCGTATCTCCGATTGGTTCCACGCGCACGCCATTCCGACTAGATTGGCATAGCGTGAGGGATGATCGGTATCGACGGTCGACTGAACTTCTTCAAATGGGTTTACATTTACCACCGCAGTGACCAGCTCGTTCCCGATTTGTTCGCTTAGCTGACGATGTTCACTTTCATTGCCTAGTAAATACAGCCGAGTCGATTCGTCGTTAGCTATATGATACAAAGCCATCATGCGCTGGATTTCCGTATTAATGCCCTGAGAGACAACTTCGGGTTGCTCATCGGCGATCGGCAGCGATCGGAAAACAATCGGATGGCCGTTGATCTCGACCGCAAGGTCAACATCGTGATCTCCAATGCCAATCACGATCGTGGTCTTGCCGAGCCGATAGGAAGCGTGCCGCAATAATTCAACCGACCCCATTCCACTGAGCGTGACCGAGGACAATTGAAACCCTGCACTTTTAAAGCTCGCCTCTAATTTTCGCACTCGAGCTTCTTCCGACGAAAATACTAATGTGTCGATACCGGTGTGATCTTGGGAAGTCACCAGGAAATCAATGGTTCGCGGGCCAGATGCATCATCGGCTGCGAGTGCCACCGCATGACTTACCAATTCCGGTAACTCTTCTTTGGTCGCCGGCGGTAGGTTGTGTGAGGCAACTTCGACCACGGCACGAGGTAAGAGCAGTACGACCTGCTGAGTTTGAATACCTTGTTCAAGAATGCGTTCCTTGATCTGTTGAGCAAGTGGCAATCGATCGTCGAGTTCGAACGACCCGCAGGCCATGACATGAGGTCCGGATGGATCGCGAGCGGCGAGCAGATAGCGACAGACTGGTTGCGTCGCTTGAACAAACAGCGCTTTTTTTGGCTCGTTGATTCGATTCCACTTCATTCGGTTACTCTTTCTCTTGTGCCTGGTTTTCCAGGAAGGGCCACTTCCCTACTTCTAATTCGCGGAGATAGGTTTGTCGAGCAGATAGTCCCGTCGCGTCCACCACTGCCTCGCACCGATAGATCCCGTGTCGGTCGTCAGATCTGCCCCAAAACTCAGCGCGAAACACATCTCCACCTGTATTCAAATGCGGGAGCAGGTTTTTCATGGTGGGAATATTGACCAAGCCTTCTGTCAGCAGCCACACTGGATGGTTTCGGCGCGATTCCGAGTCGGACGCATTGACCTGAGCAGCTAGAATTTTATCCGCCAGGTCTTCGTCGATTCCGGGCACGGCCAAGAGCACTTCTTCGGGAGCCATGTTGATGTTCACTTGCCCGATCGAGAACGGATTTGAGTCACTTGTCACCTGATCAAATAGCCTTGTCAACTGGTGCTGCATCAAAAGTAAATCACTCGAAAACGGACTCGGCACACGAACCGCTTTGTCATTTTGAGTTACCGAAACCGCAGAGTCGATTACATCCAACATGTTATCGATCGTGAACTCCGCCGGCTGAGTAAAATCCAAAGTCAACAGTTCGGGCCCAAGTGAGCTCTCTCCTGCATCACCAGGTCCATATTGTCGCAACAGGATAATAAAGTTAGCCCAAGCGATCGGCATCCTCCGTGTCAGTTGTTGGTGCAATGAGAAGAGATTTGACTGGTTGATGAAAACGCGTGGCAATCCACTCTGTGATTCATTTCGGCAGCCGCTGTACACGGTCAAGTAATCAACCCATGGGCGAAACTCATCCAAGCGATTCGCCGGCGTGTCGTCAACTTTCTGCACCACAATTCTGCTCTCGCCAAACAGCACAAATTCCTCGACACCTTGGACCAAGAGTAATTCTTCGAGGTTCGGCGGCAATCCGTTTCTCGGGCTAATGGGAACTGAAAACTCGGCGTAAGTGTCAACTTCCGCACCTGCTGGTCGCGGTTCGGAATCTGCGTCGATCCAGTCCAAAATGGCATCCGCCACATCATCCGTCATGCCCGGCAATCGCAAGAGGATTTCTTGAGCGGCACCGGGGCGAGCTTGATCCCATTCGATAAGTTTCGCCAAGTGTATTTTGGATGATTCGTCGGTCGCGCCGAATACCCAGGGTTCGTCGGCAGACCCCTTACGACGCGGCGCAGTTACCATGAACCACGGTGCTTCAAGTATATCGTCCTCTAGATCATCGAAGATTTTGACATTCGCAAACAGAGCCGCATTATCGTAGATGCCACCCAATTCCTGGCGT
>NYSS01000073.1 GCA_002683135.1 Planctomycetota bacterium | reverse complement strand
TCCGGGTCCACCAGGACGAGGCTCGCCGGACCGCTGCTCGCTTCATCCGCTCGGACCAGCGGCTGAATGCCCCGACTCACCAGCGTCTGCTGGATGTCGCGGACGTCGGTGAAGCTCTCCAGGGGTTGCGCCTTGTTCGTCCAGCCCGGGTTGAACGTGAGCATGTTCTTCTCGAACATCCCCTGGAACAGACCGACGGTCGTCGCCCCGTTCTGAAGGATCAGGTAGTTCTGCGCCGTCGTATCCGCGAACATCACGAAGCCCAGCTTCTCATAGAAGGCGCGGGACGCGGCGAGGTCCTTCACCGTGAGGCTCACGGAGAAGTTGCCCAGGTCCAAGCTATTGGCAGGGCTGGAGGAGTCGTCGGCGGACGACCCCGGATCGGTGGCGCAGGCAGCGAGGACCACCAGCAGGCACAGCGCGTTGATCTTCACGGGTATCTCCTTGTCTCTGAGGGTGTCGATCGAGGCTGTTCGAGAATGTGTGAGTGATGCCAGATAGGGCGTCTCTCTGCATCACCGCCCGCAGTGGGCTTCGAATTCGGATGCGAGATAGGCGTCACTTGACCCGGGCGTTCGTGCCGTTGAGCTCGTTGAGCGCGCGGTTGATGACGCGAACCCTGTACTTGCCGTTGGAGTTGAAGCCCGTCGTGTACTTCAACCCTTCCTTCATTTGCAGGGCCACCGGACGGGCTTGCTCGTCGAGCTCGTCGAGCACGATCGCGGCGTGCAGGCGCTCCCATTGCGTGCCCTCGGTCATCTCCTTGATCAACACCGGCAGCGCGTCCTTGGGCTGTTGCATGCGGCAGAGCGCCCTTGCCGCGGCCGTCCGTACGGCAGATGACCGGTCGCGCAGGGCGTCGCGCATCAACACCGCGCGCTGGTCCAGGGGCGCCTTCGCGGTCAAGCCGAGGTTGCCGATCCCCGTCGCACCCCAGTATCGAATGACGTCATCGGGGTCCGACATGGCGCTCATGAGCTTGAGCATTCCGATCTCGCCGCTGGACGCGGCCTGCGCCATCGCGGCGACCCGGGAGTTGTACGCCTCGCCGCCGGGCTGACGCAGGATCGCATACTCACTCCCGAGGGCCTTCGTGCGCTCCGCGATGATCGGCTCAGGGATGAGCCCCAGGTCTCTGGTGTCCTTGACCCACGCGAGGTGTGCGGCGCGCATGCGCTCCAATACCGGGCGGTGCTTCGGATCTCTCGCCAGGTTGTGGATCTCATGGGGGTCCGCCTGCGTGTCATACAGCTCCTCGGCGGGCTTGGTGGGGGACATCAGCGCTCGCGCGGCGGGGGGGAGCTCGCCCGTGCCGGCCAGCCGTCGGATCTCCTGCATCACCTGGCCCTTCTCGGGCGTGTTCATGTACTGGTAGTAGGTCTTGTCGGGGAGGTAGTTGCGGATGTACTTGTACCGCTTGTCCCGGACCATGCGGATGACGTCGTAGCGCTCGTCCATGCGGTCCCGCGCGCCGTAGACGTAGTCGCGGGCCGGGGGCGGCTTGGGTCCGAGAAACGGTCGACCCTGGACGTGGGCGGGGATGGTCACTCCGGCGATGTTGAGCACCGTCGGCCCGAGGTCGATCGAGCTGACCAGCTGATCCGAGACCGTCCCGGGTTTCCCCTGCACCTTCGCGCGCCACTTCTCCGGGACGCGGACGATCAGCGGGATGTGCGTGCCGGAGTCATACAACCATCGCTTGGCGCGCGGGAGTCCGACCCCGTGGTCGGACCAGAAGAAGATGATCGTGTCCTCATACAGCCCGTCGTCCTTGAGCTGTTGAATCAAGCCGCCCGCCCAGNCGTCCATCGCCGTGATCAGCTCGTAGTTNCGCTTCCATGCGGCCCGCACGANCGGCGTGTCGGGATAGTAGGGNGGCAACACCAGCTTGGCGGGNTCTCGTCGCTGTTCNGGTTTCAGGTNCTTNGTGACGTCCCGATACCTGCNCACGTTGGCGACCGGGCCNTCATGNGTCCCNGTGAAGTTGAACACGGCGAAGAANGGCTGCGTCNTGTCCTTGCGGCCGCGCCAGGGCCTCTTGCGGCCCTTNTCCCAGGTCTCACGGGGGTGCTTGAACTGGTAGTCCGTCTTCCCGGAGTTGGTGCAGTAATAACCCGCCTCGCGCAGGTAGACGGGGAACGGCTTGATGAGCTCGGGCAACGTCGCCGTGCAGCGCATGTGGTGCGTCCCCAGGGTGCTTTGATACATCCCCGTGATGATCCCCGAGCGACACGGCGAGCAGACCCCTGAGGTCGTGAACGCATGGCTGTAGCGCACCCCGTCCTTGGCGAGCCGATCCAGGTTCGGCGTGATCGCGTGAGGGTCGCCGTAACATCCCAGGTGCGGCGAGATGTCCTCGGTGCTGATCCACAGGATGTTGGGCCGCTCCTGCCCGTGAGCAGGGGCACCGATCATCCAGCCGATGCCGAGTATGCAGAAGATGAGGAGGAGTCTGCGCATCGTTGTCGTCCTGCTCGCAGCCCTGACGGGTAGGCGCTGGGGGGCGGTCCTCCTCGCGTGCATGGAGGAGGACCGTCGCCCGTGACTACTTCGCTTCGCTCTGCTCGGGGCCCACGTAGCCGCCCGCGGACTCCATGATGAACTTGATCTCTCCGTCGTTCTGGACCTTCATCACGTTGCCCCACTGACCGAATTCGACGACGCCGCCATCAGGGCCCTTCGCCTCCCAGAGACCGTTGCCGATGAGGATGCCCGGCGCCAGGGACCTGAGGCCCAGGATCGTGACGCCCAGGGTCGCCTGCTCGAAAGGACTCCCCTTGGCGAACTCCGCCCTCGCGGTCTTGGCGATCGCCGCTTTTCCGCGGCTCGCCGCGGGCAACGAGCTCACGACCCTGACCCCGTCAGCCGTGAACTCAGCGGCGAGCGCCCCTGCGCTCTGCATGCGGACGGCGGCGATGTACCGATCGGCGGACCGCTGAAACGCGCCCAGCAGCTTCTCGGCGTTGCCGTAGTTGGCCGGCGCCGGGGTCTCTCGATGGGCGGTGGCGTACCAGCTGCGGTCCTTGCTCAGATCGATATCTGCGTGAGCGGATTCCATGACGAGATGAAGCTCGCTGCCAGTGGCGCGGAAGGCGTTCCCCCACTTGCCCTTGAGCACAACCGCTCCCGCCTTGTCACTGAGGACCCAGGTCCCATCGCCGATCACGATGGTGTCGGACAGGGGCAAGACCCTGTGCACCTTCGCGGTCAGGGTCGCGCCGGCGAAGGGGCTGCCCTCAGCGAAGGTGTCTTCAAACGTCTTGCGGATCGCGGCCCGTCCGACCGCCGGAAGTTGTTGGGAACTGATAACCCGGACACCGTCTTCAGCGAACAGGTTGGAGAGCCCCTCTGCGTCCGCTGCTTGCCAGAGCTTGAGGAACGTGTTGACGTTCGCCACCACCCTCTCCTGCATGGTCGGCTCAGCGCTCTGCGCGGAAATTCCTGAGGTGAGCGCCATTAGCAGCGCCGCGGCGGCCAAGATGTTCCAGATCAAAGTGTGTCCTCTCATGGTCATGACTCCTATGGTCTTGCGTAGCGTGACGAGATGATGCGATGGGATGCGGCCGAAACGCGACGACACCGGGGCTGGTGATTTGGCGCATAACCCGCTTCTTCGTGGCATCTTGGGATGCATGTGGCCCCGGGTCGCCGGGCACCGATTGTGTGAGGCCGATCCTCACGCAGGCGCGCGAATATACCCGACTGCTCCGAGGGCTGGTGTGCGGTACTCTGAGAGAATGAGATCTGCGGTTGCGCTCGTCCCCCTCGCTCTCCTGTTACTGGTCCTGCCTGGTGTGGCCCAGATCCCCACGGAGCTGGCCGGTCACCCCCTCGGCTCATTCCCCTGGTTCCATTACGTGCAGTCGATCAACGTGGATCGGGGCGTCACGTGCGGGCTCGACCCGTCACGGGTTCCGGTCGTCTTGGGACAGACATTCGACGCCTATGTGGTGGCGGCGCGAACCGTCGCTCAGTACAACGCCAACTCCGCGCTCCTGGACGTGCGGCCAGGCGGCCCCACGACCATGACAGTGGTGCCCGCGGGCCTCGTGACGAATTCATTTCTACTGGCCGGTCCAAACACGCTCAACGCGATCAACGCGTTCACCCTCAACCCAAACGCGGGTTCAGTCCTCGGCGTCGGTTACGACATCGTGCTCGACCTCGACCAGGATGGCGTCCTCGGCGCTGGTGACCTGATCGATGGGTACGGCGACGTGGCGGGTTTCTACATGTGCCACGACACGACGTTGCCGGGGCCGTATCCGGTGTCGACCGCGTGGTACATCGGCGCCCCGCCTCCGCTCCTGTGGAACAGCAAGAAGATCTACTTCCCAGGCGGCCCTCTGGTCGGACAGTATCCCCTGGTCGTCATCTCCCACGGGTTTCTCCATGACTACACGTGGTACGACCACATCGGACAGCACCTCGCCTCGTACGGCTACATCGTCATGTCCCACCAGAGCAACGTGGGCAACGGTGACGCCCTGGGCACCGAGACAGCTTCCTCCTCGTTGATCGACAACACGGAGCAGTTCTTCGCGAGCCTTGGCACCATCGGCAGCGGCGTCTTGCAGGGGCACGTGGACAACAGCCGCATCGTCTGGATCGGCCACAGCACCGGCGGTGAGGCCGTGACGCGGGCGGCCACCCGCCTCCGTAACGACAACCTGCCGACCAACCACTTCGATATCGATGACATCGCGCTGCTCGTCGGGCTCGCTCCCGTGGCCTGGCTCGGCAGTGACAAGGTCAATCCAGCGGACACGCCCTACCACACGTTCCTCGGGGCCGCAGACCTTGACACCTCGGGCTCACCTGTTCAGTCCTACGCGCAAACGCTCTCGATCTTCGAGCGCGCTTACGGACCCCGTAGCGTTACCTACATCCATGGATGCGGGCACGAGTGGCTGCACACCGCGCCGTTCCCCAACGGGCCGTTCGCGACGGGACCGAATCTCATCGGCGAAGCGGCGAGCCACAAGGTGCTCCTCGGCTACCTCCTCCCGGTCGTGGAGCATCACGTGCGCGGCAACCCCGCCGCCCGGGACTACCTGGAGCGCATGTACGCCGACTTCCATCCCATCGGGATCCCCGGGAACGTCGTGGTCAGCAACGAGTACCGTGACCCGCGGAGCGCGAAGAACCTCGTCCTCGATGATTTCCAGGATCACCCGGAATTGGGGATCAGCACCCAGTCCACGGCCGTCATCACCAACGCGTCGGATTCCGCCGAGGTCCGTATGGGTGACGTGGACGGTTCGTTTGACTGGAACCCGGCGCAGCCGTCCAACGGGATGACCCGAGCCAGCGATCAGGTGCTCGATGACCCTCGCTGCCTTGTCCTCGACTGGGACGGCTCGCAGGTGTTCTACTGGGAGGTGGCGCTCCCGGTCGCCGAGCGAGACCTGCGCGATGACGGCTACCTGTCGTTTCGGGTCTGCCAGGGAACCCGCCATCCGCGCACCACGGGGCTGAGCGCCCCGCTGTCCTTCAACGCCACCCTCGTCGACGGCAACGGTAGGTCGAGCAACATCGAGTTCGGCGTGTACGGCCAGATTCCGCAGCCCTATGCGCGGACCGGGTTCGGCACCGGGGCGGGCTGGCAGAACGAATTCTCCGTGGTCCGCATCCGGCTGGCTGATTTCGCGGCGAACGGAACACCCATCAATCTCTCCAACATCCACGCCGTGCGTTTCCGGTTCGGCGTCTCCTGTTCAACGCCCGTGGGGCGTGTGGGCATCGACGACGTGGAGATCACCAACCCCAACGCGATGGCGGGGGCCGTGTCCATCGGTTTGCCGTTTGGCGCTCCAACCCTCGTGGATCCGGCCAGCGCCACATCGGTCGTCGCGTTGGTGCGCGGCCGCGGCGAATCGGTCCTGCCCGGGTCCGTCCTCTTGCACTGGCGGGTCGGCGGTGGCGCCTGGGGGACCGTGTCACCCGTCTCCCAGGCCGGTGATCTCTACACCATGGAGTTGCCGCCGGTCACGTGTCACGCGTCCATCGATTGGTACCTGACGGCGGACGGCGCGCAGAGCGGGGCCCACCGGTTCCCGGTGGCGGCGCCGGCCACGTGGATGACGACGCCAGCCCCAAGCGCCCTTTGCCCGTGGGCTGCCGGGACCTATCCCACCGAGCTGCTCACCGTGAACGGCACCACCGGCGGCGCAAGTCGCATCGTCGATGTAACCCCGGGCGGCCCCATCACCGCGGCCCTGGCGCAACCCGGTACCCTGACCGCCGGCACCGAACACGCGCTCTTCCTGCGCGTCGGCATCCCCACCGCGGCAGACGCCTGGCATCTGAACGGCATCGGCACCTTCTGCTTCCCGATCTGCTGGCCCGCCTGCGCCCCTCAGACCGCGCTCCTCGCGGCGTCTCCGGGTTGGATCTGGCACCCGTCCGCCCTCTCCAACGTTCATTCGTTGACGCCGTGGACGGACACGTTCGCGAACCCGGGCGTGCCCTTCGAGGTCACCATACAAGGTGGGTTCATGGACGCGGGGAACGTCGTGCGGATCACCAACGCCGTCGTGATCCGGCACCAGTAGGGCGAGCCCTCACGTGACCGACCACGCTCCCCGGTGAGGGGAGCGTGGGGCGGCGATCACGATCTACTGCACCGGGGCGTCCACCTCGCGGATGATGGCCCCGTCGTCGTCGCTGAGGATGAGGATGGAGTAGCGGCGCGCCGTGTTGGCGTTGGGCCCGGACAGGGAGGCGAAGTCGAAGCGACCCCGCAGATCTGTGTAGCCGTCCTTGTGGAAGCGGACCGTGCCGCCGTTATCCCGAGCGAACACCTTGACGTAGACCTTGGGCATGGGGCGACTCGATTCCGCGTGGGCGACCTTCAGGTGCCCCCAGTTCTCCATGACCGAGACGTTGAGGGAGTTGGCGTAGTACGCCTGCCGTTTGACGATGCCCTCGGTCCGCGCTTCGACGAGGACGTTGGCGTTCGCGTAGGCCTCCGGAAGATCCACCGTCACGTTGGTGCGGTTGGCGGGCAGCTCGACGGTCATCTTGCGGTTGGGACGGACGTGGGCGAACGCTCCGGAGTTCTTCTGCACGAACGGGCTGCTGGAGAAGAGGAACTCGATGTCCATCTCGTAGAAAGAGAGCTCGCAACGCTCCGCGTTCTTGTAGTCGATGCTCACCTTGCGCGATTCGACTGAGAGGTCGAGGGTCGCAGCCTTGGCGGCCAGCTCGGCCTGGCGGCGCTCTCGATCGGCGAGGTCCGTGTCCGCGACCCCCTTGCCCTCGGCCTCGTCCAGCTGATGGATGATGTCCCGGAACAGGGTGCGCCAGCGGGCCACCGGGTGATCCCGGTGGCGGCGTGCGATGTCGCGGGCGATGGCGTGGTCGTCGGTGAAGAAGTCCAGATAGGCCCGCATGTAGTCATGTTGGAGCCGTGTCTCTAGCCGCTCCGGGTTCACCCGGGCGAACGCCTCCAGGGACTCAGCGATCCGATCCTGGAGAAGCAGGTAGCACGTCACGGCCATCCAGTCGTCGTCATCCAGGGTGGGCCGGGAGCTCAGGATGTGCAGCAGTGCGTCGTACTGTCGCGCCAGCTCCACGTTGGGGATCTGGTGGCGTCGTCCGAAGCGGTGGGTGCGGGCGTTGAACAAGGGGTAGTACTCGACCTGTTGCCAGGCGAGGCGCTCTACTGGATCGACACGGACCAGGGGGGTGTCGAGCCACGGACCGCAGCCCTGGATGAACCCATCGGCCTGAGCCAGATATTCCCGCGCCGCGTCCGCGTCAGCGTGGAGGATGCCGTACGACCACAGGACGTGGTTGTAGGTGTGGCGGCTCCGCAGCCGGTCGATCACCTGGGAGAACAGGCCGCGATCACGAACCCGCCAGGCGATCTTCGTGAGATCGGTGCGCTGGAGGTTGGCGGAGTCCAGGTACGCCATCACCTGCTCGTTGGTGCCTCGCTGGGAGACGTGACCCCAGGACGCCGTGTCCACCGACGTGGGCGTGGCGACCACGTTCATGGTCGTCGGGCGGGCGGCCGCCACCAGCTTGCCGTCCTGTGCGGTGTGGACCGGATAGTGGGCGTAGGTCCCGGGTGTGGGGAAGTAGAACCCGTACTCCATGTTCTCCGTGGAGTAGGCGCCAACCCTGACCTCCACCCCCTTGGTCTCGAATCCGCGCTGGACCGCGAGGGCGCCCTCCGGGATCTGCAGGAGGGCGTCCAGCTTCTGTGTGACCGCCGTCGGGTTGGTGAGGACGACCCGACAGCCATAGGACACCCCGGCGACGAATTCGTCGGTGACGTACTTGTCCCGTTTTTCCCGACCGTCGAAGTGGTGACGGTCGTCCATGCGGAAGAACCCCTCGCTGACGAGGATGTTGGCTTCACCGGTGGAAGGGGCCGCTTCCTTGATCTCCTTGCGGACGAGCAGCAGCGGAGTGGATCCTTCCAGGGTGATGCTGTCGCCGTTTCGCTCGATCGTGGGCTCGCCGGGCTTGAACGGCAGGTCCAGCACCGAGAGCGCGAGCATCATCTCGGCGACGCAGCTGGAGGCGTCCGGGAAGTGGGTCGAGAAGAACGGGCGACCCTTCGGGCGCTCGGCGTAGTCGACCCAGAACGGGTTTACCGGGATCATGTCCGGGCCCGCGTTGTCAGCGCTCCTGTGCCAGTAGTTGTGTTCGACGTAGCTCTGGGTGCGCTCGGGTGCGCGATAGTAGGCGTAGTTGTTGTCCTTTCGCTTGCGCAGATCGGATTGCGCTTGTCGCTGCACCCGGTCGGTGACCTCAGAGTCCACGATAACGGGTTCGTCTTCCCCGAGGAGCTTCTCCTCCGATTCGAGCTCCTCCAGCGGTCGCTCCACCTTCTTGTCCGCGTGTCCGAGGTTGCCTTCAGCTTGGAGTTTGGATGCTTTGCTGCGGGGAGGCCTGACGTTCCGGACGGCCCTCCCGCCGGCGCCGCCGCCGGCGCCGATAGCATCACTCCATAGGCCTCCCAGCGTTGCGGGTTTGCCCGCGCTCGGTGGCGGAGGAGCGCTGAAGAAGGCGGTCGCAAATCGCGACACATCCTGTTCCCGGTTTGGCGGCACCATCTCCAGCAGCTCCCGGATGTGGCGTGCGCCGGAAGCGGCGACCCCCGCGGTGCGACCGGTGAGGAGAATGCGTTCGACGACATTCAGGCGTGAGAATGCCCGTGGCGCCAGATACGACGTCAGGTCTTCCTCTAGTAACCAGCGGTCGAGGAAGGTCTTGTGGGCCTTGTTGGCGAGATAGGGCCCCACCACGTCCTTGAAGAACTCCGCGTCCTTCTGGTGAAGGAAGAAGTTCAATTCGTGGCAGGCGTGCTGTGAATAGAGCTCCCGCTTGCGCTCATCCTCGAGGTCGGGCCAGCGGAGAATGAACGAGAAGGTGCTGAGATCGCTGCCGCCGCCGAGGGTCCTGTAGAGATCGAACACGTCGCTGAGAGACTCGTAGGTCTTGATATCGCTCGTTCTGGTGTCGATGACCACGGGGGTCTTGGCTTCCACGAAGTCGATGCTCCTGCGTTCCGCATACGGCTTCTCCGCGTTCAGTGAACGGGCGAGCCTCCGATCCGCCGGCGCCAGCTTCTTTTCGGGCAGCGCCTGTGACGTGTACACGGTGTCCGTGCCGTCTACGGCTACCACGTGGACCAGGTGGCCGGGACCCAGGTCCGCGATGGGGACGCGCACCACACCGGACGCGTCCGGTCGGAGGTTGGCGATCACGCGAGAGGGTTCCGGGAGGAAGTCCAGGTTCGGGAAGGCGCTCGGCGCTGACGTGGCGCTTGCAGCCGCGCCGCCACCAAGCGCTCGGCGTCCCCGCCCGCCGCCGCGGCGTTTTCCGAACGCTCCGCCGCCGCCGCCTGAGAGATCGATGGCATCATTCGCCTCCTTCCGTGCCCACGGATTGAGGAGCAGCCCGGGACGCTGCAGCATGTTGCCGGGGAACTTCTGTGCGTATCGCCGGTCGAGGATGTAGCGGTACTCGTCGTCGATCTTGCGCCCCGAGGCGTAGGTCGAGGGGACATGGAGATGGGCGATGTCGCCCGCCGTGGGCGGCCGGTGTGCATGCAGGCGCTGGAGCGCGCTCGGCGCGACATAGCGGGTCCCGAACACGTGGACCCGTGTGCTCGAGTTGGTGTTGTGGCACTGCACGACCAGGTCGTCCCCATCCCTGCGCACGTCCGTCACGTGGAGCGCCCGTGTCCCGCTCATCTCGAGCATGCGGTCGGCTCCGAGGATCCAGCCGTCACGGACCTCACCGCCCGCGATCTTGAGCTTGATGTGATGGTTGGCCTCCTTCAGCCACAAGTCGTAGTCCCCTGCCTCGAGTCCCTTGATCTCGATGAACCCGCCGGCGATGGTCACGCCGTCGAGCCGATCGCGGACGAACGCGCCGCCGCGCACTTCCAGGAGAGACACCGCCTGCCTCGACGCGCTGGCGGCGCGCCCCTGGTAGGGCACCCGGATCTTCACGTTCGCGGGGGCATGGATGCGGGAGGGATAGGTGCGGTCGACGGACGTGAGCTCCCAGGTCCGGCACCAGTTCGGTAGCCCTGATACCGAGATGGAGGTGATGTCCTGAAGGGCGCCGAGATGGATGCGGCCGTCCTGGTCGCTCTTCAGCGTCACGGTCACGGAGTCAGAGAAGTCGCGATGGCGTAGCGTGAGCTGGAGCGCGTGGTCGGCGTTCGGCTCTCCGTTCTTGCCGCGGATGTCGATGGCGTGACCGTCCGGGGTGCGGACGAGCAAGGGGCATGACGTCAGCGCCGTCTCCTCGATGCGGTTCACCTTGAAGATGGCGAGCTTGGACGAGACGTCCACGGGCTTCCCGGCGGTCAGGCTCTTGACCCGACCGCGGAGCTGCGCGGTGAACTGGGCGAGGTCATCGGGCACCCGGATCTCTTGCACGGCTTCGCGGTCTGATTGAAGCTCCAGGTCTCCCACTTCAACCACCGACACGATGCCGTCCTGGTTGATGTACTTGAGCGTGAGCTTCGGATCCTCGAGCAGCTCCAGGCTGACCGTTCGACCGTTCAGGACGAGGGTCGGGCGGATGATCACCGGAGCCGTCTTTCCCGCGAGCAGGGACTCCCGGTCGATGTAGATTCCGGCGCGGAGGGCGTAGCGCTCCGCCTGGTGCTGGAAGCTCTCGAGGGTGGCGACGGCGCCCCGCTTCAAGACGATCTTCTTGCTGCCGGGTTGCGTGGAGTAGGGGATGAGCACTTCTCCGGCGTCGTCCGCGTGGAACTCGCGCGCGCCCAGGACGATGGATGCGTCCTTGAGGTGTTCTCCGGACTCGTCGAGCACGCGGAACACATGGCCAGCGGCGCCGACCCGATGCTGATACCGCAGCCGGCCCTTGACGATCACGGCGCGGCTGGCGATCCCGTTGCCGATGAAGTCGACGACGTACACACCGGGTCGGGAGAGCTCGTCCAAAGAGAACGTGCGGCGGACCCGGCGAAACGGACTCTCCGAGTAGGTGTGGGTGCTCTCGTGACTGGGCACCAGGCCCTCGACCTGCACCGTGGCGTCGACCTCCCGCTTCGCCTCGGCGTAGTAGTTCACCGTGTTGATCTGGTAGATCTTCACGATCAGCTTTTCGACGTTCTTGATGTCGACGTCGATGGTGACCGCGTCATCGGTGCCGAAGAACCGTGGTTGCGAGGGCGGGAAGGTGAGCTCCACCCGCTCGCGGATCTGGTCGTAGTAGGCAGGGTCGTCGAGGGTGGAATACCAGCGTTCGGTGTCGGGGTCGCCGGAGATGATCTTCGTCTCCGCGAAGATGCGGGTGAGGTACTTGCGGTCCACGAACTCCGAGTAGGGCTCGATGGTGTCCTCGCTGACGAAGTAGTGGCCCAGGTAGGCGCGGATGAGAGCTTCGTCGTTCTGGATCGAGTCCAGGCCGGTCGGGTACTTCCGTGAGGAGTCCACCAGCTCGTTGCCTCGTCGATCTTTGACGTACCGCGGGTTGACGTATCCGGTGCGTCGCGGCAGCCGGAGATAGGAGAGGAAGCGCTGCTTATCCGGACGGCTGACCTCGAGGTCGTGCTGTAGACGATGGTGAAGGACGTGCGCCTTCAGCGAATTGTGAACGGCCGGTAGGCGATCGCAGAAGTTAGCCAGCCGCTCCAGGTAGGACTCCCGGGCCTCGGCGTCGCGCCGCCAGGGGACGTCGGCGCTCGGCGCCAGGCGCTTCAGCCACGTGGTGACGAACTTCGTGTTGGCGAGCAACGAGGGTCGGATCCGGGCGCACTCCTCGAGCTGCGCGAGCAGCAGCTTGTCGTGGATGCCGAGGGCGCCGAAGCCGCGGCTGTTCTTGTTCTCCAGCTCCCGCACCACCAGGGCAGGGAGGTTGGGGATGTCCGGACGCTGGAGGCGACTCAGGAGTGAGGTGAGGAGCCGGTCGTCGAGGGAGGTGGAGGCCAGGGCGTCGAGGCCCGAGGTCCGGAAACCGCTGAGTGACTTCGGGTGGTTTTTGAATGCGCGTTTGGTGAGGGTGGCCAACGAGATCGCGGCTGGATCAAGCCGGGTCGGCACGTCCGGCTTGCTTCCGGGGACCACTTGCTGGTGATCAAAGCGCAGCTTCAGGCGATCACGCAGGAACTTGAACGTGGCGGCGCGATCCGTCTCATACGTCAGCAGCGCCTGCCGGTTCTCGACCTCCCGCACCCGTTGGCTACGCCCGTGCCGTTTGATCCACGTCGCGAGCAGGCTGTTGACCTCGTCGAAGGCCTTGGCGTGCTGGCGCTCCAGGCACCGATAGTAGTAGTAGTCCTCGGTCCCCGGGACGAGCTGCTCGATCGCCTTGGCCCGGTCTTGGGCCAGAGCGAAGGACTCCACGAGACCGACCTCCTGGCCCTGGACCCTGATCACGGTCGTGCCGGCAACGAGGAGGAGGAAGAGGGGAAGACGGGTGAGGTGATAGCTGCGCATGGTTCTACCTATGAAGAGTTTTATGCGTGCGCGGAGCGTCAGGCGCATCGGCCCCAGGGGCATGCCCTGGGTGCGGACGACGGGCCCTCTTACCTTACAACGCGGCGCTAGAGTCGATTGTTCCGGGAATCCCCGAATTCACCCCATACGGGGCGGTCCCTGTAGAGTGGGGACGCTTGCTGCCGGTCGGTTTCCGGCGGCTATCTCATGGAGAACTGATTATGAGGATCATCACCGTTGCGTTCGTCGGTGCTGCGCTTCTCGTGCTCGGTGCTTGCGGTGCCGAGGAGGCATCCAATAGCCCCGAGAGCACCAAGGCGCCTGCCGAGAACACCGATGCACCCGCGGCGACTGACGCGGAATGGCAGACCGTCACGGTTTTTGTCGAAGGGATGACGTGAGGCAACGGTTGCCCTCCCGGCGTGGAGAGGCAGCTCCTGGAGGTTTCAGGAGTTCAGAGTTGCGACGTTAGCTTCGATACGAAGACCGCGATCGTGAAGGTCGCGAAGGGTACCGACCCGAAGGCCGTCGCGGCCGGACTGTCGGGCAAGTTTTCCGGCAGCGTTCAGTAAGACCGGCGCTGGTCAACGATCCTGGAGGAGGTTGTCACTGAAGTGACAGCCTCCTTTCAGGTTCCGCGGGCGGCAGGCGCCGATCCGCGCGGTGATCGCGCGAGACCAGGTGTTCGTACATGACCGTATCCATCTCACGAAGCGCGCTCACTCTCGGGGTGCTGCTGTCCGTGTGCGCCCACTCCGTGTCGGCCCAGGTGCCCTCGCGCACGGAGCTCGTCAAGCCGATCCGTAACGAGACCTTCGATCGGAACGGCAAGACCAAGAAGCGGAAGCAGGGGGGCAACCCCCGTACGGTCGCGGGGTTCTTGGCCTTCGACGGCGCGATGGATGGGAATCGCCAGGTCGATCCGCAGATCGCGGTCGGCGGCGGCTACGTGCTGCACGGGACCAACCACGGCCTGCTCATCTACGACAAGACCGGCCGCTACGTCTCCGGGGTCGCGCAGTCGGGCTTCAACGGCGGCATCGACCCGAAGATGTTCTTCGATCCGCACAACCGGGTGTTCGGCTTCGACCTGTGGAACCCGTGGGACAGGGCCAAGAAGAAGCCCGTCAACATCTCCATCTCGGAGACCAGCGACCCGACCGGCGCGTGGAACACCTATCCCGTGCCGGCTCCTCAGGGTCGCGACGGCGGCGGCATCGGGTTCAGCAGGAAGTGGATCGGCTATTCGTTTCCTGGCGGTAAGGATCGGACCTTCGTCCTGAAGATGGCCGAGGCCAAGGCCGGACGCCCCGCCACCGTCTACCACTTCTCGGGCAGCCTCGGCCACCCGGTGGTCACCCAGGACCCCATGGACGACCTGCACTTCGTCAAGGTGAGTCGCAAGGACATCACGGTCGTCAAGGTGACGGAGCGCAAAGACGGCACGCCGGTGGTGGTCAAGGTCGGCTCGACCCCGCACAAGCTGGCCTACAACGGCTTCCCACCCCAGTCACCACAGAAGGGCACCAAGCAGCGCACCGCGTCCGGAGATCGCAATCCGAAGAACCTGGTGGTGCAGAGCGGGTACATCTGGTTTTCCCATGCCGTCAATTGCAAGCGGCGCGCCGCCGTCCAGTGGCACCAGATCAAGCTCGATGGCCGCATCGTGCAGACTGGACTGATCAGCGATCCCAAGTCCAGTTACATCCAGACCACCATCGCCGTGAACAAGAACCAGGACGTGCTCGTCGGTTTCCAGGAGACCAACGAGGCCATGTTCATCAGCCCTCGTCTTGCATTTCGTCGCGCCGGTGACCCCAAGGGCACCCTGCGAGAGATGGTCAACCTGGGGGAAGGCCAGGCCGCGACGAACGGCGTCGCCTGGGGGGACTACAGCGGCAGCGTGATCGACGGCGACAACCTGCTCGACCTCTGGACGGTGCAGAGCATCGCCGACAAGCGGGGCCGCGGAGACACGGTCATCGTGCGGGTGCCGTTCTCCAAGGCCGGGAAGTGAGCACACCCGTGCGACATCCCGTCCGAACAACCCGCCGGCGCCGCGTGGCCGCCGCCTGCGCCGCCTTGGCGATTGCATTGTGGACACCCTGCATGCCCGCGCAGGCGACGACCGCCGAGGAGCGCCGCGCCGCGTGGGTCGAACACGTTCGCATGGAGGGCGCCTCACCGTTCAAGGAGCTGGAGTGGCGCCTCCTCGGGCCCGTGAAGCAGGGCGGCCGCGTCGAGTGCATCACCCGCGCTCCCGGCAAGAGCGGCGCCCTGTGGGTCGGCGCCGGCGCCGGCAATGTGTGGAAGTCGCAGAGCAACGGTCTCACCTGGACCCCGGTGTTCGAGCACGAGTCGACGTTTTCGATCGGGGACGTGGCCGTCGCGGCGTCCGATCCGGACGTCGTCTGGGTCGGAACGGGGGAGGTGTTGATGGCCCGCAGCTCGTACGCCGGCACCGGCGTCTTCAAATCGAGCGACGGCGGACGATCGTGGGCGCACATGGGGCTGGACGAGACCCATCACATCGGGCGCGTCATCATTCACCCGAAGAACCCCGACATGGTCTGGGTGGCCGCCATCGGGCACCTCTATACGAGGAACTCGCAGCGGGGGGTGTTCCGTACCCGCGACGGCGGGCGCACCTGGCAGCGGTCCCTGTTTGTCGATGATCGCACCGGCGCCATCGACCTGGTCATGGACCCGAGAGACCCGAACACCCTGTACGCGACCACGTGGCAGCACGAACGACGGCCGTGGGGACACCGGGCCTTCGGCGCTGGCTGCGGGGTCTGGAAGAGCATCGATGGCGGTGACACATGGCAGCGCCTCACCAAGGGGCTCCCGACCGGCGATGATGTCGGGCGCATCGGGATCACGGTGGCGCCGACCGACTCCAGGATCCTCTACGCGGTGCTGGACCACCGGAGCAAGGAGGCGGAGGGCGTCTACCGATCCGACGACGCCGGCGCTTCGTGGCGCCGCGTCAACAAGGATCGTATCCGCGCGGGCTACGACTTCTGCATCGTCCGCGTCGCCCCGGACAACCCTGAGGAGGTCTGGGTCCCGGGACAGACCACGTGGCGATCGATCGACGGGGGCGTCACGTGGACCCAGGTGAAGGGGGCCCTGATCCACCTGCTCGAGCACGACTCCAGCGTCCTGCATCTCGACGCTCATGCGCTCTGGTTCGACCCGGACAACGCAGACCACGTCATCCTGGGGAACGATGGCGGGGTCCACGTTTCCTGGGATCGCGGCGCCACGTGGCTGCACCTGAACAACCTGCCGATCGGTGAGTTCTACGCCGTCGGCTATGACCTCGACAAGCCGTTCAACGTCTACGGAGGCACCCAGGACAACGCCGCGCTCTTTGGCCCCATCGACCACACCCCCAAGGTGGGGGAGCCCGACCGCTGGAGCCACGTGTACCTCGATCAGTGGGGCGGCGGCGACTCCTACTTCACCTACAGGGACCCCACCGACCGGCAGACCATCTACTACGAGCATCAGTTCGGCGTGCTACGACGCAAGGACATGCGGACCGGCAAGACCAAGGGCATCCAGCCGCGCGGAAAGAAGGGGGAGGCCCCGTATCGCTACAACTGGATGACCCCGTTCTGTATCTCCCCGCACGAGCCTCGGACCCTGTACTACGGAGCTCAGCGGTTGCTGAAGTCGGTGGACCGCGGCGACCACTGGACGCCCGTGAGCCCCGACCTCACGACCCAGCCCGGCGCCGACCGACAGGGCAACGTCCCGTTCGGGACCATCACCAGCATCAGCGTCTCCACGTTGGACGCGGCGCTCTTCTACGTCGGCACCGACGACGGCAACGTTCAGGTCACGCGGGACGGGGGCGAGACATGGGGGCTGATCGACGACGGACTACCCGATCAGTGGGTGAGCCGGGTGCAGGCATCCCGGCACGTCGAGAGCCGCGTCTACGTCACCATGACCGCCTATCGGGACGACGACTTCCGGGCCTACGCGTGGACCTCCGACGATCACGGCAAGACGTGGAAGAACCTGGCCGCCGGTCTCCCGTCCGAATCCGTGAACGTCATCTTCGAAGACCCGGTCAACGCGGAGCATCTCTACTTGGGCACCGACCTGGGTGTCTACGTCTCGAAAGACCGGGGCGTCACCTGGCACTCTCTGTCGGCGACGCTGCCCACCACGCCGGTCCACGATCTGTTCGTCCATCCGCGTGAGCCGACGCTGGTGATCGGGACACACGGACGGAGCGTCTGGGCGCTGGATATCTCGAAGATTCGGCGCTGAGGGGCGGCGTCGCGAGCCCGTCCCAGGGTTGTGGATTGTGTAGAGTGCGGTGGTGGTCATGGGACCACGGGAAGAGGTATCCCTATGAGACTCAGCAGATCGTTTGTGTGGGCGACCAGCCTGCTCGTGTTGAGCGCGCTGCCAATCGCGGGCGCGCAGGAAAGGCGAGCTGACAAGGGGGCGCGTGACCTGCTCCCCCCGGTGCGACTCACCTCGGGCGGAGAACCCATCGATGTGACCGTCGGCCACGCGGCGCCCTACGTCATGGACGTGGACGGTGACGGAGTTCGGGATCTCCTGGTCGGCGAGTTCGGCGAGGAGGGATTCCCGCTGGAGCGCCTGCCCGAGGCCGTGCGCAAGAAGTGGGGCGCCTTCGACGAAGGCAAGCTGCGCATCTATCGCAACATCGGCACCAACGACGATCCCAAGTTTGACGGATTCAAGTACATGGAAGCCGGCGGGGAGGCGGCTTCCATTCCAACGACGTGATGCATCTCCTTCTGTCCACAGTTTGTGGACTACGACAACGACGGTGACCTCGATGTCCTCTCCGGTTCCTACACGGGGGAGATCTACTTCTTCGAGCGCGACGAGGATGGGAACCTGGCGCAGGGTCGGTTCCTCATGGCCAGCGATGGCAAGCCCCTGGTGACCGGGACCTCCGTGACGCCGGAGGCGGTGGACGTGGACGCTGACGGCGACCTCGACCTGGTGATCGGTACCCGCACCTCCGGCGCCTATGTCGTGGAGAATTCCGGGACCCGCTCCGCCCCATCCTGGGCACCCAAGCCAAGGAGGCTCAAGACGGCCAAGGGGACCAGGATCAAGGGCTCCAACGCGCACCACGCGGACTGGGACGGTGATGGCCTCCTCGACCTGATCCTCGGATCGGAGTCGAGCGGCGTGGTCTGGCACAAGAACATCGGCTCGAAGAAGGTCGCCGCCTATGCGGAGTCGCAGACGCTCGTGGGCCGGAGCGCAAAGCCCAGCGGCAACCTGAAGGCAGGCGAGACACCCCAGGGTCCTGGTTACAGGACCAAGGTCCACGTCACCGATTGGAACGGGGATGGTCGCGTCGACCTCCTGGTCGGGGACGCCCAGTTCGCGTCGTACGAGCTGCCGCCGTTGACGGAGGAGCAGCTGGCGGAGAAGGCTGCGTTCCAGCCGGTCCATGACGCCGCCAAGGAGAAATACTGGAAGGTCGTCGAGGAGCGCAACGATTGCGTGCGCGCCCGCAAGCCGATCCCCGAGGAGCTGCAGGCGCGCTACAAGGCGGCGAACGACGCGTTCGCTCCGTTCCGCAAGAAGATGTACTCGTTCACCCGCCGCCGCAGCAAGTGCCACGGCTGGGTCTGGCTCTACCTGCGCGGCAGCGAGGCGGATGCGGTCGGGCGAGCGGGGGCGGCTGCGTCGCGGGAGGGTGCTGTCGCCCTCGAGGTGACGGCCAGCCCCGTGAAAGGGAAGGAGGGGCAGTACCTGCTTTCCGCCACGGTCACCGTCGACCCCGGCTGGCATGTTTACGCTGCGGTCCCCGCCGACAGTCCTTATCCGGCCACCACCCCGCGAGTCGAGCTCCCGGCCGGCGCGTCGCTCCTGTCCGACTGGACGACCACGACGCCGTCGGTCCCCTCTCCCGATTCGCCGGACACGACGTGGTTTGAAGGCCGCGTCGTTTTCAGTTGCAAGGTGAATTGCGGGCAGCGCCTGACGAAACCCCTGGCGGTCACCGTCGCGATGCAGGCGTGTGACGCCAGCACCTGTATGCCGCCGACCACATTGAAGGGCTCCGTGTCGTTCTGATCCGGACGGTCTTCCTCCATATGATCGATCGCCGCGTTGCTTTGTTGCTGATGCTCTTGGCGTCAGTGGCGGCCTCCCAGGAGAGGCGTACGCTCGTCGTGCCACGGGACTTCGAGACCGTGGGAGCGGCGCTCGAGGAGGCGGTGGAGGGGGACATCGTCGAGCTCCAGCCCGGCCTGTACGAAGAGAACCTCAGCCTGAAGTCCGGGGTGACGGTCCGTGGTCGCGACGCGGCCAAGACCATCGTGCGCGGCGCCCCGACGGCGCCCGTCGTGCGCGCGGTCGACGCCGAGGGCGCGCGGTTGGAGAACCTCACGTTCGAGCAAGCCAAGCAAGAGTCGTCGGAGGACAAGGTCACGGCGATCCTGATTTCCGAGGGGTCGGTCGTCTTGGATGGGTGCGCGGTGTGGCGCGCGTCCGGGTTCGGCGTCCACATCAAGGGCGGCGAGCATCGTCTGGAGGGCTGCCGGGTGCGCGAGTGCGGCAGGGAAGGCCTGCGGGTGGAGGATGCCAAGGTCACCGTTCGCGAATGCCACTTCTCCTTCAACACGGGCGGCGGAGTCCATGTGCGGGTCAAGGGACGGATCACGGGTCATGACATTCGCTGCGAGGGCAACAAGGAGATCGGCTTCAGGATCGCCGGCGAGGGTAGCGAGGGCGCCCTGACCGCCCTCGATGCGCGGGCCAACAGCATCGGCCTCAAGGTCGATTCCGGCGCCCGTGCCACGGTGGAGAAGTCGGTCTTCATCGGCAACCGCACCCAAGGTCTCTATGCCCATGCGGCCGTCTCGATAAGCGTGAAAGACGTGGAGTGCAAGGGCAACCAGCAGGCCGGCATCCTGCTGGCCGAGGGGACCCGCGGGGAGGTCGTGAAGGTCACCTGCGCGAGCAACGTCGGCCCGGGCATCACCATCGCGCACGCCGGGACCAAGGTCACCGTCACCGAGGGGATCTGCCGGGACAACCGGTCGGATGGCATCCTGTTGGTGAAGGGGTGCGAGAGCACGGTGCTCAAGAGCACGTGCACGCACAACGAGGGGTCCGGCATCACCGCCGCCGACAAGGGCACCAAGGTCGTCTTCACCGACAATACGTGCCGCGAGAACAAGCGTCACGGGCTCGCCATCAGCAAGGAGGCGGTCGGGGAGATGACCAAGAACCTCGCCGAGAAGAACCGGATGCATGGCATCGGCGTGCTGGACAAGGCCGAGGTCACGCTCGTCAAGAACCGCTGCCTGGAGAACGTCAGCAGCGGCATCCAGTTCTGGAAGGGAGGCCATGGCCGCGCGGATACCAACACCTGCGACAGGAATCAGCAGAGCGGTATCTCGTTCTTCGGCGCCGGCAGCAAGGCGACGCTGAAGCGCAACACGTGCCGCCGCAACCAGGCGTTCGGGGTGAACTTCCTCTCCGGAGCCGAGGCCTTCAAGGTCGGTCGCGACAACCGCCTGTCCAGCAACCGACGAGGGCGGGTCGGTCGTTGACGTACGCTCATCCCGGACCATCACTCGATACGCCGGCGAGGACCTCCTCGACACGGGGCCTCCCATGGCAGTCATGCGCCATCTCCTGACGTTCGCTCTCGTCTCTCTCCTGGTGCCCTGCTGGCCAGCGCAGCAGGGGTTGCCGAACAGCCGGGCGTTCTTCTCCGACCCCACGGCCCTGCGTGGCGCGCCCCCGAAGGTGGCCGGCATTGTCCGCGACTTCTCTCGCTTCATCGCAGCCGCGCAGACCTCGGTCAGGTTCGCCATGTTGCGGCTGGATCTTCCGGAGGTCGTGTCCGCGCTCATCCAGGCTCGCGAGGCCGGGGTCGATGTCCGCGTCGTTACTGACGACGACGCCAGGAACGGCCTGTTCCGCTCCTACTACCGGCAGCTGGCGGACGCCGGGATCGCGGTGCAGACGGACAGGGGGACCGTCTTCAACGTCAACGTGCACAACAAATTCTGCGTCGTCGACGAGACATGGGTCTGGACGGGAGACTGGAACGCGAGTCACGGGGACACGTACTCGACGTGGCATGCCGCGTGCCTGGTCAAGTCCCCCGGGCTGGCGCGGGACTACGTGGTCCAGTTCGACAAGCTGTTCGACGGTGAGCGCCAGGGTTTCGAGGGCCGCTACGAACGTCCTCGTCCGTCGCATCAAGTGGTGGGCGGAGGGCGCGCCCGGGTCCACTTCGGGTTCGAGGAGGTGCTGGGAGACGTGGTCGTAAGCGAGCTGGCGGCCGCGAAGCAGCGGGTCGAGGTGGCCCATGTGGTGTTTCGTGACCAGCGCGTCGCCACGGCGTTGCTGGCCGCGTGGCGTCGCGGCGTCGATGTGCGCGTCCTCTACACGACGGCGACCGTGCGCCTGGTTCAGAACATCGCCCGCTTCGGTGTCCCCATCCGGCGCCTGGTCTCGGAGTCCCTGGGGGCGAAGTTCGTCGTCGTGGACGGGCGTCGTCTGGTGACCGGGTCGTACAACTGCACGTTCGATCCCGACCACGAGAACCTCGTCGTACTGGACGGGGTCGGCGGCCTGGCCGATGCATACGCGTCCCGCTTCGAGCTCATGTGGCAGCGCGCCGCGCCGTATTTTCTCCCCGCCGGACACGGCCTCCTCACGGCGGAGGGCCGCGCCCGCGACGCCCGGTCCGCGCGCCTCGCTGAGACCGCCGCCTCGGCGCTGCCTCCGCTCGGCCTCTCCTGGGCTCCGGACTCCGGCGGCGTCCCCGAGCGCACGTTCGGTCCCGACGCGCCGTCGCTGGAGGTCGTCCGCGTCGGGTGGCATTCTGCGGACGCCGGGACAACCACCAAGCGGTACTCGGTGACGCTGAAGCGAAACGGGGCGGTTCGCCAGGGCGACCGTTGGCGCGTCGTCATGAGCTTCTCTGAACTGAACCACAGCGGTGGCGCCCGGCTGACACCCAAGCTGCGGCCGCTGGTGCTTGACGCCGCCGCGCTGCGCCACATGGATGTCGAGGCGGAGTTCCCCTGGTCGGTCGTGTTCCCGGAAGGCGAGGGGCTCTATCGCGTGGACCTCGACGTCTTTCAGCGGCGCGCGGGCGGCGGCTG
>NYSS01000072.1 GCA_002683135.1 Planctomycetota bacterium | reverse complement strand
GCCTGGAAGTCGTGCACGTGGACCGGGTCGTTGCCGACGTTGAAGCCGAGCTCGTCCGACTCCCCGTAGGTGATGCCCGGCTTGATGCCGCCGCCAGCCATCCAGATGGTGAACACGTAGGGGTGGTGGTCGCGGCCCTGGTTGCTGGCGCCCAGCTTGCCCTGGACGAAGGGCGTGCGGCCGAACTCGCCGCCCCAGATGACGAGGGTGTCATCGAGGAGCCCGCGCTGCTCCAGGTCCTTCACCAGCGCCGCCGACGGCGCGTCCGTGTCCGTGCACTGGATCTTCAGCTGCGTGTTGAGGTTTCTGTGCTGATCCCATCCCGCGTGCATGAGCTGGATGAAGCGGGTGCCGCGCTCGGCGAGGCGCCGGGCCACGAGGCAGTTGTAGGCGAACGACCCCTTGCGCATGACGTCGGGTCCGTACATCTCGAGGACGTGCTTGGGTTCGTCGGAGAAGTCCGTCAGCTCCGGGACCGACGTCTGCATGCGATACGCCATCTCGTACTGCGCGATGCGCGTGTCGATTTCAGGGTCGCCGACGTCGCGAGCGCGCTCGCCGTTCAGCGCCGCCAGATCGTCAAGCATGCCGCGACGGGTGGCGCGGTCGATCCCTGGGGGATCGGTGAGATAGAGCACCGGGTCCCCCGCGCCGCGGAACTTGACGCCCTGGTAGACCGACGGCAAGAACCCGCTGCCCCAGTAGTAGTCGTAGAAGATCTGACCGCAGGACGCCTCCTTGTCGAGGGAGGTCATGGCCACGAACGTCGGCAGGTTGTCGGTCGACCGGCCGAGACCATAGGAGAGCCACGACCCCATGCTCGGTCGACCGGGTCGCTCGTCACCGGTGAGGAAGTAGGTGATCGCCGGCGCGTGGTTGACCTGGGTCGTGTGCATGGACTTGATGAAGCACAGCTTGTCGGCGATCTCCGCGGTCTTCGGCAAGAAGTCGGAGACGGTGGCGCCGCTCTCCCCGTGGCGCGCGAACTTGGTGATCTCGGAGAGCAGGGGCCGGGCCTTCTGACCACCGGTCATGGTGCTGAAGCGCCTGCCGCCCACGACCTCGTCCGGGATCTGGGTGCCGTGCAGCTGCCGGAGCTTGGGCTTCCAATCGAACAGGTCCACGTGGGACGGCGCCCCGTTCTGCAGCAGGTAGATGACGCGCTTGGCCTTGGGTGCGTGGTGGGGTAACCCGGGCAACCCGTTCCCGTCCGGCCCCGGCGACGACTCCCCCGTGAACAGGGAATTCAGCGCCGCCGCTCCGACACCGAGGGCTGAGTGGCCGAAGAACGCGCGCCGGGTCAGCGCTCGGGAGTGATCGAGGATCGGGTTCACGTCGCTCATGGCTTGGACAGCACCTCGTCCAGGTTGAGAATAACGGAGCAGACGACGGTGTAGGCCGCGTGCTCGAGCAAGTCGAGAGAGGCGTCGCGCGCAGACGCGCCCACCGCGAGCAGCCTCTTCGCCCGTCCGGGATCGCGCGCGAAGTCCGCACGCGCCACGCGCCATCGAGCGACCAGGATGTCACGCTCTTCCTGAGAAGGATGACGGGACGTGGCCGCGCGAAACGCCCACCTGATCTTCGCATCAAGGTCGTCGCCACCGTCGCGTAAGACCCGCTCAGCGAAGAACCGCGCGGCCTCGACGAACGCGGTCTCGTTGAGCGTCGTCAACGCATGCAACGGTGAGTTGGTGCGGACCTGCTTGACCACGCACGTCTGACGCTTCCCGGTGTCGAAGAAGACCGTCGGACCGACGATGCGGCGCCAGAACACGTACAGGCTGCGGCGATAGAGGGCGTCCCCCGCGTCCGCTCGGTAACGGATCTTGCCGAAGGTCGCCTCCGCCCAGACGCCGTCAGGCTGATAGGGCCTGACCGACGGGCCGCCGATGGCACCGTTCAAGAGCCCACCCAGGGCCAGCGCCTGGTCGCGGAGCATCCACGACGGCATGCGGAACCGGGGCCCGCGAGCCAGCAGGATGTTGTAGGGATCCGACGCGTACGCCTCCCGCGGGCTGCGCGCGGACTGCCTGTAGGTGGCGCTGGTGACGATCAGCTTGTGCAGGGCCTTCACGTCCCAGCCACCGGATACGAACGTCCGCGCCAGCCAGTCCAGGAGGTGGGGATGGGACGGGAGCGCCCCTTGCTGACCGAAGTTTTCGATCGTCTCCACGAGCCCCCGACCAAAGAACGTCTGCCAGTGACGATTGACCGTGACCCGCGCCGTCAACGGGTTCTCATCGGCCACCAGCCAGCGGGCGAGGCTCATGCGGTCTTTCCGAGCGTCCGCGGGCATGGGAGGGAGGAAGGCGGGCGTCGCCTCCTTCACCGCTGCGAGCGGNCGGTCGTAAGCGCCGCGCTCCAGAATGCGAGACGCCCGCCGTCGGGCAGCGGGCAGCGTGTCCATCACCATCACCGTGGCGACGCGCTTGTCGATCGCGGTGCGCTCCGCATTCATAACGGCCAGCTGCTTCGCCGACGCCCGCCACTTGGGCGAGCTCTTTTCGCGGTAGTGCTCCAGCAGCAACCTCCGCTGTCCGTCGTCCCGATCCGGACCCGCCACCAGCAACGCGCGAACAATCGGCCCGGGCATCCCTCCGATGGTCTCGTCGATCTTGCGGAAGTAGACGCCCGCCGCGCCTCCCGTGTTGACGATCTTGAGGAGCAGGTCGTTGCGACCCTTGACCAGCTCGAGTCGCGNCCGCTCCTGGTTCGCTGCGACCCCGCGNGCCACGTTCTTCGAGAACACCTTCGCCCCGTTCAACCAGACCTGAATGCTGTCGTCCGAACCCAGGGAGATGTCGACGGAGCGGGCGCTGGGCGCCTGGACCACGCGGTGCAGATAGGTCGCGCCGAGGCCGTCGTCGAGGGCGTGGACGCCTCCGTCCACCAGCTCCGGAGCCGCACGCCACCTCTTCTTGCCCCCCTCGTAGCNGCGCGCCAGATCCACGCCCCGCTCCGGGCCGTAGGCCTTGTCGAACGCGTTGCCTCCGTTCCCTCCGGGCGGCGCCAGGGGGCCGATCAGATGCCAGCCCTCCAGCGTGATCATGGCGAGGTCGGCGCCGGATCGGCGCAGACGCACCAGGGTCTCCTCCTCCCACGCCCGCTGCCCGGCGTCGATCTCGGGATCGGGCCCNCGCATGCGCTGGCTCAGGTTCTCGATCTCCGTCGNCACNGCGGCACGCCGAGCGCGCTGCGCCGCGGTCTGGTATCGGATCGTCGGCGGCGCCTTGCCCTGCCCCCCCGCACCGCTCTCCGAGGTCTGGTCGAAGAACGCGAACAACCGGTAGTACTCCTCTTGTGTCACCGGGTCGTACTTGTGGTCGTGGCAGCGCGCGCAGGTCATGGTGAGACCCATCCAGACCGTGGCGGTGGTCTCGGTGCGATCGAAGACGTTCTCGATACGAGTCTCCTCCGCGATCCGACCACCCTCGCCGTTGTACATGTGGTTGCGGTTGAACCCGGACGCCACGACCTGCTCCGGAGTGGCGTCGGGGATGAGATCGCCTGCCAGCGCCTCCACCGTGAAGCGATCGAACGGGAGGTTGTCATTGAGAGAGTTGATCAACCAGTCCCGCCACGGCCACATGGTCCGCGTCGGATCCGCCTGGAACCCGTCCGTGTCCGCGTAGCGCGCGGCGTCCANCCACTCCCACGCCATCCGCTCCCCGTAGCGCGGTGACCGCAGCAGTCGATCGACGACGCGCTCGTACGCATCGGCGGCCGTGTCCGCGAGGAAGGCATCGACCTCCTCCAAGGTCGGCGGCAACCCCGTGAGGTCGAGGGTCACCCGGCGCAGCAACGCCCCGCGCTCAGCGCGCGGCGTCGGCCTCAGGCCGGCGCGCTCGAGCCGCGCCAGTACGAAGCGATCGATCCCGTTTTCCGGCCACGCGCTGTCGGCGACAATCGGTGGCTTTGACTTCTCCGGCGGCGCAAAGGCCCAGTGACGCTCCCAATGCGCTCCCTCGTCGATCCAGCGCTTCAGCGTCTCGATCTCAGCCTCCGAGAGCGACAGGTTCGAATCGGCGGGCGGCATGCGCTCCCCCGGATCGGTCGCGGTGATCTTCGCGATNAACTTGCTCTCGGAGCTCTTGTGCGGAACCACCACCGGGTCGGTGGTGCGCAGCGCCGAAGACTCCGTGTCCAGGCGCAGCTTCGACTGCCGCGCGTTCCCGTCAGGGCCGTGGCACGGGAAGCACCGATCCGACAGGATCGGCAGCACGTCGCGCTGGAACGAGACGGACTGCCCNANGNNCGGCGCCNCGACAACGACNAGCACCAGGGCGACGGGGAGAGATCTTCGGAGNGAAGTGTCCAAGGCATGATTGTAGGCCCCGNCCCCGCNCCCCCGCAAACCCNGTCTNCGACNCCNGCNCACCGCNGCTACCCGNGCCGGNAACCCGCTGGTAATCTCCGCCCTTCACGTTGGCCACAGGCCCATGGAATCAACGCCAACCTCCTCTCACGGGGCATCATCGAGCCCCGAGCTGCCGACCCAGGCCCGCGTCGTCGTCATCGGCGGCGGGATCATCGGGTCGAGCACCGCCTATCACCTGGCCGCCCTCGGGTGGACCGACGTGGTCGTCCTCGAGCGCGCGAAGTTCACCAGCGGCTCCACCTTCCATGCCGCGGGTCTGGTGGGGCAGCTCCGCAGCTCCGCCAACATCACCCAGCTGCTGAAGGACTCGGTCGAGCTGTACGAAGCCCTGGAGGCCGAGACCGGTCAGGCCACCGGGTGGCGGCAGAACGGGGGGTTGCGCCTCGCGTGCAACGCCGAGCGCTGGACCGAGGTCAAGCGGCAGGCCACGACCGCCCACAGCTTCGGGCTGGAGATGGAGCTGCTGACTCCGAAGGAGGCCGGTGACCTGTGGCCCCTGATGGACACCAGTGACCTGGTGGGCGCGGCGTTCCTGCCGACGGACGGACAGGCCAGCCCCTCCGATCTCTGCTCCGCGCTCGTAAAGGGCGCCCGGCAACGCGGCGTCACCATGATCGAGGACTCACCGGTCACCCGTGTCCTGGTGGAGGACGGACGCGCCTGCGGGGTGGTGACCGAACGCGGCACCATCCGCTGCGAGGTGGTGGTCAACTGCGCAGGGATGTGGGCGCGCAACCTGGCCGCCGCCATCGGAGTCAACGTGCCGCTGCAGGCCATGCGACACCAGTTCATGGTCTCGGAGCCCGTCGAGGGCGTCACGCCGGACCTGCCCACCCTCCGTGACCCCGACCGCCTCGTGTACTTCAAGGAGGAGGTGAACGGGCTCGTCCTCGGCGGCTACGAACCCAACCCGGTGCCGTGGGTGCGCCAGATCCCCGACCCCTGGACCTTCCAGCTGATCGAACCGGACTGGGAACAGTTCGAGCAGATCGCCCTGCAGGGTATGGAGCGCGTCCCCGCCCTACGCGACGTCGGCGCGCGCAAGCTGGTCAACGGCCCGGAGGCCTTCACCCCGGACGGCAACTTCATCCTCGGTGAAGCGCCGGAGGTGGCCGGCTTCTTCGTCGGCGCCGGCTTCAACGCCTTCGGCATCGCCTCCGCCGGCGGCGCCGGCAAGGCCCTGGCCCAGTGGATCGTCGGCGGCGAGATGCCCATGGACCTGTGGGCGGTGGACATCCGGCGCTTCGGCCCCCACACCGCCGACGACGACTTCAACGAACGCCGCACCACCGAAGCCACGGCGCACCACTACGCCATGAGTTGGCCCCACGAGGAGTGGACATCAGCTCGCGGCGTGCGCACGTCTCCGCTCTACGATCTGCTGGAGGCCAACGGCGCCAGCTTCGGAGAGAAGCTCGGCTGGGAGCGGCCCAACTGGTTCGCTCCCGAGGGCGAAGACCCGATCGACGAACACACCTACGGTCGCTCCAACTGGTTCCCTCACGTGGGCTCGGAGCATCAGGCCGCGCGGGAACGGGTGGTGCTGTTCGACCAGACGTCGTTCGCCAAGTTCTCGGTCACCGGACCGGACGCGACGGAGGCCCTGTCGTGGATCTGCGCCGGAGACGTCCACAAGCCCGTGGGATCGCTCATCTACACCCAGCTATTGAACGCGCGGGGCGGCATCGAGTCCGACCTCACCGTGGCGCGCGTCGACGACGACGCCTTCTACATCGTCACCGGTACGGGATACGCGATCCACGACCTCCACTGGATCCGCCGCAACATCCCGGACGGACTCGACGTCGAGGTCACCGACGTCACCCGCGAGCACGCGGTCCTCGGCGTGCAAGGGCCGCGCGCCCGCGACGTCCTCTCCCAGCTCACCGACGCGCCGCTCACGAATGACGCGTTCCCGTTCCTGACGACGCAGCGCATTGACGTCGCCGGGGTCCCGGTGCGAGCGTCGCGGCTCACGTTCGTCGGCGAGCTCGGCTGGGAGCTCCACATCCCCGTCGATCAGGCTCGAACGGTCTACGCGGCGCTCAAAACGGCGGGTGAGGCGCACGGCATGGCGGACGCCGGATACCGCGCCATCGAGTCGCTGCGCCTCGAGAAGGGATACCGCATCTGGGGCAAGGACATCACGTCTGACAACTCCCCCATCGAGGCGGGCCTCGCCTTCGCGACCAAGCTGCGCACCGACATCCCCTTCCTGGGTCGGGACGCGCTCCTCCGCCAGAAGGACTCGGGGATGCCGACCAGGCGCCTCGCCACGTTCACGGTCGCCGATCCCGACGTGATCCTGCATGGCCGGGAGACCATCTACCGAGACGGCGAACGGGTCGGCTACCTGACCAGCGGCGGCTGGGGATACACCGTCGAACGCAACATCGGTATGGGCTACGTCCGGGTCGACCCCCCGATCTCACGCCGCGAGCTGCTCGCGTCGGACTACGCGCTCGAGGTCGCCACGGAGCTGGTGCCCTGCCAGGTCACCCTCAGCCCGCTCCACGATCCGGAGCGGAGGAACGTTCTCGCGTAGAGTGAGCCGGCGCCCCGCGCCCTCTTGCAATGAAGATCCTCGTCCCAACCAAGCGCGTGCCTGACCCCGACCAGCGGGTGCGCGCCAACGCCGACGGCTCAGGGGTCGATGACACGGACGTCTACTACGTCCCCAACCCCTTCGACCTGATCGCCGTCGAGGAGGCGCTGGTAATCCGCGAGAACCAGCGCGAAGACGCGGAGATCATCACCGTCGGGATAGGCGTCACCGACTACGAAAAGGAGCTGCGCACGACCCTGGCCATGGGCGCCGATCGGGCCCTGCTCGTAGAGACCAGCGAGGCCCTCGATCCCTGGAACGTCGCGATGGCGCTGGAGAAGGTCATCGAACGAGAGCGCCCGGACCTCGTGCTCATGGGCAAGCAGGCGGTCGACGACGACAGCAACCAGGTCGGTCAGTTCCTCGCCGCCCGCCTCGGGTGGCCCCAGGCCACGTTCATCGCGAGCCTGACGCTGAACGACCATGGCGCGGCGATCCAGCGGGAGACCGACACCGGCCTGGAGTCCTTGCAGCTCGCGCTGCCCGCCGTCATCACCGCGGACCTGAGGCT
>NYSS01000071.1 GCA_002683135.1 Planctomycetota bacterium | reverse complement strand
ATCCGTCGCGACAGCCTTGTAGAATTCCCACTTTTCGATCGGCTCCAGCGCCAATTCGAGTTGCGCTTCCTTGATTGTGTCACGATACGCCTGCCAGACTGGCGGGTCTTCAGTCAGCGCATAGGGGCCGTCTGTCTCATACATCATTGTACTGATCTTCTCGATCGGCATGGCTGAGAGCACAGCTTGTAGCACTTGATTACAAGTCACGACGCCAGGCATCAGGTTCAAGCTGACTATCTTCGCGTTAGGACCCTTCTTGCTGGACGCGGGATAATTGCCATCGGCAATGAGGATTGCGCTGTGGTGTCCGGCTTGGCCGAGGATCGCATTGATCTGGGGATGAGTGAGCTGGTGTTTGAGCATGGGATTTGTGTGGCGAGCTGTGACTCGCTCTCTAGGCGGTGGCTGAGAGCCAGAAGTGAAAGGCGCGAATGGTTTGTTCGGCAGCCGCGTCCGGCGTGGGATAGGGAAAGGCTTCAGCCGAAAGATAACCCTGATAGCCAATCTCTCTTAGCGCGGCGACTGCAGTGCGCATGTCGAGGTGTCCGTGGCCAACGGGGCGTCGATTTGAGTCGACAAAGTGGACATGTCCAACGTGTTTACCGCCAAAACGGACGGCCTCTGCCACATCGTCTTCTTCAATGTTCATGTGAAACAAATCGCAAAGCAGGGCGACGTTTGTCGTCGATAGTCCCTCGAGCAGCGCCACGCCGTCGGCCACTGTATTGACTTGATTGGTTTCGTACCGATTGAGCGGCTCGAAAATCAACGGCGTGTTGTATTGCGAGGCGTATTCACCAAGTTCATCGAGGGCATCCGCGAGGTAGCCTCGAGCTGTTGCCTTGTCGACGCCGTCGCCACTGCGGCCCTGCATTGAGCCAATGATGGCGGACGCTCCGAAGGCGCCGCCAAAGTCAATGATTGAACGGACGAACTGACTGGCGGCCAGTCGCTTGGCACCATCCGCGTCGGCCAACTGCAGTCGATGCTTGACCCAGCCGGCACCCGTGCCCACGGCAGCCAATGCAAGTTGGTGGCGGTCCAGCAGTTCTCGCAGGTGCTGATGGTCGACCGCATCGGCCGCCGGCGCAAAGATCTCCACGGCGTCATAACCAAGCTCCGCAGCTCGGGCGCAACCTGCGTCGAGGTCGTCCCAAAGCACAAAGGGGCCTCCTCGGGCCTCATCTACTAAGCAAATTGTTACACAGGATTTCATTTGGTGGTCTCGTAGCTAATTATCTTAAGTGCGATTCATAATCCCTAGCCGATTTACAGCTTGCGACTCTAGTCTTCTCAGTCCAAATCAACAACGGCCTTGATCACCCCTGATTCAGGCTTCAGCCAATTGGGGAACTCGCCAATCATCTCGTCGAAGGACGCTCGGTGTGTAATCCACGGCTTGGTATCGATTCGACCATCCTCGATTAAAGTGATAATTCTGGCAAAGTCTTTGGACAGCGCGTTGCGGCTTGCCAACAGCGTCAATTCACGTCGGTGCATCACGGCCGCATGAGGGAACTGCACGTCGTCTTGTGAGATGCCGACATAGACGAGGCGCCCCTGAAACGCGCAGAACTCCAAAGCGCTGGACATCGAACGATGACTTCCCGTGGCGTCGACCACGACATCACACAGCTTATTGTCAGTCAGCTTCGTCAGCCGAGTCATCGTCGATCCATCGCCCTTGACTTCGATCGTGTCGGTGACCCCCATGCGCTCACGCACGAATGCCAGCCGCTGTGCGTTCATGTCGGCGACGATCGTGCGGGCTCCGGAAAGCTTAGCGAACTCAATGACGCTTAATCCAATTGGTCCGGCCCCAATCACCAGAATGTTGTCGCCGGGTTGCGGTGCTCCGCGGTCGATCGCGTGACAACCGATGGCCAGAGTTTCGACCAACGCAGATTGTGCATAGGTGAGGTTGGCCGCCAGATGCAGCTTCCGGGCGGGCAATGCGTACAGAGGCTGCAGGCCTCCATCGCAATGCACACCAAGTGTCTGATGGTGCTCGCAGCAGTTGGTGTGTCCGCGTTCGCAAGAGTAGCACTGCTGGCAGTTGATGTAGGGTTCCACCGAGCAACGGTCGCCGGGCTGAACGTTCTCCACGTTCTCACCAACCGCCACGACTTCGACACCAAGCTCGTGGCCAGGGATTCGCGGATAACTGAAGAACGGCATTTTACCCAGGTAGCCGCCGTAGTCCGTTCCGCAAATTCCCACACTGTGGACGCGAACCACCGCCACTCCTGGCCCCGGAACCGATGGTTCGGGAACATCGATATAGCGGAATGCCTCTGGACGCTCGAGTTGCACTGCCTTCATTGAGTCTTCGCCTTGTTTTTCGGACGTGATGATCGGGGACCTGCGGCAAGCCGCTGTGGTGTCAGTTATTTTCGGGGAGGCCTTCTATATGGCCGATGTTTTTCACGGGCGCAAATATTTCCAATACTTCGGCCAGCAGCAGCTCGTCTATTGGCATTTCCGCCCACTCCGCCCACTTACGAATATTGTCCGGATTGGCGCTGCCGGCGACAGTTGTCGTGATGTCTTCATTGGCTAGCGAGAACTGGACGGCCAGCTGGGCAATATCAACGCCCTGTTCGGAACAGTGCTGGGCCGCTCGCCGAGCAGCTTGCTTCACCTCTTCGGGCTCCTTCAGCCATTCGGGAAGCGAAGCGTTGGTCAGCAGCCGCGCGCTGAATGGTCCGGCGTTCATCACACCCACAGATTTTTCTTTCAGCAGTGGGATGGTATCATCCGCAAAGCGACTGTTTTGCAGAGTGTATTGGTTGTAGCTCATCACCACATCCACATCTATTTGCTCAAGCACCGTGCGGAAGATCTTTTGCGGATAGCCGCTGAATCCGATGAAACGAACCTTGCCCTGCTGCTGGACGCGCTTCAGTGCGGGAATCGTCTCGTCAATCACTTGTTGGATATTCGTAAATTCGATGTCGTGGCAGAGCACAATATCGAGATGGTCGACGCCGAGTCGATGCAAGGAAACATCGATACTCTCTAAAACTCGCTGGGGAGAAAAGTCGAAGTGCCCAAGGTCATAGCGGCCCAGTTTGGTGCACAGGTGGTAACTGTCGCGAGGCACGTCTCGCAGGGCAATGCCGAGCATCACTTCGCTCATGCCGCGTCCATAGAAGGGCGAGGTGTCGATGAAAGTCATGCCCAAATCCAGTGCTACATGCACACTCTGGAGCGCCTCGTCGATCCGCACTTGGCGAAACTCCTGCCCCAGCGACGAAGCGCCGAAACTGATGATCGGTAGTGAGAGGCCTGTTTTGCCCAAAGCGCGAGTCTTCATGAACAGCTTTCTACGGCCAGAGCCGGCACGGGATTAACCTAAAAATAATGGCTGCATATGGCGAACATATATATTCTCGGTGACGTTCTTGCCGACAACTTCGGCATGGGCCTTCAGCATGTCGAGGTAGTGATCTCCGTGCTTGGCGGCCACTTTAAAGGAGACATGTAGCAATTGACGAACGCTGGCATTGAATTCTACGTGGTCGGGAATGTGGCGGACGGCATTGGCAAGTTGTTGACCAGACCAATCATTGACTTCCTCTGCCGCAGGCAGCTGCTCGCGGTCAATGTCGATAACTGAGGCATAAGGAGCGCAGAATTCGTCCACATGTTTCAACGCATAGGCATAGATCTCTTTGGCTAGTGCCAAGCCATCGCCACCAGCCTCAGAAAGACCAATCAGCTCCTCTAGCCAAGTCGTTCCCGCCGTCTTCAGGTGGAGTCCGGCGCCAGTTTCTTGTAGCGATCGGCGAATGATCGGGTAGAGCGAGAACTTATCGCTCCCGCTATGGACACTGACTTTGAGGTTTTCGGGCAGTCCATAACTGGCAATGCTGTGCTGAATCACAGCCAAGTCGTCGTTGAATTCTTTCTCGAACTGCTGCAGGTCGCCGACGTAGTCAACGCCCTTGTTGAATCGTCCGGTGAACTTGGGGGCGATCGTCTGCACGCGGATTTTCTCGTCGGCAAGTAATGCGAGAATCACCAGCAGTTCAGGCGGTGTCTGTGGGGCATCGGTTTCGTCCATTGAAACTTCGGCGGCCAGTTCCTGTTCGCCGCCCTTCCGTTCGGCAATGTACCGATAGATCTCACCGGCCTCGCGGCAAGCCAGAAGATACTGACTTGCCGTCGCTGCCAACTGTTCGGCGGAGATCGTCAACGGAACATCCACGCCCGCAATCGAGATCTCACCCTGCAGTTCAGGATGTCGCTGCACGAATGCAGACACGTCGGCTGCGGGTGCCGGCTTGCCGATGCTGTCGGCGACATCAATCGTGAAAAAATCGGAGCAGGGCAGAAAACGGTCGACTGTCGGGAGACCGATGTGGTCCGCGTCGACGTGCCACCGCTTATCCCAGCCCAAGCTCTCGACGGCGGCCTTGGCTGCGTCATAGACACTTTGAGGCTCGGAGCCGATGAATGAGTGCTCGCGGTTTGACTTGTTCCACACCGGAACTACATCCACGCCCTGATCGGCCAGGATTTGAAAGGCCCGAAGCTGAGCTTCCGCCTGATGGGCGAATCGATCGCCCACGCCAAAAGTGAATCGATCAAGAAGTTTCATAGAATGAGATTCCTCTGCGGTGGGGGAGCGTCACATCGGCGAAACAGCCTGAAATGGCCATGAACGGGACAAGCCGAAGCGACTTAAATTTACCAGTTTTTTCCCTTCTCAATCAGGGGCCCGTCAGTGGAAAACGCACTACAGGATGTAGCATTCTGAGTCGAGTTCCCAGTCGACAGCGAGGCCGCTCGGCAGTTGGGACCGCACGCTGCTTGATGGCAATGAACCAGTACACCCTTCTGTAAACAAAGATAATGACAGCAGAAGAAGTGCGAGCGGGTATGACGAGTTGCAATTGCCACAGAAATCGTGTCAGATACGCAAATGAAAGACCCGTCACACTCATTTTGTTTTGATGAATAGAAGTCAATCCATTGAACATCAATCGCTTGGCGCCACCCAAGTTACTCGTTTTTTTACTCACTGCCGCTTGCTCCCTATTTGCCAACTGCGGATATGCCGAAGAGGCCAAGCCGGCCGAAGAGCTAGGCATCACGCTCGATTGGCAATCACTGCCGGATCTACCCGATGAAATCGGTGTCGCAGGGCCATTCGTCGGAGTGCACAATGGATCTCTGATTGTTGCCGGCGGAGCGAACTTTCCGCGACCAGTTTGGGAAACCAACAAGGTATGGCGGACCAAGATCCATGTGCTCTCAAGAAATGAGTCGGGCTATCAGTGGCAAGACGGCGGAACACTCCCCAAAGCAATCGCTTATGGTGCTGCGGTTTCGACTCCTGCCGGAATCGTCTGCATGGGCGGCAACAATGACAAAGAGACTTGGCGCGACGTGTTCGTGCTTCGCTGGGAAAATGGAAAAATCTCGATATCTCAATATCCCCCTTTGCCGCAACCATGCGCCTTTGGTCAGGCAGCCCTTGTTGGCAACGTGATTTATCTGGCAGGAGGCCAGAATGACCAGGGTCTTGAGTCGGCTATGAAAAATTTCTGGTCGTTGGATTTATCCAAACAAGGNACCGAGTCATTTGAGTGGGAAGTGCANAAATCGTGGCCGGGNAANACGCGAGCATTTAATATCACCGTGGCTGCGCACAATGGTTACAACNATTGTGTTTATGTCATGAGCGGTCGCCGACAGCAAGCCGAAACACCCCAGTTTCTAAAAGACACTTGGGAGTACAATCCTCAGTCGAAGCAATGGCGACGCCGAGCGGACCTACCGAGATCGGTCATGGCTGGAACCGGTATCGCGTCAGGACAAAGCCACATTTTTGTACTCGGTGGTGCCGACGGCTCACGATATTTCCAAGGGAATGAACTGAAAGACCGACACCCAGGTTTTCCCAAGGAAGCTCTTGCTTATCACACGATCACCAACACTTGGACCTCAGCCGGCCCAATGCCGAGAAACCACGTCACGACGATCCCAGTCATGTGGGAGGGCCGGATTGTCGTTGCAAGCGGCGAAGTGAGGCCGCGAGTTCGATCGGCGGCCATGTGGAGCATTGCTCCGATTCCCAAGGAAAAAGACTTTGGAACTCTTAATTACTGTGTGCTCATCGGTTACTTGCTCGCCATGGTCGGTGTGGGTGTCTACTTTACGAAAAAGAACAAGAATACGGACCAGTTTTTTCGCGGCGGTAAGCACATTCCATGGTGGGCGGCTGGCTGTAGTATTTTTGCGACGATGCTAAGCTCGCTCACTTACACAGGCCTTCCTTCGAAGTCATTTGCGCAGGATTGGGTCTATGCAGTTGGCAACATGACCATACCGCTAGTGGCGATCGTCGCGGTTTTCGTCGCCCTGCCGTTCTACCGCCGAATTGATGCCACCAGTGCCTACGAATATCTCGAAAAACGCTTTAGCCGCGGCGTGCGACTATTTGGTAGCGGTAGCTTTACGCTGTTTCATATCTTCCGCATGGCCGTCGTGATGTCGTTGACCGGTCTGGCTCTGTCGATCGCAACTCCACTTACACCTGCACAATCAGTCTTGCTGATGGGAGTGCTGAGTATCATCTACTGCACCATGGGCGGAATCGAAGCAGTGATCTGGACCGACACCATTCAGACTTTTGTCCTTTTCGGTGGCGCTCTACTGGCAATCATAATGTTGATGAAAGGTTCGGACGGCGGATGGAGTGGCTCATTTTCCTTGGCCGCCGAGGCCGACAAATTCCGAATCGCTAATTTTCATTGGGACATGACGAACACACAGATTGCGTTTTGGGTGATTGTGATCGGTGGTATTGGCCAAAACCTCTCTTCGTACACCGCGGACCAGGCAGTGGTACAGCGGTACATGACCACTTCGAGCCAGCAACTTGCCGCTCGCTCAATCTGGACCAATGCCGTAATGACGATTCCCGCCACGTTATTATTTTTCGGAATCGGAACCGCCTTGTTTGCGTTCTATCACTCGAATCCACATAAACTCGATCCCACCATTACGACCGACCAAGTGTTTCCACTCTTTATCGCTCACGAAATGCCGATCGGGCTGGCGGGCTTAATCGTGGCCGGAGTGTTTGCTGCCGCACAATCCACGGTATCAACCAGCATGAACTCAACAGCCACCACGATTGTCACCGATTTTATGCGACCGTTTGAGGCATGTAAGACGGAGCGTGGCTATCTGGCTGCCGCACGAGTGATCACTTGCGTGATGGGAATCATAGGCACTCTGCTTGCCCTGTTTTTCATCAATCCGGAGATTAAGTCTCTGTTTGACGCGTTCCTAAAAGTGATCGGCCTGTTTATGGGAGTGCTTGGTGGCCTGTTTGTGCTCGGCGTGCTGACACGGCGAGCCAACTCGACTGGTGCCATGGTCGGAGCAGTTGTTGGCGCCGTGACAATGTTTTCCTTGTGGCGGTTCACGACCGTCAATGGTTATCTCTACACGACGAGTGGGATCGTTACTTGCGTGCTCGCCGGTTACCTCGCTAGCCTCTTGCGACCGCAAGATCGAGACTTGACCGGATTGACGCTCTACACAAGCTGAGAACCATGTGGCGGTAATCAATCAATGCCCCGAATAACTAATTAGTCGCAAGCTGGATCGGACAGCAATCGTCCGGACATTCATTGTGACCGGAGCCACATTCTCCGAGCGACTTTGGTTCACAACCCTCAGTTCGCTCGAGAATCAATTCCCGGATCATGCGAATAAACAAAGGATGGGTGCCGGCAGTTTCTGCGCGGACCATATTGAGGCCGATTCTTTTGCAAATAGCCTGCGCTTCGGTATCAAGATCAAAGATGACCTCCATATGATCCGAAATAAAACCAATCGGCACCACCACGACGTCGCTTGATTTTGTCTTGTCTCCGATCCGCAAGAGCTCATCGCCAATGTCAGGTTCAAGCCAGGCTTGAGTCGGAGGCCCGCTGCGACTTTGGTAAGCCAATCGCCACGGTTGATTTGGAAACGCTTCAGCGACCAGCCGAGATGCTTCATTGATTTGCGACCGATAGGCGCAACCTTCAGCCATACTCAATGGGATGCTATGCCCGGTAAAAATCAGCAACGTCGAGTCATGTCGTTCTGGCGGGATCTTCTCCATCGCGGCTCTAAGCCGGTCTTGCATCGAGTCAATAAAGTCCGGGTGGTTATAGAAAACGCGCAGCTTATCAACGTGAGGTGCGTGGTCGCCTGCAGCATGCTGAGCTTGAGCGATATCTTCGCGATACTGTCGGCATCCGGAGTAGGAGCTAAATGCGGAAGTCACAAATGCGAGCGCGTTTTGAATTCCGTCGCTACTCATCTTTTGTAAGGTATCGGTCAGTAAGGGGTGCCAGTTTCGATTCCCCCAATAAATCGGGAGCGGTGGTCCGTGTTCAGTGAGTTCGGACTGAAGGGCCGCAATCAAGTCTCGGCATTGTTGATTGATCGGACTGATGCCGCCGAACTGCTGATAGTGTTCTGCGACTTCGAGCATCCTCTCGCGCGGCACGCGACGCCCTCGTAACACGTTTTCCAAAAATGGAATCACGTCGTCAGGATCCTCCGGCCCCCCAAAGGAAACCACCAGGATCGCATCGTACTTGCCGGCACCTGAATTCATAAAACGAAGAGCTCTTTTTGAGTGTCGCGGGGCTAAGGACCTTTGGAGGATCGTTTTGGGATCCGCCAGCGGACAGTTTCCAAATGTGTGTGGTTATCCGTACCGCGGTAACTATAGACCGAAACCAGCGTCCCGTCTTCAAGTTGCACTGTATTGCCGAACCCACCACCACTTGCTCCATGATTGACGATCTTGATTGGCCTGTCAGGTGGCTCATCGCCACGAGCCGAACCAATACTCACCGAACAAAGAGCAACGACTCCGATCACGATCATGACCGGCAATTGTCTTAGGCGGACCATGCTTCGTTCTCACTGGTGAAAAGGAGTGCCGCGGTTTAATGTGGCTGAGGGCCTTGGAGCAAACTACATATTGACAAAAGTGATCGCGATTAATATTCGACGGCGTGGTTAAGGTCGCGGGTGAAAGCTTCGTAACTCGTTTGGCAGTTCGTCGTCATTCTTCCCTTCCACCGGCAACACTTGCTGTAGTCGGCCAGCTATCCCGGCAATCGTAGTCACAAACGTTTCCACAAATTTGCCGACGCGCAGCGCGGCAATCGCTGTGTCGCGCGCAGTCTCCACGACTGCTTGACCATCATGTTGCATGATCCCGTCGTCGGCCAATACGACCACGCGCCGTTCAAACAATGAAACATAAATCAGGACGCCGCCCGCTTGCCGGGTGGAACGAACACGTTGCGAAAGAAACACACGTGACGCGGACCGGGCCGTTTCGTCTTCCATTTCTCGGTTAGATACGAACAATCGCCGAAGAGGTTGGCAGTAGCTTGCCAGCAGATTTCCTGCGACGTAGCCCAGACCAATTGCCACAATCTGACCAAACAGTCCCAGCCCTACCGGATCCGACCAACTGTGCGAAACCCCCTGCCCGCTGGCAGTTGCCCCGGAATAATCACCCATGACAAAAAAGTTGGTCAGACCGAGCGAGATGACTGCCACGAGGATCCCGCAGATGCCTTCGGCACGGTCATATCGCCCGGATTCCGTCGCGACGGCGCAGACGATTTCCGCCGAAGTTTGTGCCTCGGCCGTCGCAATCGCCTCGGCGATGCAACGCCGCTTCTCCTCAGAGAACAGAGTATCCGCACGGACCATATGTTTCTTTCCTTTGTAGGCGCCGCATTCCACCGGTTTTTTGGCACTGATTACCAACTGCCGGTCGCACCACCCCCTCCTGAAAACCCACCACTGAATCCACCACCTGAATAGCCACCCGACGAATAGCTACCAAAAGACGATCCACCACCGAAATTGCCCAGCATCAATCTTAAGATAACAATAACAACAACCGGGAAAAGCGGGAAACAAACCACAGCAAAGAACATGAGAACCCCGATTCCAATCAACCACTTACGATATTCCGGTAGACAGATTCCCGTGATGACAAGTCCGACGCTAGCGAGCGAGATGAGAATCACCCCAACAAGGGACAGGATCAGGATGCTGAACCTTCCCCATCCTGGATTGTCGCCGCGAAGGCCGCGCTGAAATTGCCGGGTTACCGGAACCGAAGAGCGGCCCGCGTTCGGTTTGGTTCCATCAGGTCCGGCTGCTGCCATCTCAGCCAAAGCAATGACTCCGCTGCTGATTCCGCCAGCAAAATCACCTTGCTTGAACAAGGGTACAATCCGCCCGTTCATCACCTGTTGACAATAGGCGTCCCAGTGGCGACCCCAATCCGCGCCCAGTTCAATCCTGGCCTTTCGATCTCCCGCACTGATCAACAAAAGAATTCCCTGGTTGGCACCATGTTCTTTTTCCAGCGTGCCGATATTCCAGGCATTAAACCACCGCTTGGCAAACGGCTCAACGCCACCCCGATGACCATAATCCGCCATACGTCGAATGGTCACCACAATGATCGGCGTGTTGTGCTGCTCAAAGGCGATCTGCTGGTAGGCGCCGATCTGCTCCATCTCTTGTTGGTTCAGCAACCCGGCAAAGTCATGGATAAAATCCCCGCTACCGGTTTGGTTGGCGGGCGATGGAGGAATGTCGCCGAAACTCACTTGAGCTGGGCCTAGACAAAGGAGCCAGCCTGCGAGGGTCCCCAGCCACAACCTTCCCAGCGTTATTTTTTCGGAAAAACGCACAAAGCCACCTGAGATATCTCATCCGCCAAGTTACCTGCGACCAGAGGGATCATTATATAACTCCCCAGTTGCTTGGTGGGAGGACGGGGATGAGTCGAGGCAAGGCCGAAACAAAACAAGGCTCGAAATTTGTTCATAGCAATTTGTGGGTGAACCCTGGCATAAAGAAAGCCGAGAATGCCCCCGCGTCACAGCGGGGGGAGAAAATTTTCTAGCTTCAGTTGAGCCACGATGTTAAAATCGAGACCGGAAATCCTGTTGCCAGCAGTAGCGAAACTCCCTACAAAGTGGGGCGTATCCCGCCTGCCACCACGGCATCTCATGTGGAGAGGCTCCAATGTTTGACCGATCAAAATGGCTGCTCGCCATTCTATACATCCTCTGTGGTCCGGCTGCTTATGTCTGCGCCCAGCCAAACGTCGACTATACCACATTGACGGAACCCGAAATTGCCAATCGTCTGGCCCTGTCGGATGAGCAGCGAGCGGCATCGGCAAGGATCTTAGACGAGCGAGTTCGGGCGTTGGTCGAAGCAGAAGCGGATCAGCGCGCGGGTATCATTGCCGACTCCAACAAGAAGTTATCTGAGTTATTAACAGACGAGCAGCGCACAGTGCTCGAAGGGATGTCCACTGCCGGCAAACTGCGATTCAATTTCCGACAACAAAAATGGCCCGATGTACTGGATTGGTTTTCCGGGCAAGCAGAGCTTGCACTCATGATGGACACGTCGCCGCCCGGCTTGTTTACGTATAGCGATTCGAGAGATTATACGCCAACGGAAGCGATTGACTTGCTGAACAGTGTGCTGCTCAGCAAGGGATTCACGTTGATGCGGCGCGAAAAAATGTTGATCGTCGTCGATACCTCAGCCGGCATCCCGTTTGAACTGGCGCCCAAAGTGACCATCGAAGGCCTGGCTAGTCGCGGGCGGTTTGAAATTGTAACGATTGAGTTTCCTTTAGGCGGAAGGCCGGTCGACGCTTGCCAGACTGCGGTGGAGGCCTTGATCGGAAAACACGGTCGAGTGACGCCGTTAGCCGCCGCTCAAAAACTGATTGTCACCGAAACAGCAGGCAAGCTCCGCGCGATCAATCAAGTTGTTGCGGCGATTCCAGTTCCCAAGACTGAACCCAAGCCCGAAGATGTGCCGCCCGCCAAGCCAGTGTTCGCCGTTTATCCGGCAAAAGGCTTGGATCCGGTCGCGACGATTGAAACCCTGCAAGGGCTATTTGGCGATGCCAGAATTAATGCCGATCCCAACGCAGAAGAAATTCACGTCAATGCCCCTCCTGAAGTTCAAGCGGGAGTGAAGTCTTCGTTGGAAAAAATGCTTGCAAATATTAGCGGCGATAAGCGGACCCGACTGGAGATTTACTATATCCAAACCAAAGATCTCTCTCAGTTACAAACCCAGCTGACACTCGCTGTTCCCAAAGCACAAGTAACGGTCGATGAAGTTCAAAGCCGGTTATTAGTGGTTGGTGATACTGAACAGCAGGCCGCTGTGGAAAATGCATTGGAAAAACTAGGTGCCGGCAACCAGAAAGCGGGCGGAAAGTCGTCGGTCGCAGTCTATTCCGTAAAACCCGAGGCGACCGATGCATTGGTGACACTCTTACAACAGGTGCTGCCACGAGCCATTGTCGTATCGCAGCCAGGCAGGATTGCCTTGCGAGGTCAGCTTGATGAACAGAAAATCGCTCAGACAACGATTGAGCAATTTGAAGCGGCTGAGCACAAACCAGAACCAACGATTTTGAAGTTTTATGAGCTCACCCAACTACTGAACAGTGAACTGCTGGCAGCAATCCAGGAATCAGTGCCACTCGCCAAGTTGACGATCCTAGACGACGGCAAACGACTGTCAGCAATTGGAGTTGCAAAAGACCAGGCCAAAATTGAAACAACGCTGAAGCAAATCGAAGCAGAGTTACCAAAGCCACAACTAGAGACGTTGGAAATCTACGCGATTGAAAAACTGAGCACTGCCCTGCTGGAACAATTGCTGCCGTCGGTGGCCCCTAAGGCAACCATTCAATACGACTCAGAAAACGCGAGGATGATCGTTCGGGCTATTGAAATAGAACACCAAGCGATTGTTGCGGTATTGGAAAAAGTCAGTAAGGCACCAGTTGCTTCACCCCCGACACTGGAAACATATCCAGTACCGCAAGTCGAATCCGAAGCGATCCTGGCGGCCGTGGCAGTCTTAGCACCGAACGCACAATCCAAGCTCGATTCAAACAGCCGAAACCTAATTGTCGTTGGCTTGGCACGCGAACATGAAATGATCGCCAAGCTGGTTCAGAAACTCACGCCAACCGACCAGTTATTAAATAAAGTCTTGATTTCTTATCGCCTGGAGATGGCCGACCCGGCGGTCGTCGTGCAAATGCTCCAGGAGCTTCGGCCGGATGTTCGGTTCGCAGCGGATACTCGAGCGAATCGAATTCTGGTGACCGCGACGCTTCAAGAACACCCACGGCTCCAAGCGGTGATCGAACAGCTCGACGCCGCACCAGATACAAAACGAGATGAAGTGATCCAGTCGTACCAATTAAAGACAATGAATCCTGCGATCCTGGTCGAACTGCTGCAGCCGTTGGTGCCCAAAGCACGCCTGTCAGTCGATGAATCGACAAGGAGAATACTGGCTGTCGGTACAACTTTCGATCACCAAAAGCTTGAACGAGCGATCAAGCAAATTGACACCAACGACCAGACTCGCGGCCACGTCCAGACTTATTCCGTCGGTACGGCTGATCCGGATCAATTACGCAATGTGCTGATGCAACTTGTTCCCCAAGCGGTGATTTCTGCCAACCCGGAAGCAAAGCAAATGCTGGTGTGGACGGATGAATCCGGCCATTCAGCGATCCAGCAGGCCGTCGAGCAATTTAACCATCCTCCGGCCGACCAAAAACGACAACTAAACAGCTACCCGATTCCAAAAGAAATTAGCGGGATCGCGTTGACGATGCTTCAATCGGCGACTCCACAAGCAACGCTCGCGATTGATGAATCCGGAAAACAAATGATCGCATGGGCGACTATCGCCGAACATCAAGTATTACAGAAAGCGATTGAAGATCTCAGCCGCAATCGACCGCAACGAGACGGTGTGCTGCTTAAAGTGCACAGCTCAACAGCTGAAGTCCTGCGAAACGCAAACCCGCTGCTGCCAGACGTCGCTCCAAACGCGCGACTGGTGGAAAGCCCGGACGCCGATAAGTGGTTGATTTGGGCAACGGCCGAAGAACACTTGGCGATCGGGGAGCTGCTGGCGACTTTGAGTCGACAAGTCGTCACCAGTCGTAATCGCCGGACAATCAAACCGCATCCAGTTGCGAACGCAGATGTTTCCGTCGCTAGGCAGTTGATTGCGAAACGAGCTTCAGAGGCGACGATCCTGGATAGCTCGGATGCCGATCGACTGATTGTATTGGGAACTGACGACGAACACCGGACGATTTCCAACACACTCGTAGAATTAGCGCTGATGCTCAAGAAGCCCGCTTCTTCAGTCAGGGTCTATCCGATCAAACACGAAATGATCACCGCGGCAGCAGTGCGTGAGTTGCTGGATGAAGCATTGACGGCCGGGACCTCGATTCAAGTCAACGACGCGAGCAATAGCCTGGTCATCCGAGCCACAGAGGACAATCATCAGCGGTTGGGCCAAGCCATTGCGGCTATCGTTAAAGACCTGCCGTCGAAACCAAAGCTGCAAACTCGCGTCTTTCGGTTCACTCGGGGAAACCCAGGTGACGCGATGACGGTTTTGAGTGCCTTGGTGCCGGCAGCACAAATGGCAGCCGACAACGAAGCGAGAACTCTAGCGGCAACGGCTACGCCCGTAGATCTCGCTCGAATCCAAACCGTGATCGAGCAGCTGCAAGGTACGGAATTGCAGCGTGAGTTTGTGACGAAAATCTATCGCCTGAAGAAAACCTCCGCCAGTACCGCTCGGTCAACGTTTATGCAACTGGCGCCCGAGGCGGAAGTCACTGCCGACACAGAAGCGAATGTCGTCATTGCCACCGCCTCCCAAGAGCAGCACTTGGCATTTCAAGAAGCAGTCAAGTCACTCGATGAAAACCTGTCGGCCGATTTTGATACTCAAGTATTTCGCTTTGAGCGAGGCAGTCCCTCCGCCGCCATTACCATCTTGAATAAACTTGTGCCCAACGCCGATATGGCCGCCGACGATACAGCCGGGACCTTAGCCGTCACTGCGTCGGCCGAGGACCTGAAACGAATCAAAGTAGTGATCGACCAAATTCAGGCAACAGACCCGCAAAAAGATTTAATCACGGACGTTTATCGATTCAATACCGCAGCTGCTTCATCTGCGTACCAGGCCTTTCAGCAGCTCGCGCCCAAGGCCCGACTCGGATACGACGATGCGGCTAATGTCGTCATCGCGACCGCCACAAAGGAAGATCACGATTTATTGAAAGCGGCGGCGATGAAAATCGACGGCCACAAGACAGGAACGGTAGTGAAGGTCTATCCGTTTGACATTGAAAAAATCACCGCGGCGGAAGTTGAGGCATCCCTCGATGAATCTCTCAAAGAATCAGTCGCCATTCAGGTCAATGAAAATGTCAATAGTTTGATTATCCGAGGGAGTGAGATAGCTCAAGCTCAAGTGCGAGCGGCGGTCGACGCAATTGTTGAGCAACTGCCGAGCGCGCTCGTAAAAGTGACTCGGGTTTATCCGCTAAAGACCGCTTCTCCGAATGTAGTTCAAGAAGCTGTAGCCGCCATGGTTCCNTTGGGCCTGGTTGTTGGAGATCCAGCGAGTGGATCGCTGTTGGTGACCGCCAATGAGGCCGATCACGCTCGGNTTGTGGTNCTCATCGAAAAATTAGATACNGTTCCCGGAAAAATGCCGATCCTAAGGGCTTACAANATAAANATGTCAGATCCGNTGGCGATCAATACGACGGTGTCGCAAGCATTCGGAAATAACCCAGACTTTTCAGTGTCGTTCCAACATGCGACTCGTACCCTGTTTGTCGTGGCCACCCCGAAAAACCATGAAGTATTTAAGGAATTGATGGTTGAATTGGATCAGCCGGGGCCCGCCTACGTCGCGAAATACGCGAAAGTCTATGCCTTGAATAACGTGGATGGTAAAGTCGCGGCTTCGGCTTTGAACTCACTTTTTTATGGGCAAGGTGTCCAGGTTAATTTTAATACAATTGGAAATGCACTCGTCGTGATCGCCGCGGTAAACCAACACAAAGCTGTAGAAGAATCGTTGCGGCAGATGCAAGGAATTGAGCGAGAGCTCGGTGTGTTTCGTTTGCAACTGAACGACCCGTTCACAGTTGAAAATGCAGTGCTTCAACTATTCGCGAGAATGGAAGATGGCTCGGGACCGTCAGTGACCAGTGACTATGATTCGCAAACGTTGTTTGTTCGAGCCACGAAATCCCAGCTTGCTGAGATTAGAGATCTGCTCATTCGGCTCGGTGAAACCGTTCCCGAACCAGGGGAAAAGCAAACTGGTGGCGTTCGAACCATTCCGTTCTCGGGCAATACACAAGAAGCTGTGAGGCAAATCCAGCAAGTCTGGCCCAAATTGAGACCGAACCAAATTCAGGTCATCACCCCGGCCCGCCGAGGCATACTAGAAGCGATTCCCAGAAAGTCTCTGCAAAACCCCGACAAGTCAGACAACCAGAGCCCAATGCCGCGATCCAAAGATGGCAATGAGAAAAAACAATCCTCACAAACCATGCGACTGTTGGACAACTCGTTCTTTGTGTCGACACAAGAGAACACCGGCCAGGAAGCAAACAAAGGAAAAGGCGGCTCACAAGAAACAACAGAAGCGGATCCGCAATCGCCTCCCATCGTCGTGGTTCCCGGAGCTGGCAAGATCACCATTGCTTCGTCAGACCACCCGGCCTTGGATCAACTGGAATCTTTGCTTCGGGCGATTGCACGCAATTCGACCTTGGGGTCAGGAAATCCGAATTTTGGAATTTATATGCTAACCAATACCGGGGCTACCGGAACTCAAGAGCTACTGAAAGAGCTGTTCGAACAACTTCCCATGACGCGCAGTAATCTTGGCGATGTCGTGATCGTTGCCGATGAACGAATCAACGCACTGATTGTGCACGGGAACCCAAAGGCCCGAGCCATCGTGGAGGACCTTTTGGCGATACTTGATGGGAATAATCCGGACGCTACAATCTCACTGTCGCGAACCGAAATGATCCTCCTCAAGAACACCCAGGCCAAACGTGTATTGGCGATTCTTCGAGAAGTCTATCGAACGCAACTAACGAGTGGTGGCGGCCGCAAGGATGTAGAAATTCCAGAAGGCGTCTCCGATGAAGTGGCGTCGGTGCTGCAGCAGATTAATGCCGCAAGCTCCGGCCCGATCCTTACGCTCGCACTCGATGAAGCGACGAATTCAATTATCTTGAGAGCACCTTCAGAGTTGCGAGAGGATGTGAAGGCCTTCGCCGAACAACTTGATGGCAAAGCGAGCGATATTCCTCACAACCAAATTCGAGTCATCCAATTACAGAATTCCAAAGCGGATCGCATGCACGAGGTATTGAGACAGTTCCTGCTGAATTCCACAAACTCAGGGAATTAAAGGCAGCTTAGGTCGAAAACTACGCTTCAGCGTCAGTCACCACCAACATATGAACACTTAAAAGATCTTGCTTATTTCGTTTAAAGTGTATAAACTGCCAAAATAATTCAACTAGAATTGATCGATCAACAGGACGCCCCTCCCGGCCAGGATTGGCCACGATTCCCACCTAAAAGTCAGCCAGCGAATTTGATCCAAAAAACGCTGGCGACGGTGTGAGACCAGCATGAGCCACGGTACATATCTGCCGGTTTTAGATCAGAACCACTTGAAGACCGTATCTCGCGCGATCAAGCACGACCGGCCTCTGGAAGAGGTCGCCGCCGAACTGGAATTCTCGTCGGTTCGGGATCTATTGACAGCAACAGCCAACGCTCTGGGTATCGAATTAGTCGATCTGGAAAAAGTGGAAGTCGATGAAAGTCTTTTGCAGGACTTCCCGATCAAGTTAATCCACCGGTTTGAGTTATTCCCATTGAGTCGCTCGGCTAATGTCATGACGGTAGCGGTGAGTAATCCATTTGATGTTTTATCCATCGACACCGTTGCTGCCGCAACTCGGACCATGATCGTGCCCGTCCTGGCCAGTGCCGATCAACTGCGAAAACTCATCACTTCGCACCTAGGAGTCGGCGCTGAAACCGTAGATGGATTGGTTGCGCAGCACGCGGGTGACGAATCTGAATTACTCAAGTCACTTGACGGACAAGACCTCGAAAACGCCGAACTTGCTCAGCAGGCATCGGTCGTCCGGTTGGTAAATGAGATCCTCATTGAAGCGATCAAGGTTGGGGCGAGTGATATTCATGTCGAAGCCAGGGAGCGGGGCCTGAAGTTGCGGTACCGAATTGACGGCGTGCTTCAAAAGCAAGCCACTGCGCGGGAGATGAACCAGTTTCGTACGGCAATCGTGACACGACTGAAGATCATGGCGAAACTGAATATTGCCGAGAAACGAGTTCCGCAAGACGGGCGAATTCAGGTCCGAGCCAAGGGCCGTGAAGTCGACATCCGAGTTTCGATGATCCCGACACTGCACGGCGAAAGTGTCGTCATGCGTGTGCTTGATAAAAACAACCTCACGTTTACTTTGAGCGGCGTGGGAATGTGCGATGACAACTACGCACGATTTAAACGACTGATTCGCTTACCGCATGGTATCATTCTCGTGACGGGCCCCACTGGATCAGGAAAAACGACCACCCTCTATAGCGCACTTGCTGAAATCAAAACAGAAGAAAACAAGATCATCACCACAGAGGATCCGATCGAATATCAACTCGATGGTATCAATCAGATTCAAGTGAATTCGAAAGTTGGTTTGACATTTTCGTCAAGCTTGCGAAGTATTCTGCGGCACGATCCGGATATTGTATTGGTGGGTGAAATCCGGGATCTGGAAACGGCCGAAAATGCGACTCAGGCATCACTGACAGGGCACCTTGTCTTCAGCACGCTACATACCAACGATGCAGCGAGTGCGTTCATGCGATTATGCGACATGGGTGTAGAGCCGTTTCTAGTGAGCAGCACAGTGCAGGGCGTGATGGCTCAGCGACTGGTGCGTCGAGTCTGTCAGGATTGTTGCGAGCCGGATATTCGGTCGCGAGCCGACACGCCGGAAGATTTCCCTTGGGACCAGATGGTCCAGCGGAGCAGAGTTTTTCGTCAGGTCGGATGCCCAAATTGCCGTGGCACTGGATATAAGGGCCGATTAGGGCTATTTGAATTACTGGAAGCGAATGAAGAAATTCGAGATCTTGCAACTCGCCGGGTCCCTTCGGGCCAGATTGTCTCGGCGGCGCGGCGAGCCGGAATGACAACGCTTCGCGAAGACGGCTGGAAGAAAGTACTGGCAGGCGACACGACCGTTGACGAAGTGCTCCGCGTCACGACAGCGGATGAATCACGGTAGCAACCATCGTCTCATTGGTGATCGGCATGCCAGATTTTCTATATCGAGCAAAAACAGCGAGTGGCAAGAACACACAAGGTACCATTTCTGCCGCCAGTCACCGTGAAGCCCTGGCACTTCTGACGCAGCAGGCGCTATTCCCGCTTGAGGTTCGAGACCAATCGGTATCTCGATTTAAAATTCCTTTCTCGATTGAGTTCAAGCGACGAATTAAAGCGGAAGTGATCGCTGACGCGCTCACGCAATTAGCCGACCTGCTGGCCAATGGTGTCCCAATGTTGGAGTCACTAAGGATCTTGGCCGATCAAACGGTCGATAAGCGGCTGAGTGCAGTGATGGGCGAAATCCGTGACGCCGTTGAAAATGGTGCAAGCCTGGACGATGCGATTGCAGAACATTCAGATGTTTTTTCGCCGCTGACAGTGAACATGGTCCGAGCTGGCATGGAGGGTGCATTTTTAGAGGAAGCACTGGAACGGATTGCTGCTTTTATGAGAAAGCAGAATGAGCTGCGGGGCAAGGTGACCAGTGCAATGACTTATCCGGCGATGCTGATGATCGTCGGCTGCCTCGTCGCCATCTTTTTGATCGTAGTGATCGTGCCGATGTTTGAAACGTTCTTCAATCGACTTGAACGAAGTGGCGCTGGCTTGCCGCTGGTCACGATTATTTTGCTTGCTATCAGCGAGGTGCTGACGCGATTTGGTTTGATTATCTTAGTGGGGATCGCGGCGAGTGTGCTCGCCATTCGACAGTGGCTGTCGTCCGAAACAGGCTCTTATGTTTTAGACACAGTCAAATTGCGGCTACCGATTGCCGGCCCGATTTTTCATGAATCGGCAATCTCGCGGTTTTGTCGTGTGTTGGGAACGTTGTTGAGGAACGGCGTTCCGATCCTCAGATCACTCGAGATCAGCAGCGCGTCGGCCGGGAACAAGCTGTTGGAAAAAGCCATTCAGGACTCAGCCGAAAATATTTCGGCCGGAAATTTGCTCTCCCAGCCGCTGGCGGACAGTGAGTTAGTTCCTGACCAAGTGATGGCGATGATCAAAGTGGCTGAGGAATCCAACACATTGGACGAGGTTTTAGTGAAAATATCCGACAGAATGGACAAAAAAATTGAACGACGGCTTGATATGATGGTACGGCTGATTGAACCGATTATGTTATTAACTATCGGCGCGGTTGTGATGTTTGTCATTGCGGGCGTGTTACTTCCTGTTGTTGACTTGAATTCTGCAATCGAATGATCGCGGTAAGACAAAGCTAAGTGCTGGAGATAATGATGAAGCGAAATCGAAAACGACAACGACACGGCCTGACTCTGCTTGAACTTATGATCGTCTTGATCATCCTCGTCGGCTTGATTGCGCTCATTGGGCCCAACTTGTTTCGGTCCCAGAAAAAAGCCAGTATCCGTACGACAAAAACGCAAATCGCCGCCTTGGAATCAGCCCTCAAGGGTTATGCGTCCGAAATGGGTTCATTCCCAACTACTGAGGAAGGCCTGTCCGCTCTCATTCAGGCGCCCGAGAATGAGAAAAAAGCGAGGAAGTGGGATGGCCCCTATCTCGATGATGAAGTCATTCCTACCGATTCCTGGGATACTAAATTTACTTACGAGTATCCACCAATGCATGGTAAGCGGGATTTCCCCAACATCTCTTCGGCGGGACCGGACGAAGAACTAAACACTGAGGACGATATCACCAATTGGCGCACGGACGCAGAAGATACCGAGGCCGACAAAGGAGATACCTTCAATGAGCCGGTCAAGCCCAGCAAGTAAGTCGCTGGAGATCGACACACCACAGACTCGGCCCGGCTACACGTTGCTCGAATTGGTCATTGTGCTCGCGATCATCGCATCGCTGATGGCCATCGCTTGGCCGCGGGTCAGCCCCCTGTTTCGACGGTCCCTACACCGCGAAGCAGCACTCCAACTCAAAAGTGAATTTGCCGACGCTCGCGAACAAGCCGTGATAAATCGGGAAGTATGGGAATTCCGTGCCTTCTTGAAATCGAATCGTTATGCATTGGGGCCAGTAACTGTCAAAACGCCGACGCCGCATATTGAGCTAAGACGTGGGCGAGCTACCGATCGAAAGAAGGCCTCTTCCAGAGAGTCTAATCCAAGCCCCACTCACCAACTGCCCGACGGGGCCGTGTTCGGGATTCCATCGGATTCCTTTGAATCTGACTCCAGTCACCGGAAAATGCGATCACAGCAAAAAACTCGAGTGGTTCGAGGCAACATTGCTCAGACAAACGATGACGAGCCAATGGTGGTGGTGAGATTCTATCCCGATGGCCGTGCGACCGAAGCGGCGATTGATCTGCTGTGGCTGGCCAGTCGGGAAATCATCACCGTTCAGGTCCGAGGACTCACAGGAAACGTCAGCATTGAAAAAGTAAAGCGACCGGCTCAAACGGTAAAGAAACGCAACAATGCCAGAGAAAAAATAGATGAGTCTCAAAAGACAAGCTCGGAGCCGGCACGATGAAGATTGGCTACTGCCGAGAGGAATCTACAGGCAATCGATCAGGCTTCTCATTACTTGAGGTTATCATTGCCTCCGCCATTCTGGCGTCTAGCGCGGCCTTGTTATTAAGCCTGTTTTCGACTGCAGATAGGCACGTTAAATTGGCAGAAAGGCGAGTTCTGGCTCAACTTCTCTGTCAGTCGAAACTCGATGAGTTACTGTCACGAGCCGAAGAACTTCCGATCGCCGAAGACGAACCAATCGATGGATATCAGCGGTGGCGCTATTCAGCGGACTGGATTCCGACGGGCATCGAAGGACTCGTGCAACTCAAAGTCACTGTGCGCAAAATCAAGGATGTTGATCGTCGAAAGAAAAAGAGCCGAGTTGTTCCTCGTGATGATTTTGTGATGGTGCGACTGGTTCGGTATTCCCCGGACAACTTCCTGGACGATTTAGAACAAGATGATCTGTTCTTGGAAAATAACTCTCAGGGCCTGCCATGAATCCTCAGCGTCATGCGATTGCCAAAAATGGAATGACACTACTGGAGGTCGTGATCGCCTCCGGATTGATCGCTTCGTTGATGGTGATTGTGTGGTCGTTGTTCAGCATCTACTCGAAATTGAATGAACGAGGGATTCGTCAGGCGACGGAATTGCAACTCGTAAGAAGCTTGGTTCGACAGATACGAACAGATGTTGCGCAAGCCAGGTTTTCCTTCCCGCCACCTAAGTCGGATGCTATTTCTTCGGTGGTCCTGGAAGACGTGATACCGTTGCCACTTGGTGCCGAATTGGTTGGGAGTCAGACGACCTTGCGTGTGGTGGTTCCGTCACTACGGCGAGGGTTTCCTAATCGACCCAACTCATTTCGGCCGGATGAAAGCGTCAAAACCTTCGATGTTTACGACGTAGTCCAATATGATTGGACACCGTCTGAACTGCCTGATCTGTTTGGCGAACTGCAAGCTGAACCAAGGCTGATGAACGACCGAGATTCAGACCTCCAGGAGGAACCGGGGGACACGGGACTAACGAGACAAGTGACACCATGGTATGCCTTAAATCCGTTGGCGCTCGAAGAGACTCGCGTCGATCGGCGAACACCACGTGGCTCAAAGATTGGCGACATCAACGATCTCCCTGACGAACGAAACCCAATCAATCGATGGGTCAAGGTCCGAGATCACGTGCCAGAAGTTTCGCGACTCCGGTTCCGGTATTTTGATGGGATGATGTGGCGGGGGGAATGGGATAGCAACCTGGAGAAGCGGTTTCCGGTGGCGATCGAAGTGGCTTTTGATATCTTTGTCCAGGACGAAAAGGCGGAAGAAGATGGTGAGATACCTGACAATGAAGCTGTGTTGACAAAGACCATCGACGATGAAAATGGAGCCGCTAAGCCGGTTGATCGTTATTCGCTCGTCGAACCAAGCGACCAAGAAGATGAATCGGTCGACGATCTGACTAGAGATTTAGAAATAGGACTGGATGGCGAATTTGTTGATTATGAATACAAGTTTGTGATTTCGGTAGAACCACTTGTTTCGGCGCCCCCGTCGATGGGAGTGATGCCATGAAGCGGATTCGAAAACAACCGCGACAGGGCGTCGTGCTGATTGTCGTATTGGTTTTTGTTTTACTGATGGGCTTGGCTGCCTATAGCTATCTGCTGTCGATGCAGATTGAGAATCTTGCGTCGAAGGCGAGCGCCGATCAGGCGATCTCACAACAAGCCGCCTCGTCGGGCATTGAGCTACTTGCTGCTGTGCTGGAACTTCCTCGCAAACGACGACAGGAATTGGGCGGCATCTACGATAATGCTGCTCTGTTTGCAAACGTCAAGCTCTTCGATGAGTTAGAGGAAGATATGGCTGAAGCGCCATGGTTTATGGTAACCGTATCGCGTCGCAAGGGGACTGCCGATGAACCCTGGGTATTTGGTGCGACTGACGAATCATCAAAAATACACTTGGCGAAACTTATCGAATGGGATCAA
>NYSS01000070.1 GCA_002683135.1 Planctomycetota bacterium | reverse complement strand
CCGACAGACGTCAGGTACAGCGCGACACCGGGCAGCGCAAACAAGAACACCCCCCCCAGCAAGGCACAGGTGCGACCCACGGCCCTGCCGCGGGTCAGGCGCGCCACAAAAATCGGCAATCCGATGGCCGTCGTGGTCAACGCGCCCACGCGGACGAGGCCGGCCGCGCTGACACCGCTGATGTAGGCCGTGAACACGAGTGGGATGGCGGCGAACAGCAGCACATAGCCGCTGAGCGCGACCCAGGGCCACAGTCGTTGGCGAGCGACGTCAGGCCGCAAGAACTGCGGCAGCACGAAGAACCCGAACAGAACGAGGAACGCCGCATAGACGACGAGGCTGGCGCCGCGATCGAGGACGGCGATCAGAGGCGCACCGCCCCCCGCCTGCAGCAACGGCAGCAGGGTGAAGGCCAGTGAGGAGCCCACGAACGCCAGGATGAGCCGGGTGATAAGCCCGTTCATGCGGGAACTGTAGCAAGGACGGCGGTTGGATCAGCCGCCGCCGGGCCTCTCTCGAGGGGCGACCTGCTGCACCTCGGGTCGATCGAAACGTAGATCTACGAGTTTCACCGAGACCAACCCCGGGTATTGCCGCTGGACCCGAGACAGGTGGTCGAGCTTGATCTTGGCCGGAATCTCCGTCACGCCCGCCGCCGATCGAGGTGATCGTCCCCAGAGAACCTCAACGCCCGTATCGAACACCAGGCGGATATCGCTGTCCCCCGCTTTACGCTCCTTGCCAGTCCAACCGACCCGCACCTCGTCGACGCGGAGGTTGTCGAGCGCAGGATGTCCGCCTACACGACGTAGCTCTTCCAGCACCCCGATGGCCTCTTGCACGGCGCACCCGGCGGCGAAGCGGTTGCCGGGCATCGGAACATACGCGAGCTCCGCGCCCGGCGTCGTGATCCATGGGATTTCCGGCGGGCCGAGCTTCGTGTCTTCCTCGACGACGACGCCCTCTCCATCGACCGCGAGGCGCTCTGAGGCCACAGCCGCGACCCGCACCACGCCGAGCGGGCGGCGGAGCTCGATCGAGACCGCGAGCGCGTTCGGAAAACGACGATCCACTTCCTTGACCCGACGAACCCAAGAATGCCGCTCCAGGTTCGCGCGCACGACCGCGGGCAACTCCGGGTCGAAGATGGAGCGGGTCCTGTCGAGGATCACGGAGTCGCGAATCAGTCGACTGAAATCTCCGCCAAGGGGACCCGGGTCACCCTGGACGGTGACCCGGTCCGCAGAGACCTGGAAACGCAACGAGGCCGCCACCCGTTCCTTCGCGATGTCCACAAGAAGGAACAGGAGTAGCCCGGCGATCACGATGAAGAGGACGGCTACGGCACCGCCCCTTGCGGCCGGCGCTCGCATCATGCGGCGTCAGGTCTTCGCGAGCAGCGCGTGCGCGCTCAGCCCACCTTGGCGCCACCCGCCTGCGCGAACTTCTTCTGCTGCTGGTCGCGCATGGCGCGGTTGCTGACTTCGAAGTCCTCGACGAACAGCGACACCGTCTCGATGAGGCTACGAACGACCTCTCGATCGAGGGTGATCGTGTTCTCCCCTCGCGCCAGTTCCATCTCGTGGTTCATGAGTCCCAAGAGAATCCGCACCGGGTGCAGGCGACGATCAACGAACTTGCCCATTTCCATGTCAGTACTCCCCCATGCCTCCACGTCGTATCCCGACGCGAAGGTCTACATAAACGGTCTTCGGTGGTACGGCAGCGCGCCCGGGCCCGGGCCGCTACAAAGCAGTGGGGCCGCTGGCTGCCGGCGCACAGCCTACCCAGGCCAATTCCAACATGCAACAGGGACCGGGGGTACGGGTGCCCCGAGCCACCACATATAGGGGTATCCCCGTGATCTGAGCAGATCACACGCCCCGAATCACCAGGTGCGCACCTCACGCTCGAGCCGCACCCCGGAATCCTCCAACACGCGCTGCGCTGCCTGTTCAAGCAACCACAGCACGTCCGCCGACGCCGCGTCATCAACGTTCTCGACGAAGTTGGCGTGAATGGGTGAGATGCGAGCTCCTCCGCGTACGAGGCCCTTCAAGCCTGCCGCGTCGAGCAACCTGCCGGCGCTCTCATCGGGAGGATTCTTGAACATGCAGCCGAAGTTCCAGGTGCGTGTGGGCTGCGCCTTGTTCTTTTCCTTCAAGTAGCCACCGCCGGTGCGTCTGAGCTCCTGCACATCCTCCACCGGATGCAAGCGCAGGGTCACGCCACAGATGATGGCCCCCGTGGGCAGCGTCGAGCGGCGATACCCAAACGATAGATCATCGCGCTTCAACTCCACCGCGGAGCCATCGGCGAGGCGAACAGAAACCCGCTCGACGGATTCGCAGATCTCGCCGTAGTGGGTCCCCGCGTTCATGGCCACGGCGCCGCCCACCTGCCCGGGGACGCCGGCCAGGACATGGACCCCCGCGAGCCCCGCGGCGCTGCACTGGTTGACGAGACGCTGGGTCGGTAATCCAGCGCCGACATGAACGCGATCACCGCAGACCTCGAACCCGTCCATCTTCCCCGGGTGGACGACGACCTCGTCGATGACTCCGTCCGGCGGCAGGGTATTGCTGCCGCCACCGAGGACCCTATACGGGCGACCTTCGGCGGTGAGAGCGCGGAGGAGGCATCCCACCTCGTCAGCCGTCTTCGGCTCCACGAAGCAACGCGCGCGACCGCCGACGCGGATGGTGATGAAGTCCTTCAGTTCCACGTCCCTCCGGACGCGGGCGGCTAACTCCTGCTCCCACGGCATGGGCGCATTGTAAGGAGCGATCCCCTCCCCGGACGTCACTGCAGGACCGGGATCAACAATCGCTGACCTTCGCGGATCACGGCCGCGTCCTTGATACGCGATCGGTTAGCCGCGTAGATGTCCTGCCATGCGCTGCGTTTCCCGAGCTTTTTACGCGCGATGCGCTCTAGATTGTCGCCCCTGGCAACCGTGTACCACTCACCGCCGGAGGAGCTTGATGAGGCGCCCGGTGACCGACCGCTTGGTCGCCCCACGCGGCGGCGCCCCTCCAGAGACGGGATCACGATGTCGATCCCCGCCCGTACCCTCTTCGGGGCCAGCCCCGGATTGGCCCTGACGATCAGCGGCCAGAGCGAACTCTTGCCGTAGTACTTCCTGGCCACGGCCCCGAGCGTCTCGCCTTTCCGCACCCGGTGGCGCATCCGCGGCTGTTGAACCGGCGCGACAGGTTTCTTGTTGTCGAGCCGCTTCCTGTAGCTCTCTGCGATGCGCGTGCGGCGCTGGCCGTCGCGCAGCTCGTCAAACTCGAAGTCGTCGACTTCAGCCTCGAGATCATCAAACGCGTCTCGTCCCCAGGCCGCGTCGCGGTCCCGGTCGGACCGCTCCGGACTGTTGAGGAGCGTGACGCTCACGAGGATGGCGATGACGGCGGTGATGACAAGCACCCCGACCTTCTCTGGAGGCATGGTCATGGATTGACCTCCTGATGTCTGATGGAGTTCTCCCGGGCCCGGCGGTGCGGAGGTGTGACGTTGGAAATGACATAATGTCTTGCGCGATATTCCAGGCGTGAGATGGGAGCAGGCCGCCGGGCCCGGGAGCTCCCCGTGTGACTGGTTTGAATGCGGTTCATGCCATCGCCTCCTCGGGGGACCGCGCGTCGTCAGCGACCGACGCGAGCAGCCCGATGGCGACAGCGTTCACGAGCATGGAAGACCCGCCGAACGAGATGAACGGCAGGCTGATGCCCTTGGGAGGAATGAGGCTCGTCACCACGGCGATGTTCACCGCGGCCTGCAGCGCGATCATGAGCGCGAGGCCGAAGGCGACGGAGAAGCCGAGCCGGTCCCTCGCGAGCAGGGCCAGCCGCACCCCCTGATGGAGGAGCGCCGCGAACAGGGCGACGACGATGACGCATCCGATGAGGCCGCTGTGCTCTCCGATTGCGACGAGCGCGAAATCATTGCGAATCTCTGGCACGAACAGGTGCGCGCGCCCGTCGCCGAGCTGCTGTCCGGCGACGCCTCCGGACGCGAAGAAATGCAACCCCTGCTCAACCTGGTAGTGGCTCCCGGCCAGGAAGCCCTCCACCCGTTTCCCGATGTACGCCCACTTCTCGCTCATGGCGACGAACAGCACCGGGACACCGAGCGCGAACACCGGCAAGAAATGGCGAACCTTGAGTCCGTTGATCATCAGTACGGCCGCTGACAGGGCCGCGAGGAACACCGTCTGTCCGAGATCCGGCTCGAGCGCGACCAGACCAGCGGTGATCCCGAGATACGACATGGCCGGGAGGAACCCGGCCCGGAAATCCGCCAGCTCGCGGCCCTTCCTGATCGCGAAACCCGAGAAGAACAGGATCAGCACGACCTTCGCCACCTCTGACGGCTGAAGGTGTCCGAAGGTCCCGAGCTCGATCCACCGCGCTGAGCCGCCACCGATATGCGCGCCGCCAGGGATCAAGAGGAAGCCGAGCAGCACCCACGTCCCGATGAGCAGCGGGCGGGACCACGCGACCGCTCGTCGATACCCAAACCCGTAGGCAGCGAGCCCCACCAGGCCGGCCAGCGATGCGTAGATGATCTGGCGCCTGACCAGCGCGTGTGGATCTACGGAGCGCGTCGTGGTGACGGCCAGCTGCACGAGCAAACCGATGAAGACGAGCGACGCGGCGATCAACGCGACGCGCGCGGCGGAGGCATTCGCGGAGCCGCCCCTTCGGAGGATGAACTCAGACATGGCCCCCCTCCAACAAGCGCTCGAGGGCGATCCCCCGGGATCCCTTGAGCAGGACGGTGCCCCCCGCGCGGACCAGCTCGGCGAACGGTCCGCGGGCGGCCGCCACATCGGCGTACAGATCCAGGACGGCGCGGTCGCCTCCAGCGTCACCGAAGCCATCCGCGAATGCCGTCGCCGAGGCTCCGACAAACAGGGCCCGGTCGACCCCTACGCCCGCCAGGCGCGCGCCCATCTCCCGATGCGCGGCGAATGTCGCGTTCCCGAGCTCGAGCATCTCACCGATGACGGCCGCACGACGCCCGGTGCACCGGCCCAGGTCATCCAACGCCTCCCCGAGGGACAACGGGTTCGCGTTGTAGCAATCAAGGACCAGCGTCGCCTCGCCAAGCATCCGGACCTCTCCCCGAAGCGACCCCGGGCGGACATCCGCGACGGCGCCCGCGATGGCGTCGTCGTCGAGACCGAGGCGCCGCGCAACGCAGATCGCGATCCACAGGTTGCGCTCGAGGACCGTCGTCCCCAGCGCGTGGCTGACGACGCGGGCCCCCACGGGGAGGGTGCGCGCCTCGCGCTCCGACGGCGGCGCGAGCACTCCATCAGCCGCGACGAGCCCGACCCGAAGGACATCGAGTCCTCCGGGGTAATCAGCAGACGCCAGCCACGGGTCATCCGCATTGATGATCAGCGTCGCTCCTTGCGGGAGCGCACGCGCGAGGGCCAGCTTCTCCTTAAGCACGCCTTCGATCGACCCGAGGCCTTCCAGGTGTGCGGGGCCGATCGACGTCAAGACACCCAGCGTCGGCATGGCCATCGCGGACAAGGCTGCGATCTCCCCAGGCGCGTTCGTCCCCAGCTCGATGACGCACAGCTCGGTGTCCTCGGACAACAACGCCAACGTCCGGGGGACGCCCTCGAAATTGTTGTATGAGCGCTCGGGGAACACGGCGCGACGACCCGTCCCCACGAGCGTCCGCAGCATCTCCTTGACCGTCGTCTTCCCCGCCGATCCGGTGATACCAACGGTGGGCCCCACGTACCGGCTCCGCACGAGGCGGCCGAACACGCCGAGGGCAGCCAACGGCTCCTCTACGACACACACGCGCTCGTCGTCGGGGCTCCCCGGCCCCCCGATCGCGACCGCCGCGCCGCGCTCCAGCGCGTCGGGAATGAAGCGTGTCGCGTCCACCCGCGTGCCCTTCAGCGCGACAAAGCAATCGCCAGGCTCGACGGTCCGGTTGTCCACGGACAGACCGGTGATCATCGCCTCACGGCACGCTGTCGCTTCCAAGGCATAGGTGAGTTCGCTCACGCGCAACGGGATCACCCCTCCGACACGGGACCGCGCAAGGCCTCCGCCTCCAGGTCTCCAAGGAACCAATCACGGACGAACTGGCGCTCCTCCGCACCATCCCCCCGACTGACAAGCAACACGGCGTCATCCGGACGCACGTGGGTCAGCGCCGCTTCCACGGCGCGGCGGCGGCTCCGCGATACCAGGACACGTCCCGGATGTTCGAAGCCGCCCATCATCTCGTTAATCCCGCCCATGGTGTCGCCATCGACCGCGTGGCCTGCGGTGACGATCACGGCATCCGCCAAGCGCTCCGCGGCCAGCGCCATGCCGGAACGGGAAGCCGACGTCTTGGCGGGCGGGCCAATGACGACGATCAGGCGACCGGTCACCAACGGACGCAGCGACAGCAGCACCTGCTTCAAAGCCACCGGGTCGGGCGCGATGTCAATGAACACACGGTAAGGCTCCGGCACCGCCAATGACTCAAGGCGCCCCGGCACGGAGCGCATCGAAGCGAAGCCGTGCGCGACCGCGTCGAGATCCGCCCCCAGCGTCAACGCGACGGTCAACGCCGCGACGGTGTTGGTCACGTGGTCCGGTCCGACGAGCCGGGATTCGAGGGCGAGGGTCCCCACCGGGGTCCGCACCTCCAGCACCGTACCTCCGAGGTCCATACGGCAGACCCGCGCACTGACATCCGCGCGGCTGTCAGTCCCGAAGGTGATGACTTGAGCCTGGGTCTCGGCCGCGAGTGGCTCCCAAGCCGGATCGTCGCGGTTGAACGCGGCGACAGCCTTCGGCCCGAGCCCGCGGAACAACTCCGCCTTCGCGTCGAGGTACTCCGCCGCGCCTCCGTAAAAGCCGACGTCGCGGTCGCGGACACCCAGGAACACGCCACTATCGAACGACATGCCCTCAAACCTCCCGAGGACCAGGTCACGGGCGGACGCCGCCAAGACGCACGTCTTGGCTCCCGAATCGCGCAGTGAAGACAGCCGCTCCTGCAGGCGATGGGGGGCCGGATGGCCGCGCCGAGCCGCCTCCACCACGCCGGCCGGGTGACCAGCGGATTCGAGCCCCGCCACCGCCAGCTGCGCGACGGTCGACTTGCCGAACGAACCGGTGACACCACAGGTCTTCACGGCGCGGGCCGGGCGCCCGAACAGCCGCGCTGCTGCGTGCCCGAGCGCCCTGACGGCGTCCTGCACGAGGACAACCGGGACCCCCGGATCTGTCTCAGGACCGGCCTCGGAGACGACGGCGACGGCGCCACGGTTAACGGCGGCGGCGATGGATCCAGAAGTACGTCGAGCCAGGGCCACATACAGGTCCCCGGGGCGGATCTCGTCCGGCTCGCAGGCGATCCCCGTAATCGGCACCTCGGGCACCGCGCCTGCCCCGTCCATCGGTAGCTTGTGGACGATGTCACCCAGCAACGCCGGCCTCACTCCGTCTCCTCGATCCCCGTCTCTACCCCACTTCGGCCGCATCTCGAAAGTTCCTTCCCGCGCGAACGCCCCGGCGTTCGTCCCATTAGTATTCCGTGAACCACTTGACCACCCGGTCAATCGCCTTGGCGATGACGCCGAACATCTCTTGTTCCTTTCTCCCGCTCCGTGGCTCATTGGTCTGAGGGCACCTGCAGGTAGTTGAGGGTTCGCGTCACGATCTCTCGGGCGACCGGCCCGGAGACCTTGCCGCCGGTGTAGGCGCCGCCCGTCAGACGGGGCGTCACGTTCTTGTGCACGACGCTGACGACGATCTCCGGTTTTGATGCCGGCGCGAACGTGCAGACGACAGGGTTGTAGTGCCCGGTCCTCGTGACCTTGGGGGTGCCTGTCTTCGCGGCGGCGGACCAATCCATGCCGCGCAGCACCTTGCCCGTCCCTTCCTCCACGACCCGCGTCAACACTTGACGCATCTGCTGCGCCACGTCCTCCCCCACGACCCGTCGAGGCGAGGGCAGCGTGGGACGTGTGACCCGCTTGGGACCACGGATGATCTCCTTGACCAGCGAGACCTGCGGCATGGAGCCATCACGGGCGAAGGGCAGGTACATGCGCGCCATACCCAGCGGCGACAGCATGATCTCGTAGCCCTGGCCAAACGAGCACGCGGTGTCGAGCGCGTTATACGACGGGTTGTTCGCCACCATGCCGGGGGTCGTGTACCGGGCCCTTTCGGTATACGGATAAGCCAGCTTGATTTGACCGGCCAGTTCATACGAACCGAACGCCTCCCACACCGCCTCGAGGCCCAGGTCCATCAGGATGCGCACGCTGCCGATGTTGCTCGACTTGATCACCACTTGTTCGGTGGTCAGGGCCCCCGGGTTGGCGCGGTACTCGCGCACGAGGCGCCGGTGACGTCCGTTCACGAAGTGGTGCGCGCCGTCCCCACCACCACAATCCCAACTGGCGTCGAGGCGCAGTCGGCGCGTCTCGAGGCCCCACGAGACAATGATCGGCTTGATCACCGAACCCGGTTCGTAGAGATCCATGATGGCGAAGGCGTTGAGGTGACGCGCGCTCTCGCCTGCGGACAAGTCCGGCGACGCCGTCGGGTAACTTGCGGCGGCCAGGATGTCACCGGTCCGGACGTCCAGGACGACGGCGATCCCTCGCTCAGCTTTACGCTCCGTCACCGAACGGGACAGGGCGTCCATGCATATGTCCTGAATCTCGGCGTCGAGCGTCAACACCACGTCGCCACCGCGCACGATCTTCTCCTGAACCGCCCACTCCGGCATCAGACGACGCCCCGCCGAGTCGCGCTCGGCGCGCAAAAAGCCCGGCCGACCGGAGAGCACCCCCTCGGCCATGAGTTCGAACCCGGTGCGCCCGGCGATCCGCTCCTCCGCGTCGTGCTCGGACTCCCCCACGACACCGACGATCTGGGACGTGATGCCGCCCCAGGGATACGTACGACGTAAGCGCGGGACCGTGCGCAGCCCAGCCGCGCGCAAACGCGGCTTGCCCTCCGCCTGGGCTGACGGCCGAAGCGACTGACGGAGGCGGTCAATGAACCGACGCCGGTGGTCGGGATCGAGGCCGCGCGCGAGCACCTCGTAAGGCTCCCCCATGGTCACCGCCCGAAGGACACGGCGATGAACATCTCGGGGATCGCAGGGAACGCCGGCGTCGGCGAGGACCGTTCGCACCAGCGCTGATGCGCGCTCCGCGGCTTCACGTCGCTCCTCGACAGTACCCGCCGCGACGATCTCCTTGCCGTCGATGACCACGTCGTGCGCGTACCAGGATTGGGCGAGCACCCGTCCCTTGCGATCCAAGATCCGACCTCGATACGGCTGCTCGAACATCAGGTGGATCGGACGGGACCCCTGGGGACGCGACGTCTCGGCGCTGACGACGCGCAGGCGCTCCGGGTGCGGAAGGACGTGGAGCCAGTACAACCGGCATACCAGGATCAGGAACACGGCCGCGAGCGCGATCATGAGCTTGAACGCGGCGCGGGTATCAACCACAGGCTTGTCGGACTTGAAGCTCACTGGCCGACGCCTCCCGGCTTGGCCCGCGGCGCCGCGACGATCGCCCCTGTGCCCCGCCTGACACCGAGGCCGATGCTCGCCGCGCGCGCCAACAAGGGCGACGACCGCAGGAGCCCATCTCTTTCGCCCTGGAGCCAACGCAGCTCGTTCTCCAGGTGGCCGATCTCCTCCATCAACCGATGCGCCCGATAGGCGCTGCGCAAGCGATCCGTACGGCGCTCGATGACCAGGCCTCCGAGTCCCGTGACAAGCACGGCGGCGAGCAGCGCCGGCAACAGGGACGATCGGGAAGCCTGGGAGGTGCGTGTCACGCGGCTGCGTCGTCCTTTCGCCGCACGGCGACGCGAAGGCGCGCGCTGCGGCTGCGAGGGTTGCGTGCGAGTTCGTCCTCTTCAGGACGGATGGGCTTCTTCGTGATCTCGTCGAAGGTCCCGGCCTTGTACCCGTCCCGCATGAACCGCTTGACGATCCGATCGTCGAGAGACTGGAACGAAATCACCGCCAGCCGACCGCCCGGGGTCAACGCTTCCACCGCTTGGGGCAGCGTACGCTCCAAGACCCCGATCTCGTCGTTGACGGCGATCCGCAGCGCTTGAAAGACGCGCGTCGCCGGATGAACCACAGACCTCCCGCGGGGTCGGTGCGGGTGCAGGGACTCGATAAAATTCGCGAGTTCGAGGGTGGTGCGGGGTGGGCGACGACGGCACAGGTCCTTGAGCCGGGAAGCAAGCCTGCGCGCAGACGGCTCCTCACCGTACTCACGCAGAATCCGCTCGAGTTCCGAAACGGTGCTGTCCTGCAACAGCTTCATCGCGCTCTTAACCCCCGGGCCCTTGCCCATCCGCATGCTCAACGGCCCGTCGTGGCGGAAAGAGAATCCGCGCACCGGATCGTCCAGCTGCATACTCGAAACCCCAAGGTCCAGGAGTACTCCCTGTACCCGATCGACCCCCGCCGCACGAAGCATGGCGCGGAGAGTGTCAGAGCAGCCTTCCACGAGGATCGCCCGATCCCCGAAAGGCGCTAACACTCTCCGCGCCACCTCCAGAGCGGCAGGATCCCGGTCGACACCGATGACCCTCCCCTGCGCCCCTACCCTCCCCAGGATTCGGGACGCATGACCACCGGCGCCTACCGTTAGATCCACCATGACGTCCCCAGGCTCCGGAGCCAGACGGTCGATGACCGCCTCCTCCAGGACCGGCTCGTGGAGTCGTTTGTCCGTCATGGAAGGACCCGCTGATCCCGCCCCCCAACCGCCGCCGCGCTCGTATTCCACGAACTGCGCCGTGCGATCGTCCGGCCACCGGGATCCCGTGACCGATCAACTGCCCTCTCCAGCGCTCCCCGTCGTAAGGGAGCGAGTAGCTGTTTTTTTCCCGCGACGATCGGCGAGGCGATCGAGCGCCGGCTGCCGACCGTCGGCGCGGCGCCGACGCAAAGCGTCGGAGTGCCAGATCTCCGAACGACGGTCACCCGTGACCAGGTCGATCTTGCCGCTGAGTCCGGCGATCTCGGCGTGCTCCTCGGGAATCGTCAGACGGTTCGCGTTGTCCGTGTGAACTCGCTGGAAGTTGCCGAGGATCTGGGTGCGGGTGGCGCGATCTTCCGGGTCGCCATCATCGAAGAGCCGGTCGAGTTCGGCAGCGTAGGTGGCGTACTGATCCGGCGTCAGGAGGTACAAGCAGCCGTCCTCCTCGTAACCGATGTAGAATGCCCAGGTTCCGTCGGCGGTCTCCGCCTTGGCGAGCTCGTGGCGGAACATCTGCGGGAGCGCCCAGCGCCGCTTAGTATCCACCGTTATTCCTGCGTACCGACTCATGAAGATCTTCTCGAATCCGCGCTTGCCTGAAAGCCGGCCGACCCTCTCCGGGTGTTCGCCCCGAGGGGGCCGGCCAGTCCACAGCTTTCCGTTTCCCGCCCTTAGGGGCAATGCCCCCAAGGTCACCCTCAGTGCCACTGAACCCTATATGGGCTCCCCCCTGGCACCAATGGGGGGCATTCTGCCCCCACTAGCGGCAAACGCGCAACCTCCTTTCGAAGAAATAGAGGCCCCCGTATCACCCTGCTTTGGCCACCGACAGCCGGGGGCCCCAACATGTTGGGGCTCGGGCGCAGGTGGCCCCCAATTGCCATGATTCGCATCCTGGACGAGGAAGGGCATCCGGTCGTCGGAGAGTTGCTGACGACGCTGCGTTGCGTGACACGCCAAGTCGATCGAGACGCCTTTCGCCGCGCGATGAAGCGGCTCGGCTGCTATCTCGGCTATGAGCTCGCCCGAGACCTCCCGAGGACGACACGACGTGTCACCACCCCCCTCGGCAGCCGCGAAGAACCGGTCCTCGACTGCCAGCCGGTCCTCGCCACCGTCCTGCGAGCAGGACTACCCCTGTGGGACGGCATGCTCGAAGCTCTCCCCGACGCCGACACCCTGGTCCTCGGCGCGGCCCGAAAGGAGGGTGCCCTCGACAAGGAGACGGGTCGAATGGAGATCGACATCTCCTATCAGAGCAAGGCTTCGACCGACGGTCGCCCCCTGGTGTACGTCGACCCGATGCTGGCCACGGGCTCGACGCTCATGGAACTACACCCACGCGTCATCGCGACCACCGGCACCCCGTCCCAGGTCATCATCGCCGGCGCCATCGCCTATCGCCCCACCCTGGAACGCCTCTCACAGGCGCTCGGCGCCAGCGTGATCGTCGCCTCCGCGGACGACGAACTGACGGACCAGGGGTACATCGTTCCAGGGCTGGGGGACGCCGGCGACCTGGCGTTCGGCGGGGCGTAGGAGCGCGCTCGAGTCAACCGCCGGCAAGGCACGCGCCGAGTGGAGGGCGCGCCTCACCCAAGGTCAAGCTGACTCCTGAGCGTCGCCTTCGGCAGACGCCGGAGCCGCCTGCTCCAGATTGAAGATGCGCGACAGGTCCGACTCAATGGACTCCATCGCCTCCACATCGAGCAGCGGATCGGGGACCTCGTAGACCCGCTCGGTCTTCTTGAAGCGCAGTTCCAAGACCTCCCTGTCGTCAGTCGCCTTGCGACCGACCTCTTTGAGGATCTTCTTGCGTAGCAGCAGCAATGAGACGATCCACGCCACGCGCCGGGACTGGCCATCCTCGCGCCCGTCCAGGCGCTTAAAGAACTCCGAGAGGAAGCCCAGGTCTAGGCGGCGGGCGTTCGGCCGCAGCTCTGTTTCGCGCTTCCAGCGCCAGGTGGCGATGGCGTCATCGTCACTGGAATAACAATCGGGGTGGAGGTCACGGCGCGCAAAACCGCCGTCCGCGAACGTCAGGGCCGTGACCACGTCAGCACCGGAGACCAACACCGCTTCGCAAGCAGCGCAGACCTCCTGCCCCTTCTTCACGACCTTCTCCCAATCACTCTCGTTGGCCACCATGATGCCCCTCCCCCGTACTCCGCTCAGTCCTTACCACCGCGCCCGATCACCGAACGCCAGCGGGCAGGATCGACGGGCAACCGCTTCTTGGTGATCACGCACAGGGCGTTACGACACGCCTGAGCGACGGGTCGATTGCCCTCTCTCAGGGCCGCTTCCATCGCGCCCACCAGGGCCTCCTGATCGGCCACGGCGCCGTCCGTCACTGCGTGCATGTGCAGGGCAGCGAACTTGCGGACGGAAGGATCTCCGTCACGCAGGCACCGGCGCAACACCGGCCCCGCTGTCCGCGCCTCCATCTTTCCCAACGCACCAATAGCCTCGATGCGGATCTTCCACAGAGCCCCGTTGTCTCCCGCGATCCGCTGCAACAAGGACGCGGTCGCCTCGCTGCGCATCTGCTTCATGGCCTTGACGAGCGCGAGGCGCCCGTCGTCGGACGCCGCCGGCCATTCCCTCTCGATGACCGGCACCGGCGCGTCACCGAACGTCGCCAATAGCTCACCCAAGCGCGTCCGCACGACGCTGTCGCCCAGGCTCCGGCTCAGCCCGGAGACGAGATAGGGGATCGTCTCGTCCTTGAACAGCCCCAGCTCCAGCTTGGCGCGATCGACCTCCTTACCCAAGTTGGCGTCGTAGGCCCGCACGTACCAAGCCAGCAGGTTCTCGACGAGGATGTTGACCGCCCCCGGACCGAGAGCGACCCACTCGGTCCGCGCTCGCACCCACGCCGTGCGACGGGCGACGCGGGCCGCCTGCAGCTTCACCGGATCGGGCGAATCGACGAGCGTCGAGTCGAATTCGTGCGGACGGCGGCACCAGGTAGCCCACCAGCCCTCTATCTTGGGCTTCCAACCGTCTGGAAGCTGCTCCGCGCCCTGAGCAACCTGGTCCTGGCGCTCGAGCCGGTTCACATGCAAACCACGATTGCGCGAGAGCAGGTCATTGAGCCCGCCACCGGTTTCCCCTGGGCGGGCCGGCTCGCGGACGGTCACGTTGCCGCGGCCGGTCGACGAGGCAGTCGACTCACAGCCGACCAACAACAGCGCCACGAGGCCTGAAATGAACATCCGGAGAGCTGTCATGAGGTGATCCACTCGGACGCAAACCTGTACAAGAGCAAGGCTTGCGCACGCTATCACCCCCGACCAGGGCGGTCAAGGAAGGGTAATACGACGGCCGTCCTCCGTGGCGCCCTCTCGGACGGCGGGTTACATTTCGCGCCGCGCGAGGCCAGCCGCTCGCATTTATCACCATGGGGAGGCCAGTTCCTCGCATCCATCAGGATGCGTGGGTCCGGTTTCGAGGGCACACAATGGCTGCCAACGACTTTGTCCATCTTCACGTCCACTCTCATTTCTCGCTACTAGACGGGAACTGCCAGATAGGAGCCTTGCTCGACGCCGTCCGGGACGCGGGGCAAGACGCCATCGCCCTGACCGACCACGGCAACCTGTTCGGCTCGGTCCAGTTCTATAAGGAAGCCAAGAAGCGGGGCATCAAGCCGATCCTCGGCATGGAGGCGTACATCGCCACCGGCAGCCGCAAGGACAAGAATCGTGTCATCGCCCCCGGACGCAAGAAGGCCACCTTTCACGCGACCCTCCTCGCCTCGAGCAACAAGGGCTGGGAGAACCTGATCCGGCTCGCATCGACAGCGTACGTCGACGGTTTCTACTACAAGCCGCGGATCGATCGCGAGGTCATGAAGGAGCTCAGCGAGGGGATCATCTGCCTCTCAGGCTGCCTCGCTGGCGAGGTCAACCAGGCCATCCTCGCCGATCGCATGGACGAAGCCGAGACCATCATCCACGAGTATGGAGAGATCTTTGGGCCAGAGAACTTCTACCTGGAGGTGATGAAGCACGGGATCGATCTCGAGGATACGACCCGCGAGGCGATGAAGGAGCTGAGCAAGACTACCGGGTTCCCGCTGGTCGCCACCAACGACATCCACTACATCGAGAGTGACGACTGGAAGGCACAGGATGTCGCGTTGTGCATCGGCACGGGCAAGACCGAATCGGACCCGAATCGCTTCAAGATGTCGACGCGCGAGCTGTACTTCAAGGACACCGCCCAGATGTCTGAGTTGTTCTCAGACATCCCNNAGNCCATCACNTCGACCCGCGAGATCGCGAATCGGTGCGACGTGTCGATCGACTTCGACAATCGGTTCCTCCCGGCCTTCACGACGCCGGAGCCCCACGACTCCGAGGCATACTTCCGCAAACTGTGCGAGGAAGGCATCGCCAGGAGATACCCGGAGGTCACCCAACGGGTCCGTGACCGACTTGAGTACGAGATGGACGTCATCTCCCAGATGGGGTTCATCGACTACTTCCTCATCACGTGGGACTTCATCCGGTATGCACGAGAGCGCGGCATCCCCGTAGGTCCGGGCCGCGGTTCGGCCGCCGGATCGATTGTCTCGTATGCGCTGGACATCACCCAACTCGATCCGCTCCACTACGACCTGCTGTTCGAGAGATTCCTGAACTCCGAGCGCATCTCGATGCCGGATATCGACATCGATTTCTGCAAGAACGGCCGGGCTGACGTGATCCGGTACGTCGAGGAGAAGTACGGCCGCGACCACGTCGCCCAGATCATCACCTTCGGCACGATGAAAGCTCGCGGAGTCATCCGCGACGTGGGGCGCGTCCTCGACGTCCCGCTCTCCGACGTGGACCGCATCGCCAAGAAGATCCCCAACGGACCAATGGACTCGCTCAAGGACGCGCTCGAAAAAGACTCTGAGGTGCAGGCTCTTTACACGGAGAGCGAGCAGAACAAGCGCCTGTTCGACATCGCGCTCCGGCTGGACGGCAACGCGCGCCACGCATCGATTCACGCCGCCGGGGTCGTCATCTCCGACCGCCCGTTGACGGAGCGTGTACCGCTCTATCGGAAACAGGATGACATCACGACCCAGTGGAGCATGGACATCCTGGAGGAGATCGGCCTCCTCAAGGTGGACTTCCTCGGCCTGAGGACCCTCACGATCATCAAGGAGGCGGTGGACAACATCGCCCTGACGACGGGCGAGCACGTCGATATCAGCGAGATCCCGCTCGACGACAAGAAGACCTACGAGCTGCTCCAACGAGGCGACGCGTCAGGCGTGTTCCAGCTCGAGTCCGACGGGATGATCGACCTGTTGAAGAGGCTGAAACCAGACCGGTTCGAAGACGTGGTCGCTGTCCTGGCGCTATATCGTCCGGGACCGCTCGGCTCCGGCATGGTGGACACCTACGTCAAACGTAAGCACGGTGAGGAGCCCATCGAGCACCCGCACCCGTCCATCGCATCGATCCTCGAAGAGAGCCTCGGCGTCATCCTCTACCAGGAGCAGGTGATGCGTATCAGCAACGTGCTGAGCGGATTCACCCTCAACGACGCGGACAATCTCCGCAAGGCCATGGGCAAGAAGAAGCCCGAGGTGCTTGCGAAGTTCAAGGAAAAGTTCGTCACCGGCGCCATCTCTAACGGCGTAGAAGAGAGCAAGGCGGCGGAGATCTTCGATCTCATCAAGTACTTCGCCGGCTACGGGTTCAACAAGTCGCACAGCGCCGCGTACGCCCTCGTCACCTACCAGACGGCCTGGCTCAAGACCAACTATCCGATCCAGTACATGGCCGCTCTCCTCACTTGCGAGATGATCGAAATCGACAAGACGGTGAAGTACACCGAGGGCTGTCGCGACATGGGCATCGAGATCCTGCCGCCTGACGTCAACAACAGTGACGGCGCGTTCAGGGTCGAGGGTGAGAGCATCCGCTTCGCGCTGGCCGCGCTCAAGGGGGTCGGCGAGAGCGCTGTCGACTCGATCGTCAAAGCCAGAGGCACAGACGGGGCCTTCCGTACGCTTTGGGATCTCTGCGAACGCGTGGATGTGTCAAAGGCGAACAAGGCCTGCATGGAAGCGCTTATCTGTGCCGGCGCCATGGACTCGCTAGAGGGCAACCGGGCGCAGAAGTGCGCGATCCTCGCGGACGCCCTCGCCACCGGATCCGCAGCCGACCGCGACCGCAAGACGGGGCAACACGCGCTCTTCGGCGACGACGATTTCGAAGACACGGTCGCGGAGGGCGAGGCCCAGGCATTGCCGGATCTCCCGGAGTTCGACGAGCAGGACCGCCTGCAGAAGGAAAAGGACGTCCTCGGCTTCTACCTCACGGGACACCCGCTTAACCGCTACCGCGCTGACCTCATCCGCTTCGCCACCGCCCAGATCTCCGACCTCGGAGGCATGAACGACGCCGACAAGGTCGTCGTCGGCGGCATCATCAACAGCATCCGACCCGTGACCATCCGGAAGGGCAAGAACGCGGGGCAAAAGATGGGCATCCTCAGCATCGAGGATTTCTCGGGGTCATGCGATGCCGTCATCTTTTCTGATCTGTACATGCAGATGATCGACAACGTGGCCGAGGACAAGATCTGCTTCTTCAAGGGAGAGGTCAGCCGGCGCCGAGACGAACCGTCGGTCCGCATCCAGCGGGTCATCGATCTCGGTCAGGCGCGCCACACCCTCGCCCGCAAGCTCACCCTCGCCCTCGCCGACGACGACGAACTGGAGATGGTCGTCCCGGCGGTGCACCGCGTGCTGAGGGCGCACCCAGGCGGGCTTCCGGTATTCTTCGACTACAGAACGACCAACCTGGGAGCCATCACCATCCAGGCGGGAAACGAGTTCCGCATCGCCCTGACCGAGGGGCTCGTGGAGGAGTTGGAGAAGGTCCTGGGCGTCGAGCGCATCCGCTTCAATTGAGCGCGACGCTCCCCCCCGGCGTCAACGGTCGTCCGACACCTGGCTCTCGCTCTTCACGCGAGGCTGCGCGACGCGAGCGATGACGATGCAGGCGATGACGAAGAGGAGGACCATCGCCCCGACGGTCCCCCACTGCAATCCACCCCAGGACGGCGGGCCCTCCAAAAGCGAAACGCCGCCGACCCCATCAAGGGCGGCGGCGCTGCAACCGACCAGATGCAACTGATCGCGAAGGTCTATGCGTCGACCTCCTCTGGCGTGGCTTTGGTCATGCCCACCAGTTCCCATATGGCGCGCCCACCGTTGTCGCCGAGACGGTTCTTGGCCAGACGCACGATGCGGGTGTAGCCACCCGGACGGTCCTTGAAATGCGGGCCGATCTCGTCGAACAACTTCTTGATCACCGTCTTGTCCGGAACCTCCGCCATGGCCCTTCTGATGTTCGCGAGGGTGTTGTTCTTCGCGAGGGTAATCAGCTTCTCCGCCATGGAGCGGTAGTGCTTGGCCTTCTCCGGCGTCGTCTCGATACGGTGATGGGTGATCAACGCACGAAACAGATTCCGACCCAGCGCCTTGCGGTGGGCCCCGCTCCGATTGAGCTTGCGGCCTTTCAACTTGTGTCGCATGGCTCCCGTTTCCTCTCATCGAGACGACCGACGTCTCGGCGTCAGTTCAATTGCAGACCGAACTCCACGAGCTTGGCCTTGATCTCCTCGAGACTCGTCTTGCCGAAGTTGCGGACCGACATGAGGTCGGCTTCGCTGCGGCCCATGAGGTCACCGACGGTGAAGATCTTCTCCGCCTCCAGGCAGTTGCTGGAGCGTACGGAGAGGTCGAGCTCAGCGATGGACTTCTCCATCAGTTCGCGATCCGCGTCGTCGCTATCGTCGTTCTCCTCCTCCTCCGCAGCCATCGCTGGGATCTCGGATCCCGGCGAACCGTAGCTACAGAGCGGGTTGAGAAACTTTCGGTAGATCTTCGCTGCCTCGGCGAGCGCCTCTTCTGGGCGAAGGGACCCGTCCGTCCAGACCTCGAGGTCTAGGAGGTCGTAGTCGGTGAGCTTGCCGACTCGGGTGTCTTGCGTGCCGTACTTCACACGCAACACGGGGCTGAAGATGGAATCGACCCAGATCTTGCCGATCTCGCGCTCGACGTCGCGCTGCCCGCGACGCGCACCCGAATCCGAATGCCGGCCGCCGCCGGCCACGTTTTCCTCGGCGGTGACGTAGCCACGGCCGCGGTCGGCCTCCATCAGCATCTCAAAGTCCATGTTCTTGGACAGAGTGCAAATGTGGAGGTCCGTGTTGACGATCTCGGCGTCACCACCGCAGACGATATCGCCCGCCGTGACCGGCCCCTTCTCCTTCTTGTTGAGGCGAAGTGAGATGGGCCCCTCGCCGGGGATACGCACGAGAAGTTGCTTCACCTGAAGCGCGATCTCGGTCACGTCCTCGACGACGCCTTCCACGGCTTGGAACTCGTGGAGTGCCCCCGACATGGTGAACCACTTGACAGCGGTGCCTTCCAGGCTCGACAGCAGCACACGGCGCAAGCCGTTGCCGATTGTATGGCCGAACCCTCGCTCGAAGGGCTCGATGACGAACTTCCCATATGTATCGGTCAGGGTGTCGCGGTCGACGACCACCCTGTTAGGGAGTTCCAGGTTGCGCCAGCGAATACGCATATGACTCGATCTCCTGCCACGGGACCGCGAAGTCCCGTTGCCTCCTTACTTCGAGCATCCTTCGACGATGAGTTGCTCGCGGATCTGTAGTGGGAACTCTTCCCGGGTCGGAAGGTTCAGTACCTTCACTGTGAGGTTCCCATCATCTCGTTCAAGCCAACCGGGCACGCTCTGGTAGACCTTGGCGGACTCCACGATGCCCTTGACCAGGCTCTGAGTGCGCTCGCGCGGATGCACGCTCACCACGTCGCCGGTCTTCACGAGAATACTGGGGACGTTCACCTTGCGGCCGTTCACGTACACGAGCCCGTGCGTCACCATCTGACGCGCAGACGCGGGGCCGTACGCGAGCCCGGATGCGCGGACGACGTTGTCGAGGCGGCGATCCATCAGCTGCAGCAGCACCTCCCCCGTGTTCCCGCGCGTCTTCTGCGCAAGCGAGAACATCCGACGGAACTGGCGCTCGAGCAGGCCATACATCCTCTTCAGCCGCTGCTTCTCACGAAGCTGCATGCCGTATTCGGACGGCTTACGAGGCCGCTTCCAGCCCTGCATGCCTGGCGGATAGTTGTCGCCGCGCTTCGTGATCGCGCACTTGTTGGTGTGGCAGCGCTCGCCCTTGAGATAGAGCTTCATGCCCTCTCGGCGGCACAGCCTGCATTTCGGTCCGTTATAGACAGCCATGTCTCGGTCGTTCTCCGTCAGACCCGCCGACGCTTGCGCGGGCGGCAGCCGTTGTGCGGAACAGGCGTAACGTCTTCGATCGCCTTGACATCGATACCACCACCGCGGATGGCGCGCACGGCGGACTCACGGCCCGATCCGGGCCCCTTGAGCCGGACCTCGCACTCCCGCACTCCGAACTTGTTCGCCAGTTCGGCCGCACGCTCACCAGCGCGCTGCGCGGCGAACGGGGTGCTCTTGCGCGAGCCCTTGTATCCGATGGTGCCGGAGCTGGCCCAGCACAGGGTGTTGCCCTGCACATCGGTGATCGTCACGATCGTATTATTGAAGGTCGCCTTCACGTGCACGACGGCCTTCGAGACGGTCCTCTTGACTTTTTTCTTGCCTGGTTTCGCCATTGATTCACTCTTGGTCAGTTCTCAGAGCAGCTGCTGTTACGAGCAACCCCTCGCGCTATCGCATCTGCTTCACCGACTTCTTGCCGGCGACCGTCTTCTTCTTGCCCTTGCGCGTACGCGCGTTGCTTTGCGTCCCCTGACCACGCACAGGCAGGCAACGGATATGCCGGATGCCGCGGTAGCAACGGATGTTCTTGAGTCGCGCCAGGTTCTGCGTGATCGAGCGACGCAGATGCCCCTCGACCATGAAGCGACGTTCGATCAGCGCGCTGATCTTGGTCACCTCTTCGTCGGTGAGGTCTCGCGTCTTGCGGTCATACTCGATACCCATCTCGTCGCAGATCGCCGCGGCGGACTTCGGGCCAATCCCGTAGATGTAACGGAAGGCGATCTTGCACACCTTGTTGGGGGGGATGTCTACACCGGCGATACGTGGCATGCGCTATAGCTCCTAAGCTCTCAACCCTGGCGCTGCTTGTGCCTGGGGTCCAGCTTGCAGATCACGCGAAGCACGCCGCGGCGGCGGACGATCTTGCAACCTTCGCAGATCCTCCTGACCGAAGCTCTAACCTTCATCGTGCTTCTCCGACCTCGCGCGTCCGTAAAACTTACGCGCTCAGTGACCAGATCCGAAGATCCTGACGGTCCGAAGGACGCGTCATGATCACCGGGCCATCATCCGTAATGGCGACCGTGTCCTCGAAGTGCGCCGAGCACTTTCCGTCCTTGGTCACCACTGTCCACTCGTCATCCAGGGTCTTGGTGTCGCGCGAGCCGAGGTTGAACATCGGCTCGATGGCGATCACCAGACCGCTCTTCAGAACGAGATCACTCTTCAATAATGAATCGCTTACGTAGTTAGGGACCTGCGGGTCCTCGTGGAGCGCTGTCCCGATACCGTGTCCTACGTACTGCTCGACAATCCCGAATCCGTCGCCCCGGCCCCGCGCCTCCACCGCTCGCGCGATGTCGGACAGGCGATTACCGGGACAACAGGCTCGGATGCCATCGTTCAGGGCATCGGCCGTCACCTCCGCCAACCGAGCCACGTCGGGCAAAATCGCACCCACCGGGAAGCTCCTCGCGGCATCACCGTGGTAGCCGCGAATGATCACCCCCACGTCGATGGTGAACAGATCACCGTCCACCAGCTCCCGATCACCGGGAATGCCGTGGACGATCTCGTCGTTCACCGACGCACAGATGCTGCCCGGAAAGCCGTGGTAGCCCTTGAACGAAGGCTTGCCGCCCTCGCTGCGAATGAACTCCTCGACCTTGGCGTCGATCTCACCAGTCGTAATACCCGGCCGGACGAGGTCGCCGACCAACTCGAAAACCTTCGCAATGACCTGACCGGCGGAGCGCATGCGTTCGATCTCGCGCTTCGACTTATAGGTGATCACGTTGAGGATCTTCTTTCGTAAACCTAGGAAACTACCGGTCTTCGAGCGCTCTCTCAAGGGCGCCAGAGACTCCGTCAACTGGTTGCGCAGCGTCCACGCTCCGCAGCAGCCCCCGCGTCTCGTAATAGCCGAGAAGTGGTGCTGTTTTATCATGATATTCGTCTAACCGAGCCGCGACAGCCGGCTCGGTATCGTCGTCCCGGGTGTAGAGATCGGCCCCGCAATCGTCACAGACCCCCGCCTCCTGGGGCGGATTGAAGGTCTTGTGGAAGGGCGCGCTGCAGCCCTTGCAGGTGAGCCGCCCCGTGAGCCGCTCCATCAGCATCCCGTCATCGATCTCAAACGAAACCACCGAGGTCAGGGGACGCTCCAACTGCTCCAAGTCCTCCTCCAGGGCCTCGGCCTGGGAGATGGTCCTGGGGAAGCCGTCCAGAATGAAGCCCTCCGTGGTCTCCTCAGCCTCGAGGCACCCCCGGACCATCGCGCACACCACCTCGTCAGGGACGAGGTGGCCGCGGTCCATGAAACCCCGAGCCACCAGTCCCACCGGAGTCTCCTCCCTCAGGTTCTGGCGAAACAGGTCGCCGGTGGACACGTGGAACAAGCGGTGCCGTTCGGCACAGGTCTTGGCCTGGGTGCCCTTGCCGGCCCCTGGGGGGCCCAAAAAGACGAGGGCGAGGCTCACCGGCGGGCACCCTTCTTAGAAGCGCTTGCGGACATGAAGCCCTCGTAATTCCGCTGGAGCAGACTCGCGTTCAGCTGATCCACCAGATCGAGAGTGACACCCACAACGATGAGGATGCCGGTTCCGCCCATGAAGCCCGCCACGATCGCCGACAGGTTCAGACCCTGCGTGATGAGGAGAGGAACGACCGCCACCAAGGTCAGGCACACCGAACCCACGAGCGTGATGTGAGTCATCACCTTCTCGAGGAAGTCCGCGGTCTTCTTCCCTGGCCGGATGCCTGGGATGAACGAACCGTATTCCTTCAAGTTGTTCGCCATCTCGGTCGGCTGGAACATCAGCGACGTCCAGAAGAACGAGAAGAACATGATGAGGGCAGAGAACAGGGTCACGTACCACCAACCCCCGTAGAAGTTGAGTTGCGCCCCGGCGATCCACGAGATGATGGTGACCGGGAGCGTCAGCAACGCCGACGCGAAGATGACGGGCATGACGTTCGCCATGTTGAGCTTCACCGGCAGATAATGCCGCGAGCCACCCATCATGCGCCTCCCCTTCATCAGCTTGGCTTGCTGGATCGGGATGCGCCGCTGGCCCTTCGTCATGTAGACGATCCCAAGCACCATGGCGAAATACACCGCGAGCAGAACCACCGCTACGAGGATGTAGCTGCGGTCTTGCTGCGCCTCGGTGAAGATCTTCAGGAACGTACCGGGGAGACCGGTGACGATGCCGGCGACGATCAACAGCGAAACGCCGTTACCGATGCCGTGGGCGGTGATCTGCTCACCGAGCCACATGAGAAAGACCGTGCCAGCCGTCATGCCAAGGACGGCCGTCGCGACGAACCCGAAGCCGACACCACCGGGGACGACATTGGCCCGCTCGGCCATCTGGCCAAAGATCGCGTAGCAAATCGCGGTGCCCTGAAAGATACAGATGGGCACCGTCAGCATGCGGGAATATTGGTTGATCTTCTTCTGTCCAGCCGCGCCCTCCTTGCTGAGGGCCTCCAGCGACGGGAGCACCTTGACCAGCAGCGAGAAGATAATCGAGCTGGTGATGTAAGGCAGGATACCGAGCGCGAACAGCACCGGCGCCTGGATGTTGCCGCCCGACAGAGCGTTGAACAGGCCGACGATCTGCGTCGTGCCCGCGCCGGCCGCGCCCTCGACGTAGAGCTTGTAAGCAGCGTAGTTCACGCCTGGGAGCGGAATGTTCAACCCGATACGCGCGATGAATAGCAGGGACAGGGTGATGAAGATCTTCCCCCGGATCGCCTCAACCCGGAACAGGTTCTGGATCGCAGCCCACATCAGGCGAGTTCCTCCGCGGTACCGCCAGCGCCGGCGATGAGTTCCTTCGCCTTGGCGCTGAAGCGATGCGCCCTGACTGTCAGCGCACGGTCGAGATCACCCTTGCCAAGCACCTTCAGGCGAGTCGCCCCACGTGGCACGATGCCCTTGCCCTTCAACACATCGAGGTCCACCTCCGCGCCCGCATCAAACGCCCCGAGGACGGAAACGTTCACGATGGCGTACTCGACCTTGAAGCGAGCGTTCGTGAAGCCACGCTTCGGGAGTCGGCGAAACAGGGGCATCTGCCCACCCTCGTGGCCGTAACGCCTCGAGTAGCCCGAACGGGACTTCTGGCCCTTGTGGCCACGCCCCGCCGTCTTGCCCTTACCCGCGCTGCGGCCGCGCGCCTTGCGCATGCGTCGCTTGTGCGGAGTCGCCAGGTTGTTGAGGTCTTCCAGATTCATGGGTTCGCTCGCTTCTGGTCAGGCCCAAGGCCCGACGTCGCGTGTGTCGCAGACCCGAAGGTCTACTCGCGTAACTATGTGTTCAGCTTGGTTGCCCGGACTATCCGGAGATCTCGACGCCCCGTAGCGTCGCGATCTGCTCCTTCGTACGAAGCCCCTTCAGGCCTTCCATGGTCGCCTTGACGAGGTTGATCGGGTTCGCAGAACCGAGGCTCTTGGTGAGCACGTCCTGAATACCAGCGGCCACGATGACCGAACGCATGGTCGCGCCAGCAATGACTCCGGTGCCCGGAGGCGCCGGCAGCATGACGACTCGGGCCGCGCCGAATCGGGCGGTCACCGCGTGGGGGATCGTCCGTCCGGAGAGCGAAACCTCGACGAGGTTCTTACGGGCTTCCTTCACGCCCTTCTCTACCGACGTGGGGACATCGTTAGCCTTACCGAAGCCCACGCCGACCTTACCGCTGCCATCACCGACGACGACGAGAGCGGAGAACGAGAACCGACGTCCGCCCTTCATCACCTTCGCGCAGCGATTGATCTTGACGACGTTCTCGACGAACCCGTCATCACGAGGTCCATCACCCCGTGAACGTCCGCCTTGCCTTCCGCCAGGTCTCGCCATCTCAGAACTCCATCCCGCCCTCGCGGGCAGCGTCGGCCAGAGCCTTGACTCGGCCGTGATACTTGAATCCGTTGCGGTCGAAGACGACACGGCTCAGGCCAGCGGCGCCCGCGCGCTCGGCGATCTTCGCCCCCACCACCTTGGCTGCGTCACAGTTGCCCGCAGACGAGATGGAACCACGGACGTCCTTCTCCAGTGTGCTCGCGGAGCAGAGCGTATGCCCGGCTTCATCGTCGACCACCTGGACGTAGATGTGGGCCACGCTACGGAACACGCTCATCCGCGGCCGCGCCTGCGTTCCGCTGACGCTGCGACGAATATGCCGCTTCCGCCGTAGCCGGCGCTTTGCCTTCAGCTTCGCGCTTACCTGTGCCATGAACCTGCTCCCGCCGTTACGCCTTGCCGCCGATGGCCTTGCCGGCCTTACGACGAACGTGTTCACCCTGATAGCGGATACCCTTGCCCTTGTAGGGCTCTGGGGGACGCACCCGCCGGATCTCGGCCGCGAACTGGCCAACCTTCTGCTTGTCGAATCCGCTCAACTCAATGACGGTGTTCTTTGGCGTCGCGACGTCGACACCCTTCGGCGCCTCCATCTCTACTGGCGCATTGAAGCCGACGTTCAGCGTCAACTTCGCGCCGCCGGCCTTCGCCGTATAACCGACGCCCTCGATCTCCAGCACCTTGGCGAAGCCTTTAGAGACGCCCGTCACCATGTTGTTGATCAACGAGCGATAGAGCCCGTGGAAGGCCCGATGATGCCTCTGGTCCGTCGGCCTGGTGACCGTGATGGCTCCGTCCCCGACCTCGACCTTGATGTCTGGGTCGAACGCCTGTTCGAGTTCGCCCTTGGGGCCCTTCACCTTGATCGCGTGTCCCGTGACCGTGGCGGTGACGCCGGAAGGCACTGTGATGGGTTGATTACCGATGCGTGACATGGCCTACCAGACCTCCGCGAGCACCTCGCCGCCGATATGTTGCGTACGCGCGTCGCCGTCGCTGAGGACGCCCCTGCTCGTGCTCAAGATCGAGATGCCGAGACCGTTGAGAACCTTGGGGATGCCCTCGGCGCCCGTGTAAACCCGGCGTCCCGGCTTACTGACCCGCTGGAGGCTGTTGATGATGAATTCGCCATCTGGGCCGTACTTCAGGTAGACCCGGAGGCTTCCCTGGACACCGTCCTCGATGACCCGGTAGTCCCGGATGTAGCCTTGCTGCTTCAAGACGTCGACGATGCCACGCTTCATGCGGGAAGCCGGGACATCGCAGTGCGCCATGCGGATGGTGTTCGCGTTGCGAATCCGCGTCAGCAGGTCGGCGATGGGGTCGGTCATGCTCATCGTGTCACTCCCCTACCAGCTCGCCTTGCGGACACCCGGGATCTCGCCCCGGTGGGCGAGCTCACGGAAACAAATACGGCAGATGCCGAACTTGCGATATACGGCACGCGGACGGCCGCACAGGGTGCAGCGTCGACGGAGACGAACCGCAAACTTCGGCTTCTTGCTGAACGTTTTGTTGTATTGCGCCTTGGTTGCCACGGTTAGCTCCTAGCCCGACACAGTGTTGCTTCGCTCAGCACGATCAGTCCCTCTTGAACGGAATCCCGAGCTGAGTCAGCAACTCGAGCGACATCTCATCGCTCCCGCCGCTGATCACCATCGTGATGTCCATGCCCTGAACCCACTCAACCTTGTCCAGGTTGATCTCCGGAAAGACCACCTGCTCCGCCAATCCCATCGAGAAGTTTCCGCGGCCGTCGAATGAGTTCGACTTGATGCCGCGGAAGTCACGAATACGAGGGACGGCGATGGAAATCAGCCGATCCAGGAACTCCCACATCCGGTAGCCCCGGAGGGTAGCTTTGCAGCCAATCGGCATCTCTTCGCGGAGCTTGAAGCCCGCGACAGAGCGCTTCGCCCGACACAGCTTGGGACGCTGGCCAGTAATAATGGCCATGTCTACCATCGCCGCGTCGAGACGCTTCTTGTTTTCGACCGCCTCACCGACGCCCATGTTCACCACGATCTTCGTCAGACGTGGGATCTGGTTGACGTTGGAAAGGTCGAACTTGTCCTTCAGCGCCCCCTTGACGTCGTTCACGTACTTGTCGAGAAGACGTGGGGTCTCAGCTGGAGTTGTTGCTGCTTCACTCATCGTTCAGCACCTACTCGTCATCCTCACTGCCCTTCGCCTTGCGACGCTGAGCCTTCTTTTCCTTTGCCTTGCCAGCAGCGGAGAGCACCTTGCCACTCGAAGTGATGCGGTGCTTTTCTCGCCCTATCCCGTCAGAGTTCACACGGACGGCCTTCCCGTCGGCGTCCGACCACGGCATCACGTTGGAGATGTGAATCGGCGCCGAGCGCTCTTGACGGCCACCGGCCTGGGGGTTCTGCGGGTTGCGTTTCAGGTGACGAATGACGGTGTTCACGCCCTCGACGACCACGCGGTTCTTCGCCCGCAGCACCCGCAAGACGCGCCCGCGCTTCCCCTTGTCCTTGCCTCGGATGACGACCACTTCGTCGTTGGTCTTGATCCGTGAGAGACTCATCAGACCACCTCCGAGGCGAGAGACACAATCTTCATGAAGTTCTTCGCGCGCAACTCGCGAGCGACGGCACCGAAGATACGGGTCCCACGCGGCTCACCGTTGCCGTCGAGGATCACGATGGCGTTGGTATCGAAGCGCACGTAGCTGCCGTCCTCGCGACGAACGGGCTTCTTGGTTCGGACGATAACGCCCTTAACGACGTCACCCTGCTTGACCGCGGCGCCTGGTAGAGCCTTCTTGACGGAGCCCACGATGACGTCCCCGATGGACGCGTAGCGCCGCTTCGAACCGCCGAGCACCTTGATGCACTGGATATCCTTGGCGCCGGTATTGTCGGCAACCCGGAGTCGCGTCTGCATCTGGATCATCGGTCAGCCCTCCGCCTTCGTTTCGTCTGGCGCGCTCACTTCCCGCAGGCGCGAGCGCTCTATGACCTCGAACAGACGAAAGCTCTTGTTCTTGCTCAACGGACGACACTCGGTGATCGACACACGATCGCCCACGTGCGCGTCGTTGTTTTCGTCATGCGCGTAGTACCTGGAGCGGCGGCGGACGTATTTCTTGAACCGCGGGTGCTGGACCATGCGATCCACCTGCACGGTGATGCTCTTGTCGCCCTTGTCGCTCGTCACGACGCCAACGACAGTCCGACCCTTCTTCTTACTGGCCTCGTCACTCATGACTGGCTCCCCTCAATATCTCGGCGACGGCGCTCGGTCAGCAGACGTGCGACATCGTGCCGGAGACTGCGGATCTCACGGGGGTTGTCGATGCTCTCAGTCGCAGCCTTCACCCGTAGGTTGAAGAGCTCCTTGCGACATCTGTCGACCTGGACCCGCAGGTCCCCGTCATCCAGCGCTTTCACTTCTTCGATGTTCATCGCTCAGGCCTCAACATCCTGCGCCTACACCTTGTGCCGACGCTTCACGAACCGGCACCTGACCGGCAGCTTGTGGGCCGTCCGCAACAGCGCCGTCTTCGCAGTCTCTTCCGGGACCCCTCCGATTTCGTAGAGGATCGTCCCGGGCTTGACCACGGCGCACCAAAAATCGATCTCGCCTTTGCCCTTACCCATGCGGGTCTCGGCAGGGGTCGAGGTCATCGACTTGTGAGGGAAGACGCGGATCCAAATCCGCCCCTCACCCTTCAGATAATGGCTCGAGCCAATACGACCTGCCTCGATCTGGCGAGCGGAGATACGGCCCTGGTCCAGACACTGGAGCCCGTACTCGCCGAAAGCCACGGCATTGCCGCGCTGCGCCTCGCCCTTGATGCGACCGCGCTGCTTCTTCCGGTACTTGACCCTCTTGGGCATCATCGCCATGACTCGGGTCTCCTAGCTCACGATCCGTCGAACCGCGTCTGCCGTGTGCGGCGGGGGCGCATCTCGCCCGTTCCACCACCCATGCGACGCGACTCGCCATATTTGCCGCGATAGATCCAGCACTTGACGCCGATGTGGCCGGTCGACATTTTCGCCTCGGTGAAGCCGTAGCTCACATCTGCGTCCAACGTCGACAGGGGAATCGTCCCCTCGCTCTTATGCTCCCGACGCGACATCTCCGAACCGCCGAGACGCCCCGCGAGCATGACCTTGATCCCCTTCGCACCAGCGTTGATGGTCGTCTGCAGCGTCTTCTTGATGACGCGGCGGAAAGCCTGGCGCTTCTCGAGCTGCTCACGCACGCTCTCCGCGACCAACTGACCGTCCAGTTCGGGGCGGTTGATCTCCGCGATCTGCACCCGAATGGTCTTGTCCTTGTCAGTCACGATCTTCTGGAGATCCACCTGAATCTCCTCGAGCTTCTTCCCCTTGCGGCCGATCAGGATGCCCGGCCGTGCGGTATGGATGATCAACGTGACCGCATCGGTCGTGCGCTCGATCTCGATCTTCGGGATGCCCGCGTAGAAGTAGTTGTGCTTGACGTACTTCCTCAACTCCTGATCCTCCTTGAGGAGGCCCGGGAAGTCCTTTTTGGAGGCGTTCCAGCGCGAACGCCAGCGCTCGCGAACGCCGATGCGGAAGCCGAGAGGATGGATCTTTTGTCCCATTGCTACTCCTTACCCTCGTTTTCATCGCCGCCCTGCGGACGATCGCTGGCCACCTCGGCGGGCTCGCTCGCCACGTCGGGTTGCTCCGCAGGGGCCTCGGACTTCTTCTTACGGCTCTTCTGCGGTGCGGCGAGGACACCGACGACGACCTCGATGTGACATGTTCGCTTACGGATCGGCTGGGCGCGGCCCATGGGGGCCGGACGCCAACGGAGCCGGCCCTGCTTGAGCGGGCCTTCGTTGACAGCGGCGGTCTTCACGTACAGCTGGCCGGCTTCAACGCCGCCCACCTGACCGGCGTTCGCGACCGCGGAGCGGAGCACCTTCAGCACCATCGGCGCCGCACGGCGGTGCACGTACTCGAGCTCTTCCATCGCCGCGTTGACACGAAGCCCGCGCACCAACGCAGCCACAGGCCGCGCCTTGCGCGCGCTCATGGGCGCGTAGCGATGAATTGCTCTGAACTCGCTCTTCTCTTCAGCCATGACTGTGCCTCTTGCGAGCGCCTACCTCCGCTTGTCCGACCCATGACCGCGATAGTTGCGGGTCGGCGCGAACTCGCCGAGTTTGTGCCCGACCATCTCCTCGGTCACGAAGACGCGCAGGAACTGTTTGCCGTTGTGCACGAGGTACGTGTGCCCGACGAAGTCGGGGATGATCGTGCAAGAGCGCGCCCACGTCTTGATTCCGTCGCTCGAGCCCTGCTGCTTTTGGATTTCGGTCTTCCTGAGCAGCTTCTCGTCGACGTAAGGACCCTTCTTTGTCGAGCGACTCATCCGGGGCTACCTCTTCTTCCGTCTGCGAACGATGAACTTGCTGGTTGGGTTCTTCCTGCGGCGCGTCCGGCCGCCCTTGGCCGGCTTGCCCCAAGGACTGGTCGGGTGACGACCACCGGCGCGACGCCCCTCACCACCACCCATGGGGTGGGCGATCGGGTTCATCGCCGAACCACGGACATGTGGGCGCTTGCCCAGATGCCGGTTACGACCCGCCTTACCAATGCGAACGTGCTGATGGTCGGAGTTCCCGACCACGCCGAGCGTCGCCCGACAGGTCATCAGGACGCGGCGCATTTCACCGGACGGAAGGAGCAAGGTCGCGTACTTCCCTTCCTTGGCCATCATGCGCGCCCGCATCCCCGCCGAGCGCACCATTTGGCCGCCACGACCGGGCTTGATCTCGACGTTGTGGATCTCCATTCCCAACGGCACGTCGGCAAGCGGCATGGCGTTGCCGACAGTCGGCTCGATACCCGCCCCGGAGACGACCTCCATGCCGGGACGAAGGCCGTTAGGCGCCAGGATGTAGCGCTTGTCGCCGTCGGCGTAGTGCAGCAACGCGATGTTGGACGACCTGTTCGGGTCGTACTCAATGCTGAACACCTTCGCCGGGACGCCATCCTTGTTGCGCTTCCAGTCGATCTTGCGGTACGCCCGCTTGGCGCCGCCGCCACGATGGCGAGCCGTCATCCGGCCCCTGTTGTTGCGCCCGCCGGTCCTCTTGACCGGCTCCATCAGGGATTTTTCCGGCTCTGTCCGGGTGATCTCCTCTTTGAAGATCAGCACCGAACCACGACGGCGCCCCGGGGAAGTCGGTTTGAATCTGCGAATGGCCATGACCGTGTCTCCACCTCCCCTACAGGAGGTCGATCTTGTAGCCCTCGGCGAGCTTCACGATCGCCTTCTTGCTGTTGGAGTCCTTCGACCAGTTCCAGCCAAATCGGCGCACGAGCCCCGTCTTCACCGACGTGTTCACGCGGAGGAGTTTGACGTCGTAAATATCCTCGATCGCCGTCCGAATCTGGACCTTGTTCGCGCTGAGCGCAACCTCGAAGGTGTACTCATTGCGGACCTCGGCCCGATGCATGTTCTTCTCGGTGAGCAGGGGGCGCTTGACGACGCCGTAGGAAGCAGCATTAGCCACCGTGGACCTCCTTCATGGCGTCGAGGCCGGCCTGGGTAACCAACATCCGGCGGTGTTGGATGACATCCAGCGCGTTGAGGTCCTGCACCGAAGTAACCGTCACCCGCGGGAGGTTCCGGGCTGAGAGCACGAGGTTTTTCGCCGGGGAACCATCCACGATCAGGCAAGACCCCTGCGCCCCCAGGGACCCGAGCACGTTGGCGAGCTCCTTGGTCTTGGGCCCGCCGAATTCGAGCGCGTCGGCCAGGACGACCTGACCGTCCCGGAACTTCGACAACAGCGCAGAGCGAAGCGCTAAGCGCCGCTCCTTCTTGGGCATGGCGTACGAGTAGTCACGCGGCTGCGGGCCGTGGGCAACCCCACCGCCACGGCACTGGGACACCTGCGGGTGGCGAACGCGCCCCTTACCGAGGCCCTTCTGGCGAAACACGGCCTTCTTCGAACGGGCGATCTCGGCACGCGTCTTGGTCTTGTGCGTGCCCGTGCGCTTGTTCGCCCGGTACATGACCACAGCGGCGTGCAACGTCCGCGACAGCACCTTCTCACCGAGGAACGAGGGGTCGAACTCGGTGCGCCCCGTCGTGCCGTCTTTCCAATGAGGGATTTCCATCGATCGCACCTACGCCTTCGCCTGCCCGGTCTTGGCCGTCTGGATCATGATGAAGCCACCGCGCGGGCCCGGGACGGGGCCACGCACGAGCAACAGATTACGTTCGGCGTCGACGCCAATGATCTCTAGGTTCTTGACCGTGTGTCGATTGGCTCCGTAGTGGCCTGCCATCCGCTTGCCCTTAAACACGCGGGACGGATCGGAGTGCATGCCAATGGAACCGGGACGGCGGGTCTGCATATGACCGTGCGTCTGAGGCCTGCGGGCGAAGCCGTGGCGCTTGATCACGCCAGCCGTGCCGCGGCCTTTGACGGTCCCGACCACATCCACGAGGGCGCCCTTCTCGAACACCTCACAGGTGACCTCTGAACCGACCTCCGCGTCGGGAGCAGCGTCCATGCGATGTTCACGCAAGAAACGATGGGGGCCCACTCCCGCCTTCTTGAGATGGCCGGTCACCGGCTTCGTGAGGACCTTCTCACGCACCGGTTCGTACGCAAATTGGACGGCGTTATAGCCGTCCGCATCCTCGGTCCTGACCAGGGTCACCTTGCAAGGTCCCGCTTCGAGAATCGTCACGGGAATGCAGACGCCCTCATCAGTGAACACCTGGGTCATCCGACCCTTACGTCCCATGATGAAATGGCCCATCTGTCACTCCAAACCCGGCCCAACGAAGAATTCCACGAACGACTCGCGGAGCTCTCTGCTCAGGCCTTGATCTTGATTTCAACTCCGGCCGGAAGATTCAGCTTGCTCAGCAGATCGACGGTCTTCTTCGTCGGCTGGCTGAGATAGATCAGACGCTTGTGCGTCCTAATTTCGAACTGCTCGCGCGATTTCTTGTCGACGTGTGGACCGCGCAGGATCGTGAACCGCTCGATGCGCGTCGGCAGGGGTACCGGACCCATGACCTGGGCCTCGGAACGCCGGGCGACGTCGACGATCTCCTGCGCCGAGATGTCCAACGCCTCGTGGTCGTACGACTCCAGGCGGATCTTGATGTGTTCTTGAGCCATATCGCTCACTCAGTTCCGGTAGCGGTCCCAACACCGCCAAACGTGGCGCCCCGCTCAACAGCCTATGGCCGTAGGTCCGGGACCTGCGCTTGCCTTTCCCGTACTCGGGCAGGTTCCTGGCGGAGCCCGCCGCCGAGTGCCTCGCCGAAGCGGGGCGCCGGGGGTGCCGGCTGCCGAGATCACACCCGGACAGCCTCTGGAAGTCCGAAACTTTGGCACATCCGCGGCCACCTTCAACCCTCGGATGCACCAAAAACCCCTGCGAGCAGAGGACCTACGCACATTCGTGCGGGAATTTCTGTTTTGCGGCAGGTTCGCAGGGGCCTCGGCCCCTTCGCGTGGTCGCCGGAGGGGCTGCGGGTCGAGGACTCCATTCCCTCCGCCTCCACTTCGAAGGGGCGCGAGCATGACGCCGCGGGTCAGCGACGCGAGCGGCGACGGGACGGGACCGGCACTTCGGGCTTCCATTCCAGCCCGGCGCGCCGTCCCTGACGGACATGGTCGCGGTGCGATTTGGCCGTGCGGAGGAATTTCTTTGCGGCGTCGAGGAGAGCTTTCTCGAGCTTGTCCGCACTGACGCGCGAACCGATCTTGGTGATCACCGTGCCCTTCAGCCCGTAGGCATCCGGCTTGATGACAATGATCCCCGTGCTGAACTTCGCTCCCTTGATGGGCGCGAGGTCCTTGCCCTCGGTCGTCGAGGCGAAGATGAACTTCCCGATCAGCTCCTTCTTCCAGACAGCGCCGGCCAGCTTCTTCTTCAGTCCATCCAGGTCGCGTCGGGTCTTGCCGACGACGACGACGAAGGGCAGACCGTCGCA